>NZ_CP009291.1:625000-1250000 GCF_000767465.1 Novosphingobium pentaromativorans US6-1
CGGCGAAGCGCTCAAGGGCGCGGCGCGTCCGGCGATCATCGTCGGCGGAGCAGGGCTGGGCCGTGGCGGCCTCGAAGCGGCTCTGGCGCTCGCGGGCGAGTTCAATCTCGTTCGCGATCTGGAAGACGGCACCAGGTGGAACGGCTTCAACGTCCTGCACATGGCGGCTTCGCGCATGGGCGGGCTGATGCTCGGCTACGCGCAGAAGGGCGGCATCGCCGACATCGTCGCAGCCAAGCCCAAGGTCCTGCTCTCGCTCGGTGCGGACGAAGTGGACTATACCCGCTTCGCCGACTCGATGATCGTCTACATCGGTCATCACGGCGACAAGGGCGCGCACGCAGCAGACGTGATCCTGCCGGCTGCGGCCTATACCGAAAAGGCCGGTACCTACGTGAATACCGAAGGGCGCGTGCAGATGGCCGACAAGGCCGTCTTCGCTCCGGGCGATGCGCGTGAGGACTGGTCGATCCTGCGGGCCCTGGCCGATGCTTTCGGCGTTTCGGTGGGCTTTGACAGCTTCGAGGAATTGCGCGCTGCGATGATTTCCGAGGTCCCGGCCCTTGGCATCGAGGGTCTGGCCGACTACGGGAGCGACCTGCCTGCTGGTGGCGGTTCTGCCGCCGGCGTGATCGCCTATCCGGTCAAGGACTTCTACATGACCAACCCCATCGCCCGCGCCAGTGCGACGATGCAGCGCTGTTCGGCTGAACTGCTGCACGGCGAGGAGATTGCGGAGGCTGCGGAATGACCGCTTTCTTCCAATCCCTCGGCATGTCCCACGACTGGGCGTGGTTCGTCTCGACGATCTGCGGCATCCTGCTGATCGCGCTGCCGCTGCTGCTCGGTGTGGCGATGATCATCTACGCGGACCGCAAGATCTGGGCGGCCATGGCGCTGCGCCGCGGCCCCAATGTCGTCGGCCCGTTCGGTCTGCTTCAGTCCTTCGCGGACGGCCTCAAGGTCTTCCTTCAGGAAACCATCATTCCCTCGGCCGCGAACAAGGGCATCTTCCTGATCGCCCCTGTCGTGACCTTCACCGTGGCGCTGATGGCCTGGGCGGTGATCCCGTTCAATTCGGGCGCGATCCTCGCCGATATCAATGTCGGTCTGCTCTACGTTCTCGCGATCAGTTCGCTGGGCGTTTACGGCACGATCATGGCGGGCTGGGCTTCGAACTCGAAGTACCCGTTCTTCTCGGCGATGCGCGCTTCGGCGCAGATGATTTCCTATGAAGTCTCGATCGGCTTCATCCTGATCTGCGTCGTCCTGTGGGCCGGCACGTTCAACCTGAACGACATCGTCTGGGCGCAGAAGGGCCATGTCTTCGGCATCTTCAACGGCTTTGCGTTCAATCCGCTGCTGTTCCCGATGTGGGTGATGTTCCTGATCTCGGGCATGGCCGAGACGCAGCGCGCTCCCTTCGACCTGACTGAAGCGGAATCCGAGCTCGTCGCCGGTTACCAGACCGAGTACTCGTCGATGGCTTTCGCCGCCTACTGGCTTGGTGAATATGCCAACGTCCTGCTGATGTGCGCGCTCAACGCGACGCTGTTCTTCGGGGGCTGGCTGCCGCCGCTCGACATTCCGATCCTGTACCTGGTTCCGGGCTTCATCTGGTTCCTGCTCAAGGTACTGTTCTTCTTCTTCGTGTTCAGCTGGGTGAAGGCGACCGTCCCGCGGTACCGCTACGACCAGCTGATGCGTCTGGGCTGGAAGGTCTTCCTGCCCGTATCGCTGCTGTTCGTCGTACTCGTCAGCGGCTACCTCATGGCTACCGGACACTTCGCATGACCGTCGGACACCTCATCAAGAGCTTCACGCTCTGGGAGTTCGTGAAGGCGCACTGGCTCACCTTGAAGTACTTCTTCAAGCCCAAGGCGACGATCAACTACCCCTTCGAGAAGAACCCGCTTTCGCCCCGCTTTCGCGGTGAGCACGCCCTGCGCCGTTATCCCAACGGCGAGGAACGCTGCATCGCGTGCAAGCTGTGCGAGGCGATCTGCCCGGCGCAGGCGATCACCATCGAGGCCGCCCCGCGTGCCGACGGTTCGAGGCGCACCACGCGCTACGACATCGATATGACGAAGTGCATCTACTGCGGCTTCTGCCAGGAAGCCTGCCCGGTCGATGCAATCGTCGAAGGGCCGAACTTCGAATACGCGACCGAAACGCGCGAAGAACTGCTCTACGACAAGGCTAAGCTGTTGGCGAACGGGGACAAGTGGGAGCGGGCCATTGCCGCGAACCTTGAAGCCGATGCGCCGTATCGCTAGGGGCGCGCCGAGGTCATGATTCACGTATTTGCCTTCTACCTCTTCGCCGTGATCACCATCGCGTCCGCCGTGACGACGATCACTGCCCGCAACCCGGTCCACTCGGTCCTCTGGCTGATCCTGGCGTTCTTCAACGCCGCCGGCCTGATGGTGCTGACCGGCGCCGAGTTCATCGCGATGCTGCTCGTCATTGTCTATGTCGGCGCGGTTGCGGTGCTCTTCCTGTTCGTCGTCATGATGCTCGACATCGACTTCGCCGAACTGCGTGCCGGGTTCGTCAGGAACTTCCCGCTGGGCCTGCTCGTCGCAATCGTCTTGCTGGCCGAGATGGTCCTGGGCATCGGTGCCTACCGCGCCGGCGCGATGGACCTTGGCTCGCCCGACGGCACCGCCGCGACGCCTGCCGGGGCCAGCAACATCGAGGCCATCGGTGGCCTCCTTTACAGCCGCTACCTCTTCCTGTTCGAAGCCGCGGGCATCATCCTGCTCGTCGCGATGATCGGCGCCATCGTGCTGACCCATCGCCAGCGTTCGGACACCCGGGGCCAGAAGATCTCCAAGCAGATCATGCGCCGTCCCGATGAAGCGACCGTCAACGTCAAGCCCGAAGTGGGCAAGGGGGTCCAGCTGTGATCGGTATCGAACACTATGTCGTGGTCAGCTCGATCCTTTTCGTGCTCGGCGTTCTCGGCATCTTCCTGAACCGCAAGAACATCATTGTCATCCTGATGGCGATCGAACTGATCCTGCTTGCGGTGAACATCAACCTCGTCGCCTTCAGCTCCTTCCTGGGAGACCTGACCGGGCAGATCTTCGCCATGTTCGTTCTGACCGTGGCGGCGGGCGAGGCCGCAGTGGGGCTTGCTATCCTCGTGATCTATTTCCGTGGCCGCGGCAGCATCGCCGTCGACGACGTCAACCGGATGAAGGGATAAGGCCTTGCAGTCGATCCTGCTCATCGTCTTCCTGCCGCTCCTGGCAGCGATCATCGCCGGGCTTGGCAACAAGCAGCTCGGCAATGTTCCGGCAAAGGTGGTCACCACCGGCGCCCTGTTCATTGCCTGTGCACTGTCCTGGCCGATCTTCATCAGCTTCCTGACGGGCAGCGCCGAAGCGACCGTCGTACCGGTGCTGACCTGGGTGAAGTCGGGGCCGATGGCCTTTGACTGGGCCCTGCGCGTCGACACCCTGACCGCGGTCATGCTGGTGGTCGTCACGTCGGTTTCGGCGCTCGTGCACCTCTATTCGTGGGGTTACATGGACGAGGAGCCGGATCAGCCGCGCTTCTTCGCCTACCTCTCGCTGTTCACTTTCGCCATGCTCATGCTGGTGACCGCGGACAACCTGGTGCAGATGTTCTTCGGTTGGGAAGGCGTCGGTCTGGCCTCGTACCTGCTGATCGGCTTCTGGTTCCGCAAGCCTTCGGCCTGCGCTGCCGCCATCAAGGCCTTCGTGGTCAACCGCGTCGGTGACCTTGGCTTCATGCTTGGCATCTTCGGTACGTTCCTGGTCTTCGGCACCGTCTCGATCCCCGAGATCCTGCATGCGGCACCGGGCATGGCGGGTTCGACGATCGGTTTCCTTGGCCATCGTTTCGACACCATGACCGTCCTGTGCCTGCTGCTGTTCATCGGTGCGATGGGCAAGTCGGCACAGCTCGGCCTGCACACCTGGCTTCCGGACGCGATGGAAGGCCCGACCCCGGTTTCGGCGCTGATCCACGCGGCGACCATGGTCACCGCCGGCGTCTTCATGGTCTGCCGTCTTTCGCCGATGTTCGAGACCAGCCCGACGGCGATGGCCTTCATCACCGTGATCGGCGGCGCGACCTGCTTCTTCGCGGCGACGATCGGCTGCACCCAGTGGGACATCAAGCGCGTGATCGCGTACTCGACCTGCTCGCAGCTCGGCTACATGTTCTTCGCCGCTGGTGTGGGCGCGTACGGTGCGGCCATGTTCCACCTGTTCACGCACGCCTTCTTCAAGGCGCTGCTGTTCCTGGGTGCCGGTTCGGTCATCCATGCGATGCACCACGAGCAGGACATGCGCTTCTACGGCGATCTGCGTAAGCACATCCCGATAACCTTCTGGACGATGACGGCCGGTACGCTCGCCATCACCGGCGTGGGTGTGTTCGGTGTGGGCTTCGCCGGCTTCCACTCGAAGGACGCGATCCTCGAGGCGGCCTATGCCGCGGGCAGCGCCTCGGGCAGCTTCGCCTTCTGGATGGGTATCTTCGCTGCTTTGATGACCAGCTTCTATTCCTGGCGTCTGGTGTTCCTGACTTTCTTCGGCAAGCCGCGCTGGGCCGGTTCGGAGCACATCCAGCACGCCGTGCACCATCACCACGAGGATCCTTCGGAGGAAGCCGGGCATGACAACCATGTCCACAATCCCGAAGGCACTGCCGGCTATCATCCGCATGAAAGCCCGCTGGTCATGCTGATCCCGCTGCTGGTTCTCGCCTTTGGCGCGGTTGCCGCAGGTTATGTGTTCCAGCACGAGTTCGTCAGCGAAGGTACCGGCGAATTCTGGAAGGGCGCACTGGTGTTCCACGAACACCTGATCCACGCGATGCACTCGATCCCCGAGCTCATCAAATGGAGCCCGTTCATCGTGATGGTCATCGGTCTGGTCACCGCCTGGTACGGTTACATCCGCAACACCAGGTTCCCGGCGGCGGTCGCAGAGCAACTCGGGCCGATCTACACCTTCGTGTACCGCAAGTGGATGTTCGACGAGCTATACCACTACCTGTTCGTGGTTCCGGCATTCTGGCTCGGCCGCGTGTTCTGGAAGCAGGGCGACGTGGGTCTGATCGACCGCTTCGGTCCCAACGGCGCGGCCTGGGTCGTCGCCAAGGGTTCGACTTACGCACAGAAAGTCCAGTCGGGCTATCTCTACAGTTACGCACTAGTCATGCTGCTGGGCCTTGTCGGCGCCATCAGCTGGGTGATCGCGGGATAAGATGATGAGTGGTTTTCCGATCCTCAGCCTGATGCTGCTTGTGCCGCTTGCGGCGGCACTGGCATGCCTCTTCCTCGAAGCGAAGTCGGCGCGAAATCTCGCGCTGGCGGCGACCTTGGTCGATTTTGCACTGGGCGTCGTGCTCTGGGCGAATTTCGACATCGGCGGCGCGCAGTGGCAGTTCACCGAGCGGGTGGAGCTGTTCTCCGGCTTCTCCTACGCGCTCGGTATCGACGGCATCGCCCTGTTGCTGATCATGCTGTCCGTCTTCCTCATGCCGATCTGCATCGGTGCCAGCTGGAAGTCGATCGACAAGCGCGTTGGTGAGTACATGGCCGCGTTCCTGCTGATGGAAACGCTCATGATCGGCGTTTTCGCGGCGCAGGACCTGTTCCTGTTCTACATCTTCTTCGAGGCCGGCCTCATCCCGATGTACCTGATCATCGGCGTGTGGGGCGGTGCGGACCGTATCTACGCTTCGTACAAGTTCTTCCTCTACACGCTGCTCGGCTCGGTGCTGATGCTGATCGCGATGCTGTGGATGGCGAATACCGCCGGTACCACCGACATCCCGACGCTGATGGCTTACGATTTCGATCCGCAGGTCCAGACCTGGCTGTGGCTTGCCTTCTTCGCCAGCTTCGCGGTGAAGATGCCGATGTGGCCGGTCCACACCTGGCTTCCGGACGCGCACGTCCAGGCGCCGACCGCCGGTTCGGTCATCCTTGCAGGCGTTCTGCTGAAGATGGGCGGCTACGGTTTCATCCGCTTCTCGCTGCCGATGTTCCCCGAAGCCTCGGCCTACTTCGGTCCGCTGGTCTGGGGCCTGTCGATGGCAGCCGTGGTGCTGACCTCGCTGATTGCACTCGTGCAGCACGACATGAAGAAGCTGATTGCCTATTCGTCGGTTGCGCACATGGCGATCGTGACCATCGGCCTGTTCGCCTTCAACGTGCAGGGCCTCGAGGGCTCGATGCTGATCATGCTCAGCCACGGTCTGGTTTCGGGCGCGCTGTTCCTGTGCGTGGGCATCATCTACGATCGCCTGCACACCCGCGAAATCGATCGCTACGGCGGCCTTTCGATCAACATGCCGCGTTACGCGCTGTTCTTCATGCTCTTCACGATGGCCTCCGTCGGCCTTCCGGGCACCAGCGGTTTCGTCGGCGAGTTCCTGAGCCTCGCGGGTATCTACCAGGTTTCGACGTGGACCACGCTGATCTGCGCCACCGGCATCATCCTGGGCGCTGCCTACATGCTTTATCTCTATCGCCGGGTCGCTTTCGGCGAGCAGAAGAACGCCGATGCTGCCGCCATGGCCGACCTCGACGTCCGTGAGCTGCTGATGGTGGTTCCGCTGGGCATCGCAGTGCTGTGGATGGGCATCTATCCCGAGAGCTTCATCGCGCCGATGCGCGCCGACATTGCCGCGCTCGACGCCCGTCTTGCCGCTGCCAAGCCGGAAGGAGACTCCAAGGTCGCCATGGGTAAGGAAAAGCCTGTGCACGAAGAAGAAGCTGCGCATGAGGGGGCACACTGATGGACTGGTCACAGTCGCTGCGCCTGATCGCGCCGGAAGAAACACTGAGCATTGCAGGCCTGGTCCTGCTCCTGATCGCCGCCTGGGGCGGTGACAAGTCGAGCCGTCTGATCTCGATCCTGGCGGTTGCTGCGCTTGCCGCCGCGTCCTTCCTCGTCGCCCCCGCGCTGTGCGGCGGCGCAATGGGGCCGGATACCTCGGCTTTCTTCGGCCAGTTCCGTGCCGATGCCTTTGCGTCCTACGCCAAGATCCTGATCTATATCTCGGCTGCGGCCTCCTTGGTCATTGCCCCGAAGTTCTTCGATCGCTTCGATGCGATGCGTGCGGAATATCCCGTGCTCGTCGTCTTCGCGGCGCTGGGCATGGGCATCATGGTTTCGGCAGGCGACCTGCTGACGCTGTACATCGGTCTCGAGATGAACTCGCTGGCTGCCTACGTCCTTGCGGCCTTCCTGCGCACGGATGACCGTTCGGCGGAATCGGGCCTGAAGTACTTCGTCCTGGGTTCGCTCGCCTCGGGCATCCTGCTCTTCGGCATGAGCCTGACTTACGGCTTTACCGGCACGACCTCGTTCTCGGGCATCAACGCCGCGCTGTCCTCCGGGCTGTCGCATGGGGCGCTGTTCGGCATCGTGTTCATGCTGGCAGGGCTTGCCTTCAAGATCAGTGCCGTGCCGTTCCACATGTGGACGCCCGACGTTTATGAAGGTGCGCCGACGCCGGTCACTACCTTCTTCGCGACCGCGCCGAAGGTGGCTGCCCTCGGCCTGACCATGCGCGTCATGCTCGATGCGTTCGGTGAGCAGGCCGCTGCCTGGCAGCAGATCGTGATCTTCATCTCGCTCGCCTCGATCGTGGTCGGTGCCCTTGGCGCCATCGGCCAGTCGAACATCAAGCGACTGATGGCGTACTCGTCGATCAACAATGTCGGTTTCATGCTGATCGGTCTGGCCGTTGCCACGCCGCAGGGCGCTTCGGCCATGCTCGTGTACCTTGCGATCTACGTCGCAATGTCTCTGGGCGGTTTCGTCGCGATCCTGATGCTCAAGGACGAGAACGGCAACTACGTCGAGGACATCGCGAAGCTTGCCGGCCTGTCGCGTACGCGACCGGCGCTGGCGCTGGGCCTGGCGATGATCATGTTCAGCCTTGCCGGTATTCCGCCGCTGTTCGGTTTCTGGGGCAAGTTTGTTGTCTTCCAGGCGGCGGTGCAGGCCAACCTGATCGCGCTGGCCGCCATCGGCATTGCGGCATCGGTCATCGGCGCTTTCTACTACCTCAAGATCGTCAAGATCATGTACTTCGACGAGGCTGCCGACGTGGTGAAGGGCGAGAACGACATCTGGCACAAGATCATTCTTGTCGCCTCGGTCGTCTTCATTTCGCCGCTGGGCTACCTGTTGACCAAGTGGCTGGGCGGTCTCGCTGACGCTGCCGCGGCAGCCCTTTACTTCTCGTTTTGATCCGAACCGTCACTCAGACGGGTTCGACCAACGCTGATCTGGCTGCTCGCCTGTCCGGAGGGGAATACCTTCCGGAAGGCGAGTGGCTGGTCGCGGACCGCCAGACGGCAGGGAAGGGCCGCCTGGGCCGCGCCTGGAATGACGGGCTCGGCAATTTCATGGGCTCGACGGTAGTGAGGCTCGGGCAGGGCGATCCGCCGTTCGCCAGTCTTGCGCTTCTGGCTGGTCTTTCGGTCCACGAAGCCATCGCCTCGCTGCTCCCCGATCCTTCGCCCCTGTGGCTCAAGTGGCCGAACGATCTCCTGCTGGCCGGCAGCAAGGTCGCGGGCATCCTCCTCGAAATGATCGCCGGGACAATCATTGTCGGCATCGGCGTGAACCTGCGCGTCGCGCCGCATGTCGAGGGGCGTGCCGTTGCCGCACTTTGCGATCATGGCGTCGATGTCTCCCGCGATGATTTCGCGAATGTGCTGGCGCGGGCCTTTGCTCTCGAACTTGAACGCTGGCGGTCGGCCGGCCTTGCCCCCATGCTTCGTCGCTGGCAGAGTGCCGCACATCCCAAGGGAACACGCCTCACAGTGCTTCCTCCGGGAGAGGAGGCAATCGAAGGTGGGTTTGCCGGGCTGACGCAAGAGGGGAACCTCCTGCTCAGCCTGGATGACGGATCGGTGCGGACGATCCACGCCGGCGACGTGCTTCTTTCCGCAACTTCGCATTGAGGAAAACCAGGTCCCATGCTGCTCGCCATTGATGCTGGCAATACCAATGTCGTTTTCGCGCTGTTCGACGGACGCGAGTTGAAGGGGCGTTGGCGCATAGCCACCGATCCGCGCCGTACAGGCGACGAATATGCCGTCTGGCTGATGCAACTGCTCGGCATTCGCGGGATCGATGCCAAGCAGGTCGACACGATCATCATTTCGACCGTGGTGCCGCGCGCGCTCCACAACCTCGAGATTCTGAGCCGGCACTACTTCAATGTCGAGCCTCTGATCGCGGGTCAGGGCAAGGCCAATTACGCCATTGAAATCGACGTGGACGAGCCGCGCTCGCTTGGCGCCGACCGCGCCGTCAATGCGATCGCCGCCCATGCCAAGCATGGCGGAGACCTGATCGTCGTCGATTTCGGGACGGCGACGACCTTCGACATTGTCGACTTCAAGGGCGCGTACAAGGGCGGGATCATCGCGCCTGGCATCAACCTCTCGCTCGACGCGCTGGTCGGCAATACCGCCAAGCTGCCGCGCATTGCCATCGAGCTTCCCAAGACGACCAGCGTTATCGGCCGCAATACCGAGGACCAGATGCTGATTGGCGTCTTCTGGGGCTACGTAGCCATGATGGAAGGCCTGATCGCGCGGATGCGTGCCGAAATCGGCCGTCCCGCCAAGGTCATCGCGACGGGCGGCCTTGCGGTGCTGTTCGATGAGGCGACCGAGATTTTCGATGCCGTCGATCCGGATCTTACGCTCGACGGCCTTGCCATACTTGCCGAAAGGGCAGCTTCTAAGTGATACCCGGTAACGAATTGTTGTTTTGCGCGCTCGGCGGCTCGGGCGAGATTGGCATGAACGTCAATCTCTACGGCTGCCAGGGCAAGTGGCTGATGGTCGACCTTGGCATGACCTTCGGCATGAACGAGTACCCGGGCATCGATCTCGTCTTCGCCGATCTCGAATTCATCGAGAATGAGCGCGAGAACCTGCTGGGCATTGTCCTGACCCATGCGCATGAAGACCACATTGGTGCCGTTCCCTATTTCGCCCAGGAACTGGGCGTTCCGATCTATGCGACGCCCTTCACGGCAAAGCTGGTCGCGGCCAAGCTTGAAGAGGCCGGTATTCTCGGCGATGTCGAACTCATCGTGGTGGAAGACCTTGAGCGTTTCGAGATCGGGCCTTTCGGCATTCGCTACGTGCCGCTCGCGCACTCGATCGCTGAAGGCAACGCCCTGCTGATCGATACGCCGTTCGGCCGAATTTTCCATACCGGCGACTGGAAGCTGGACGATGCGCCGCAGATCGGCACCCCGGCAACCAGCGAGGAACTGACGAAGATCGGTGACGACGGCGTGCTGGCGCTGGTCTGCGACTCTACCAATGTGTTCAATCCGAAGGCATCGGGTTCGGAAGGAGATGTCTTCGACGGCCTGCTCGAGGAAGTGAAACGTCACAATGGTCGCCGCGTTCTGGTGACCACTTTTGCGTCCAATGTCGCGAGGCTCCAGACGCTGGGCGAAGTGGCGCGCCGCACCAACCGAAAGCTGTGCGTGGCGGGGCGCTCGCTCGATCGCATCATCCAGACCGGCCAGGCTTGCGGATACCTCACGGATCTGCCCGAGATCGTCGATCCGGAAACGGCGATGGACCTGCCGCGCAGCGACGTGCTGATCGTCGCTACCGGTGGGCAGGGTGAGCCGCGCGCGGCGCTTGCGCGCATTTCCGAAGGCAATCACCCGATCAAGCTGGAGAAGGGCGATGTCGTCCTCTTCTCCAGTCGCCAGATTCCGGGCAACGAGATCGCCATCGGCAAGATCCAGAATCGTCTCGCGGACGACGGTGTCGTGATTGTCACCGACCGGCAGAGCCATATCCACGTTTCGGGCCATCCCGGGAGGCCGGAACTCGAGGCGCTCTATGGCTGGATCCGTCCCGACATTCTTGTGCCCGTGCACGGAGAAATCCGCCACATGCGTGAGCAGGCGAAGCTGGGCCTGTCATGCGGCATTCCCAAGGCGGTCTTCCAGAAGAACGGCGATCTCGTGCGACTGGCTCCGGGGGCACCGGGCAAGTTCGGCGAAGTCCGCTCGGGCCGGCTCGTACTCGACGGCGATATCATCGCGCCTGCCGATGGCGAGGCCATCGTGATGCGCCGACGCATTGCCTTCAACGGCGTTGTCTCGGTCGCAGCCGACCGCAAGGGGAACGTCGAGGTAGCCGCCATCGGCCTGCCTCTGGACGAGGATTATCAGGCGTTCATCGAAGAGGCGCGCAGCGACGTTGCCCAGGCCCTGGCCAAGTCGAAAAAGGCGGATCACGCCGACCGCGTAGAGGCCGCGCGCCTGGCCGCGCGGCGTGCGGCGACCCGTTGGTCGGGCAAGCGACCGCAGGTCCAGGTCCTGCTTCTCGAGAATTGATCGGAGCGGGCCCATGCAATGGACATCGATAGCCGCGATCTACAGCCTGCTGTGGGTTCTCAGCGCCTTTCTGGTCATGCCGATCGGCCTGCGCACGCCTGATGAGGTTGAAGGTCACAAGGTCGAGACCGGTCATGCGGACAGTGCACCGATCAACTTTCGTCCCGGCCGCATCGCCCTGCGCGCGACGGTCCTGGCCGCGGTGCTGATGGGGCTGTTCTACCTCAACTATATCTATGGCTGGATAGAGGTCGAGGACCTCAACTTCTTCGGTGATCCGCCGGTCAAGGATCTCGGTTACTGAAGGTAACGCAGCAGGGCGGCTCCCTTGTGGGAGATCGCCCTGCCGGTCTTCCGGGCGGTTCAGTTGCGCAGGCGTTCGATGGCCTGTGCCAGGGCCACGTAGAGCTTGCCCATGTCCGACGAGAGCAGGGTCACGCCCAGCGCATTTCCGTCACGCGTCGAGAGGATCTGGCGCAGGATCGCTTCGAAATCGTGGATGTAGCGGCTGACGTGTTCGCGGAAGGCATCGTCGCGCTCGAAGATCTGCTGGATCGCCTTGGCTTCCCCGGCCTCGAGGAGCCGCACCGCACGGCGGGTGAAAATGCCGCGATCGCCCCGCAGGTAGGCCGCCCAGGCTGTGTCCGAAACATCGGATGACAGGGCACTGGCGATGTCGATGGAATTCGAGTTGAGCGATTCCGTGATGAGGGCGACGCGCCGCGAGAAGTCGTTGTCGACCTGCTCTTCGGCCCGGCTGCGGGCATGGGCAACGCGGTTTTCGAGGTTGCCGACCAGTTCGTCGATCTTGCCAAGCTGGTCGCGCAGCTGGATAGCGGCCTCCCGGGTCGCTCCCGAGGCATGGGCGACGGCCTGATCGAGCTGACCGGAGACTTCGGCGACGCGCGAACGCATGGCCTTGTCGATGGCCATGGCGCCTTCCTTGCCGAGCTGGTCGGCGACGCTCGCGACTTTCGCCGCGCTCTTCGTCTCTATCGCTTCGATGCTCTCGGCAATCGTTGCATTGAGGGCCTCGATGGAGGCGCGCAGTTCGGTCCCGGCCTTGTCCGAAGCCTTGGCGGTTGCCTGTTCGATTTCGTCTAGAGCGCTACGCAGCTCGCGCAGCAGCGCGGCGTGGTCGCTGCCCTGCCGATTGATGCCGGCATGGGCCGTGGATAGCGAGGCCATGAGTTCGTGCAGCGCCTTGCCGGCGGCGTCGATCTCGCTGGCAAGGCCTTCGCTGCCGTCTCCGGCCTGCCTGAGGCTTTCGAGGAGGGCGGCCACGCCCTGATTGACGCGGTCGAGACGGTCTTCCGTAATCGAGAGGGCTTCGGGCAGGGCGTTGTGCGCCTGCTTGGCGCTCGCCTGGATGAGCTCCAGCAGCCGGATGCTGTCGTCAGTGAGCTTCTCGACGTCGTTGTCCGTTGCCGCCAGGGTTGCGCGGGCCGAGGTCAGCCTTTCGGTCAATGCGGTCAGGCTTGCGCTCAGGACTTCCTCGCCTTGTGCGCTGTCTTCCGAAATGGCCCGCAGGCGCGCTTCGAACCCGGAGAGCTGGCCGGTGATCGCTGCGGCGGTCTCGCGCAGGTTCTCGCTCTGGATGCGATGGTTCTCTAGGCGTTCGGCGATGCCGCTGTCCAGCTCGCCCAGTGTCTCGCGCAGGCGGGCAATCGCGGCGTGTTCCTGTTGTTGCTGGCGTTCGAGACGTTCGGCCGCTTCACCGGCAAGACGGGCGGAGCGCTCCGCGAACTTTTGGTCGAGCTGCATGGCCTCGTTCTCGATACCGGCAAGCCGCTCGGAGAGGCCTTCCAGTGCCTTGCGCTGCGATTGCGCGATGGCATCGCTGACGCCCGCCTGTTCGCTCTGCAATTCGGCCAGGGACGATTGCAGCCGTTCAACGGCCTTCGTTTCGGCATTGCGCAGGGCGCGTGAGACGACATCGCTTTCATCGCGCAGGGCCTTGAGGCGGGCACGCAGCGACGTGAGGCTTTCGGCTTCGTGGTTGTCGAGCTGGCTGCGCGTGTTGGCGATTTCCTCGCTGAGAGCGGCGGCCCGCGTGCGCACGGCGGCAAGGGCTTCGATCTCGTGCTTGTCGAGTTCGGTGCGGAACTCCTCGCTCTTCTCGGTCAGCGCGGCGAAGCGCTTCTCGGTCAGGTCCTCGAGCTTTTCGCTTTGCGCGGCGAACTCGCCGAGCGTTGCCTCCACGGCGCTGCGCAAGGCTTCGACCTGACGCTCGCTTGCGGTGCCGAATTCGTTCAACCGGTTGAAGCCGGTTATCATGTCCTCAAGCTGGACATGCGCGGCGCGGCCTGCATTGCCGATGTTGTTGGTGACGTCCTTGGCCGAGCTGGCGATGACGGGAAGCTGGCTGCGCAGCTTTTCCATGTTTTCCAGCGCCGCATGGCTGACTGAGCTGATGGAATCGACGCGCGTCCCGTTGTCCCGGATCAGTTCCTCGAGACGCCCGGCGTTTTCCGAAATGCGTTCGGCGGCAATGCGGCCGAGGCTTTCCAGGTCGCGCGACTGCGAGGCGAGGAATTCGCGGGCGAGGCTGAGTTCGCGATTGACGGTGGTGAGGCGCTCTTCGAGCCGCGCGGATTCGCGCGACAAGGACTGCGCGACGTCGCCGAAGCGCCTGCCCTCTCGCGCGCTGTGGCGAAGCGCGAGCAGCCAGCATAGCCCGATCAGCAGGACCGGAACCGCCCATTCGGCAACCAGCGTGGGAATGGCCTCGAGGGTGACGCCGGGTTGGAACTGGGGAAGGCGGGCGAAAAGGAACAGGGCTGTCCAGCCTGCCGTTGCCAGACCGGCCAGGAGCGGGGCGATCCATACATTGGAGGGCGCTTCTTCCGGTTCGTCATGATCGCCGACCCAGGCTTCGTCCCAGTGCTCTTGCGCCTGGCGGGGCTGCTCGGCACCCGCATCTGCGGGCGTGACATCGGACGCGGTGGCCTCGGCCTTGTCCGCGTTAGCCTCGTTGCCGCCGGCGCCGAAGGCAATGATCCTGTTTTCTCCAGCCATTGCGATAGAATACCACGAGCCGGGCGGGGATAAACCCCGGTTTAATACATTACCCATTATCCTGGGGAAATGGCTTACGAATCAGGCGCCCTCGAAGCGACACTGGCTGCTGCGGCAGGCGGGGATGCCGTGCTTTTCGAAGAATTGCTCGCCAGTTTCCTCGAAAGCGTGGCTCGCCAGGTCGACCTGCTCGAACGCGCGCGCTGCGACGGCAACTGGAACCTTGCGGCAATGCTTCTCAAGGGACTTGCAGCCAGCTTCCATTCGGGCGCCTTGCTCGATCTGTCGGAGGAGGCCCTGAACGCTGCACCGGGCGAACCCACGGTGATAAGGCGCCTGAAGGCTTTTCTCGCGGAGTTTTCCGCCGATTGATCGCCCGGCGATGCTTGGCACCGACCAAGCCTGTGCCTAAATGGGCGCGCTTCGCTGGAGATTGAAAACTGCGCATCGCTTTGCTGGCCATGACTGAACCCGCGGGAGCGGGACAGGCGTTTCCGCGCGGATTTCTGCGGGTGGCGGGCGTGAGCGTGGCACACCACCAGCTTGGCCTGGCCCTCGCGCTCGACTGTCAGCGTGTCATCTGCATGGCGCGCGGCACTTCGCCCGAACTTCTGGCGCTCCAGCATGCGGCGGAAGATGCCGGGCTGCAGTTCTACATTGCGACGAATGCGCGCCAGCTGAGCGGGCTCATCACGGCCAGCGATGAAGTGCTCGTCGTTACCGAGGGACTTTTCGTCGATCCGGGCAGCGTCACCCACCTGTTCGAGAGTCGCGGGCCGGTGGTGCTCGTCATGCCGGTCGAGAATGCCTTGGCGGCCGGGTTCGAACGGATCGACCTCAACCGTGCGGCGGCAGGGATCATGCGGGTTCCGGGCGAATTGATGGAGCGGCTGCAGGAGCTGCCGCCGGATTGCGACATCATTTCGGCCCTGACCCGCATTGCGCTTCAGTCGGGTATTGCCATGCGCGAGGTGCCTTCAGGGGTGCGCATCGGCGCCAACTGGCGTCTGGTCCGCAACGAGGGCGAGGCCGTCGCGGTGGAGGCCGAATGGCTTGCCGAGCAGGTCAGCGACGGAAGGCAACTTTCTCCGGGCGGTTCGGTGGCTCGCCTTGGTGTCCTGACTTTCGGCACATCGCTGCTGCAGGCCGGCAATGCATCGAACATGCTCAGCCTCGGCGCCTTGGGAGCCGTGGGCCTCTCGGCAGTACTGGGCTGGTTCGGACTGGTCTGGATCGCCTTGATTTTCGCGGCGATCGCTGCGCTGCTGGTCGAAAGCAGCCGTCTTTTGCGACAGGCAGAGCGCCGGGCGCGGGGGCAGATGACGCCGATCATCCCGCGCGCCGATGCGCTGGGCTGGCTGGTCGATATCGAGATAGGGCTGCTCAGCCTTGTGGCGATTCCGCGCGTTGCCGGGGAATCGTTGATTTCGTGGGCGTTTCCGCCGATCATGCTGGTTCTGCTGGTGGCGCTGATACCCAATAATCTCACCGGTTCTACCGCATCGTGGTTCCGAGATCGGGCACTGCTCGGCGTTATACTGGCTCTTTCCGCGCTCTTCGGGCATGTTCTGGTCGTGGTCGAGTTGATCTCGATCGGCCTCGTCCTCGCAGGGTTGATCCTGCCCCTGCGGCGCAAGGACTAACCCGGCTTTAACCAAGGATGGCGTAATACGAGCCGATGATCGATCAAGCTGTTCATTCGGCTGACCGGGACAACGTCGAAGCTGTGCTTCGCGACGAGCTTGCTCGCGGCGATGCGATGGCGGGAAGTGTTCTTCCGATCCTGCGGCACCTTATTACCGCCGAAGACAGCTCTGTCTTCAGTGACGAGATCCTCGCGCGCGTGCGCGGGATGCTGGCAGACCTTGCCAATACCTTGCTCGACGCCCTTGCCGAGCGCACCGGGCAGCCGGAACGTGCCGCCCATCCGGCCGACGAAGTTTCCCTGCTTACGCGTGCCTTCCTCGAAAACCAGGCGCTTCTGGCCCACCTTCATGCCCTGGCGCTGGAATGGCAGCTGACAGAGCGGCTGCAGTCGCGCCTTGCGCTCGATCCCGTGGTTTCGCCCCTGTTGCAAAGCCATGTCTCGTCGCACGAGGGTGCGATTCAGGATCTCGCCATGAAATTTCTCGCCGCGCAGGCCCGCTGGTGCCAGTCTCAGCGGCGCATGAGGCTCTCGCTGTTCGAACTTCCGGCCGACCTTTTCCATGAGGCGCTCGTCACCTTGAGTGCGAGCATCGGTGAGGATCCCGAGATGATCGAGCGGGCGGCCTTCGCCGAAGCCGCGTTGCGGCGCAAGTACGACGAAGGGGCTGGCCGTCTCGGCCTTGCGACCCAGCTGGCGATGAGCATGCGCGGCGAAGTCGAGGCATCGCTTTCGGTCGCGAATTCGGGTGTGGCGCTGTTCCTATCGGCCCTGGCGATCGGCTCCCGTCAAGGTCGGGATGCAGTCGTCCTGTCCACGCATGAGGCGCAACTGGCACGTCTGGCGCTGGCGCTGCGCACTGCGGGCCTGTCCTCCACAGGGGTTGAGCAGCAGTTTCTCGCCCTGCATCCCGACATTACCCTGCCGCAAGGCTTCGACCGGCTCGGCGCGGATAAGGCTTCCGCGATCCTCTCGTCGGGACGCGTCGCAGGGTGATGCAGGCAGGCGGAACCATTCTCGCCCGGGCGGTCAGCGATCCCGAGGACAGGCTGTTGACGGCCGAAGAGCCGCTGGCGGGGCTGCAATTGCGCTGCGGCGGAGAGCTTCCCGGAACCATCGCGGTGCCGGAGCTGCTCGAACTCGTGCGCAAGGCGCGCCGCTATCGCTTTCGCCTGGCGCGGGCGATTTCGGCCAACGATGGCAGCGATACGGTTACGGCCTGGGTCGAGGTTGAACCGCGCGAAGGCGAAGCTGGCGAGACGCCCGGCTGCGACATCGTCGTGCGAAACTGGCAATCCTCCCCGCTGCCGTCGGAAGAGATCAGCTTCGCCGAACGCCGGCGGATGATGACCGACCGGCACCTGGCCGAACTGACGGCGCAGCTCGATGGTTCGCAGCGGGTCCTCACTGCAGTGACGGACAGCCCCGACCTCGTGTATGTGGCTACGCGGATGGAAGAGGGGATCGGTCGGCTCTGGACCGATTTCCTCCCACCCGAGAACGTGACTCACCAGCAGCCGCTGCACTGGCGCCTGCTCGATGGGACGCGCGTGAGCGTGGAGGGTTCTGACCGGCCCTGGCGGATTACCCTGATTCCGCATATCCGGCCGGGCTTCGATCCCTCCGGTTTCGAACTCTTGCTGATCTCGGACGAGCCGCAGGCCGGTGAAGTCGAGACCGCCAACCCGATCGAACCCACCTTGCGGCGCAGTCTCGTCGGGCAGGATCTCTCACCGGTCCTGCGTCAGCCGATTTCGCGCATCATCGCCAATGCCGAGACGATCCGCTCGCGGCTCGCCGGTCCGATTCCCGATGCTTACGCTGACTACGCCGGCGAGATCGCCAGTGCGGGCAAGCTGCTGCTGGACCTGCTGGAGGATCTGGCCGACCTCGAAGTCGTGGAATCGGAGAACTTCTCCACGGCGCCCGATCGCATCGACTTGTCGGAAGTCGCGCGGCAGGCTGCCGGAATTCTCAACGTCCGCGCGCGGGAAAAGGGCATCGTCATCGATGCGCCGCAAGTGGCCGAAAGCCTCCCCGCCGTGGCCGAATTCCGCCGCGTTCTGCAGATCCTGCTGAACCTGATCGGCAATGCCATCCGCTATTCGCCGGAAAGGTCTCGCATCTGGCTGAGACTCGAGCCCCTCGGGTCAATGGCTCGCGTCATCGTTGCCGACCAGGGACCGGGCCTGTCGGACGAGCAGCAGGCGCGAGTCTTCGAGAAGTTCGAGCGCCTCGGCCGTAGCGGCGACGGCGGATCGGGGCTTGGCCTCTATATTTCGCGCAGCCTGGCAAGGGCGATGGGCGGCGAACTGTCGGTCGAGAGCGCGCCGGGACAGGGCGCGCGCTTCATCCTCGACGTACCGGCCGACCCTGAGGCCTGAACTCGTTCAGGCCTTGCCGTTGCCGTGGCGAGCGAGCCACACGACGATACAGCCCACGGCTGCAAGGATTGCGCCGCGAATGGCCCATGTGCGGTCTGCCAGCATGAAGCTTTCCGCCGGCCACATGACCACGCCCGTGCCCTGACCGACCCATAGCAGGCCCATGGCGATGGCCAGGAGCCCCAGGACAAATGCTACGATCCTGATAAACAGCATGAAGATTCCCCCGCCATGTTCCCGAACGGCCTAGCTCATCGAGGTGGCCGGATTATGGCGGGTTGGCAAGTTCCGAGGTTCCACTTTCTCCGGCGCCCAAGAAAAAACCCCCGCTTTCGCAGGGGTTTCTCCTGGAGGCAGCCCTTGCAGGCGGCCCCGTCCGGATTGCCGGTTATCAGCGCTGCGACAGCGGCACGTAGTCGCGCTGCGTCGGGCCGGTGTAGAGCTGGCGCGGACGGCCGATCTTCTGGCCGGGATCCGAGATCATTTCGTTCCACTGCGCGACCCAGCCCACGGTGCGGGCAAGAGCGAAGAGCACGGTGAACATCGTGGTCGGAAAGCCGATCGCCGAAAGGATGATGCCCGAGTAGAAGTCGACGTTCGGGAAGAGCTTCTTCTCGACGAAGTACGGATCGTTGAGAGCGATTTCCTCGAGGCGCAGGGCGGTCTCGAACAGCGGATCGTCGACCTTGAGCGCCTCGAACACCTCGCGAACGGTGGACTGCATGACCGTCGCACGCGGGTCGTAATTCTTGTAGACGCGGTGGCCGAAGCCCATCAGGCGGAACGGGTCGTTCTTGTCCTTCGCACGCTCGATGTAGTGCGGGATCTTGTCCGGCGTACCGATTTCCTTGAGCATGTTGAGCGCGGCTTCGTTCGCGCCGCCGTGTGCCGGGCCCCAGAGGCAGGCGATGCCGGCCGCGATACAGGCAAACGGGTTCGCGCCCGACGAACCGGCGAGGCGCACGGTCGAGGTCGATGCGTTCTGCTCGTGGTCGGCGTGGAGGATGAAGATGCGGTCCATGGCCTTCTCGACGGCCGGGATCACTTCATACTCTTCCGCAGGCACGCCGAAGGTCATGCGCAGGAAGTTGCCGGTGTAGGACAGGTTGTTGTCCGGGTAGAGGAACGGCTGACCGATCGAGTACTTGTAGGCCATGGCCGCAATCGTCGGCATCTTGGCGATCAGGCGGTGCGAGCTGATCTTGCGGTGCTCGGGATCCGAGATGTCGGTCGAATCGTGGTAGAACGCCGAAAGCGCGCCGACGACGCCGCACATGATCGCCATCGGGTGCGCGTCGCGGCGGAACCCGCGATAGAACGTGGCGAGCTGCTCGTGCAGCATGGTGTGGCGGCTGATGGTGAACTCGAACTTCTCGAGCTCTTCCTTGTTCGGCAGTTCGCCGTTGAGCAGCAGATAGCTGACTTCCATGAACGACGAATTTTCAGCCAGCTGACCGATCGGATAGCCGCGGTGGAGCAGGACGCCTTCATCGCCGTCGATGTAGGTCAGCGCGCTTTCGCAGCTTGCAGTCGAAGTGAAGCCCGGATCGAACGTGAACATCCCGGTCTGGCCGTAGAGCTTACGGATATCGACGACATCGGGGCCGACGCTACCTTTCAGGACAGGGTAGTCGTAGTCCGCTCCACCTGCGGACAGTTTAGCCTGATCACCCACCAGTTCTTACTCCTTATACCTGTGACCCGGCCGGGACTTCGGCCTGTGCGGCAATGCGCGCGAGGCTTTCGTTCCTGCCGAGCAGAACCAATACGTCGAAAATTCCCGGCGAGGTCGTTTGACCCGTCAGGGCTGCCCGCAAGGGTTGCGCGAGCTTGCCGAGGCCCAATTGGAGGTCCCCGGCCATTGCTTTCAGGTTGGCTTCCAATGCCTCCAAAGTCCAGTCGGATTCCCCCGACAGACGCTCATGTATGATCGCCAGGCGCCCCCGCGCCTCGTCGGTCAGGAGAGCTTGCGCCTTCTCGCTCATCGCGAGAGGACGGGCGGCAAACAGGAAGGCGGCGCCTTCTGCAAGTTCGTTGACGTCCTTCGCTCGCACCTTGAGGACCGGCATGGCTTTCTCGAGCAGGACGGGATCTGCGTCTGCGAAGCCATTGGCCTTAACGAGCGGGACGACGAGTGCGGCAAGACGGGTGTCATCCGCCTCGCGCAGGTAGTGTCCGTTGAGATTCTGCAACTTGGCAAGGTCGAAACGGGCAGGCGACTTGCCGACATGGGCAATGTCGAACCACTCGACCGCCTGGTCGCGGGCGATGATTTCCTCGTCGCCATGTCCCCAGCCGAGCCGCAGCAGGTAATTGAACAGCGCTTCGGGCAGCACGCCCAGGTCATCGCGATAGGCATCGACGCCGAGCGCGCCGTGGCGCTTGGATAGCTTGGCGCCGTCCGGGCCGTGGATCAGCGGTACATGGCCGTAAGTCGGCACCGTCCAGCCCATGGCGCGGATGATGACAAGCTGGCGGAAGGCGTTGTTGAGGTGATCGTCGCCGCGGATGACGTGGGTCACGCCCATGTCGTTGTCGTCGACTACGACAGCCAGCATGTAGGTCGGCGTGCCGTCGGAGCGCAGGATGACGAAGTCGTCGATCTCGACGTTCTGGACCGTGACCTGTCCCTGCACGAGATCGTCGATTACAGTCTCGCCATCGCGCGGGGCCTTGATGCGCACGACGTAAGGGCGATCGTTCGGCCAGGTCGCGGGATCGGCGTCGCGCCATTCGCTGTCGATGCGGAAGGGGCGGCGTTCTTCCTGAGCCTTCTGGCGGCGCTCGGCGAGTTCCTCGGTCGAGAGGTAGCAGCGATAGGCGTGACCGGATTCAAGCAATTGCGCGGCCACTTCGGCGTGGCGCTGCGAGCGGGCGAACTGGAATACAGGTTCTTCGTCGCCTTCGAGGCCGAGCCAGGTCAGGCCGTCGAAAATCGCGTCGATGGCCGGTTCGGTCGAACGGGCGCGGTCGGTGTCTTCGATGCGAAGCAGGTACTTGCCGCCGTGATGGCGGGCGAAAAGCCAGTTGAACAGCGCCGTACGGGCGCCGCCGATGTGAAGGTAACCCGTGGGCGAGGGGGCAAAGCGCGTAACGACGGCTGACTGGCCGCTCGATCCGCTCGATGCACTGCCGCTTGCCATTGTAATTCCCTTCCTGTCCTATGTTAGCCATGGCCAGCCAAGCCACAGCCGGTGATGATGAAAATGCCCGCCACGGCCTTGTCGGGGGCGCTGCATTGCAGCATCGGCCATGGAACAGCAAGAGCGACTTGTCGAGGGTTTTGGCGGCCCTGGAACGATTTCTTTCGCAAGCCGGCTTCGATCGCGGGCCATGGCTGGTCGTCGCCTTCGCGGCCGGAATCGGCACATGGTTCGGGCTCCCCGGACCACTCTACTGGAGCGCATTTGCCGGTGGGGCCATCGCAATAGCGGCGCTCGCAGGATGGGTCTGGCCGGATCGTGAGCGTTTTGCGCAGCTGAGATTGGCGATATGCGCCGTTTTCCTCATGTTTTCTGCCGGTTGCCTCACCGTGTGGGCCAAATCTGTGCTCGCAGGACAAGAAGCGATCGAAAGGCCGATATCGGGCGTGTTCCTCGGCAAGGTCCTGGGCGTGGACGAGCAGCCGGCCTTGGAGCGCGTGCGATGGATCGTGGCCGCCCGAGAACCGGATTCGGGGGTGCCTATCAAGGTTCGCGTCAATGTTCCGGCCGACCCCGATGCCGCGCCCGTATCGCCTGGGGCAGTGATTCGCTTCGAGGCGCGGCTGATGCCGCCCGCCGCCCCGATGTTTCCGGGCGGTTACAATTTCGCCCGGACCGCCTGGTTCTCCGGACTTTCCGCAAGCGGGAGCGTGACGGGCAGGGTCACGATCGTTGAGCCTGGGACGGGCGACGACGGGATCGATGCCATGCGCACAGCGCTTTCCCGGCATGTGCGTTCCCGCATGGCCGGTTCTGAGGGCGGGATTGCCGCGGCGCTGGCCAGCGGAGACCGGGGCGGCATCCTCGAGGAGGATGCACAGGCGATGCGCGACGCTGGCCTCGCGCATCTGTTGGCAATCAGTGGACTGCATGTCAGCGCGGTGATCGGCGCCGCCTATTTTCTGGCCTTGCGACTTCTTGCGCTTTGCCCGGCACTGGCGCTGCGTTTGCGGCTTCCGGTCGTGGCAGCCCTGTGCGGAGCGCTGGCCGGGATCGCCTATACTGTGCTGACCGGATCGCAGGTGCCCACGGTCCGTTCCTGCATCGGGGCGATGCTGGTCCTGATCGCGCTGGCGCTGGGGCGCGAAGCGCTTTCGCTGCGGATGTTGGCGGTTGCCGGCTTCATTGTCCTGCTGGTCTGGCCCGAATCGCTGACCGGCCCCAGCTTCCAGATGAGCTTTGCCGCCGTACTCGCCATCGTGGCGCTGGCGACCTCCGGGCCAGCGCGTCAGTTCCTGGCACCGCGAGAGGAGTCGTGGCTCTCGCGGCTGATGCGCCAGGTAGTCATGCTCTTCGTGACGGGCTTCGTGATCGAAGTCGTCCTGATGCCGATCGGCTTCTACCATTTTCATCGCGCCGGTGCCTACGGGGCGCTTGCGAACGTGCTTGCGATCCCGCTTACGACTTTCGCGGTCATGCCCTGCATTGCCCTCGCGCTGCTGTGCGACATTGTGGGACTGGGCGGGCCGTTCTGGTGGCTGGCGGGGCAGTTCATCGACCTACTGCTTGGCCTCGCGCACAAGATCAGTGCGCTGCCGGGCGCCGTTTCGGTTCTGCCTGCCATGGGGACGGGCGGTTTCCTTCTGTTCGTAACCGGCGGATTGTGGCTCGGCCTTTGGAGCGGGCGCGTGCGGCTGCTGGGACTGGTGCCCGCCTGTTTCGGCATCGTCTGGCTCATCCTGCTCGAGCCGCCGGACATTCTCGTGACCGGCGATGGCCGTCATGTCGGACTGCTCGACGATAGCGGCGATGGGCTCGTCACCTTGCGCGACACCGGCAGCGATTATGTGCGCGACAATCTTCGCGAATTCGCAGGGATCGAAGGCGAATTGACGCCCCTCGCATCGTGGCCGGGTTCGAGATGCAATCGCGACTTCTGTTCGGTACGGATCGATCGAGCCGGTCGATCGTGGGACTTGCTGATCGCCAGAGGCCGCGACCAGGTGCCCGAGCGGTCGCTGGCAGCGGCCTGCGACAAGGCCGATATCGTCGTTGCCGATCGCTGGCTGCCATGGAGCTGCAAGCCGCGCTGGCTCAAGGCCGACCGGACCATGCTGGACAGGACCGGCGGGCTTGCCATCAGGCTGCGCGGCAAATCCGTCGAAACAGTGGCGGCAGGGCAGGGCCGCCATGGCTGGTGGAACCCGCGCGGGCCGTGATTTCGGCCCTGTCCGGAGAGTACGCCTTCCGGAGAGTACGCCTGAGCGGCACGCCTCCCCGGGGCAAGCTCAGTGATAGCGGCGCAGCAGCCCTGCGAGCTTGCCCTGAACCTCGATCTCGTCAGGGCCGTAGATCTGCGGTTCGTATGCGGCATTGGCGGGCACGAGGCGAACCATGCCGCCATCGCGCTGGAGATACTTGAGCGTCGCTTCTTCGCCGCGAACCAGGGCGACGACGATTTCGCCGTCGCGTGCGGTGTTGGTGCGACGGATCAGGGCAAAGTCGCCGTCGAGAATGCCGGCCTCGACCATCGAATCGCCCGAAACCTCAAGCGCGTAGTGTTCCCCCGAGCCGAGCAGGGCTGCCGGAACCGGAAGCATCGACTGGCCTTCGAGCGCCTCGATAGGAACGCCGGCAGCGATGCGACCGTGCAGCGGAATTTCGATGACGTCGTTCGCCGGTTCAGGCTTGCGTTCGGGCTGCTTGAGTGCGGCAAGGGCGTCTATGCCGGCAGGAGCGGCGGCCTTCGTCGCAGGCTTGCTGGTGACGTCTTCGGGCTGGCGCAGGATTTCCAGCGCGCGGGCGCGGTTTGGCAGGCGGCGGATGAAGCCGCGTTCCTCAAGCGCGGAAATGAGGCGGTGCACGCCCGACTTCGACTTGAGGTCGAGCGCTTCCTTCATCTCTTCGAAGCTGGGCGAGATGCCGCTTTCTTCAAGCCGGACCTGAATGAACTTGAGCAATTCATGCTGCTTGCGCGTCAACATCTTCGTTGCCTCTTTCTCTGCGTCCCCGAGCGTTGTTCTGCTTGTGAACAATGAGAGAACAATTAAGCAACAGATTCTGGAACGTCAAGCAATACCGCCGTTTTCGAGCAGGAACACCCGCACCGTGTCTCCGGGCGTGGCGGCCGGTGCATGCGCGGGGCGATCGATCAGCACATTGCTGGCCGCAAGGGCGCTGAGTGCACCGCTGTCCTGCAGCGTCATGGGCGCCACGCTCTCGCCGTTCCAGTAGCCGCGCAGGAATTCGCGGCGGTGGCCGATGGCTCTGAGAGATCCGTCCAGAACGGTCGAGATCTGCATTGGCAGCGAACGGTTTGCTCCGAGCATTGCGCGCAGCATCGGCAGGACGAAGAGATAGGCGGTGACCATGCTCGAAACCGGATTGCCCGGCAGGCCGATGATGATCTGCGTGCCGCCGCTGCTGCGTTCGCGCGTGGCAACGAGGATCGGCTTGCCCGGCTTGATGGCGACGCGCCAGAAGTCGAGCCTTGCGCCCCAGCGTTCGAGAGCCGGGCGCACGAGATCGTGATCGCCTACCGAGGCTCCGCCGCTGGTGACGATCATGTCGCAATCGGCGGCCTCGTCGAAAGCGCCGATCAGCGCATCGAGCGTGTCGGTCACGGGCCCGATTCGCTGCGCCTCGACCGGCAGGGCGCTGACCAGCGAGACCAGCATGGCGCCGTTGCTCGCGGGGATCTGGTGCGCAGGGCAGGTCTCCGGATCGGCGGCCAGTTCATCGCCGCTGTCGATCACCGCGACTTTCGGCATGCGGCGCACCGGCAGGTGGCGATGACCCGCGGAGAGGGCCAGCGCGATATGCGCAGGGCCGATGCGGACTCCTTCGCCCAGCACTTCTTGCCCCGCCGTGAAATCCATCCCGCAAGGGCGGATGTGCTTGTGCGGCGGTTCGGGCAGATCGCCGCTGAGAGTAATGCGGTCGCCTTCCCGCCCAAGGTCTTCCTGCAGGATCACGACGCCGGCATCGGCGGGCATGATCGCGCCGGTCGAGATCCGCACGGCCTCGCCCTTTTGCAGCGTGCCGGTAAAGGGGTGGCCTGCGGCGCTTTCACCGATCACCTGCCATGGCCCGGTGAGGTCGCCTTCGATCATTGCATAGCCGTCCATCGCAGAGAGATGAGCGGAAGGCTGGGTGCGCCGCGCCAGCAGCGGTTCGGCCAGGAAGCGGCCCAGCGCGCTTTCGACGTCGACGCGCTCGACCGCTAGTGCTTCGGCCAGTGCAAGCAGGCGGGCCTGGGCATCTTCGAGCGGGATCGGCGCGGGACCTGCCATCAGTGCCGGTCCTCCGCGCGCCAGGTCCCGGACTTGCCGCCGCGCTTCTCGATCAGGCGGATGTCGCCGATGACCATGCCCTTGTCGAGCGCCTTGGCCATGTCGTAGATCGTCACCAGCGCCACGGAAACGGCCGTGATGGCTTCCATTTCCACGCCGGTCTTGCCGGTGAGCGAGGCCGTCGCCGTGGCCCTGACGGCTTCGTCCTCGAAGCTGAAATCGACATTGATCGCATCGATGGCGAGCGGGTGGCACATCGGGATCAGGTCCCCGGTGCGCTTGCCCGCCATGATCCCGGCGATGCGCGCGGTGCCCAGCACGTCGCCCTTGGGGGCATCCCCGGCGCGGATCGCCGCGAGTGCCTCGGCCGACATCGTGATCCGCCCCGAGGCAATGGCGAGCCGCTGCGTCTCTGCCTTGGCGCCGACATCGACCATGCGCGCCGTCCCGTCCGAATCGATGTGCGTGAGGCTCTTGTTCATCTCAGACCTTGAAATCCTGATGAGGTTTACACGGTTTACACAGTCCAGAAGCGCCAGCGGAGCGGCCTCGCAGGACCGGTAAGCGTGCGGTTTCGGGGCCGGGTACATTCGCGCTCATGCCCCATGGATGGCAGATTTCCCGGCTGTAGGACAGGGTGGGCTTCGCGAATGCCATCGGCCCGAAGTTTATCCTTCGAGCAGCGCCCGCGTTGCCGCCTCGACATCGTCATGACGCATCAGGCTTTCGCCAACGAGGAAGGTGCGCGCGCCGCACTGCGAGAGACGCTGCAGGTCGGCATGGCCGTTGATGCCGCTTTCACTGACGAGCAGCGTGCCTTCCGGTGCGAGCGGGGCGAGCCGCTCGGTCGTGGCGATGTCGGTGACGAAGCGCTTGAGGTCGCGGTTGTTGACGCCGATCAGGCGCGATTTGAGCCGGGCCGCGCGCTCCATTTCATGCTCGTCGTGGACTTCGACGAGGCAGTCCATGCCGCGTTCGAGCGCGGCCGCCTCGATCTCGGCCATCAGCGTATCGTCCAGCGCGGCAACGATGATGAGGATGGCGTCGGCCCCGATCGAACGCGCTTCGGCGACCTGCCAGGGATCGACCATGAAGTCCTTGCGGATGACCGGCAGCGAGACCGCGGCGCGCGCCGCGACGAGATAGTCCTCATGGCCCTGGAAGTAAGGTGCATCGGTCAGGATCGAGAGGCAGGCCGCGCCGCCCTTTTCATAGGCGACGGCATGTTCGGTCGGGCGGAAATCCGGGCGGATCAGGCCCTTCGACGGGCTGGCCTTCTTGATTTCCGCGATGAGGGCGAACCCGCTCTCGGCCTTGCGGCGTAGCGCCGCCTCGAAGCCGCGCGGCGCGCTCTGGCCGGCAGCCTTCGCATCGAGCGCGGATAGCGAGGCAAGGGGCTTGCGGGCGGCGACTTCCTCGCGCTTGGTATCGCAGATCTCGGTGAGCTTGTTGGACATGGCGGGCCTTCGGTGCCTGATGCGGTTCGGTATGGGCGGGAAGCGGCGCTACTTGAGCGCGTCGATCCAGCAGTTGAGCAGGGCATTGGCGAGGCCCTTGTCGATGGCCTCGGCAGCTTCCTCGACGCCTTCCCGCCAGGTCTTTGCTTCACCGGCGACAACAAGCGCACCGGCCGCGTTGAACAGCACGGCATCGCGATAGGCGCCCGCCTCGCCCATGAGCAGGCGGCGCAGGGCCTGGGCGTTGTACTGCGGATCGCCGCCGCGAATGGCATCGACCGGCGCGACTGGCAGCCCCGCGTCGGCGGGCGAAACGCGGCGCATGGCCAGTTCGCTGCCGGTCACTTCCGCAACTTCGTTGCCGCCTGCAAGGCTGAGTTCGTCGAGGCCTTCATCGCCGGAGACGACGAGCGAATGCTCGGTGCCCAGGCGAAGGATCGCCTCGGCATAGATCGGCACGTAGGCGGGCCGGGCGATGCCCACGAGCTGGCGGCGGACCTGCGCCGGATTGGCAAGCGGGCCCATCAGGTTGAAGATCGTGCGGCGCCCCAGCTTCTTGCGTAGCGGCATCAACCGCCCAAGCGCCGGGTGGTGGCGGGCGGCGAAGAGGAAGCAGATGCCAAGGTCGGCCAGTGTCGCCTCGGCGGTTTCCACGGCGCGGTCGAGATTGAGACCGAGCGCCTCGAGCGTGTCGGCGGCGCCCGCCTTGGAACTGGCCGCGCGGTTGCCGTGCTTGGCGACCGGCACGCCGCAGGCGGCAACGACCAGCGATACGGCAGTCGAGACGTTGAGTGTGTGATGACCGTCACCGCCGGTTCCGCATACGTCGATGGCATTGGCGGGGGCGACGATGGGGATCATCCGTGCCCGCATGGCGCGTGCGGCGCCCGCGATCTCGCCGGCATTCTCGCCCCGCTCGGAAAGTGCGACGAGAAACGCGGCGATGTCCGCCTCGGGCACGTCGCCGTCAAGGATCGCGGCGAAGGCGGCTTCAGCTTCGGCTTCCTCGATCGGATGGCTGGGATCGGGCAGCGTCATGCGACGGCCCTGGTCTCGATGCCACACAGGCGCAGGAAGTTCGCCAGCATGTCGTGCCCGTGCTCGGTGGCGATGCTTTCCGGGTGGAACTGCACGCCGTGGATCGGCAGGCTTGCGTGGCGGAAGCCCATGACGTGGCCATCGTCGGAGCGGGCGTTGACCAGCAGCGTCTCGGGAATGTCCTCGACGATCAGCGAGTGATAGCGCGTCGCGGTGAAGGGTGAGGGCAGCCCCTCGAACACGCCGGTATTGTCATGCGTCACCGGCGAGGTCTTGCCGTGCATCAGCCCGCCGCGCACGACCCTGCCGCCGAAGTACTGGCCGATCGACTGGTGGCCCAGGCACACGCCGAGCAGCGGCTTTCCGGCATCGGCCGCCGCACCGACGAGGTCGAGGCTGATGCCTGCCTCGTTCGGGGTGCATGGCCCCGGCGAGATGAGGAAGCCCTGCGCCCCGCTCGAAATCGCCTGTCCGGCCGAGAGCGCATCATTGCGCACGACTTCGACCTCTGCCCCCAGCTCCATCAGGTAATGGACGAGGTTCCAGGTGAAGCTGTCGTAGTTGTCGATGACGAGGATCATGATTTGCCCTTTGCCCTTTTCTCGACGACGATCAAGGGGCCGAGCGGAGGTCCGCCATCGACGCGGCCCATGTGCGGGTCCCACAGGGAAGAAACGCTGCCGTCGAGGAACAGCGCATTGGGGCAGTCCAGCGCGTCGCGGAAATAGCGGGCGAGCCTGCCGAAGGAGATCGGTTCGTCGGAAATGACGAAGTGCGCGTTTCCGTCGCGGTCGACGCCCACGCCATTGCGCAGCTTGAGCGACTGGCCGTCGGGCGCGATGCGGGGATGCAGCTTTCCGGCGATGACCAGCATCGGCCCCGACTGGGTGCCAAACTGCGGGCGGTGCGAGACGCTCTGGGCAAAGTCCTCGCTGGTGCGAACGGCCCAGTGGCCGTCGGTATCGCCATAGAACACGCCGTTGGGCAGAAGGTGGAAGTTGCCGTAGCCCTCGTTGCGGTTGAGCGTGTGCAGGCGATTCCCGTCCTCGACGTAGTAGCCGATCGGCTGCCCTTTCTCGTCGAACATGCCTCCGTTCATCGCAAAGGCGACTTCATGGCTCATTTCCGGCCGGTCGACCGCGAGCTGGGAAAGGCTGCGGTAGGGCACGCCACCCTTGGGGCCCAGAACCATGTGGATGGTGTGGCGGCCCGGCTCTGCGGTGCAATGGGTGAGCGATGCGCCCTCGAAGCTGGCGGCCTCGCACGGCGGCGGCGGCGGCGCCGCGGCTTCCTGCTTCGCATCGCCCGAAGAACAGGCGGCGAGCAGCAGCGCCAGCAGCAGGGCGGGCGCCGTACGGGTCACTGCCCGAAGCCCGGCTCTCCTGCGACACGGACCGCTTCGCGCGCGGCAGCGAAAAGGGCGCCGGACTTGGCTTCGCATTCGCGCTGTTCGTAGGCCGGGTCGCTGTCGGCAACGATGCCCGCGCCCGCCTGGACGTGGAGCACGCCGTCCTTGAGCACGCCGGTGCGCAAAACGATGCACGAATCGACCGAACCGTCGGGCGCGAAATAGCCGACCCCGCCAGCATAGGCCCCGCGCGTTTCGGGTTCGAGTTCGGCGATGATCTCGCAGGCATGGACCTTGGGCGCGCCCGAGACGGTGCCGGCCGGGAAGCCGGCGAAGACTGCGTCGATGGCATCGTGCCTGGCGGTGTCGAGCCGGCCGACCACGTTCGATACGATGTGCATCACGTGGCTGTAGCGCTCGATCGTGTAGCTGTCGGTCACTTCGACGGTGCCCGCCGCAGCCACGCGGCCGACGTCGTTGCGCCCCAGGTCGAGCAGCATGAGGTGTTCGGCGCGTTCCTTGGGATCGGCCAGCAGGCTCGCCTCGTTGGCCTTGTCCTCGGCCGGGGTCTTGCCGCGCGGGCGGGTGCCCGCGATCGGGCGGATCGTGACTTCGCCGTCACGCACGCGCACGAGGATTTCCGGGCTCGATCCGACCAGCGCAAAGCCGGGCAGGTCGAGGAAATAGAGGAACGGCGAAGGGTTCACCCGGCGCAGCGCGCGGTAGAGCGCAAGCGGCGGCAGCGGGAATTCGCAGGTGAAGCGCTGGGCCAGCACGACCTGGAAGATGTCGCCGGCCTGGATGTACTCCTTGGCCCTGAGCACCATCGCCTTGTAGTCGTCGGCCGCCATGACCGGCGTGGGCTCTGGTATTGCCAGGTCGGGCTGGGCCGGAGCGAGCGTGGCGGGCACCGAGAGGCGGCGCAGCGCCTCGTCGATGCGCTCCGCGGCGGCTTCGACCACGCGATCCGGCGAACCGGCGTCGGGCCAGACCGGCGCCACGCAGAACAGCTCGTCGCCGAGGCGATCGAACACGAGGATCAGCGAAGGCCGCACGAACAGCATGTCGGGCACGTCGAGGCTGCTTTGCGGCGCGCGCGGCAGCTTCTCGACAAGGCCGATGGTCTCGTAGCCGAAATAGCCGACGAGGCAGGCGAGCGCCTTGGGCAGTTCGGCGGGCACGTCGATGCGGCAGGTCTCGACGAGGTTGCGCAGTTCGGAGAGGCTGTCGCCGGGCAGAGCCGCGAAGGCGTCCTTGTCGGACTTCCACTTGCGGTTGATCTCGCAGCTGGCGCCGCTGGCACGGAACACGAGGTCGGGATCGAGCCCGATCAGGCTGTAGCGCCCGCGCACTTCGCCGCCTTCCACCGATTCCAGCAGGAAGTCTCCGCGACCGTCCTCGAACAGCCGCAGGGCCGCCGCGACCGGCGTCTCGGTATCGGCGACCAGCTTGCGCCAGAGCAGGGCGGGGCGCCCTTGCTCCAGTTGCTGCCGGACCGTGTCTCTATCCGCTTCGCGCTGCATCGTCGTTCCTGCCTGCGCTTACTGGGCCGAACCGGTGCCGGCGAGTTCGTCGCGCACGGCCTTGATCGCGGCGGCATTCTTGGTGACGCCCACGTCCTTGCGGATCGCCTTGCCGAGTGCGTCGGCATAGGCCTGGCCGAGCTGCTGGCCGAGTTCCTTCTGGGTATTGGCGACCAGATCGTCGGAATCGATCTTGGCAGGGTCGATCTTCTTGAGGGCCACCACGAACCAGCCGCGTTCCTGCGGGGCGGCCTGCACCTTCACCGTGTTCTCGGCCATGTGGAACATGAGCGAGATCGGTGCCGGGACCTGGCGGCCGTTCTGGATCGCGGCGGTCAACGTGGGACGCGACATCGTGACGGGCTGGATCGGCGGCAGGCGCTTGCCGACCGACGCCATGGCCTTTTCGAGCGCGGTGCCCTTCTTGACCTCGGCCTGGACCTTGAGCGCGGCGGCCTTGGCGGCCTGCGAGCCCTTGTCCATCGACCAGGCGACCTTCACGTCGTCCTTGATCTCCTTGAGCGGAGCCGGCGCGGACGCGTCGATCTCGCTGACGTCGTAGATCATGAAGGTCTTGCCGCGTTCGACTTCGGCGACCTGCGGCTGCTCTTCCTCCATCGAGAAGGCGGTCTTGAGCACCGGGGCGATGACGTCGGGCGCCTTTTCGCCGGGCTTGAGATAGACCTGGCCGTCGGCGGTGATGGGCGCGGTGGTCTGCACCTCGATCCCGAGCGACTTGGCGACTTCGATCAGGTTGGCCCCGTCGGCGAACTTGTCCTCGAGGCTGGCGAGTTCGTCGGTGAAGGCGGCGCGGCGCTTTTCCTGCTCGATCTGCTTGGCCAGTTCGTCCTTCACTTCGGCAAGGGTGCGGGCAGGCTTTTCCTGCTTTTCCTCGACGCGGATGACGTGCCAGCCCAGCGGGCTCTTCTGCGGCACGGCGAGCTTGCCGGTATCGGCGGCGAAGACGGCATCGGCGACGGCCGGCGAGAACTGCTCGCTCAGATCGGTCTTGCTGAAGAATTCGAGCCTGGCTGCCGACAGGCCCTTTTCCTTAGCCGCCGCTTCGAGCGACTTGCCGCCGTTCACTTCGGCGACGATCGCCTTGGCAGCGGCCTCGGTCGGCACGATCAGCTGGGTGATACGGCGCTTGTCCTGCGCGGCGTACTGTGCCTTGTTGGCATCGTAGCGTGCGGCGATTTCCTTGTCGGTCGGCGCGGCGGGAGCCTTGATCGCGTCTTCACCGAAGGTCGCGTAACGGATCACGCGGCGCTCGGGCCGGATGAATTCGTTGATGTGGTCCTTGTAGAAGGCCTGGATCTCGATGTCGGTCGGGTCCTTCTCGGGCATGAAGGCCGAGGAAGGGAAGGCTGCGATCGTGCCGGTGCGGCTCTCGCCAAGCAGCGAGGCATAGCGCCTGGCGGCATCCTTCGACATAACCGCGCCGTACTGCGCCGGAACCAGCAGCTGCTGCGAGACGAGGCCCTGGGCGATGTCCTCGCGCAGGACCTTCTCGGTCAGGCCCTGCTGCGCGAGCGCCTGGCGGAAGGTGTCCTGGCTGAACTTGCCGTCAACGCCCATGAAGCCGGGGATCTGCGTGATCTCGCTGTCGATCAGGCGATCGCCTGCAACGACGCCCTGCTGCTTGCCGAAGACGAAGAGCGCTGTGCGGTCGATGAGATCGTCGAGGACCTGCTCGACTCCGCCTTCTGCGACCATCAGTTTCATGGTTGCGGTGGGCTGATTGCGCTTCACGCGCTCCAGCGCCGCGCGGGCCGACTGCGTCAACTGCGGGGCGTCGATACTTTCCTTGCCCACGGTTGCGACCTTCGTTCCGCCGCCGAGGCCGGCCGAGGAACTGAGGCCGGCGATATCGCCGCTGGCGAATGCGAGCGCGATGACGACGAGCATGATCAGCGCGACAGCCGCACCGATCTTGGATTTGAGCATTGAACGGAAGAAAGTGAGCATGGATCCGTGCCGATCAGCGATGACTTGAGCGAAAACGAAGGTTTCGCAGGAAACGGCCGCAGGCTTTAGGGGCGCTTGCGCGTTACTGCAATGCCGACTCGTATGTGATTGCTTGAGCGACACACAGGAAAGTTTTACCTGAACGAAGGCTGCATGAGTTTTGACAACCGAGGTCCGCCTGTCCTAGCTGCGCGGCGCAAGCGGAGCGGCGATTCTTTGGCTGGACCGAAGGCGGCGCTGCGCACTTGATGAAATCAAGGGTTGGAAATGGCTGGACTGCCTTACATCGTCGGTAACTGGAAAATGAACGGCACGCGCGCGATGCTCAACGAGGCGCGCGCGATTGACCGGGCGGCGGCACGCTTTCCCAAGGTGCAGGTCGCGGTCGCGCCGCCGGCGACGCTGATCTATCGCACGCGCGACGCAGCGGCCATCATCGGCGTGGGCGGGCAGGACTGCCACGCCGAAGAGAGCGGCGCCTTCACCGGCGACATCTCGGCACAGATGCTCAAGGACGCAGGCGCGGACTTCACCATCGTTGGCCACTCGGAGCGCCGCACGCTCCACGGCGAAAGCGATGCTGACGTCAAGGCCAAGGCGGAGGCTGCGCTCGGTGCGGGCCTCGGCGTGATCCTGTGCGTGGGTGAAACCGAATCCCAGCGCGATGCCGGCGAGGCCGAAACGGTCGTCGGCGCCCAGCTCGAGGGTTCGTGTCCGCGTGTCGACGGCGCACCGGAAAAGCTCTCGGTCGCTTACGAACCGGTCTGGGCCATCGGCACCGGCCGGGTGCCTTCGGTTGAGGACGTGGCCGCGATGCACAAGGCGATCCGCGCAAAGCTCGTCGCGCTTTACGGCGAGGGCGGTGCGGACGTGCGCATTCTCTATGGCGGCTCGGTAAAGGCCGACAATGCCGCGGAACTGCTGGCCGTGCCCGAAGTGGGCGGCGCGCTCGTCGGCGGGGCAAGCCTGTCCGCCGAGAGCTTCCTCGCGATCGTCGGCGCAGCCGCTTCGCTGGACGCGGACTGATCGATAAAGTGCTGCAGGGCCCGGCATTGATGGCCGGGCCTTGCGAAAACCCGTTGACGGGTTGCGCCGCGAAGGCGTTGCGCCTATCTGCGCGACGTGTGATGCGGGCTTGATGCTCCCCAGAAGGCTGAGACTGAGATGTTCCTTTTCCTGACCGTCCTCCAGGCGCTCATTGCAGCGGCGCTTGTCGGTGTGATCCTGATGCAGAAGTCGGAAGGCGGCGGTCTGGGCGTCGGTGGCGGCAGCCCCTCGGGCCTGATGTCCGCGCGCGGCGCAGCCAACTTCCTGACCCGCGCGACTTCGGTTCTGGCCGTTCTCTTCGTGGTCCTGAGCATCATCCTGGCAGCGCTTGCCGTCGATGTGACCACCGGCCGCGATATCGACACTTCGCTTGAACGCGGCGCTGCTGCGCCGACGGCTCCGGCACAGCCGGCCGATCCTCTTGCCGGCGCGGCGAATCCCGCCGCGGCACCGGCCCGGGGCGATGGCACTGCGCAGCAGGCGCCGGCCGACGATCCGCTTTCGGGTGCTGCCAAGCAGTAATTCCGAGGCATTTCCCGTAACCGAAATGCCGTCTGGCAGTGGCAGGCGGCATTTCATGTAGTATTGACCTGTGGATTCAGGCTCTGGGCGCTTGCCTATGGGCCTCCATGCAATTTAAGGCCCGACTCCCATGGCGCGGCATATTTTTATCACCGGCGGCGTGGTTTCCTCGCTCGGCAAGGGGCTCATGGCAGCGAGCCTCGCGGCTCTCCTGCAGGCACGCGGTTTCCGCGTCCGCATCCGCAAGTTCGACCCTTACCTCAACGTCGATCCGGGCACGATGAGCCCGTACCAGCACGGTGAGGTCTACGTGACTGACGACGGGGCCGAGACCGACCTCGACCTTGGCCACTACGAACGCTTCACCGGCGTATCGGCCCGTCAGAGCGACAATATCACCTCGGGTCGCATCTATCAGGACATCATCGCCAAGGAGCGCCGCGGCGACTATCTCGGTGCCACCGTGCAGGTCATCCCGCACGTCACCGACGCGATCAAGAACTTCGCGATGTCCGATACCGACGACCTCGATTTCGTGCTGTGCGAAATCGGCGGCACCGTCGGCGACATCGAGGGCCTGCCCTTCGTCGAGGCCATGCGCCAGCTGCGCAACGAGATGGGCCGTGAGCAGAGCTGCTTCGTCCACGTCACGCTGGTGCCCTACATCGCGGCGGCGGGCGAGCTGAAGACCAAGCCGACGCAGCACTCCGTGCGCGAATTGACCGGTCTTGGCATCCAGCCCGACATCCTGCTGTGTCGCTGCGACCGCGAACTGCCCGAAAGCGAGCGCCGCAAGATCGCGCTGTTCTGCAACGTGCGCCGCGAAGCCGTTATCCCGGCGCTCGACGCACCGAACATCTACGCGGTGCCGCTGCAGTATCACCGGGAAGGCCTCGATGCCGAAGTCCTGCACCATTTCGGACTGACTTCGCCGGCGCCCGACATGGCGCGCTGGGACGAGGTGACCGACCGCTACGAACATCCCGAAGGCGAAGTGACCATCGGCGTCGTCGGCAAGTACGTCGGCTTGCCCGATGCCTACAAGTCGCTCAACGAAGCGCTCGTTCACGGCGGCATGGCCAACCGGGTCAAGGTCAACATCAAGTGGATCGATGCCGAGCTGTTCGAGAAGGACGATGCCGAGATCGCGGCCGAGCTTGAGCCGATGCACGGCATTCTCGTGCCCGGTGGCTTCGGCGAACGCGGTACCGAGGGCAAGATCGCTTCGGTGCGCTTTGCGCGCGAGCGCGGCGTGCCGTTCTTCGGCATTTGCCTCGGCATGCAGATGGCCTGCATCGAAGGCGCGCGTTCGGCCGGCATCGCCCAGGCGAGCTCGACCGAATTCGGCCCGACGAGCGAGCCGGTAGTGGGCATCATTACCGAATGGATGGGCAAGGACGGCCTGGAGCAGCGCGCTGCCGGCGGCGACCTTGGCGGCACCATGCGTCTGGGCGCCTACCAGGCGGAGCTTTCGCCCAACAGCCATGTGGCCTCGATCTACGGTTCGACGACGATCAGCGAGCGTCACCGCCACCGCTACGAAGTCAACGGCTCGTATCGCGAAGCGCTGGAAGGCGACGGATTGATCTTCTCGGGCATGTCCCCCGACGGCTTGCTGCCGGAGATTGTCGAGCGTCCGGACCACCCGTGGTTCGTGGGCGTGCAGTTCCACCCGGAACTCAAGTCCAAGCCGTTCGATCCGCACCCGCTGTTCAAGGGCTTCATCGCGGCGGCGCTGCAGCAGGCGCGCCTCGTCTGACCTGACCGGCGACAGTTATCGCGAAATGAAAAAGGACCGGCCGCAGGGCCGGTCCTTCTCGTTTGGGGCGATGCCTTTTCAGGATCTCGTCGACAGGATCAGAGCAGCTTCCAGGTCAGCGGCAGGACGACCGAGCTGGTTCCGCTCGGCGGCGCGGGCAGGTTGCCCATGCGGGAGAAAACGGCTTCGGCTTCGCGGTCCAGCGCGCTCGAGCCCGAGGTCGCCACCAGTTCGGTACGCTCGACCTTGCCCGAGGACGAGACGTAGACCTTGACCTTGGCCGTGCCTTCCTCGCCGCGCATCTGCGCCGTGCGCGGATAGGTCTGCTTGGAAGCGACGGAGCGCTTGACGGTGTTGAGCCAGTCGTCGGCCATGGCGGGCGCCGCCGTCATGGCGAGGACCGAAGCGACCGCGGCGGCTTTGAGAACGATATTCTTCATGCACTCACTCCACTGTTATGGGAATGACCGGCCCCACCGGCAGGCCACCCGTTTACTCATCTTGAAAGCTTCAGAAGTCCGACCAGTCATCGAGGTCCAGTGCGGCATTGCCGACGAAAGCCGGAGCAGCAGCGGGCAGGCTACGCGCAGACGCTGAGGCCATGACCGGTCCCGCGTTGCCGATGCCATCCCTGGCAGCGCCGCCCGCATTGTCGTTGAGACCCTTGCCGTCCTTGATCCGGAACGCGGCCATCTGGGTCATGAGCTGCTGCGTTTCCTCGGACAGGCTGCGGCTGCCGGCCGAGCTTTCCTCGACCATCGCGGCATTCTGCTGGGTGAAGCTGTCCATGCCCGCGACCATCGTCGAGATTTCCGAGATGCCCTCGGCCTGCTTCTCGGCGGCCCCGGCGATCTCGTCGACCAGGTTGGAGACGGTGACCACTTCGCCGACGATCTGGCGCAAGGCTTCGCCGCTGCTCTCCACGAGCGCAACGCCATCGCCGACTTGGCGGCTGCTGCGGTCGATCAGGGTGCGGATGTCCTTGGCGGCATCGGCCGAGCGCTGGGCGAGGGCGCGCACTTCGGTGGCGACCACGGCAAAGCCCTTGCCGGCCTCACCGGCACGAGCCGCCTCGACCCCGGCATTGAGCGCGAGCAGGTTGGTCTGGAAGGCGATGCCGTCGATGGCGCCGATGATCTCGGACATCTGGCGCGAGGTCGTCTCGATGCTGCGCATGGCGTCCACGGCCTCGTGCGCAATGCCTTCCACCCGGTCGGCCGTCTCGCGGGCGACGCCAAGGCGCGAGCTGGTCTGGCGCGCGTTCTCGGCAGTGACGTGCACCACGCTGGTGAACTCGCTGAGCGTCCGCGACGTGTCGGCAAGCGAGCTTGCCTGCTTCTCGGTCCGCTCGGCAAGATCGGAGGTCGCCGTTGCGATCTCGTTCGTGCCGATGCGGATCGACTGGCAACCATCGATGATGCGGCCCATCGTATCGCCCAGGCGCGAGACCGCGACATTGAAGTGCTCGTGCAGCTGCGCCAGCGAGCCGCGCGCTTCGGGAACGCGGTGGATGAGGTTGCCCTTGGCCAGTTCGGCAAGGCCATTGCCGATGGCATCGATGGTGATCTGGAGCTCGCGGGCGCGCTCCTGTTCCTCGTGCGCGCGCTGCTGGTCGGTTGCTACAAGCCGCTGGAAGTTCTCCAGCGCGCGGGCCAGGCTGCCCAGTTCGTCGCGGCGGTTGCTGCCCGGGATGAAGACATCGATGTCGCCGTCGATCAGGCTGCGCACCGATTCGGAAAGCTGCTTCACTGGCCGCGCGATCGATCGCATGAGGAAGAGCATCAGGCCGATGGCGCTCAGTACGCCGGTGATCGCGGCCACGAGCATGACATGGCGGGCATTGGCATGGATTGCCTCGCCTTCCGCGGCTGCCGCCTTGGCGGTGGAGGCGTTCAGGTCGATCAGGTTCAGGAGCTGATCCTCGATCGCATAGAAGGCATCGAGCCCTTCGCCGTCGAACATGTCGACCGCAGCGGGCTTGTCGCCCTGCGCCAGGTTCAGGATCGCGTCGTTCTGCTGGACGTAGGCCTGCCAGCTTTCCCGTACGCCCTTGAGCGATTGCAGCGTCTCGGGGCGCTTCACGTGCTTGGCGTAGTCGGCGAGGACTTCGTCGATCACCGCGCCGGAGTTGCGCAGGACCTTGACCTGCCGCTCCCATGTCGGGGTGCCGGCGGCCTTGACCGTGTCTTCCTGGTGGATGCGATATTGCGAGACGTAGGCATGCAGGTCGCCCAGCGCGCGGGACGCTGGCAGGGCGTTCTCGTTCAGCTCCTCGGTGAGGGCATTGACCTCGCCGATCTGCTTGAGCGCGAAGGCTCCCATTGCACCCATGATCGCCAGCAGCAGGCCGAAGGCGAGTATGAGGCGGTGACTGATACGCAATCGATTCATTGCTCTTGAAATCCCCCCATGTTTCCCAATGAGGGGTTACTTAGCGCGCAAGTGTTCGATGCAGTTTAAGCCGTCCTCGTGTCCTGCCCCTTATTTGTTTGTTTCTAAGCGTTTAAACAATCTTGCGGGCATACTTCGGGTAATGGTTAAATCGAAGTTGCCGCAGCGCGCGTCCGGCGCGGCGAACAACGGGGCGACCACGCAAAAAGGGCGGCCCGGTTTCCCAGGCCGCCCCAGACTTCTGTTCTTCGAACGGCTTCGATCAGGCCGCCTGGGTGCCTTCGTCCGATGCATTGTCGACAACCGTGAGCGTGTTGCCGCCAATCGCGATCTTCTTGGGCTTCATCGCCTCGGGTACTTCGCGCACGAGGTCGATTACCAGCAGGCCGTCCGCAAGGTCGGCGCTGTCGACGCGGACATAGTCGGCAAGCTCGAAGCGGCGCTCAAACCCGCGCTGCGCGATGCCGACATGCAGATACTCGCCCTCGACACTGTCATCGGGCTTGTTGCCCTTGACGGTCAGGAGGTTGGCCTGGGCGGTGATATCGATGTCGGCGGGCTTGAAGCCTGCAACGGCAAGCGTGATGCGATAGGCATCCTGGCCGCGGCGTTCGATGTTGAACGGGGGATACTTGTCGCCTGCGTTGGGTCGGTTCTGGTTCTCGATCATGTCGAAAAGGCGATCAAATCCAACCATGCTGCGGCGATAAGGCGAAAAGTCGATACGGTTCATGACAAAAATCCTCCAATGAGCAATCTTCGTATTGTCCGGGCCCGTGAAATCCGGCGCCCTGCGATCGAGCCATCCCCACTGTGGGCCATGACTCGTCCCATTAGATATGATACCGGCGCCCACTTTCAAGTGACTGTCAGCACGGATTGAAGGAGCGATTGTCGATGAGCAAACCCAAGGTCGAGATCTACACCAAGTGGGGCTGTCCCTATTGCGTTGCGGCCAAGTCGCTGCTCGACGGCAAGGGCGTCGCCTATGAGGAATACGATATCACCATGGGCGGTCCCAAGCGCGACGAGATGACGGATCGCGTCCCCGGCGCGCGCACGGTCCCGCAGGTCCTTGTGGCCGGCACGCCCTACGGCGGCTTCGACGACATCAATGCGCTCGACCGCGAGGGCAAGCTCGATCCGATCCTCGGTCTGTGACCGCAAGCGAGTAAGGCCATGACCCGCGCAGCCCTGTTCCAGATGACGACCGGCATAGATCCGCAAGCGAACGCCGACGCCATCGCCTCCGCCACGCGCGAAGCGAAACAGGGCGGGGCGGCGATGCTTTTTACCCCGGAGATGTCGGGGCTGCTTGACCGCAAGCGTACGCGCGCGCGCGAGGTCATCCGTGCCGAGACGGAAGACCGCGTGCTCTCGCAGGTTCGCGAAGCCGCGGCGCGCGAAGGGATCTGGGTGCACCTGGGTTCGCTTGCAATCGAGCGCGAGGACGGCCGCTGGGCGAACCGGGCTTTCGTCATCGACGCAGGCGGAGAGATCCGCGCCCGCTACGACAAGATCCACATGTTCGACGTCGACCTGGCGACGGGCGAGTCCTGGCGCGAATCCAATGCCTATGCCGCCGGCGACGCAGTGGTGACGGTGGAAACGCCGCTGGGCAGGCTGGGTCTGTCGATATGCTACGACGTCCGCTTTCCAGCGCTCTACGAGGCGCTGGGCAGGGCCAGCTGCGACGTGATCGCCATTCCGGCCGCCTTCACCGTGCCGACCGGAAAGGCGCACTGGCACCTTCTGCAGCGCGCCCGCGCCGTTGAGGCAAGCGCCTATGTCCTGGCCGCCGCGCAAGTGGGCAGGCATGAGGACGGGCGCGAGACATACGGCCACTCGTTGGCGGTCGATCCGTGGGGGGAGATCATCCTCGACATGGGCGGGGAAAAAGCCGGTCTCGGCTTTGCCGAAATCGATCCTGCCCGCATTGCCGAAATTCGTGCGCAATTACCGAGTCTTGCCAATCGGCGGACAATAGCCAAATAGAACTGACCATGATCGTCTATGATCTCGAATGCCGTTCCGGCCCGCACCGGTTCGAAGGCTGGTTCAAGTCTTCGGAGGATTTCGCGCGTCAGCAGGAAAGGGGGCTGGTATCCTGTCCGCACTGCGGCTCGGTCGATGTGGGCAAGGCCATCCAGGCCCCGCGTCTGTCTCGCAAGGGCAACCAGATCGCCGAAGCGCCCGCTCGCCCGCAGCCTGCAAAACCGGCCGAAGCGCCCGGCGCGCCGGTAGCCAGCGCCCCGATCCCGGCCGAAGCCGTAGAAGTCATCCGCAAGCTCGCGCAGATGCAGGCAGAAGCGCTCAAGTCCTCTCGCTATGTCGGCAAGAACTTCGCCGAAGACGCGCGCGCCATGCATTACGGTGAGCGCGAGGCCGAGGCCATCCACGGCCAGACAAGCGCATCCGAGGCGCAGGAACTGCTGGAGGAGGGGATCTCCCTGATGCCCTTGCCGTTCCCGGTAACGCCGCCGGAACAGGCGAACTGAACCGAAGCGATTGCCAACCCGAAAAAGCCAAGCTAGGACCCGCCCCGAGCGCGCCCGTAGCTCAGCAGGATAGAGCACCAGATTCCTAATCTGGGGGCCACTGGTTCGAATCCAGTCGGGCGCACCAAATTCCATCATCCGCGGAATTCGGCCATTGCATGGGATCACCTGACCCGTTCTGACCGTGAACATCAGGGATGATCGGAATTCTCCGCCAAGTCCGGGATGGGTTCCTTATCGACTGCGCTCGTGAGCAAAGGGGGGCTCTCTCTTTGCTGGCCTTTCCGCCCAAGGCAGCGCCGCCGGTTCTGAAGGCCGATCTGCACGAGAGGCGCACGAAGATGCGCTGACGGCCGAAGGCCAGGTTGGCAACTCGATATTCTGTGGCTCAGATGTCTCGTTCAATCAGTATGTTGCGGGCCAGTAGCAGTGAGCCGACCGGTCCGGCGCTGGCGCCGAGTGCGGGAAGGCAGATCATCGTCTCGATGGCTGCAGGTTCCAGGTCGGGCAGGTAGCCTGCGAGGATCGCGGGCAGCCGCTTTCGTGCCCGCTCGATGAGGTGCGGCTGGCGGGTGGCGACGCCGCCGCCGATGACGATACGCTGCGGGGAAAGCGCGAGGAGCAGCGTGGACAGGAGTTCGGCCAGGTCATCCCCGACTTCGTCCCAAGCAGGCGAGGCGGGATCGAGCTTGCCCGGATGCACCGGCAGGCGGGCTTCCAGGGCGGGGCCGCTGATAAGGCCTTCGATGCAGTCCCCATGAAAGGGGCAGGTGCCTGCAAAGGTCGCGCCCGGCGCGCGGCGGGTGCGGATGTGGCCGAGTTCTGGATGGAGGAGGCCATGCACCGGTCGGCCATCGATCACGATCCCTGCGCCAAGGCCTGTGCCGATCGTGATGTAGACGAGGCTGGAGCAGCCTTGAGCCGCCCCGAAGGCATGCTCGGCAAGCGCCGCCGCATTGACGTCGGTATCGACGGCGATCGGGCAGGCGAAGTGTGCTTGCACCATTTCCAGCACGCCGGTGTTGCTCCAGCCGGGCTTCGGGGTGGCCAGGATGGTGCCGTAATCAGGCGCATCCGGCGTCACCCGGATGGGGCCGAAACTGGCGATCCCGATGGCGGCGAGGGGGGATGCGGCCTGCCATGCCGAGAGATGGGCGTGGGCAGCCTCCAGGGTTTCATCGGGGGTGGTGGTTGGCAGGGCATGGCTTTCGAGGATGCGGGTGCCATCGCCCAGGGTGACGATGGTCTTGGTGCCGCCCAGTTCTATGCCGGCAAGGCGCGGAGGGGACGCCTGTGTCATGTGAGCGCGGCGCACTCGCCCGAAAGCGAAAGCTTCAGGAAGGGAGCGAAAGTGCCGCCGAAGTGGGTGCGTCCCTCCGGCTTTTGCGCAGCCGTGGCATCGTCGATGCCCCAGTAGTCGGCGAAGCTGGTGACGGAAAGGTCAGGCAGGACCCACCAGCTATAGGCCTGAAAGGGCTCGCTTTCTGGATTGGCAAAGACGAGACCGTGGCCGTTGAGCAGGCGCCAGGGGCCTTCGATGCGCTCGGCAGTCGCGCCGTAAAGCCCCGTCGGCGCGGTGATCCCGGGGGCGAAGACTTTCGCCTGGGTCGACCAGAACAGGTAGAGGCGGCCCGCATGTTCGACGATGTGCGGCCTTTCAAGTTCGTTGTTGGCATCGGTCGCATCGACCAGCGGAGCGAGCGGACGATAGGTGCCGCTGGTATCGTCCAGGCGCGCCAGTCCGACAAGCCCGTTGAAGGCGCGGGGCGCCGCGGCTGCCGAACCGGTGAAGAGGAGGTACTCGGCTCCGTCCGGCGCACGCCAGGGAAAGGGATCTCGGAAGGCCTTGATCTCGCCGATCCGGCCTTCTGTTTCCTCGGCGGCCATGTAAGGGCCTGCCGGTTCCAGGATCTCGCGCGGATCTGACCACTGGCCGAACGGGGCGTCCGGGTCCTCTGCCAAGCTGCAGCGGGTCACGAACAGGCGCTGGCGAAAGGTGGGGGCGCTCTCGCCGCGCTCGCCGACGACCGTGAAGTAGAGGGCCAGATGCGCGCCCTCGACCCGCGCCGCGCCCGACCACTCGCGGCTTCCGGGGGTGAATCCCTCGGGAAGGGTTTGGCCGAGGTGCCGGAAACTGTCGCCCTCGCGGAAGAAGTGATGGATGCGGGCAAGGCCGTGCCGGCTTTCGGGATCGTCGGCCCTGGGCGCGGTCAGGGCAAACCAGAGTTCGCCGCCGTTCCAGGGGACGGGCTTGCCGCTCGCGTCGGCAAGTGGCCAGGCATCCCAAACGTCGATGTCATCTGCAACGCGGCGCACGTCCTTTTGACCGAGAACGGGCGCGCGACTGCAGGCTGCAAGGTCAAGGCCGGCCAGGTCCCCGGCTGTCCAGGACAGTTTTCCGTCATCCGTCTTGGCCGGATCGGTGTTCATGCGTTCGTTTTCCTTGCGTTGCATCGGGGCTGAGGTCGAGGGGGGCGGACATGGCCGGGTGGAGGAGAATGTCCAGCCATGTCCGCTGGCTCCAAGGTCAGAACTCGTAGCGAAGCGAGGCGGAGATCGTGCGCCCGTTGATCGACCTTGCCCTGACGTAGTTGTCCACGCCCGGGGTGATGGATCCTTCCTCGGCTTCGGTAATGCCCGTTGCGTTGAAAAGATTGTTGGCGTTGAGGGAGACCTCGATCTTGTCCATCGGACGGAAGTTCACGAAGGCGTTGACCTGCGTGTAGGCAGGGAACACCAGTTCGTTGCTGTCCTGGGCATAGGCCTTGGTGGTGCCCACGATGTTGAGACCGGCCCGAACCACGTCGAAGTCCACGGCGGGCGTGATCTGGTAGATCAGCTTGGCCTGGCGGCGCGGCGTGTTGCCCTCGTTGGCGGGCGTGATGGCGTCTTTGGCGATCTTGGCGTCGGTGTAGGTGGCGCCGGCACGCAGGTCGAAGATGCCCGAGCGATAGGCCGCTTCAATCTCGACGCCGGTGGCCTTGTAGCTGCGGTCGAGGAAGCGCTGGGTGGTCGCCTCGAAGTTCTGCTCCTGCGTCTTGGCGTGGAAGCCGGTTACGAAGAGGCCGAACGGTCCCGAGCGGTACTTCACGCCCAGTTCGTACTGGTCGACGAAGTCGATGGCATCTTGCTTGCGGACCGAGCCGTCGGCCTGGACCACGCCGAACAGCAGGCGGTCGGCATTGGCGCGTCCGCCGCGACTGATGCGGGCGAAGCCGGCAATGTCCGAGGTGAACATGTAGTTCGCACCGATCGACCAGGACCAGTAGCCGACCGAGTAGCGGACCGGGCTCGGGTTGCCGTTGTCGATCAGCGAGACGCTGCGCTCGACCGGCTGGATCGTGCCGTCCCCGTTGACGTCGAAGTTCGCGGTCTGGAGCGTGCCGGCGTAGTTGCCGCGCGCCTTGACATGGTCGTAGCGCACGCTCGCGTCGATGGTCAGGCCGCCGGTTTCAAAGGTGCCGGCCAGGTAGGGCGCGTCGATGTTGTAGCGCACGTCATAGCTGCGCTGGCAGCAGTTGCCCCAGAAGGGTACGCCATAGGCATAGAGCCCACCGCGCGTGAGGACGCTACCCGCGCCGTCGGTGACGTCGAGGAGCGCGGCGTTGTGCCCGTCCACTGCCATCAGGTAGGAATTCCAGACCCAGTCCATGTCGATGTTCTGGCGAGCCTTGTAGTAGCCGGCGGTGATCGAGCCCGGACCGAAGTCCTTGGTCAGCTTGAGGTCGTTGGTGAAGCTCGAGAAGTCGTTGATGTCGACGTTGAAGAGATGCGTGCGCATGACGAGAGCGTTGCCCGCCAGGGCCTGTCCGGCGCTGGGACCGTTGGCATAGACCAGTCCGTAAGTGCCGGCGGCCCCCGTCAGCAGTTCGCCTACCGAGTTCGCGATCCCCTGGCCCGCACCGACTTCGGCGGGGAAGGGCGAGACGAAGCGGCCATGGACGTCCGAGTAACGGAATCGTTCCTCGAGCTTCAGGCCGTCGGCCACGTCGAATACGGCTTCGAGGCCGACCGAGGTGACCACCGGGTGCATGCCGTCCTTGATGTCGGTGGTGTGGAGCGCATTGTTGCCGTCCAGGCCGATATCGGTGGTGAAGTACTTCGAGTGCGGCGTCTGCGACTTAATGTCGAAGCCCGGGAGCGAGCCGAAGTGCGGGTTGGCATTGGTGCCGGTCACCAGTGTCGGCATCGGCAGATAGCCGATCGCCCGGTCGTCGAGGCGCTTGAGATAGACGCGCACGTAGCCGCTGTCGAAGTCCTGCGTGAGATTCGCTTTGACCTGATAGCCCTTGTTGCCGGTATAGCCTGCGTCGCGCGGCCCTTCGCCCTGGCGCCAGAAGCCGCCGATGTTGAAGCGCGTCTTTTCTGCCAGGTGGCCGCCGTAGTTGAAGTCGAGGCGGTAATCCTCGTAGTCGAGGCCGACGGTCGCCATGACCACGCCGCCGTCGTCCTTGCCATCCTTCGAGATGAAGTTGATGACGCCGCCGGGCGAATTGGACGCCAGCGTCGAGGCCGAGCCGCCGCGTACGGCCTGGATGGAGGCGATTGTCTGGTCGGCGCGCAGGAAGATGTCTGCATTGCCGAAGGCGATGTCTCCGAACTGCATGACCGGCATGCCGTCTTCCTGCAACTGCAGGAACTTGGCGCCGCCCGAGGCGACCGGCAGGCCGCGCACGGCGATGTTGGCATTGCCGTCGCCGCCGGTGGATTCAGAGCGGATGCCCGGGATCTGGCGGAAGATCTCTGCGGTGGTGCGCGGTGCCGCTTCTGCGATAGCGGTTTCGTCTAGCGCGCTGACCGAGATCGAGCTTTCCAGCCGATTGGTGGGGCGCGCCGAAGCCGTGACGATGATCTCGTCAAGCCCGAGTGCATCCTGAGAGCTTTCGTCAGCGGCGGTATCCTGAGCGTGGAGGCTGGCAGGCAAAGTCGTGACCGCGGCCACACTAACCGCAAGCAGTGTGCGAAATTTCATCGATCCTCATCCCATTACGTTGTGTTTGTGCAAGTCCGTCATACCCCTCATTCAATCGATTGCAATATATTTCTGCAATCGATTGAATTTTTGTCGCGCAACCGCTACCAAGGCGCCTGGCCAGCGTGAAAAGCGCGGCTGATGAGAGGATTGCGGGCATGATTGAATCGCAGAAACCAAGGCTCTCCCTGATTCGGATCGTCGAGATGAATCTGGGTTTTTTCGGCCTGCAGTTCAGCTTCGGGCTGCAGCAGGCGAACATGGGGCCGATATACGGCTATCTTGGCGCAAACGAAGCGACGATGCCACTGTTATGGCTTGCAGGCCCGGTCACCGGCCTGGTCATCCAGCCGATCGTCGGCGCCATGAGCGACCGCACGCATTCGCGCCTGGGCCGCCGGACGCCTTACTTCCTGGTGGGGGCCATCCTCTGTTCGGCCTGCCTGTTCCTGATGCCCTTTTCCTCGGCCCTGTGGATGGCGGCCTCGCTGCTATGGCTCCTCGATGCGGGCAATAACATCACCATGGAACCCTACCGCGCTTATGTCGCGGATCGTCTTGCGAGCGAGCAGCACTCGGTCGGATTCCTGACGCAGAGCGCTTTCACGGGCCTTGCCCAGACGCTGTCCTACCTTGCCCCGTCGCTCCTCGCCGCAGTGATCGACCGCAACCTCCTCGATCCCAATGGTATTCCCGTGATCGTGCGGATGGCCTTCCTGATCGGTGCGGTCCTCTCGATCTCGACCATCCTGTGGTCGATCCTGAGGGTGCGCGAACTGCCGCTCAGCCCCGCGGAACGCGCCAAGCTCGACGCAAGTCCCCTGACGGCAGGCGCCACATTGCGCGAAATCGGCGATGCCATCCGCGAGATGCCGGCCCCGATGCGTCAGCTCGCGCTTGCCATGCTGTGCCAGTGGTATGCGATGTTCACCTACTGGCAGTTCATCGTCTTTGCCGTCGCACGCGCGCTTTACGGGACCCATGATGCCTCTTCGGCAGGATTTCGCGATGCCACGCTGACGGCGCAGCAGGCCGGTGCCTTCTACAATGGCATTGCCTTCGTTGCCGCGCTTGCTCTCATCCCGCTGGTTCGTCGATTTGGCGCCCGCGCGGTGCACGTCGTTTGCCTGAGCGCCTCGGGCGCTGCGATGCTGGCCATTCCCGGTGTCGATAGCACCGCGTTCCTATTCGCCGCGATGGTCGGCATCGGGTTGGGCTGGGCGGGCATGATGGGTAACACCTATGTCATGCTGGCAGGCTCGATCCCGCCCGAGCGCACGGGCATCTACATGGGCATATTCAACATGTTCATCGTGATTCCCATGCTGATCGAGAGCCTCACCATGCCGCTGCTCTACGGTCCGCTCCTGGGCAGCGACCCGCGCAATACGCTTTATCTTTCCGGCGGGCTGATGCTGTTGGGGGCAATCGCGACGCTGCGCATCCGCCTGCCGCGTTCCGGCGAGGCAGTTGGCGCAATTCCTCCGGCACATGGCGGGGGATGAATTTTGGTTCCCCTCTCGGGCCTCGTGGGCCTATGTCCTCGATCATGAAGTCAGGTCGCAGATTAGACGAGGATCCGGTCACGAAAGACGGGGCCGAAATCACGAAGGTGAAGACTCTTGCCGATCTCGGCAAGATCGCCGGAGTGACGGCGGGCACCGTTTCGCGGGCGTTGGCGGGCTCGGAGCTTGTCAACAAGCGTACGCGCGAGCGCATCCTCGCACTGGCCCACGAGCACGGATTCCAGCTCAACCAGATCGCCAGCAAGCTGCGATCGAAGCGCACGGGAATGATCGGGGTCGTCATTCCGCTGGGACACGAACGCAACCAGCACATTTCCGATCCGTTCTTCATGACCCTGCTTGGCCATCTTGCCGACGAGATCACCGAGCGAGGCTACAGCATCGTGCTGGAGCGCGCGATACCGGAGGAGAAGCCCGACTGGCTGGACCGCATCTGCGGTTCGGGCATGGTCGATGGAGTCATCCTGATCGGCCAGTCCAACCAGTTCGCAACGATCGAGCGGATCGCCGAGACGTATCGTCCGCTCGTGGCCTGGGGAAGTTACCAGGAGGGCCAACTTCACTGCGCGGTGGGCACCGACAACCGTGCAGGCGGAGAGATCGCAGCACGGCGACTGCTGGCAGGCGGGGCGACGCGCCTGGCATTCCTGGGCGAGACGACCGGTGTTGAAATCGCCGAGCGCTTCGCGGGCGTGAAGGACGTGGCGGACGAGGTCGGGGCCTCGCTGGTCCACTTGCCCTGCCACATGTCGTTCGAACTCATGACCGGCGAACTGGAAAGTCTGCTTGCCCAACATGACGGGGACTTCGACGGCATCATTGCAGCGTCGGACCTCATCGCCATGACCGCCCTCAAAGTCCTCTACGGTCTGGGCAAGCGGGTGCCAGAGGACGTCCAGGTGATTGGCTATGACGATCTGCCGCTGGCCGCGCAGACCATGCCTCCCTTGACGACGATCCATCAGGACATTTCCGGCGGCGCAAGGGAGATCGTCCAGCGCCTGCAGTCAGCTATCGCCGGACGGGACGTTGCCTCGCTGGTCATGGCTCCCAAACTCATCGAACGCGAAACGACGCGCGGGCTGGCCTAGTGTCGGCGGATCAGACATGCGCCATGTCGGACGGTTCATCCGGCATGGCGGTCACAGTCAAGACTTGTTCAAGGCCATTGCATCGAGAGGATCGCCGTTTGCGGCACTGGCGCGGTAAGTCAGTGTCCCGCCGTCGACGCAAATGACCTGGAAAGCCTGGGTTCGGGAGGCAATCTTGCGCGCCCAGGGCAGATCGGCCACCTCGTTCATCACAGCACTTTGCAGTCTCAAATCGCACCTGTGCCTGTCTCAAGACCGACGGAACGTACAGAGAATAAGCGTTTGTTTTCTGTATCTTCAGCTGTTCAACAGGGACAACAGAAAGCGCAGAGTCCGGTTACGGAAACTTGCCGAGGATCCAAGCGTCCATTGCTTCGATGATTAGGGACCAGTTTTGTCAAACAGGGCAATTCCTGCCATTTTCTTGCTGCGCGCAGCGCCCTTGAGCGCGCGGCCCGGTTTCGCTATCGCAGTGCACCGATGGCTTTTCCGCGTCGCCTCAAGCTGGACCGCATCGCTGCGATGCTTGTCCTGTCGCTCGCACTCCTGTTTGCGAGCGCGATGGCGTGGTCGAACATGGTCGTCGAGCTTCAGCACGCCCCGGGACAGGCGGATGAGCACGAAAGCGTTCTGCTCAGCAGCCTGACCGCACAGCTCGATCATCTGGACGATCATTTCCCCGATCGGGATGACGAGGACGAAGCGGGCGGCGCACTGCAGGGGCACCATCACCACTCCGGCGATACAAATTCGGCAATCCCGGCGGACGCAGGCCATGCCAATCAGCTCGCCATGGCTGACGCGGGCCCGCACGCGATCGGGCCCGATTGCGCCAAGCCCGGATCGGAGCTTACCGGTCTCGAGCGTCCTCCCCGTTTCATGACCCTGAACGCCTGAACCCCGCGCTGACCGGGCGCGGGATGTCCCACGCTCGTCCGCGAGGCTTCATGTCATGTTTTCGAACCCTTCCGCGCGCCTTGCCGCGCGCCTGATACGTCTGGCGCCCCCGTGCGCCGTCATTCCGCTTGTCCTTTCGGCACAGGCCGCCAGTGCGCAGGGGATCACCCTGTCCGAGGCGCTGTCGCGTGTCGCAACCACCAACCCGACCCTGCAGGTGAACGCTGCCCGGCTCGATGCCGCCGATGCAGCGGTTGCGATTGCGGGTGTGCGACCGCGCGATAGTGTCGGCATCGAAATCGAGGATTTTGCCGGCACAGGCACGTACGGCCCGCTTGAGCAGCAGCAGACCACCGCGTGGTACGAACGCACCTGGGAGCGCGGGGGCAAACGCGAAGCGCGCCTGAGTTCCGCCCGCGCCGAACTGGGCGTCGCCGGCGAGCGCAACGCACTGCGCATGCTCGACGTGCTGGCGCAGGTGCAGTCCGCCTGGGTCGAGGCTCTCGCTGCCGAGGCGGGCATCGCCATAGCGCAGCAGCAACTGCAGGTGGCCGAGCAGACACAGGCGCAGGTCGGCCGCCGGGTGGCCCGGGCGCTCGATCCGCTGTTCGCCGCCGAACGTGCGAAGACTGCGGTGATCGAGGCGAGGATCGCGCTCGATCAGGCACGCAGGCTGGCCCGCCTGTCGCGCGCCAGCCTCGCCGGCTGGTGGGACGGCAACGAGGATTTCACGCTGGCGACCGACCCGTTCTTTACGGTGCAGGAAACCGGGCCCTCGGCTGCCGACAGCCCCGACCTGACGCTACTGTCCGCCGAGCGGGAAGCGGCCGAGAGCCAGGTTCGCCTCGCGCAGACGGGCAACACCGGTGACGCCACGGCCCGGATCGGTATTCGCCACTTTGGGCAGGGCAACGATGTCGCCCTCATGGTCGGCGGCTCGATCCCGCTGGGCAGCCGGGCGGCCAATCGCGGCAATGTCGCGCGCGCCTCAGCCGAGAGCCGCGCCGCCGAGGCCGAGATCGCGGTCGCGCGGCTGCAGATCGGCCGAGAGGTGGATCGCCTTGTTGCGCAGCGCGCGGCACTGGCGAGCGAAATCGCCCGGATCGAGCGCGATGTCCTCCCGTCGGCACAAAAGGCGCTGCGCTTGGTGCGTGACGGTTTCGCGCGCGGGGGCACGGCTTTCACGTTCCTTGAAATCAACCAGGCCCAGCAGGCCCTGATCGATGCCCGGTCCCGGCGCGTCGACCTGCTGCGGCAGTTCCATCTCGCAGGCGCGCGGCTCGACCGACTGACCGGCCGCCACGCATCCCTCGTTTCCAGCACGGAGATCCGCCGATGATCCGCTCGCTTTTCTGTGTGAGCTCGCTGCTCGCCCTGTCACTGCTTGCCGCTTGCGGCGAAGATGCCGCCCATTCCGACCATGCCGAGACCGAGGGCGAAGCCCATGGTGCCGGCGCTGACGAATATGAACGCGGGCCCCACCGTGGCCGCATGTTGCGCGATGGCGATTTTGCGCTCGAAGTGACCATCCAGGAAGACGGCACGGAGCCCGAATTCCATGTCTATGCCTACCGCGGCGATGAACCGCTTGCGCCCGCAGAGGTGCAACTGGCCGTGGAACTCAAGCGCCTTGGCGGGGAGGTCGACCGCTTCGCCTTCGCCCCGCGCGAGGATTACCTGCGCGGGAAGGGCGTGGTTCGCGAACCGCACAGCTTCGATGTCAAGGTTCGTGCCGTCGAAGGCGGACGCACCCATTCCTGGTCCTACGCTTCCTATGAAGGGCGCACGACGATTTCCGCGCAGGCAGCCCGCCAGGGCGGCGTTGAGACCAGCAAGGCCGGTCCGGCGCAGATCGCGGAACTGGTCGAGCTTTCCGGCCGGGTGGAAATCACGCCCGAAGGCCAGGCGGACGTGCGCGCGCGCCTTCCGGGACAGATCATGTGGCTGAGCGGCCAGCTGGGGCAGGCGGTTCGCAAGGGCCAGGTGCTGGCGCGGGTCGAATCCAGCCATTCGCTGCAGACATACGCCATTCCTGCGCCGATTGGCGGGATCATCGTCGAGAAGAATGCCAATGTCGGCGACGTGACCGGCGATCGCGCGCTGTTCGTGATTGCCGATCCCACGAAGCTGCATGCCGAGTTTTTCGTCTATCCGCGCGATGCCGAGCGGGTGCGTGTCGGCCAGGCCGTCACCGTGCGCAGCCTTTCGGGCGATGCGCAGATGACGGCCGAGGTGGAGGCGATCCTTCCGACCGCGGACCTCGCCAGCCAGACGGTTCTGGCGCATGTGCACCTGCCGCCCGCCGCGGCCAACGTGTTCCGGCCGGGGATGGGCGTGAACGGGACTTTCACCGTCGCTGCGGCTGATGTGCCGCTGGCGGTAGAGACGAAGGCGATCCAGCGCTTCCGGGACTTCGATGTGGTCTATGCCAGGGTTGGCGATACCTACGAGGTCAGGATGCTGCAGATCGGGCGGCGCACCCCGGAATGGACCGAGGTCCTTGGCGGCCTCGAGCCGGGCACCGAATACGTCACCGACGGCGCTTTCCTGATCCGCGCGGATATCGAGAAGTCGGGGGCCAGCCATGACCACTGAGCCATCCGCCGGCAAACCGCACGTGCTTGAACGCATCATCGCCGCCTCCATCCGTTTTCGCTGGATGGTCCTGAGCTTCATCGCGCTTTCCTGTGCCGTCGGCATATGGGCCTTCCAGCGCCTGCCCATCGATGCGACGCCCGACATCACCAACGTGCAGGTCCAGATCAACAGCGAGGCGAAGGGCTTTTCCCCGCTGGAAGCCGAGCAGCGCGTCACGTTCCCGGTCGAAACGGCCATCGCCGGCCTGCCGGGCCTGCAATATACCCGCTCGATCTCCCGCTACGGTCTGAGCCAGGTGACGGCCGTCTTCGCGGACGGGACGGACATCTACTTCGCCCGCCAGCTGGTGAACGAGCGGCTCCAGACCGCGCGCGACCAGTTGCCCGATGGTGTCGCGCCCGAAATGGGCCCGATCGCCACCGGTCTCGGCGAGATCTTCATGTACACGCTGGAGGCCGAGCCGGGCGCGCGCAAGCCCGACGGCAGCGGCTATACGCCCGAGGATCTGCGCACCCTGCAGGATTGGGTGATCCGCCCGCAGCTTCGCAACACGCCCGGCGTCACCGAAGTGAACAGCATCGGCGGCTTCGAGCGGCAATATCACGTCACACCGCTGCCTGACCGGCTTTCGGCCTATGGCCTCGCTCTCGGCGATGTCGTGACCGCGCTCGAACGCAACAATGCCAATGTCGGTGCGGGCTATATCGAGCGTTACGGCGAGCAGTACCTGGTGCGCGTGCCGGGGCAGGCATCCAACCTCGACGATCTGCGCTCGATCATCGTAACCAACCGGGGAGGCGTGCCGATCCGCATTGCCGACGTTGCCGACGTCGTCATGGGCGAGCAATTGCGCACGGGCGCTGCAACCGAGAACGGCCGCGAGGTCGTGCTCGGCACCGTCCACATGCTGGCGGGAGAGAACAGCCGGGTCGTCGCCCAGGCGGCAGCGCAGCGGCTCGAGGAAGCGGCAAGGGCGCTTCCGCCCGGTGTCAGGGCCGTGGCGATCTACGACCGCACAGACCTTGTCGAGCGCGCGGTCGCGACAGTCGAGAAGAACCTCGTCGAGGGGGCTCTGCTCGTCATCGTCATCCTGTTTCTCCTGCTCGGCAATATCCGCGCTGCGCTCATCACCGCGGCGGTGATCCCGATCACCATGCTGATGACCATCACCGGCATGTTGCGTGCCGGCGTTTCGGGCAACCTGATGAGCCTGGGCGCACTAGACTTCGGCCTGATCGTCGATGGTGCGGTCATCATCGTCGAGAACTGCCTGAGGCGCTTCGGCGAGGCACAGCACGATCGTGGTCGCCTGCTCGACCGCGGTGAACGCTTTGCGCTGGCGGCTTCGGCTACTTCCGAGGTTATCCGGCCATCGCTGTTCGGCGTGCTGATCATCGCGCTCGTCTACGTGCCGATCTTCGCGTTGACCGGCGTGGAAGGAAAGATGTTCCACCCCATGGCGATCACCGTCGTCATGGCCTTGAGCTTTGCGCTCGTCCTGTCGCTGACTTTCGTTCCGGCTGCAGTGGCGCTGTTCGTCACCGGCAAGGTGGAGGAGAAGGAGAGCCGCCTCATGATCCGGGCGCGACGGATCTACGAACCTGCGCTCGATGCAGCTCTGCGCCTGCGCAAGGCCTTTGTCGCGGGGGCCGTCGTCCTGGTCGCGATTGCGGGCCTCTCGGCAACGCGGATGGGAACGGAATTCGTTCCCAACCTCGACGAGGGGGACATCGCGCTGCACGCGCTGCGCATTCCGGGGACCAGTCTCACGCAGGCAGTGCACATGCAGACGGCGCTCGAGGCACGGCTGAAGCAGTTCCCCGAAGTGGATCGCATCGTCGCGAAAATCGGCACCGCCGACATTGCGACAGACCCCATGCCGCCGTCTGTCGCCGATACGTTCGTCATGCTCAAGGACCGCGCCGAGTGGCCCGATCCACGCAAGCCGCGCGAGCAACTCGTGCGCGAGATGCGCGAGGCGGCGATGACCGTGCCGGGCAACAATTACGAATTCACCCAGCCCATCCAGATGCGCTTCAATGAACTGCTCTCCGGTGTTCGCGCCGATGTCGCGATCAAGGTCTTCGGCGACGATCTCGATACCCTGCACGAAATCGGCAAGTCGATCGAAGGCGTCGTCGAGCGCATCGACGGCGCGCGCGACGTCAGCGTGGAACAGGTGACGGGCCTGCCGGTGCTGCAGGTCACACCCGACAGGGCGGCGCTGGCCCGCCTCGGCCTCAATGTCGGCGATGTGCAGGAAGTCGTGGCCATCTCCATCGGCGGTGCCGAGGCGGGGGCGATCTTCGAGGGCGACCGGCGTTTTCCGCTGATCGTCCGCCTGCCCGAGGACATCCGCGGCGAGGCCGACGAGATCGGTCGCCTCAGGATCCCGCTTCCCGGCGAGGACGGCCAGCCCCGCGGCTTCGTGCCGCTCAGCGACGTTGCCCGGGTGGACGTCGTGATCGGCCCCAACCAGGTCAGTCGCGAGGACGGCAAGCGCCGGGTCGTCGTTTCAACGAACGTGCGCGGTCGCGATCTCGGCTCGTTCATCGACGAACTGCGCGAGAAGATCGATGCCGAAGTCGAAGTTCCGGCCGGTTACTGGGTGAGCTACGGCGGGACCTTCGAGCAGCTCATGTCCGCGGCAGAGCGCCTGCGGCTGGTGGTGCCGGCGGCCCTGCTGTTGATCTTCGCCTTGCTCTTCGCCCTGTTCCGGTCCGCGAAGGACGCCGGCATCGTCTTCTCCGGCGTGCCGCTGGCCCTGACCGGAGGCGTAGCAGCGCTGCTGCTTCGCGGCTTGCCGCTCTCGATCTCGGCAGGCGTCGGCTTTATCGCCCTGTCGGGCGTCGCCGTGCTCAACGGTGTCGTCATGCTGAGCTTCATCCGACAGCTGCGAGAGGCAGGCCGCCCCCTGGACGAAGCCATCCGTCAGGGCGCGCTCACCCGCCTGCGCCCGGTGCTCATGACCGCGCTGGTCGCCAGCCTCGGCTTCGTTCCGATGGCCCTCAACGTCGGCGCCGGCGCCGAAGTACAACGCCCGCTGGCAACAGTGGTGATCGGTGGCATCATTTCCTCCACCCTGCTGACCCTGCTGGTCCTGCCTGCGCTCTACCGGATCGTCCATCGGCGCGAGGCGGAACCGGAAGCGGGTGAGCAACAGGAAGAGGTGCTGGAAGGCTGATCCGCACCTTCCTATCCAGTGGACGCGCCGTCGAAGTCCTATAGAACTCGGCGGCGCGTTCGGACTCGAAAAGAACGGTGGATTGGAAAGCATGAGCAAGGTCACTGTCATTCTCCCGTTCTTCAACGAACAGGGATGGATCGGGCCGACCGTTGAAAGTCTCGCGGCGCAAGGTGACCGTCATTTTCGGCTGCTGCTCGTCGACAACGGTTCGATCGACGATGGGGCCATGGAAGCGGCGCGTTCAGGTCAGTCACTGGGAGACCGTTTTCAGATTGTCGCGTGCAACATTCCCGGGAAGATCAACGCCATGCAGGCAGGTCTGGCCCTTGTGGATACGCCTCTGGTCGCAATTTGCGATGCCGACACTTTCTATCCTCCGGATTACATCGAACGCATCATCGCAATCTTCGAAGGTGACCCGGCGGCGGCTGCGGTCATGGCAATCGACCTGTATGCACCCCGTCCGGATCCGGCATCCCGAGAGCGGGTGGAATTCATCATGCACAAAAGCCGTCGCTTCGCGGACAAGTGCCATGCGGGTGGCTATGCTCAGGCGTTTCGAACGGATTGGCTACGCGCCGCCGGTGGCTTTGACACTGGACTCTGGCCCTATGTTCTCGAGGATCATGAGGTCGTGCACCGGGTCGGCAGGTTCGGACACTCTGTCTATCATCCCGATCACGTGTGTTTTCCGTCGGAGCGCAGAACCTCACGAGATTCGGTGAGTTGGACGCGCTGGGAGCGTCTCTTGTACCGGTACATGCCTTCTACCGGGATGGACTGGTACTTTTATCGTTTCCTTGCCCACCGCCTGAGGTCGCGCAAAAGCCTCGGAACGGCTCTGCGGCAAAAGACTTGGTGATTGCCGCTCGTATCGCTGCCAAAGGCAATCGATGATCAAAGGCCCGACTGAAAGCGGAATTATGCGACTTAGAACTGAGCCGAGACCATCAGTCTGTCGCCGCCGGCGTCGTAGCGGATATCGAACCCGGCGGCGCGCAGATCGGCGAAGCTGACGTAGTCGGCCGCAGCGGAAGAGCTTGCCAGTCTTTCGAAGGTTTCCGGTGCCATCTGGTCCTTCACTGGCGCGAGCAGGTCGGCGAGTTTTACCGACAGGTCGCCCGTCATGCCGATGCGGACCGTCAGGCTACCCGCTGGCATTCCTTCCAGGCTGAGCCCGGCTACGTGCATGATGTGATCGCCCACAACCCGATCAGGTACTTTCGCGAGTTTCGGTGCCTTTTCCATGCGCGGCTTGGCAAGGCCTGCGTCGGTCGGGTTCTGCGCGCGCAGAGGCGAAACGCCCGAATTCCTGGCTGGCTGGCGGGCCGGGGCCAACTTGGCAAGGTCGAACTGGCGCACTTCCTCGGGCTGCGCGAACATTCCAAGTCCCTCGCTCTGGGATAGCGGTCCCGCAGCCACTGCGGGGCCGGCGTCGGGCTTTGCGCTTGAGACAAGCGATTGCTCTGGAGGTGTGACTGGAGCCGATTGCGCAATCGGCGGCGCAATCGGCGGTGCAATCTGTTTCAACGTGGCATCAGGCTGGAGGAGGCCAGGTTTCGACAGATCCGTGGTCGGCGGGGGCAGGGCAATGCGCACTGCGTCGAGCGGTTCGGTCTGTTCCACCTTTCTTGCCTGTGACTTGGCAAGTTGATCCGGCGGAAGGTTGCCTTGCGGACTGGTGCCAAGCACACTCGATGATGGCGCGGAAGGCTTGGTTCGGGCCAGTTGCGAAGTATCGGGCGAGGGAGCGACGACGACTGGGATGACGGGAGGTGACAAGGCTTCCGGCTGGAGGTCGCGCGTCCCGGTCGCGGCGTAGGCCGCGCTCGTCGGGGCCAATGCAGTCGTCAACTCGGCTGCGCTTACCGTAGCAGCTTGCGTCAGGGCCTCCGCGGAGTTCCCAAAGCTGGTGCTAATCGTCGGTGCTCCGCCGAAGCTCGGTGCGGTGAGACGAAGGGGCTTCACTTCCAGTCTGCCCATCCATTCGCCAACGGTCCCGTTGGAAACGGTTACGGCGGGATAGGTAACCGTGAAGCCGGCCATCCCCGTTGCCAGGGCGAGGGCAAGCACGCGCAGGTCCGGAGTGCCCGGGTGTCCCTTCGTGAAATCCATTCCCATTGCGATGTTCATGACGGTCCCCTCCGTTCGTTCGATCGCAAGCCCCAGAGATGTAACGGACGTTTATCGCCGCAATTCATCCTGTTGACAAACCTAATCATCCGAAATGGTCGAAGCGTGAGGCGTCCGGCTTCGCCGCTTTGCCTATCGTCAATAAAAAATATCTAAAAATCATATAATTAAAAAGTTTTCTGGGTTGCACGCCCAGTCAAGGCTTACCTCTAAATGTGTGCAACACCGGGACAGCGTCTCGTTAAGGTTAGTTAACAGACTTGTCTCCGAAAGGTCCGCGTGTTGCTGTGATTTCAGCCGGTTAAGTCTGCTCCGAGTCGCTTTCATCGAGCGCTGAGAGAGGCAGGCACCGGCTGAAAAGGGCGCAATGGTCAAGCGGTGTTCAGTCGCGTTGCGTCCGGAATCCGCCGCCTGACCATTTCGAACCCAACTGCGTCGCGGTGTCTTGCCGCGGCCGGCAAGCGACAGGGAAGTGGTTATGGATTTTCAGGACGGTCACGGTTCGGACGACATGTCTCCGGCAGATGCCAACCTGGCAGGTGGCAATATCCTGGCAGCCGCGGCGGCGGGGCCGTCGCAAGTCTTGCTGCCCGATGCCAACAATCTCGTCGTTCTGCCCGAGGGCGCTACGCTCGATGAACTGTCGGTGCAAGGCCGCGACCTCGTTCTGACGCTTCCCGATGGCCGGGTCTTCGTCATTCCCGATGGCGCCGTCTATGTCCCGCAGATCGTCATCGGCGATGTCGCGGTTCCGCCGCTCAACCTCGCGGCGTTGCTTACCGGCAATGAGCCCCAGCCTGCCGCCGGAGCGGTGCAGAGCTCGGGCGGCAATTTTGCCGATCCCACAGGACCGATCCAGGCCGCGTACGGCCTGGGCGACCTGCTTCCCTACACCGAACTCTCGTTCCCGCAGCCCGAGCAGGAGGAAATTCTTCCTCAGCTCGTGAACAAGGTGCCCGATATCCTGATCCAGGACGGCGGTCCGGCGTCGGACTCGGCTACCGATACGGTTTCTGAATCCGGCCTTTCCGGCGATCGTCTCAACGGCAATCAGGAAACGCCCGGCTCACAGTTCGGAAACGGGTCGGACGTCACCACCGGCACGATCTTCGTCACTTCGGAAGATGGCATCGGCTCCATTGTCATCAATGGCGAAATGCTCACGGGTGAGGCCGGCCAGCAAATCGATGGCGCTTTTGGTCGCCTGACGCTGGGTGCACTCAATGGCGACCAGATTGCCTACACTTACGAGCTTGCCGACAATACCAGTGGCGACAGCACGGCGGACGTGTTCACGGTCGTGGTCACCGATCCCGATGGCGATACCGCCACGGCGACGCTGACTGTCAATATCACTGACGACGCTCCTGTTGCCCGCGCGGATACCGACACGGTCCCGGCCGCGGACTTCACCGCGCAGACCGGCAATGTCCTGAGCGGCGAGGGCACTACCAGCGGTGAGGCGGGCGCCGATACCCTCGGTGCCGATGGCGGCAGCGTCACCGGCGTGCATGCCGGAACTTCCGGCACGTTTTCGGGCACCGGATCGGTCGTGACCGGCGAGTTCGGCACGCTCACGTTGCTCGCCAATGGTTCCTACAGCTATGTGCGCACTCCGGGAACCGGCGGCGGCGGAACCGATGTCTTCACGTATCAAGTGACAGACGGTGATGGCGATGTCTCGACTGCGACGTTGACGATCAGCATCGCAGACAGCCCGCCGATGATCATTTCGGTGCCCGAGATCGGCGAAGGAACCCAGGTCAACGAGAACCAGCTGCCCCCGTCGACCGATACGCGCGATGGCGAGGACCCCGGTTCGCAGTTCGTCAGCGGCCCCGAATCGACGACCGGCACGATCACCTTCCATTCCGACGATGGCCTGACCAGCGTCTCGATCGGGGGCACAGTCGTCACGCCGGGTACCTTCCCGCAAGTTGTCTCGAGCGATGAGACGGGTACGCTGACCGTCAACGATCTCACTTTCGATCCGGTCACCGGCGACGGTAGCGTCACCTATACCTATACGCTCAACGACAATACCTCGAACACCGATGGCACGACCGTGTCGTTCGATATCACGGTCATCGATGCGGACGGCGATCCCGCCTCCGACAATCTCGACATCCAGATCGTCGACGACATGCCGACGGCGTTTGCGGATTCGGGCACGGTCACCGAGGGCGGCTCCTTGACTGTGCCCGCGACGGGTGTGCTGGCGAACGATGTCCCGGGGGCTGACGGCGCGACGATCACCGGCGTTGCCACCGGCACCGACACTTCGGCGCCGGTTACCGGTAACCTCGGCGGGGCTGGCATCGCGGGCACCTACGGCACGCTGATCCTGGGCGCCGACGGCAGCTATACCTACCAGTCGAACGCCAATGCGGTACCGCCTGCGGGGGCAACCGACAGCTTCGTCTACACCATCACCGATGGCGACGGCGATACCTCGACCACGACGCTGACGATCAGCCTTACCGACAGCGGCCTTGCCGCGAGCAACGAGGATGCTTCGGTCGATGAAGCGGCGCTCTCGATCGGTTCGAACCCGTCCTCGACGGCGGAGACCGTCTCGGGCTCGCTGACCGACAATGCCTCGGGCGGCGCGGGCGGTTATACCTATGCGCTGGTCGGCTCGGCGACGGGCAGCCACGGCACGATCACCATCGATCCCAGCGGTTCTTGGAGCTACACGCTCACCAGCCCGGTCGACGGCGCCACGCTCGACAACGGCGTGACCACCGAGAACAACCTCGAGAGCTTCACCTACCAGGTGACCGACGCTGACGGGAACACGACCACCAGCACGATCACCATCGACGTCATCGACGATGTGCCCACCGCGCGCGCCGATACCGACAGCGTCGTCGAAGGCGCTTCGACCGATGGCAATGTGCTTTCCGGCACCGGCACGACTTCGGGTCTGGTCGATGTGCTGGGCGCCGACGGCGCAGCCCCGGGCGGCGCAGTCACCGGCGTTGCCACCGGCACCGACACGACTTCGCCGGTCAGCGGCAACCTCGGCGGTGCGGGCATCGCGGGCACCTACGGCACGCTGATCCTGGGCGCCGACGGCAGCTATACCTACCAGTCGAATGCCAATGCGGTGCCGCCTGCGGGGGCGACCGACAGCTTCGTCTACACCATCACCGATGGCGACGGGGACACTTCGACCACGACGCTGACGATCAGCCTTACCGACAGCGGCCTTGCCGCGAGCAACGAGGATGCGAGCGTCGATGAAGCGGCGCTCTCGATCGGTTCCAACCCGTCCTCGACGGCGGAGACCGTCTCGGGCTCGCTGACCGACAATGCCTCGGGCGGCGCGGGCGGTTATACTTATGCGCTGGTCGGCTCGGCGACGGGCAGCCACGGCACGATCACCATCGATCCCAGCGGTTCTTGGAGCTACACGCTCACCAGCCCGGTCGACGGCGCGACGCTCGACAACGGCGTGACCACCGAGAACAACCTCGAGAGCTTCACCTACCAGGTGACCGACGCCGACGGGAACACGACCACCAGCACGATCACCATCGATGTCATCGACGATGTGCCCACCGCGCGCGCCGATACCGACAGCGTCGTCGAAGGCGCTTCGACCGACGGCAATGTGCTTTCCGGCACCGGCACGACTTCGGGTCTGGTCGATGTGCTGGGCGCCGATGGCGCAGCCCCGGGCGGGGCGGTCACCGGCGTTGCCACCGGCACCGACACTTCGGCGCCGGTTACCGGCAACCTTGGCGGGGCTGGCATCGCGGGCACCTACGGCACGCTGATCCTGGGCGCCGACGGCAGCTATACCTACCAGTCGAACGCCAATGCGGTGCCGCCGGCCGGCGCAACCGACAGCTTCGTCTACACCATCACCGATGGCGACGGCGATACCTCGACCACGACGCTGACGATCAGCCTTACCGACAGCGGCCTTGCCGCGAGCAACGAGGATGCCTCGGTCGATGAATCGGCGCTCTCGATCGGTTCGAACCCGTCCTCGACGGCGGAGACCGTCTCGGGCTCGCTGACCGACAATGCCTCGGGCGGCGCGGGCGGTTATACTTATGCGCTGGTCGGCTCGGCGACGGGCAGCCACGGCACGATCACCATCGATCCCAGCGGTTCTTGGAGCTACACGCTCACCAGCCCGGTCGACGGCGCGACGCTCGACAACGGCGTGACCACCGAGAACAACCTCGAGAGCTTCACCTACCAGGTGACCGACGCCGACGGGAACACGACCACCAGCACGATCACCATCGATGTCATCGACGATGTGCCCACCGCGCGCGCCGATACCGACAGCGTCGTCGAAGGCGCTTCGACCGACGGCAATGTGCTTTCCGGCACCGGCACGACTTCGGGTCTGGTCGATGTGCTGGGCGCCGATGGCGCAGCCCCGGGCGGGGCGGTCACCGGCGTTGCCACCGGCACCGACACTTCGGCGCCGGTTACCGGCAACCTTGGCGGGGCTGGCATCGCGGGCACCTACGGCACGCTGATCCTGGGCGCCGACGGCAGCTATACCTACCAGTCGAACGCCAATGCGGTGCCGCCGGCCGGCGCAACCGACAGCTTCGTCTACACCATCACCGATGGCGACGGCGATACCTCGACCACGACGCTGACGATCAGCCTTACCGACAGCGGCCTTGCCGCGAGCAACGAGGATGCCTCGGTCGATGAATCGGCGCTCTCGATCGGTTCGAACCCGTCCTCGACGGCGGAGACCGTCTCGGGCTCGCTGACCGACAATGCCTCGGGCGGCGCGGGCGGTTATACTTATGCGCTGGTCGGCTCGGCGACGGGCAGCCACGGCACGATCACCATCGATCCCAGCGGTTCGTGGAGCTACACGCTCACCAGCCCGGTCGACGGCGCGACGCTCGACAACGGCGTGACCACCGAGAACAACCTCGAGAGCTTCACCTACCAGGTGACCGACGCCGACGGGAACACGACCACCAGCACGATCACCATCGATGTCATCGACGATGTGCCCACCGCGCGGGCCGATACCGACAGCGTCGTCGAAGGCGCCTCGACCGACGGCAACGTGCTTTCCGGCACCGGCACGACTTCGGGTCTGGTCGATGTGCTGGGCGCCGATGGCGCAGCCCCGGGCGGCGCGGTCACCGGCGTTGCCACCGGCACCGACACTTCGGCGCCGGTCAGCGGCAACCTTGGCGGGGCTGGCATCGCGGGCACCTACGGCACGCTGATCCTGGGGGCCGACGGCAGCTATACCTACCAGTCGAACGCCAATGCGGTGCCGCCTGCGGGGGCGACCGACAGCTTCGTCTACACCATCATCGATGGCGACGGGGACACTTCGACCACGACGCTGACGATCAGCCTCACCGACAGCGGCCTTGCTGCGAGCAACGAGGATGCTTCGGTCGATGAGGCCGCGCTGGGCATCGGTTCCAACCCGTCCTCGACGGCGGAGACCGTCTCGGGCTCGCTGACCGACAATGCCTCGGGCGGCGCGGGCGGTTATACTTATGCGCTGGTCGGCTCGGCGACGGGCAGCCACGGCACGATCACCATCGATCCCAGCGGTTCTTGGAGCTACACGCTCACCAGCCCGGTCGACGGCGCGACGCTCGACAACGGCGTGACCACCGAGAACAACCTCGAGAGCTTCACCTACCAGGTGACCGACGCCGACGGGAACACGACCACCAGCACGATCACCATCGATGTCATCGACGATGTGCCCACCGCGCGCGCCGATACCGACAGCGTCGTCGAAGGCGCTTCGACCGATGGCAATGTGCTTTCCGGCACCGGCACGACTTCGGGTCTGGTCGATGTGCTGGGCGCCGACGGCGCGGCCCCGGGCGGCGCGGTCACCGGCGTTGCCACCGGCACCGATACCTCGGCGCCGGTTACCGGTAACCTTGGCGGGGCTGGCATCGCGGGCACCTACGGCACGCTGATCCTGGGCGCCGACGGCAGCTATACCTACCAGTCGAACGCCAATGCGGTGCCGCCGGCCGGCGCAACCGACAGCTTCGTCTACACCATCACCGATGGCGACGGCGATACTTCGACCACGACGCTGACGATCAGCCTCACCGACAGCGGCCTTGCCGCGAGCAACGAGGATGCGAGCGTCGATGAGGCCGCGCTGGGCATCGGTTCCAACCCGTCCTCGACGGCGGAGACCGTCTCGGGCTCGCTGACCGACAATGCCTCGGGCGGCGCGGGCGGTTATACCTATGCGCTGGTCGGCTCGGCGACGGGCAGCCACGGCACGATCACCATCGATCCCAGCGGTTCTTGGAGCTACACGCTCACCAGCCCGGTCGACGGCGCGACGCTCGACAACGGCGTGACCACCGAGAACAACCTCGAGAGCTTCACCTACCAGGTGACCGACGCCGACGGGAACACGACCACCAGCACGATCACCATCGATGTCATCGACGATGTGCCCACCGCGCGCGCCGATACCGACAGCGTCGTCGAAGGCGCATCGACCGATGGCAATGTGCTTTCCGGCACCGGCACGACCTCGGGTCTGGTCGATGTGCTGGGCGCCGACGGCGCGGCCCCGGGCGGCGCGGTCACCGGCGTTGCCACCGGCAACGATACCTCGGCGCCGGTTACCGGTAACCTCGGCGGGGCTGGCATCGCAGGCACCTACGGTACGCTGATCCTGGGCGCCGACGGCAGCTATACCTACCAGTCGAACGCCAATGCGGTACCGCCCGCCGGCGCGACCGACAGCTTCGTCTACACCATCACCGATGGCGACGGCGATACCTCGACCACGACGCTGACGATCAGCCTTACCGACAGCGGCCTTGCCGCGAGCAACGAGGACGCGAGCGTCGATGAAGCGGCGCTGGGCATCGGTTCGAACCCGTCCTCGACGGCGGAGACCGTCTCGGGCTCGCTGACCGACAATGCCTCGGGCGGCGCGGGCGGTTATACCTATGCGCTGGTCGGCTCGGCGACGGGCAGCCACGGCACGATCACCATCGATCCCAGCGGTTCTTGGAGCTACACGCTCACCAGCCCGGTCGACGGCGCGACGCTCGACAACGGCGTGACCACCGAGAACAACCTCGAGAGCTTCACCTACCAGGTGACCGACGCCGACGGGAACACGACCACCAGCACGATCACCATCGATGTCATCGACGATGTGCCCACCGCGCGCGCCGATACCGACAGCGTCGTCGAAGGCGCATCGACCGATGGCAATGTGCTTTCCGGCACCGGCACGACCTCGGGTCTGGTCGATGTGCTGGGCGCCGACGGCGCGGCCCCGGGCGGCGCGGTCACCGGCGTTGCCACCGGCACCGATACCTCGGCGCCGGTTACCGGTAACCTCGGCGGGGCTGGCATCGCAGGCACCTACGGTACGCTGATCCTGGGCGCCGACGGCAGCTATACCTACCAGTCGAACGCCAATGCGGTGCCGCCTGCGGGGGCGACCGACAGCTTCGTCTACACCATCACCGATGGCGACGGCGATACCTCGACCACGACGCTGACGATCAGCCTTACCGACAGCGGCCTTGCCGCGAGCAACGAGGATGCGAGCGTCGATGAGGCCGCGCTGGGCATCGGTTCCAACCCGTCCTCGACGGCGGAGACCGTCTCGGGCTCGCTGACCGACAATGCCTCGGGCGGCGCGGGCGGTTATACTTATGCGCTGGTCGGCTCGGCGACGGGCAGCCACGGCACGATCACCATCGATCCCAGCGGTTCTTGGAGCTACACGCTCACCAGCCCGGTCGACGGCGCGACGCTCGACAACGGCGTGACCACCGAGAACAACCTCGAGAGCTTCACCTACCAGGTGACCGACGCCAACGGGAACACGACCACCAGCACGATCACCATCGACGTCATCGACGATGTGCCCACCGCGCGCGCCGATACCGACAGCGTCGTCGAAGGCGCTTCGACCGATGGCAATGTGCTTTCCGGCACCGGCACGACCTCGGGTCTGGTCGATGTGCTGGGCGCCGACGGCGCGGCCCCGGGCGGCGCGGTCACCGGCGTTGCCACCGGCACCGATACCTCGGCGCCGGTTACCGGTAACCTCGGCGGGGCTGGCATCGCGGGCACCTACGGTACGCTGATCCTCAATGCGGATGGCAGCTACACGTACAACAGCACGGCAAATTCGATCTCGGGCAACGCGACCGACAGCTTCGTCTACACCATCACCGATGGCGACGGCGATACCTCGACCACGACGCTGACGATCAGCCTTACCGATGTTTCGCTGGTCGGCGATGACGAGAGCGTCACGGTTTACGAAAAGGCCCTCGATACGGCCCAGACTGGCGCGGATGTTGCGGCCGGTTCGATTACCGGTTCGATGCCATCGGATCCAGGCGAAACCGCGAGTGGCGCCGTCTCCGTGACGGGGGCTACCGGCTATTCTATCGCCGGAGGATCCGTCAGTGGGAACGAGACGACGGTCGTGGGGACTTACGGCACGCTCGTGCTCAACAACAGCACCGGCGCCTTTACCTACACACTGACTTCGCCCGTCACGACAACGCCGTCGGCGAATGATGGCGTGACGACGGCGCTCGGCGCGGAAAGCTTCACCTACACCGCGAGCGACGCCAACGGGAACACGACGACAGGCACGATCTCGATCGATGTTGTCGACGACACGCCCTATGCCGTCGTGCCCGAGGCGATCCAGGTGACCAATGGCGCGGCGCCGGTCTCGGCCCCCGCGGACCTCGACGCCGACATGTCGGTGATCGACAACTACGGGGCCGACGGGGCGGGCACTGTGCGCTTCGCACCCTCACTGGACGGGGCGGACAGCGGCCTGACGCACAACTTCGTATCGATCACCTACACGCTGGTGAGCGATACGGTGCTGGAAGCCTATGCCGGCGCGGACAAGATCTTCACCGTCACGCTGGACCCTACGACGGCCACCTACACGGTCGACATGGACGGGACGATCGACTCGATCCAGACCATCGATTTCAATGCCGGCGGTTACAATTTCGTGGGCGGCAACAACAGCTGGTCGGGCTTCATTCCGGTGGGCGAGACGGTGGGATCGCCGATCGACAACAACAGCCAGGACCTGCTGCTGACACCGTCGATCAACAACGCCGACGACGGCACGATCAACTCCACCGCCAATACCGGTGGTATCGGCGGGGGCGCCTCGGTCGGTTCGAACGAGACCTTCCGGGTCGACTTCGTCACCGATCTGCGCGGCGATCCGAAGGACGGCGCCGGGGACTACGATACGGATACGAACCGCGACCACATGTTCGACGGCCACTATACCGTGAACGGGGCGGTGGCGCTGTTCAAGTCGACCAATGGCTCGACCGTGAACATTGCCGCGTTCGACGATCCGGACGGCAACACCGCCGTCGGTGACGGCGACAAGGACTCGATCACCGGCATTTCGATCGTCTGGCGGGGAACGCAGTACGTCGATGGAAGTGGTGATCCGATCATCATCCCGACGATCACTGCAACGAACTACACCGTGAATGGACACGTCTTTACCGTGACCCTGCTTGGCGATGGTTCGGTCAATGTCGCCGGGGTTGAAGGCGACCCGGGATCGAGCCAGGTCGGCACGCAGATCGCGGTCTTCACGGGCGACGGCTTCAACAGCGTCGAGTACACCTGGGCGGGTGGCGACACCTTCCAGATCGGCGACTTCGGCGCGAGCACGCTGACCAACGACCCGGTCAACTTCACCATTCCGGTCGAAGTGGTGGACGGCGACGGCGACGTTTCGGCTCAGTCCAATCTCTCGATCACGGCAGTGACGACGACGCCTCCGGTGGCGCTCGATCTCGATGGCGACGGCGTCGAATTCGTCGGGCTCGATGCCGGAGTCACGCACGACTATGGCAGCGGACTTGTGCAGACCGCTTGGCTCAGCGCCGATGACGGCCTGCTGGCCCACGATACCGGGCACGGCCTCGATATCGTCTTCACCGACGATGCCGCGGGAGCGGAAACCGACCTCGAGGGCCTGCGCCTGGCTTACGACAGTAATGGCGACGGCAAGCTGACGGCAGCCGATGAGAGCTACAGCGAGTTCGGCGTCTGGCAGGATGCGAACAGCAACGGCGTTGTCGATGCGGGCGAGTTCAAGACGCTGGCGCAGATGGGGATCACTTCGATCGAGCTGACTGCGGAAGGCCCGGGGTCGTCGCAAGCCGATGGCGATGCAATCGTCCATGCGACCGGCGAGTACACCATGAAGGGTGCCACTTACGCACTGGCCGACGTCTCGTTCGCAACGGCGAGCGTCGAGAGCCAGACTGCGGCACGCACTGCCGAAATGGCGGCGATCACTGCGGCTGCGGCAGGCTTCATGATGTCGGGTGCGGCCCATGCGATGCCGCTCTCGCCAATCGCGATAGAGGCGATTGCCGCGGCGATGCAGACTTTCGAGACGCATCTGCCCGAAGTGACGGTTGCAGTGCCGGAACATGCTCCGGCGACACCGCCGGTGACATTCCTGCAGGATGGCCAGCAGGCTCACCAGGACAGCGAGCCCGAAAGCCACCCGTCGCAGCACGCGGCGGAGCAGGGCGCCGGGCATGGCCTGGGTGACGTGGTGCAGCATCAGGACGTCTCCGTGCAGCCGCTTGGCAGCGGCGAGGAAGGCCACGTTCAGGCGAGTGCGGCTCCGGCTCTGTTCGGCGGCGCTGACTCGGGGCTGATGCAGGCATTGCTGCTCGCCGCACAGGGCGAGCAGGCCGGTGGTTCGAAGGACCAGGGTAATGGCACCGGAGCCGGGCAGGGGAGCGGGCACGGGGGCGAACATGGCTCCGGGAATCTACCTGCCGTGCAGGAAGCGATTGCTGAAAGCGCCGGGCACCATGCTGTGGACTCGCTGATCGACCACTTCGCCGGGCATCAAGGCGCACACGGCGCTCCCGCGATTGCCGAGACGATGGGGGCGGACGGCCTGGATCACGTGCTTGGCGCCATGCTCGCCGGCGGCGGCCTCGACGGCCTGCACGCGGCGGGTCTGGCCGGTGGATTTGAGATGGCTGCAATGGCTGCAGCCATGGAAGCACATTCGACGACGGTCGCCTGACGCGACCCGGGATATCGAGGGGATGAAAATGACGGGCAATTGGAAGGGGCCTCTGGCGGCATTCGCGCTGGCTGGATGTCTGGTCCCGGTGGCGGCTTCGGCACAGGACCAGCAATCGGACCTGATGTCGCTGGGCAAGGGGGAGCTCAAGAGCGAGATCCGCACGCGATACGACGCGGCTCTGGCGCAGACCGGGGATGCGAGCGTCGTTTCGGCCGATACGCCGGCCTACATGTGGGCTTCGCAGGCCAAGGCGCAATGCGGCATTGCCATGGGTTTCCTGAAGAGCGGGACCAAGGATCCCGTCAGCATCGGCAAGTGCGACGAGGCCTATCGCCGCATGACCCAGCCGCAGATGGTGTCGCAGGAAGCCGCTGCCCCGCAGCCGCCGGTCGCCGAGGCACCGTGCCTGCCCGGGCCCTACATCGTGTTCTTCGACTGGGACAGCAGCATGATTTCGCCCGACGCGGCGACGATCCTCGATTCGACCGTGTCTTCGACTGCAGGCTGCGGCGGGGCTGCGATCCGGATAGACGGATATACGGATCGTTCGGGAAGCGACCGCTATAACATGGGGCTTTCGACGCGCCGGGCCGATGCCGTGCGCGACTACCTCGTGTCGCATGGCACGACGGCCAATTTGTCCACGCAGGCGTTCGGTGAAAGCAACCCGCGTGTGCCGACGGCGGATGGGGTTCGCGAACTCCAGAACCGCCGCGTTGAGATTACGGTCGAGTGACCGGGAGAGGTGTGAAGATGTTGTACGGTAGAACCATCGCGGCGGGGATTGCGGTCCTTTTGTCCGGAACGGCTTCGGTGGCGCTGGCGCAGTCGGCCGGCCCGGTGAGCCTGCGCGATGCCATAGTCGTGGCGGTCAATTCGAACCCCGAAGTGGCGCAGGCCCAGTATAATACCGAGGCCATCCAGTTCGAGCGCAAGCAGGCGCAGGGTCTTTATGCCCCGCGCGTCGATGTCGAGGCATCGGCAGGCTGGCGCCACCTTGAGAACAGGACCCGCCGTTCGCTCGGCATTGCCGGGCAGGAACTCTATCCGCTGAGCGCCGAAGTGCGTGCGGAATGGGTTGCCCTCGACTTCGGTCGCCGTCGTGGAGAACTGCTGCGCCAGGCAGCGCGCGTCGACGGTGCCTCGCTTCGGGTGGTCGAACGTTCTGAATACATCGCCCTTCAGGTCGCGCGTCAGTACCTCGATATCCTCCTCCAGCAGCGCATCGTTGCCGCGAGCGAGGATAACGTGGCGTTTCACCGTTCGCTGGTGAACGATCTGACGACTGGAGTGGAACAGGGATCGATCTCGATCGCCGACCAGCAGCAATCGGAAGAACGACTGCAGGCCGCGCTCGTCCGCCAGTCGGAAGCCGAGCAGGACCTGACGGAAGCGAAGATCAAGCTGCGTCGGCTGACCGGTCTCGACATCGACAATGTCACGATGCCGCCTGAACTGGCGGAAGGCTTGCCGGGCACCCTCAGCGAGGCGGTCGGGCTGGCCCGAACGGAAAATCCGCTGGTCAAGGAAGCGGCGGCGGACGTCGATGCTGCAGGGGCACTGGCCGACAGCGTGCGCGGCGACGGTTTCCCCAAGATCGGCGTGGACCTGAACGGCCGCGCCGGTGAGGACATCGACGGTTTCCGCGGTTCCACCAAGGACGTGCAGGCCCGTGTTTTCCTGCGCTGGAACGTGTTCGACGGCGGCATCAACCGCGCCAACTACCAGGAGATGGTGCGCCGCGCGAGCGAAGCGCGCTATCGGCTCTACCAGGTGACCCGCGAAGCCGAAGAGGACGTCCAGACCGCCTGGACCACCCTGCAGACGCAAGGGCGCATCGGTGAACAGCTGGGCAACCAGAGCCGCGTGTCGGACGACCTGCTGCTTTCCTACCGCAGCCAGTTCAACGTCGGGCGTCGTTCGCTGCTCGACGTGCTCGATGCGCAGAACACGCGCTACAACGTGCAGGTCCGGCTCGAAACCGCGCGCTTCTCGGAAATGTTCGCCCGTTATCAGGTGCTGGCCGCGACCAATCGCTTCCTCACCACGATCAACGTGCCGGCAGGTGCCGGGGCCGGTATGAACGAGCGGGACCGCTTCCACTACGGTCCGCCCAATCCGGCCGAGACACAGTACCGCACCTATCCCTGACCCTGCGCATGGCGGCGCGGCGATTGACGGCAGTGGCTAACGGGGGCGGTTCTCGCCCCCCTGGATGAGCGTAATGTTCGAAGCAACGGAAGTGAAGCGCGGCGAGGAAGACTTTCTCGTCGCGTGCATTGCCCGCATGGCGGAAAAGGCCGGCGTCTCTTGCGCGCCGGTCATGTTCTCCTCGTTGGCGCGCAATGCGCAAGGCTACCTGCCGCGTCACCAGGCCGAAGCGGCGTTGGAGCTGCTGGGCCTCAACTGCGACGCCTCGCGTCGCACCAGGCTGCCGACCAAGCCGGAGTTCTACCCGGCCATCGTTTCGTTCGAAGAGGGCCAGGTGGCCGTCATTCACGAGGTGAAGGACGCGGATGCTCGGGTCTGGCGTCCGGAAACCCGCAGTGAAAGCTGGGAGCCGGTAGCGGCACTTGCCGAACGCTACGATGGCTGGATGGCCACCGTCTTCGGCGATTCCTCGAGCGCGAGGGAGGCTGGGGCGCCTTGGCAGGAGCGGGCCAAGAGCCACTGGTTCTGGAGCGAGCTGTACAAGCTGCGCGACCAGTTCTGGCCGGTGATGGTGGCCTCCGTCATCGTCAACGTGCTGGCGCTGTCCTACCCGCTGTTCTCGATGAACGTGTACGACCGTGTCATCCCCAACCGCGCGCAGGCCACCTTGTGGGTGCTGGCGGCAGGCGTACTGATTGCCTTTGCCATGGATTTCATGATCCGGCGTGCGCGGACCCGCGTGCTGGACCAGATCGGGCGCGATCTCGACCTGAAGCTGTCGCAGAAGATCTATTCCAAGGTGCTGAGCTCCCCGCTCGCCGGGCGCAAGGGCCACACCGGCAACCTCGTGGCGCGCGTCTCCGAATTCTCACTGGTGCGCGATTTCTACGCCTCGACGACCATTGTCCTTGTCGCAGACATGGCCTTCCTCGTCCTGTTCCTGGCGGTGATCGCCTATATCGCGGGCTGGCTGGCGATGGTGCCGCTGATCGGGGCGGCGTGCATGGCGATCTTCGGCCTGCGCCTGCAGCGCAAGGTCAGCAGCGCCGCGCTCGATGCGCAAGTCGACAACGGGCTACAGCAGACGCTCCTGGTGGAATCGATCTCGGGCATCGAAACGCTCAAGAGCCTGTCGGGCGAAGGCGTGATGCTCGGCCGCTGGCGTCAGCTTGCCGAAGCCGGTGCCCATTCGCAGCGCCGTCTGCGCGACGTCAGTTCCGCGGCGATCTCGCTGGCTTCCACCTTCCAGCAGGTTACCAGCATCAGCCTTGTCATCGGCGGATACTACCTGTTCGACGCGGGCAAGATCACGATGGGCTCGATCATCGCCATCGTCATGCTTTCGACCCGTTCGCTTTCTCCTGCCGCGCAGTTGGCCTTTCTGCTCACCCGCAGCCAGCAGGCGCGCAAGGTGCTGGATTCGCTGCAGCAGGTCTGGCTCGAAGAGGATGAGCGCACGATGGGCAGCACTTCGCTGACCCCCGAAGTGCGCAGTGCCAATGTCCGCACCGAGGATCTCGAATTCACATATCCGCAGGCCTCGATCCCCTCGCTCGCCGGGATCAACCTGACGATCAAAGAGGGCGACCGCATCGCCATCATCGGCAAGGTCGCCTCGGGCAAGTCGACACTGGGCCGGGTGATCTGCGGTCTCTACCAGCCCACCGCCGGCTCCATGCTGATCGACGGGATCGACAGCCGCCAATACCGGCCGCAGGACTTGCGCAACGCCTATCGCTTCGTGGGGCAGGATGCCGTGCTGTTCAGCGGCTCGATCAAGGACAACCTCGCGATCGGGGCCGGTATCGTGCATGACGAGGACCTTCTTCGCGCCTTGCGGCAGGTGGGGGCGGACGAGTTTCTCTCGCGAGATGCCAGCGGTTTCGATCGTCCGGTCGGCGAATCCGGCGTCCAGCTTTCCGGCGGGCAACGGGCGTTCCTGTCGCTTGCCCGGGCCATGGTGAAGCCCTCGCGACTGCTGTTCCTCGATGAGCCGACCGGCGCCATGGATAGCCAGACCGAGCAACTTTTCGTCGAGCGCCTGTCCCAATCCCTGTCACCTTCGCAGACACTTGTTGTCGCGACCCACAGACCGGCACTTTTCTCGATCTGCAACCGCCTGATCGTGCTGGACAGGGGGCGGATCGTCGCTGACGGTCCGCGCGACGAGATCATTGCGTCGGCAGGCATGGGAGCCAGATCGTGAACGCCGCAGCTGCCTCTATCCTAGGGCAAGGAATGCAGTGCACACATGCGCACGCTGCCCCGGTGCGCGCCAGGCGCGCGATGATTGCGGCGCTTGGCGGCGTCGTCCTCCTTGGCCTCGTCGCCTGCACGCAGGTTCCCGGGCTGCGCAGCATCTTCGGCCTTGGCGCGAACGAACCGGCGCCAGTCATCGTACCTGCCGAACAACTGCGCGAAGTCGAAGCCATGACGGTGGACGACAAGTCGCAGATCCTCGTCGAAGGCAGCGAGGCCGAACAGCGCAATGCCGCGATCGCCGTCTCGGGCCTCCCGGTGGAAAGCGCGGCCAGCTTCGTCCTGCACGGCACTTCCGGTGCTGCCTATCGCACGGCGCTGAAATGCATGACCCAGGCGGTTTATTACGAGGCTGCCCGCGAGCCGCTGGAGGGCAGGCGGGCCGTGGCACAGGTCGTGCTCAACCGGGTGCGCCATCCCGCCTATCCGAACAGCGTCTGCGGCGTCGTCTATGAGGGCTCGCAGCGCACGACCGGGTGCCAGTTCAGCTTCACCTGCGACGGTGCGCTGCTTCGCGCGCCCATGGCATCGCTTTGGGCCGAGGCTCAGGAAGTCGCGCGCGAGGCCCTTGCCGGGCGCGTCGAGGCCAGCGTCGGCACCGCTACCAACTACCACGCCGATTACGTCCTGCCCAAGTGGGCCTTCACCCTCGCCAAGATCGACAAGATCGGCCGCCACATCTTCTATCGCCTACACGGCAAGTGGGGCCAGCGTGCGCTGTTCACCAGCGCCTACAGCGGGGTCGAGCGCATTCCGGCGCTCGATTACGAAGGTTTGCGCGCGCGCCTGCTTGCCGCATCGCAGCAGCTGGTTGAGCCCGCACCGGCGCCGGGCCTGACCGTCCCGCCGGCCGTCACCGACCGCCATGCCGCCAACGACGTCGGCGGGCGCATCGATACGACCAAGCAATGGCGCCTCTCGATCCCCGATCCGGTGTCGGCCAGCTCGAAGTACCAGTCCGCCATCGCGGCCAGCACGCTGGCCCAGTCGCAGGCTGTCGAACCGGCGATGGAAACGGCATCCGCGCCGTCAAGGATAGTGCTCGCACGATGAACGCCATGATTTCGTCTTTCAGGCAGCGGATCGGTTACGACGACTGGGATGCCAGCCGCAGGCTGATTGTCCTGTGCGGCGTTGCCCTGCTGGTGCTGTTCGTCTGGGCCGGGCTTGCCCGCGTCGACGAAGTGACCCGCGGCATGGGCAAGGTCGTGCCGTCCAGCAAGGCCCAGCTCGTCCAGGCCGCCAGCCCGGCCACGGTGCTGTCGATCCTCGTGCGGCCCGGCCAGATGGTGAAGAAGGGCCAGTTGCTCGTCCGTCTCGACGATTCCCAGTCGTCTTCCGCGCTGGGTCAGTTGCAGGCAGAAAACGAGCGCCTTGCCGCGCGGGCCGATCGTCTGGAAGGGGAGGGCACCGGCACGGAAAGCTCCTGCGGCGAAGGCACGATCTGCGCCGAGGAAGCACGCCTTGCCGACGTGCGCCGCGCCGCCGCGCAGAGCCGCCAGAACGCTCTTGTTGCGCAAGTCGATCAGCGTCGCCGCGATCTGCAGGAGGGACAGGCAACGGTCGCCTCGCTCCAGAACAGCGCGAAGCTGGCGCAGGACCAGGTCAACATGCTCACCCCGCTTGCGCAGAAAGGCATCGTCCCCAAGACCGAACTGCTGACTGCCCAGCGCGATCTTGTCGACACGCAGGGGCGGCTCTCCGCGGCGCGGCAGGGCGTCGGCCGGGCGCAGGCGGCGATCCGCGAAGCCGAGGCGCAGCTGCGGCAGGCCCGCCTCGATTTCCAGCAGGAAGCGCTCAATGAGCGCAGCGAGATCACCACCAAGATCGCGGTCAACGAAGAGACGATCAAGGGCGCCGAGGCCCGCCTAGAGCGCAACGAATTGCGCGCACCCGCGACCGGCTACATCAACGATGTGCAGGTCACCACGGTCGGCGGCTTTGTGAATGCGGGCGAAAAGCTCATGCAGATCGTGCCGGTGGGCGAAAAGCTGCTGGTGGAAGCGCGCGTCGATCCCAAGGACATCGCCTTCATCAAGGTGGGCGATCCTGCCAACGTCAAGGTCACCGCCTACGACTTCTCCATCTATGGCGGGCTGACGGGCCGCGTGCGCAACATCAGCGCGGACAGCATCTACGACGACGTCGAGCGCAAGGCCTACTACAGTGTGATGGTGGAAACCGACAAGGCGTTCATCGTCAAGAATGGGACGCGGCTGCCGATCATGCCGGGCATGATCTGCGACGTGGAAATCGTGACGGGGCGCAAGAGCATCCTGACCTACCTGTTCAAGCCGGTCCTGCGCGCCTTCGACGAGGCTCTCACCGAGCGCTGATTTTCACGCTGGGCGGCAGCGTTCAGCGTGCGGCGATAAGCGTCGGGGCCTGTTCCGGTTGGCGGGTATAGCCGTGGAGCCACTTGCCGCTGGTGCTGAACGACATGATCGGCCGGTAGTCGTAGCTCATCGCGCCGTCGAGCAGCTTGTCGGTCGCATTGTCGAGCACCCAGTAGCGGCCCTCCAGCTTCACGACGAGCAGGGCATGATCGGCGTTGCGCACGGTATCGCGCGCGATCGTCAGGTACATGTCGGAACGCGGCACGCCCAGTGCGGCAAGCGCCTGCATCTTGAAGATCGCGATGTCCTCGCAGTCCCCGGCGCCGTGCTTGAGGGTCGCGCTGGCGGTCGCCCAGTAGTCGGACTTGCCGTAGATCTCGCTGTCCTCGCGGTAGCGGATATGCCGGTTGGACCAGGCATTGACCGCCGCCAGCGTCATTTCGCTCGCCCCGGCGCCGGAGCGCGCGGCCATGGCGGCGACGGCACGGCCAGGCAATCCGGCGCGGCGCACCCGGTCCCACTGCGCATCGAAAGTCGTATGGCGCAGCGGCAGGCGGGCGCTGCCGAGAAAATTCTCCGGATCGGCCGAGGCGCGGCTCGTCGCTGAGTAGATCGCCGGCAATGTGCGCGACTGGGTCAGGGCTGCGCAGCGCAGTCCCCCGGCAGCCGGTGCGATCGGCGCCGTCACCAGCGTCTGCGACGCTTGCCCGGTGCGAGACGACTGCTGCATAGAGATCAGTTCAAGCCTGCTCGGCGCGCCGCCCAGCAACGCTGCCGCCTTGCTGCTAACAGGTTCCGCCACCCGCGCCATGAGCCCTGCAGAAGCAGCTCCCTCGCAAGCGCTGGCGGAGTAGTCCGGTTGCGATGAGGGGAGGCCGGAAAGGCCCGACACCCCCGCCACGGCAACCAGCGGCAGCCCCAGCACAACGGAGGCCGAAGCCTGCGCCGGCGCAGCAATCGCGAGCTGAAGGCCGAGGACCGGCACACCCGCAGCAACGAGATGGGACCACTTCATACGGCAAATTCTTGCCGCAGCGGCATCAATATGCCGTTTATCCCCGTGGTTAGCGGATATTAAGGATGTTGGGGGTCAGGCAGGTTTCTAGCGACGCCGCTTTACTGCGAGAAATCGTATTGAATTCAATCAGTTCAAGCGTGTGCGATGCCTGAAGGTTATGTTCACGCGTTCGGAGAGGATCAGATAAGGCAGCCAGAGAGCCGTGCTGATCAAGACCTTCTCGATATTGCCGGAAAGCAACGAATGCAGGGCAGATGCAACTTGCGGCGGCAGATGACCAGCCTGCGTGACATGTTGGGCAATCAGAAGCTGCATGGTGGCATCTAGAAACCACGTGAATACGAGCATGCGCGGAAACATCGGCGCGGCGCGCAACGCCATGACGAAACAGACGGTGTAAAAGAAATTCAAGGTGACGACATCCAGCGTCATCATCGTCAGCATGGTGTTTGCCCATGCCGGGGCGCCGACAGGAATGGCAGGCATGGCGAGCATGAACTCGCCGCTGCGGAATGGGATATTGAGCAGCATTCCGGCGATAAGCGATGCCATCAACCCTGTCGGACCAAAAAGACCGTTCCTGCGCGCCTGCAGGCAATCAAGCTGGCGCCATTTGCCGTAACGGCAGAGGCGGATCGCGGGCTGCGTGCTAAGGTCACGATGCGGGAAGCAGGACGAGGCAATCCGGTAACCGAGAACGGGAGCCATGGTCACGGCCAGGAATGGAAAGATCATGGCGGCCAGGCTTGCGACTTGCGTCTTGTCGCCAGCAGCAACGGCAACTTTAGCCAAGGCCAAAAGCAGCATCGAGCCTAGCCAATAGGTGATGACCCGTTCCATGCGCGAATGGAAAAAGTTCACGGCAGCCACGCTCCGGCTCTCTAACCAGGAGAGCAGGACGCTTTTGCTATTTTCGATCTTGCGACTGCCCGATGTTTGCGGTTGCCACATGTCCGATTTTTCCCTTTCCGTTCCTCCCTTAACATGGTCCGGTTTGGTTAAGCAGGGGTAAAATTCCGCTGGACCAATCGACGGTGAGTCGTTTTCGAATCGCGCCGGGTTGATGCCGAATCCCCACAAGTGCTTGGAAATTAACCAATTATTTCAACAATTAACTTTCGTAAGTTACTGAATTACGGAGATAAAAAATACACTTAGCTTTTTAATTGACCAACTTGACCTTCCCGATCAATTCTATGCCTGCCCTGTGAGGGAACCTACGCATAGGAACCGATGCAAGTCACGGTTCTATAAGAACAATAGGTCGCGTTGGTTCCAGTGTACTCTCTCACGGACGGTGGGTTAGCCGGAAATAGATGCCGGAGCCCTGGAAACATTAGTCAGGCGGGCAGCCATGGGGCTGGGGGACCGCAAAATGTTGACTAGGAGTGCGCTATGATCAAGTTTTTCCGTAATTTCGTTAACGATGAAGCTGGCGCTTCGGCTGCCGAATACGCTCTCATTCTTGCGATCGTCGGCACGGGTATTACTCTCGCTGCAGTCAATCTGGGGGGAGCAATCTCTGGCGCAATGAATACCGCAGAAGGCTGCATTACCGCAAAGACTTGCTGATTTGATTTGGCTCCATTCTCAAGGTGGGAGTGGAGCCAATCACTTCTTCGTCGCATATTAGGGGGGGGCGCTCACATGCACGGGCGCAATATCGTTCTTATCGGGATCGCTGTGGCACTTGGCCTCATCGCGGTCATTCTTTCCAACTCCTACTTCTCCGGAGTAGAAGAGCAGCAGAAACGAATAGCTCGCGAGCAAGACCTCATAAGGATTGTTGTGGCGAACAAAGAGTTGCCATTTGGTACGATCCTTAATGACCAGAATATCACTCTGACAAACTGGCCGAGAAGCTCTGTTCCAGAAGGTGCATTTACCGACATTTCAGAGGCCGTTGGTAAAGGCAACGCGACCTTGCGCAACATCGTCGCTGGCGAACCCGTTCTGGCATCGAAGCTGTCTTCCCGCCCAACCCTGTCGGCCAACCTGCCCGCTGGACAATATGCCGTCGCTGTTCCGATCAGCGCTGTTGCCGCCGCTGGCGGTTTTATTCGTCCCGGTGACACGGTTGACGTCCTGCTGACGCGCAAGATCCCTGGCGATGGTGCTGCGGCCGATGACAAGATGACGGACGTCGTTCTCTCGACCGTTCCTGTTCTCGCCATAGATGTCGACGCAAGCGAAAAGAGCACCGAACCAAAGGCCGAAAGCAAGACCGCCACTCTGCAGGTCGATACGCTCGGCGCGCAGAAGCTGGCCTTGGCCCAGCAGCTTGGTGTTCTGAGCCTTGCTCTACGTAATGCTACGGATCAAACCGTTACCGCGGCATCAACCGTCCTTCCGAACCAGTTGACAGCCCGCAAGCTCTATATTGCCTCGCGGGAGAGCCGCGCGCCGTCAGCTCCGGCTGCACCGATCTCACGGTCGGTCATGTCGCCTTCGACGAGCGCGCCGCGCAGGAGCGGACCGATGATGACGATTTTCCGTGGCAGCGAACCCAGCCAGTATGAGGTGCAACGTGGCTACTAATCGCACGACGCGCACGGCGCTTGCCCTTGCCCTGGTGGCGATGTCGGGAGCCGGCCTTGCCGGATCTGCGGACACCGCGCGGGCCCAGGCTCTCGCTGCCGGGGGACTTCATGCGGGCACGCTGGAAGTGCCCTTCAACAAGAGCCAGGTCGTCTCGGCCGACCGACCGATCGCCAAGGCGATGGTCGGCAGCTCTGACATTGCCGACATCCTGCCGGTCACGGATCGTTCGATCTACGTGCTGGGCAAGAAGATGGGCACGACCAGCCTGACGCTTTACGACAGTGCAGGCCGGGTGATCTCGATCATCGACATTGCCGTCGGCCCCGACGTCGAGGCGCTCAGCGACCAGATCAACGAACTGATCCCCGGCAGCAAGATCGATGCCCGGATCTCCAACGACTCCGTTGTCCTGACCGGCATGGTCAACAACGCCGGGGCCGCAGACCGCGCAGCCCAGCTCGCCAAGGCCTTTGCCGGTGACAAGGTGATCAACCTTGTCACGATGGGTTCCAGCCAGCAGGTCATGCTGGAAGTGCGCTTTGCCGAGGTTAACCGGACCGCAGGCAAGGATATTGGCGTAAGCGCCTTTGCGAACTCGGATAACGGCAAGTTTCGGTCGGTGACCGGCTTGGGCTCACAACTGGTTCCCGACCCGGATACCGGCGAGGGAATCCTGCAACTTTCTGCGATTACAGATGCCTTCGGGATATTCCGGCAGAGATTCTCCATCGGCAAGCTCAACATCGATGCCACGCTCAATGCGCTGGAATCGCGCGGACTGGCGAAGACCCTGGCCCAGCCGACGCTGGTCGCCCTTTCAGGCGAAAAGGCATCGTTTCTGGCCGGCGGTGAATTCCCGGTTCCGGTTGCGCAGCAGAGCAGTGCAGGTGGCGGTAACGGCAACCAGGCGATCACTGTCGAATTCAAGCCCTTCGGTGTAAGCCTAGGCTTCACGCCGACGGTCCTTGGCGACAAGACAATCAGCATGATCGTCGAGCCGGAAGTCAGCGCGCTCGATCCAACGGCATCGATCACGGTGGGCAATATCGTGATCCCGGGCCTGCGTACACGCCGGGCCAGCACCACGCTGGAACTGCGCGACGGTGAAAGCTTTGCCATCGCCGGTCTGCTCCAGAAGGACTTCGAGACGACGATCAAGCAGGTGCCGATCCTCGGATCGCTGCCGATCATCGGTTCGCTGTTCCGTTCCAGCGGCTTCAAGAAGGGCGAAACCGAGCTTCTGATCGTGGTGACGCCAAGGCTCGTTGCGCCGATCAAGCCCAGCCAGGTCCGCCTGCCCACCGATCGCGTTGCCGATCCGGGTGAACTGAACACGTTCCTGCTGGGACAGCCCTATAGCCCGCAGCCCGTCGCTCCGGCGGTACCGGCGGGTGACCAGGCCGACACGCAGGACAAGGGGGACGGCTATGAATATTGAGAAGTCCATGCTGCCCGGGCTCACCGCGGCGCTGTTTCTCGTCGCCGGACTTTCGGCCTGCGCGACAACCGATACTCCGCCTTACATGGGCGGGCCGGACAACTTCGGTGAAGCCAATCGTCAGACGATGATGGCGCAGGTCATCGATCCCGATCCGCATTACGACACGGCCATCCCTGAAACCTCGGGCGATCACGCCGCAGATGCGGTGGAGCGCTATCGCGAAGGCAAGGTCAAGCAGCCTGAACGCATGACGACAACCTCGAGTATGTCGTCAGGCGGCGGATCGAACTGACGGGGGCAGGGGACGCAGCCATGAAGCGCGATGTTTTCCGAACTCTGAAAGAGGATGAAAACGGCGCGGTTGCGGCGACATATGCCCTTGCCCTCATGGGATTGATTGCGGTCGCGGGGGTCGGGTTCGACTACGCCCGCTTGTCGACGATGGACAGCGAGTTGCAGAACGGTGCCGACCAGGCGGCCCTTGCAGGGGCATCGCAACTGGACGGCAAGACCGGTGCCTGTTCGCGCGCTGCAACTGCGGCCATCTCGCTCGTCACCAACACGACCCTGCTGGCCAGCACCGATCATTCGATTTCCATTCCGTCGGAAACGGCCTGCGATGCGACCGGAAGCGTCCGGTTCTGGCAGAACAAGGACGCCACGACTGCTGCGACCAGCGACGCGAATGCACATTTCATCGAAGTCGATGTCGCCGTCCGCACCGTCGACTATGCCCTGACACCGGTGACGGGGCTGCTGAGCGGCTCTTTGAACGCCAGCGCCATGGCCGGGCTGGGATCTTCGATCTGCAAGGTTCCACCCGTCTTCATGTGCAATCCGGCGGAAACGACCGATCCGACCTTCACCGTGTCTAATTATGTCGGCAAGGGAATGCGCCTGATCGCCAACGACGGCGGCGGCAATTACGGGCCGGGCAATTTCGGTTATCTTCAGACAAACGCCGGTAACGGCGCGCAGGCAACGGCACAGACCCTCGGACGCGTCGATATTCCCGGAGATTGCGTGGGAGTCGATAGTGTCACCACCAAGCCCGGCGAACAGGTCAGCGTGCTCGACGCCCTGAACACGCGTTTCGACATCTACGACAATGGCCTCAATCAGGCTTGCGGTAACGGAAATGGCCTGTGCCCACCATCGGCTAACAGCCGCAAGGACCTGATGCACAAGGGCGGGGCCGGCAATTGCGGGATCGCCAATGGCGGCGGCAATGGCTGGGTGGAAGCGCCGCATCCTTACCGGCCAACCTCTGCCACGACGCCTATGAGCGATACTGAGATCGCGAACACATCGCCGATGGGCTATCCGCGCGACATGTGTCACGCGGTCAGCCTCACCGGTTCGTGCAGCGGCGGTACGATCGGCGACGGGAATTGGGACCGCAACGCCTATTTCAAGACCAATTCGCAGAATTACGCATCAACATTCAGCATTTCGGGAGCTTTCGGCACCTCAACGCCGACGCGCTATCAGGTCTATAAGTACGAAGCCGACAATGCGGCAAGCCGGTTGCAGAACCAGAGCGATGGTTCCATCGTTTCGCGGCCGCAGCCTTATTGCCAGCCGCCCGGAGTGCCGGTGAATGGGGCCGCGCCAGATCGCCGTGTCATTTCGGTGGCCGTGATCAATTGTCAGGCGGAAGGGGTGACAGGTTCTACTTCGGGCGTCCATGTCCAGTCTTGGGTCGATGTGTTTCTCGTCGAACCCTCGGCCGCGCGCGGAACGGGTGCATCGAAGTATACCGAGAAGAGCGACGTCTACGTTGAAATCGTGCGGGCGACGCAGCTCGGCGGGGGAGGGAGCACGGCGGCGCAGCAGATCCGCCGCGACGTTCCCTATCTGGTGAAGTGACGATGCCCGGTTTTCATGCCATCATGCGGAACCAATCCGGTGCGGCAGCAGCCGAGATGGCTTTGATCCTGCCCTTGGTCCTGCTCCTGATCTTCGGAACATTCGAGGGCGCATACTACATCATGTGCGAACATCGCGTGGTGAAGGGTGTGCGTGACGCCGCCCGTTACGCCGGGCGCCTGCCATTCAGCGAGTACGATTGCGGAGGGACTTTCGGCGGCGATGCCACTGCGGTGAAGAATTTGGCCCGGACCGGACAGATATCAGGAGGCACTGCGGCCGTTTATGGCTGGGCGAATGCGGACGTCTCGATAGCCGTTTCTTGCTCAACCAGTCAGCAGGGCATCTATTCCAGCGTGGGCGGAAACGCACCGAAAGTGACGGTCAGCGCCGATGTCGCCTATCCTTCCCTGTTCGGGACGCTTGGACTGGCGACCACAGGTTGGAGGCTCAAGGCTTCCGCTCAAAGTCCGGTGATGGGCCTATGACGCGTCTTTTCGATCTTGTCCGGAATGAAAACGGTGCCAGCGCAGCGGAGTTCGCGCTCGTCCTTCCCATCCTGTTGATTGCCCTGATCGGCACAATCGATGTCGGGCTCTATGCCTGGAACATCAATCAGGCGGAAAAGGCGACACAGACCGGCGCCCGCTGGGCCGTGGCAACGGACATGGTCGCAAGTGGCCTCAAGACCTACAGCTTCGCTGTCTCAGGCGGTGTGCCCCAAGGGACCGTCGTCGATCAGACGGCTTTCCCTGGCGTGACCTGCCAGAGCAACGGCACGACGGCTTCGTGCACTTGCGCCAGTGGCGGTACTTGCAGTTTTCCGCTTACGGCCGACAATGCGGCTTTCACGCGGCTTGTCACGCGCATGGCGCAGATCGACGGCGACATCACGGCGAGCAATGTCGTGGTCACTTACGCCTGGTCGGGTCTGGGCTTCTCGGGCGATCCCAACGGCCCCGACGTTGCGCCGCTGACAACCGTCAGCCTGCGCAACATGACATACACGCCGCTGACCACGCTGCTGTTCCAGGTTTCCGTTCCTCTGCCATCATTCGCGTATGCGCTGACCATGGAAGATGGCAGCGGCACTGTGTCCAATTAGGTGACTTCAATGGGAATTCATGAACAACTCGCCCAATCGATAAGGGAAGGCACATTGAAGAGCGACACCGACATCCTCGTCATTGCCAGCGGACCGTACATCTCCGCTTTCGATGCCGCGGTCGGGGGCAGGTTTCCGGCAGGCGTGCGGGCGCACGAGCTCTCATTGGCCGAGCAGGTGCCTGAAGCGATCATTGGCGATGCCACCCAGATCGTCGTCGAGGTCGATCCTCGCGATGCAGGGGCGATGCGGCGGCTTTCGGCGCTTCGTAATGACTATCCACACATCCCTCTGATCGCCGCGATCGGCGATGCCAGCGTTTCGCTTGTTCGCACACTGGTGCGCCAGGGCGTGAGCGATGTTGTTGCGCTTCCGCTTGAACCCGATGAACTGATGCAGGTCGTGCTTGAAGCGTCGGTCCGGCGCGATACGCAGCCCAGGCCTGCACAGAAGCTGGCGCCGCTGGTAGCCGTGGCACGTTCCATCGGCGGCTGCGGCGCGACCTCGATTGCAACGCACCTTGCCGCGGATCTTGCCGAACACGCCGGCGACGCGGGCGCGGTGATCGTCGATCTCGACCTGCAGTTCGGCAACGTGGGCATCTACCTTGGCGTGAATGCCCGCGGGACACTCAACGACCTTCTCGAAGCAGGAGACCGCCTGGACGACGATCTGCTGACTTCGACCATCGGTGAAGCGACGGAGGGGCTCTCCGTCATTACCGCGCCGGAGGCGATCCTGCCGCTGGAATCGGTCGATATCGACCAGTTGCTGCGCGTGATCCATTTGCTGCGTCAACGCTTCGGCTATGTCGTTCTGGACCTTCCGGCCAACTGGACGAACTGGACCTTGTCCGCGGCACTGGCTGCCAATTCGATCATTTTGGTGTGCGAACTTTCGATCGCCAGCTTGCGCCAGGCGCGCCGCCGTCTTGAGCTGTTCAGTTCGGTCGGGATCGAGAGTTCTGCCGTCGAGATCGTCGTAAACCGGGTCGAGAACCGTCTGTTCAAGACCATTGACCTCGACGATGTCTCTCGCACTTTGAACCACCGTGTGCTGGGCAAGGTCTCGCTGGAAGCGCCGCTTGTCAGCACGTCGCAGGACCAGGGCATGCTCACGAACGCGGTGCACCGCAAAAGCAAGTTCATGGCCGACGTTCGCAAGCTCAGCCAGTTGTTGAGGGACAGCAGTCTCAAGAGGGAGGACTGATCATGTGGCAGCTTCGCAGAACGCCCGAACTCCAGGATCCGCCAGTTGCGACGCCGAAGTTGTCGCTCGACAAGCTGACGCCTGCGCCTCTTTTCGAACCGGAGCAGCGGGCAGCATCGCGCCAGCTCGACCTCAAGATCGAGATCCACCGCCAGTTGCTCGACCAGATTAACCTCGCGGCGCTCGACAAGATGTCGCGCGAGACGATTGCCAACGAGATTTCGGTCATCGTCGCCGAGATCCTCGAGCAGCGGAGCGAAATGCTGAACCGCGCCGAGCGCCTGACCCTGTGCGAGGAGGTTCTCGACGAGCTCCTCGGCCTCGGGCCTCTCGAGCCGCTGCTCAAGGACGAGACGGTCAACGATATTCTTGTGAACGGCCCGGATTCGGTCTTCGTCGAACGCTTCGGCGTCCTTGAGAAAGTCACCACGCGCTTTCAGGACGGGCGCCATCTGCTCAGGATCATCCAGAAGATCGTCAGCGCGGTCGGTCGCCGTATCGACGAGTCTTCGCCCTTCGTCGACGCTCGCCTGCAGGACGGTTCGCGCGTCAATGCGATTGTTCCGCCGCTGGCCATCGATGGCGCGCTGCTTTCGATCCGCAAGTTCTCCAAGAAGCCGATCAGCATGGAGCGCATGGTCGAGATCGGCAGTATCGTCCCGCAGGTCGCTGAAGTGATGCGCGGCATCGTGCTCGGACGGCGCAACATCATCATTTCCGGCGGCACCGGCTCGGGCAAGACGACGATGCTCAATGCGTTGTCCTCCTTCATCGACGAGCGTGAACGCATCGTTACCATCGAAGACTCGGCGGAACTTCAACTCCAGCAGGAGCACGTTGCCCGCCTCGAAACGCGGCCGGCCAACATCGAAGGGAAGGGCGAGGTCACGCAGCGCGAGCTCGTCAAGAACGCCCTGCGCATGCGTCCCGACCGCATCATCCTTGGCGAATGCCGTGCCGGTGAGGCCTTCGACATGCTGCAGGCGATGAACACTGGCCACGACGGGTCGATGACGACGATCCATGCCAATACTCCGCGCGACGCACTCTCTCGTATCGAGCAGATGGTCGGCATGAGCGGCATCGACATTTCCTCCCGCTCGATCCGCGGACAGATCGCGGCGGCCATCAACGTCGTGATCCAGATCGGACGCCTTTCGGACGGCAAGCGCAAGCTGCTCTCGCTCAGCGAGATCACCGGCATGGAAGGCGACACGATCACCATGCAGGAGATCTTCCGCTTCAAGATGACCGGGCGCGACGACGCCGGCAATGTCATGGGGCATTTCGAGGCGACTGGCATTCGGCCCAAGTTCGCAGGCCAACTTGCCGAACAGGGCATTCATCTCGATCCAGAACTGTTTCGCCACGCTGCCGGGTTCGACGCGTAATGACGGGCCTGTTCGTCAGACTTTTCGTCCTGATCGCGGCATTTGTCGCCGTCTTCCTAATTTCGCAGACATTCCTGCGCTTCTTCTGGGATCGGCGCTCGGAGCGCAGCGGCATCAACGAACGTCTGCGAATGCTGCGGGCCGGCCTTTCGCGTGAAACGGTAGCCTACAACCTGCTGAAGAATGCGCCGCCGCACCTCTCCGCCCATGCCGGTTGGATTGAACGCAAGTACGTCAACTTCATCCGCATGGTGATGATGGCGGCCATACGGACCGATGCGAAGCAGATCCTGCTGCGCATGGTCATCGCCTTCTTCGCGTCTCTGGGCCTGTTGCTGCTGGTCCTTTTCGTATTGCGCATCACAATCACGCTGGGCGTCGTTCAGTTGGTGGTGGTCTTGTGCCTGGGCGCGACGATTGCGCTGCCGATCCTCCTGATCAGCCGCAAGGCCGAACAGCGCCGCAAGCGCATGGAAGAGCAGTTCCCTGTGGCCCTGGACATTTTCTCCCGTTCGCTGCGATCGGGCCATCCGATTGCCTCGGCGGTCGGCATCATCACCGAGGAAATGCCCGATCCCGTAGGCACCGAATTCGGCCTCGTCTCCGACGAAGTGGCCTATGGCGCAGAGCTCAACGATGCCTTCGCCGCCATGGCTGAGCGCTGGGACCTGGAAGACATTCGCATGTTCGTTGTGTGCGTCTCGGTGCAAAGCGAGACGGGCGGCAACCTGGCGGAAATTCTCGATAACCTTTCGAAGGTGATCCGCGAGCGCGCAGCGCTCTATCTCAAGGTGCGGGCCCTCAGTTCGGAAGGGCGCATGACCGGCTGGATGCTAACCGTCCTGCCCGTATTCACCCTGCTCAGCATGTTCCTGGTCAACCCGAAGTTCTATCTGGACGTGGCCCAGGACCCCATTTTTGTCGTCGGTTTTCCCGCGCTCTTCGTGCTCTATTGCGTAGGCGTTTATGCCATTCGGCGCCTGACGGACCTGAAGGTGTAATATGGTCGAGTTTGTCGCCAACAACGCTCTTATCCGCAACTTCCTGTTGCTGCTGATCTTCGCGCTCGTGGTCGGTGTGACGCTGGCCGTCATGCTTGCCACTTCCAAGCGCTCGCGCGTGCGTACGAAGCTGGAAGTGATCGGGAGCGAGAGTATCAGTTCGCAATCGGCGTCCAGCCTGCGCCGTTCCAGCGAGGATGCGTGGTCGCGCCTGGTCGCCCGGATCGAAAAGGCCGGACTCGACCTAGGCGATACCAAGTCCGACGCCCTGACTGAACAGATGCAGGCGGCAGGCTTCGAATCTCCAGCCGCTGCGCGCGTCTATACGCTGGTGCGCCTGGTCCTGGTCGTCGTCCTGCCGACTGCGATGATCGGTTTGCTGCTTCTTGCGGGCAGTGACGTAAGTTACATGAAGCTCTATTTTATCGGCGCATTCAGTGCCGTGATGGGGCTCTACGTTCCCAACATCTATGTGCGGGCGCGCGCCGCCTCGCGCCGCCGTGAAGTCCTCAACGGCTTTCCCGATGCTCTCGACCTTATGTTGGTCTGCGTCGAGGCGGGGCTGGGGCTAGAGGCAGCGTTCGACCGGGTAGGGCGCGAGATGGTCAACTCGCATCCGCTGGTCTCGCGCCTGCTGGTGACCACGACGCTGCAACTGAGGGCCGGCGCCACGCGTGAATCCGCGCTGCGCAATATGGCTGCCATGGCGCGCATCGATGAGATCGCCTCTTTCGCGACTCTGCTGATCCAGTCCGACAAGCTGGGGACCAGCATAGCGATGACCCTGCGGGTCTATGCCTCGGAAATGCGCGAGAAGCGCCGGATGCGCGCAGAAGAAAAGGCGCACCGCATTCCGGTCCTGATTTCCATTCCATTGGTGGCCTGCATGCTGCCGACGATGATCGGCACGCTGATGCTGCCTGCGGCCATCCGGGTCGTGCGAATTCTCCTTCCGACAATGACAGGGGGCTGACATGTTGAGCAAGACAGGAACGCGCATCGCTTGCGTCGTACTGATGGCGATGTCGTTGAGCGGGTGCGGGCGGGCGCTCGAATTCTTCGGACTTCGCCACGAAGCAAAGCCGGAAGTTCAGGTGCGCACCGCAGATGCCGACAGTGCTGCCGCGGCAGTGGCCGAAGGACGCGCGCATCTGGCTGCAGGCCGGACGGGCCAGGCTATCGAGCAGTTCCAGAAGGCGCTTGCAGCTGGCGACCAGATCGGTCCCGCAGCCAACGGTATGGGCGTCGCCTATGTGCGGCTAGGCCAGTTCGAGCAGGCGCACCGCTTCTTTTCCGAAGCGCTTGCCGTCGAGCCGAAGAATGCGATGTACCAGGCCAACATGGCGCGCCTGATGCGCTCGACCCTGTTGGCCGAAAGGCACGAAGCGGACTTTGCTGCGCAAGTCGCGGCTCGCACGTTGACGGGAGCGCACGACATCCAGTCGCAGGAAGCGAGGCCTGAGGTCGCCGCAGCCGAAGAGCCTGCACGGCAGACGGCACCCTCGACAAGCGGGGCTACGCTCCAGCGCATTTCGCGCGGCGAAGTTATGATCCGGTCGGTCCAGCCCGAGAGCCAGGCGGGACGCGGTTCCTTGCCGGTCGTGGGCGTGCGCGGGGGCAAGCTCGACACGTTCAGGCCGGCCGTGCGCATCGAATTCTCCGATGATGGCCGCAAGCAGGACAACGCTAAGGACAACACTAAAGACAAGGTCGAGGGCGGCAAGGCGGACGCTTCTGGCGGGGCAACCGACGCAGATCCGCCCAAGACCGCCAGGGCCGATAAGGCCGGATTCAAGCCGCTCGTGCGGATCGATTTTCCGACTTCGCGCTGACGCTCGCAGGGTAGCCGATTAGATGAATGTCATTTTCTGGGCGGAACTGTTGGTGCTGGTTCCCGCCTGTTTCTATGCGAGCTGGTCCGACACAGTACAGCGGCGCATCCCGAACTGGCTTTGCCTCTTGACGGCTGGGGCCGGCCTTGCCCTTGCCGCTTATGAAGCCGGATTGGGCGGCGTGGGTAGCCACGGCCTGCATCTGGGGGTTGCGCTGGCGGTAGGCATGGTCCTGTTCCGCTTCGGCATGATCGGTGGCGGGGATGCCAAGTTCTATGCCGGTTGCGCCGGCTGGTTCGCGTGGTCGCAGGCATCGCGCCTGCTTCTGTCGGTTTCGATCGCAGGCCTTGTCCTCTTCCTCGTCTGGTTCACCGTTCGCCGGATCATGCGCAAGCCGATCGGCGGGCGTGGCTCGGACGACAATTTCGACAAGCTGCCATATGGCATCGCCATAGCTGCAGGCGCGCTCATCACCGCAGCTTCCGCATTCTGAGGCGGAGACGGGGTTACTTGTGCAAGCTGGAAGAAGGATCGATCGGACGCCCGTCCTTGCGCACTTCGTAGTGCAGGTGGGGGCCGGTAGACCGACCGGTCGAGCCGACGAAACCGATGACGTCGCCCGGTTTGATCGCTTGGCCCGAGCTGACGTTCAGGCGGGAGAGGTGGCCATAGAGCGTCTCCACCCCTTTGCCGTGGTTGATGCGGACCGCTAGACCGTAGCCGCCCTGCCATCCTGCCGACATGATGACACCCGCCGAAGTGGCATGCACCGGTTCACCCATGGCCGCTGCAAGGTCAACGCCGGTATGCATGCGCACCTGGTTGAGCAGGGGATGCATGCGCAGGCCGAAGCCGCTCGACAGCCTGCTTGAGCGCAGCGGCATGCCTTGGGGCGCACCGCCCGATCCAGTGCCCGGTGGCGGCGTCAGCAGGCGTACCGTGTCCCGGAATCGACCGCTGGAAGACATGATGACCGATCGGCTCTGATCGAGCGAAGCGGAAGACGAAAGATAGCGAACCGGTTCCTGCCCGCTGAGATCGACGGCGCGGCCGACGGTGATGCGTGCAGGCGGAGCTTGAGCAGCGGCGACCGGGGCAGGGTGGGGCGACGTGACGCAGGCGGCGCGGTCGCTGACGATGGCTCCGGCGGTCAGGCAACTTCCCGCGGTCCCGGTGTCGACCACGGCCATGCGATTGACGCCGTCCTCACCGGCCATTGCCGGTGCGGATTGGGCCATGACCAGAGCGACCGCGCCGAGCATCGCTGGGCGGATCGTCTTCTTGCTCTGGCATTCAAGGATCATGGCACTTCCCCCGTAGCCGTAAACTAAAGGAAAAGCGCCGGTCTGTTAACTCAAATTGACGCTGCGTCTCGAACTGGAACGCGGGGATTTGGAGGTATGAAGACCTGCCTCAAAAGCCCCGCGCCATGCCCTCGCGCCTTGGATCGGCTCCGCCTTCATAGCCGCCGTTCTGGACCACGATCGCCTGAATTCCCGACTCCTCGCTGCGAGAGGTCGAGAGCGGCATGCCGCGTGCAGCAAGGCCGGTCATGATCGGTTCGGGGAACGGATCGGCGCGGAAGGTATCGCCTTTGGCGACAAGGTTGGGCAGCGCCACTGCGTCCTGCGGAGACATGTGCCAGTCCAGCATCGCTACCAGCGCCTTGAGATTATAGGCCTGGATCGAAGTCCCGCCGGGCGATCCGGCAGCGGCATGAAAGCGGCCGTCCTTCGTCAGGACGATGGCCGGTGCCATGCTCGAGCGCGGTCGCTTGCCGGGGGCGGGGGCATTCGCTGCTGGCGCTCCGTCTTTATCGGTGGGAGAGAACGAGAAATCGGTAAGCTGGTTGTTGAGGAAGAACCCGTCGACCATTCGTCCGGAACCGAAGATGCTCTCCACCGTGGTCGTCATCGAGACGACATTGCCCTCGCCATCGACGACGATGAAGTGGCTTGTCCCGCCAGGCTCGGCCGTAGCGTCGGGGCCGACAGCAGGTGCGCCCTCCGGATGGCCGAAGCTGACCGGGCCTGCGCGTTCGCCGATCAGTTCGGCGCGCGCTGCCAGGTAGTCCGGATCGAGCAGGCCCTTGATCGGAACTTCGACGAAGGCCGGATCGCCGACGTAGCGGTCGCGGTCGGCATAGGCCAGCCGGCTTGCCTGCGCGAACTCGAACCAGGCCTTTTCATCTTTGGCATTGCGCTTGCCGATATCGGTATGGTCGAGAATGCCCAGCGCCATGAGCAGTCCCGGGCCGCCGGACGGTGCCTGCGGCGTGCAGACCATGTAGACGCGGTAAGGTTCGCAAAGCGCCGGGCCGGAGCGCGGGCGATAGGCGGCGAGGTCGGCCAGCGTCATCGTGCTCGGGCGCGGTCCCTCGCTCACGCGCCTGACGATGTCAGCGGCAACAGGGCCGGTCAGCAGGCCGGAGGCTCCGAACCTGGCGATCCGCTCCAAGGTGCGGGCGTAGGCCGGATTGCGCAGCCGGTCCCCCGCGGCATAGCGGGTGCCGTCCGCCTTGGAGAAATACGCGACAGCATCGGGCGCGGAGGATTGCGGTGCGCGCTCCATCCGGATCATGCCGGCAAGGCGGGGGCTGACGATGAAGCCGTCCTCGGCAAGATTGCCGGCCGGCTTCAGCAGGTCCGCCCAGGCAAGCTTGCCGTGATCGTGATGGGCCATGTCGAGCATGGCCACGGCCCCGGGCACGCCGGTTGAAATGCCGCCAAGAACCGCATCGAAGAAAGGCAGTCGGTTGCCCTCATCGTCGAGGAATAGGCGGTCGGTCGCGCCGGCAGGCGCGGTTTCGCGCCCGTCGTAGTATGTCGCCTTGCGGCTCTTCGCGTCGTAGTAGACCATGAAGGCGCCGCCGCCGATCCCCGAACTCTGCGGTTCGACAAGGCCGAGGACCGCCTGGATCGCCACTGCGGCGTCGACCGCCGAGCCGCCCTTGCGCAGCACGTCCACCCCTGCCTTCACAGCGAGGGGATTGGCCGCCGCGACCATTGCATGCTTTGCAAACCCGGCCTGTTCCCGCTCCGGTACTTCGGCCCGTGCGGTCTGCTCGACGGTTGCTGCAGGGGGCGGACTGGCCTGGGAAACGCTGGCCTGGGAAACGCTGGCCTGGGAAATGGTCGTCAGTGTCAGTGCGGCAAGGCCGACGGACAGGAAAAGGCGGCGCAATAGGGTTCTCCGCGGGGTAGCTTCAATCGATCTTGTCGCGGCGATGGCCCCTTCAGTCAGGGACTCGCGCGATCGCCGGGACGGAACCTAACAGTTCCGTCCGGCAGGTATAGGGCCTTGCGGCGAGGACATTTCTGCTTGCAGTGCGCTGCCGTTGGCTAGAGGTCGATCCCCGGCTGCGCCTTGATGCCATTGCGGAAAGCGTGCTTCTCGTCACCGATCCTGCTTACCGTGTCGGCCAGTTCGATGAATTCGGCATGGGCCGCGCGCCCGGTGATTACCACGTGCTGCATCTCCGGCCGGTTCCTGATCGCAGGAAGGACTTCTTCCAGCGTGAGGTAGCCGTAATTGATGAGGTACGTCAGTTCATCTAGCACGACGAGCGAGATCTCAGGATCGGCCAGCGCGGCCTTTGCCTTGGTCCACCCGGCCTGCGCAGCGGCAATGTCGCGCTGGCGGTTCTGGGTTTCCCAGGTGAAGCCCTCGCCGCAGTTCTCCCAGGTGACGCCCGGCTGCACGGAGAGGAAAGCGCGTTCGCCCACGTCGACCTTGCTCTTGATGAACTGGAATACCGCAGCCGTGCGCCCGTAGCCCAGCGTGCGAGCCACCATGCCGAAGGCGCTCGAGGACTTGCCCTTGCCGTTTCCGGTAAGGACGAGCACCAGGCCCTTGTCGATCCTGGCTGCAGCAATGCGCGCATCGACTAAGGACTTGAGCTTGCGGGTCCGTTCCTTGTGGCGGCGGTCTTCTTCGGTGAGATTCTCGGTATCGGTCATAACGGTCTGGCCTCTCTCGTGGGTGGCATGCGGCGGGGCGAAGGAGAGTCCGGCAAGTCTGGCATTCACTCGGGTTTCCTCTTCGACGCACGCACGATTGTCGTTTGCCAAGGGATTGCCCGCAGGATGCGAGGCCCTCGTCCGCCCGGTTCATCCCGCCCGCGCGAAGGAACGACGGTAGCGGGCCGGTTTCCTGACTTTCCGGTTCGCCGCGCCTTTCGCCGCCTTCTCGAACAGGGTGTGCCCGTTCAATGGCATAATGGCGATGCGCTCACCGGTCACAGTTGCGGGAGCAGTGCCGTAGATGCGGCGAAGACTTCGCTGCCCGGACTTCCCGATTAAGCCCTTGCGGGCACCCGTTACGGCCTCGCGGATAGGTCAGGGCAAGGCTGCCTGCAAGCATATTGCGCTTGCGAAGGGCATGACTGCGCGATACTTGCCGGGCTGCGACAGGTTCCCCGCAAGGGGATCAAAAGGGAATTCGGGTGCAAGTCCCGGGCTGCCCCTGCAACTGTAAGCGGCGAGCCATCCGGCCATTTCGCCATTGGGACCCCAAGCCGGTCCTGAGAAGGCGGCCGGAGCGGCGCTGACCCGTGAGCCAGGAGACCTGCCTGCCGCAGTCGTTCTTCATCCGGGCAGGGCGCACCGGGTGTTCGAGGGCCTTGCGCAAAGCGGGGTCGTCCCTCGCGCAACGACAGTCATCGTCTTGCCGGTCTCGCTTCCGGCAGGGCTGGAGCCGTTTGCAAGGAGGGAGCGTGAACATGCTCTTGATGTCTATTTGTCGTCCGTGTTCTGGAGCGATGCGTTGATGCTGCGTGCCGTGAAAGCTGAAGCTTCTGTGGTGGTCTGCTCGACCTGCCGCCATTCCGAGACCGAGCGCGAGGATGAGCATGGCAAGCGGGGCGGTGCGCGCCTTGCCTCGGCCATGCGCGAAGTCCAGGCCGAAGAACCGGCCCTGGCGGCGGTCGCCGTGCAGGAAATGCCGTGCCTGTTTGCCTGCAAGCGTTTCTGCACGGTGCATGTCCGCGCGCCGGGCAAGGTCGGTTACGTTCTCGGCGATTTCGCCGCAGACCGCGAGGCCGCGCACGCGATCCTCAGCTATGCTGCGCAACATGCTGAAAGCGAGGAAGGCGTCGTTCCCTACCGCAGCTGGCCGCAGGGCGTGAAAGGTCATTTTATCACGCGTACCCCGCCCGAAGGGTATCTTTGCACATGATCCAGTTCGAAAGCCGGGGGGCTTTCGCGGCTGCCCTTGCCGATCTGCCTGCGGCCAACAAAGTGGCGCTGGCGGCCGCCCAGCTGCGCCAGAACGCTCTGACCAAGCCATTGGGATCGCTTGGCCGTCTCGAAGACATCGCCATCTTCATGGCCTCGTGGCAGGACCGCGAGAGGCCTCGTCTGGATCGTATCCGTGCGGCGATCTTCGCCGGGAATCACGGCATCGCGGCACGTGGCCTCAGCACTTATCCTGCGGAAGTGACAGCCCAGATGGTTGCCAATTTCGCAGCTGGCGGAGCGGCGATCAATGCCATGGCCGATGCCTGCGGCGCGGAACTGGTGATCGTGCCCATCGAGCTGGAAAGGCCGACTGCCGACTTCGTGGAAGAGCCGGCAATGAGCGAAGGCGATTGCCTTGCCGCGATCAATGCCGGTGCCGGAGTCGTCGAAGATGGGCTGGATCTGCTCTTCGTAGGCGAAATGGGCATCGGCAACACGACGCCCGCTGCCGCCCTTTGTGCGCAGTCCTGCAAGGGCGCGGTGGAAGACTGGGTAGGGGCCGGAACCGGGCTCGAGATGGACGGAGTCCTGCGCAAGCGGATTGTCGTCTCGCTGGCGCTTGCCTGTCACGGCCCCGCCTGCAACGATGCCTTCGAAACCCTGCGCCGACTGGGCGGACGGGAAATCGCGGCCATGGCCGGGGCCATCCTGGCCGCGCGGATGAAACGCATTCCGGTCCTTCTCGACGGCTACATCGCATGCGCGTCGATTGCGCCGCTGGTGGCCGACCAGCCGCAGTTCGCGGCGCATTGCCTGGCTGCACACTGTTCCGCGGAAGCGGGCCATCTGCGGCTGCTTGACTGGCTGGGCCTCGAGCCCCTGCTGCGGCTCGGGATGCGCCTTGGCGAGGGGACCGGCGCGGCAGTGGCGACGCAGCTCGTGCGTTCGGCGATTGCCGCGCACAATGGCATGGCGACCTTTGCCGAGGCCAGAGTGTCGCAAGCGCAATGAAGGGTTTCGTGCTGCACCTCATGCGGCACGGGGCTCCGCAGCGTCCCGGCCTGATGCTCGGACATCTCGACGAGCCGCCGCTGGCATCGGGCGTTGCCGCTTGCGCCGCACGCGGGGCCGAACTGGCCTTCTCCCGGATCTGCTGCTCCGATCTCGAACGCGCGCATGCTCCTGCCCGGCAGATTGCGGCCCGGCGCCATGTTCCGATCGATATGGACCCTCGCTGGCGCGAACTCGATTTCGGAACATGGGACGGAAAGGCCGCGCAACACTTGCCCGCAGACGCTTTGGCGCGGTTCTGGGACGATCCCGATTCCTTCCCTCCGCCGGATGGAGAAACCTGGTCGGCGCTCCTGCAACGGGTGGGCGCGGCAGTGGAAGAAATGCGCGAGGACAGCCTCGTCCTTGCCCACGGCGGTTCGATCCGGGCTGCAGTCTCGTACCTCACCGGTCTCGATCATCGCGGGGTCTGGGCGTTCGACCTGCCTTACGGTGCGCTCGTCAGCCTTCGCGTGTGGCTGGGGGGCAAAAGCGCCGGGCAGATCATCGCGATCGAGGCACCGGCGCCATGATACGGCGCTTCGTCCTCGCCATGCAATTCACCACGCGCATTCCCTTGCCGCAGGTGAATGTGGACGAGACCGACTTCGCGGCGCTGCTGCGCTACTTCCCGGTAGTGGGTCTTGTCGTGGGAGGCGTCGTTTCCGGCGCATGGTGGCTGGGATCGCTCCAGGGCGCCTGGCTGTCAGCGCTGCTGGCGCTGCTCGCCTGGGCAGCGGTGACAGGCGCGCTGCACCTCGATGGACTGGCCGATGTCGCCGATGCCGCCGGGGCTGCGCACGGCAATGCCACGCGACTTTCCGAGGTCCTGTCCGATCCGCACGTCGGCAGCTTCGGGGTCGTGGTGGTCGTGCTACAGTTGCTCGCCAAGTTCGTGCTGCTTGAGCACATGGCCCTGGCCGATTTGCCCATGCTCTGCATCCTGCCGGCCCTGGCACGCTTGGGGCCGCTGTACTGGGCCAGGATGCTGCCTTCCCTGCACGAGGGGCTGGGAAGCCGGCTCGGTTCCGGCGTGCGCGAAATCGACCTCGTGCTCTGGGCCGTTCCTGCCCTCATCGGCGCGATATGGGAGCCGCCTTTCGCTCTGCTGGCTATCGCGATCCCGCTGTGGGCGGTCTGGGTGCGGCGCAGGCTGGGCGGGATCTCGGGCGACGGTCATGGTGCAGGGATAGAGCTATGCGAGACCGCGCTTCTCGCCGCGCTGGTCCTGACATGAACGCGCTGCCGCCTGTACGTCACGGAGGACGGCTGCTCGAGGCCTGTCGGCGCTTCGGCGGCCGTCCGGGTGACTGGCTGGACCTGTCCACTGGCATCAATCCATCGCCATGGCCCAGCGCCGCAGTCGCCGCGACCGACTGGAGCCGGCTTCCCGAACCTGACGCCTTGAGCGAGTTGGAGGCGCGCGCCGCTGCGCACTTTGGTGTCGATCCGGATCATTGCTGCGCGATCGGGGGAAGCGAATTGGCGATCCGCCTCGTCGGGCGCCTGCTGGGTATGCCGGGGCGCTCGCTGCAACCCGCCTATGGCAGCCACGAAGAGGCCTTTGCCGGGCCGTGCGCGCACTTTGGCGAAGTCCCGAAGAAACCCGCCGCGCTGATTTTTGCCAATCCGAACAATCCCGACGGCAAGCTCAGGCGGGGCAATGACGTTCTCGACTGGTCTGATCGCCTGACGATGGCGGGTTCCTGGCTCGTGGTCGACGAGGCTTATGCCGATTGCGATCCCGTTGAGAGCGTCGCGTCCGGGGTTCAGGACGGACGGCAGTTGATCGTCCTGCGCTCCTTCGGCAAGTTTTTCGGCCTTGCCGGTCTGAGGCTCGGCTTCGTGCTCGGTCCGGGCGACATGATCGCAGCCTTTCGCGAAGCGATCGGCGATTGGCCGGTTCACTCGGCCGCGCTCGCCATTGGCAGCGCGGCATACGGCGACTCCGCCTGGATTGCCGGAACGCGCCTTGCGCTGTTCGAACGGGCGCGCGCGATCGACTCGGTTCTGGCTGGACACGGGTTGACGCCGCTGGGGGCCTGCCCCCTTTTTCGGCTTGTCGAGACGCGCAGCGCACAAACCCTGTTTCGCCACCTTGCGCAAAACCGCATTCTGGTGCGGCCATTCGAACGTAGTCCCGACTGGCTGCGCATCGGGGCCCCGGCATCTACGCGCGATCTGGCGCGCCTCGACCGGGCGCTTTCGCATGGCTGAAGCCATCGCCTTTTGCGCCATGGCCATCGAGGGGGCACTTGGCTGGCCCGCATGGCTTCACCGCCGCGTGGGCCACCCGGTCGGCGCATTCGCCGCACTGATCACGGCGTGCGACCGGCGTTTAAACCTGCGATCCGCACGCGAGCGCACGCGCCGTGCCGGGGGTTGCCTTACTGTCTGCCTGCTCCTCCTCGTTGCGGGGGGCGGCGCTTGGCTGATCGAACAGGCGGTGCGAGGATTCGCCGGAATCTGGTCCTGGCCGGTCCTTGGCCTGCTGGCATGGCCGGCAATGGCCGCTCGCAGCCTTGACGACCACGTACGCCCGATCCACCGGGCCTTGCGGCAAGGGGACCTTGAGGGCGCACGCGAAGCGGTGGGGCGCATAGTGGGGCGCGACACGACCGCACTCGATCAGGCTGGCGTTGCACGGGCAGCCATAGAAAGCCTTGCCGAAAGCTTTTGCGACGGTGTGGTAGCCCCGCTGTTCTGGTTGCTCGTTCTCGGCCTGCCGGGAGCATGGATCTACAAGGCGCTCAATACGGCCGACAGCATGATCGGCCACCGCGAGGTACCCTATACGCATTTCGGCTGGGCTGCGGCGCGCAGCGACGATCTGGCGAACCTGCTGCCCGCGCGCCTTTCCGGCTTGCTTTTGTGCCTTGCCGCCTTGGGCGGCTTGGCGACGCTCTGGCGCGACCATGCCAGGCATGCCTCACCCAATGCTGGCTGGCCCGAGGCAGCAATGGCCGGTGCCTTGTCCGTGCGACTTGCAGGGCCGATCGCCTATGACGGAGAGCTGGCGGACAAGCCCTGGATCGGGCAGGGGGGCGAAGCGGACGCGGCTGCACTTGCCCGCGCCATGAAGATCTATCGGCGCGCCTGCGCCTTGCTGGGAGCTATCGTCTTGGGGGCTGCATGGCTGGGTTGATGTTGCAGGGGACCGGTTCGGACGTCGGCAAGTCCGTTCTCGTTGCGGGCCTGTGCCGGGCCATGGCGAACCGGGGCCTGCGCGTACTGCCTTTCAAGCCGCAGAACATGTCGAACAATGCGGCGGTAACTCCTGCGGGCGGAGAAATTGGCCGCGCCCAGGCGCTGCAGGCCGTTGCCGCTCGCGCGCCGCTCCATGTCGACATGAACCCGGTCCTGCTCAAACCTCAGGCAGACCGGACATCGCAGCTCATCGTTCACGGCAAGGTGCGCGGCACTCTGGGATCCGGAAACTTTCGCGAAGGTCGCCGCAATCTCCTTCCGGAAGTCCTCGAGAGTTACCGCCGGCTCGAGGCGCGCTGCGATCTGGTCGTGGTCGAAGGCGCCGGATCTCCCGCCGAGATCAACTTGCGCGCGGGCGATATTGCCAACATGGGCTTCGCCCGGGCTGCCGATGTGCCGGTGGTCCTGGTCGGGGACATCGACCGGGGCGGGGTCATCGCCGCCGTCGTCGGCACCCGCAATGTCATCGACCCCGCTGATGCGGCGATGATCCGCGGGTTCCTGATCAACAAGTTCCGCGGCGATCCGGCGTTGTTCGCGGACGGCTACGAGGCGATTGCCGAACGCAGCGGCTGGCGCGGCTATGGCGTCGTTCCCTGGCTTTCGGACGCGGCCAGGCTGCCGAGCGAGGACGCCGTCATCCTCGAACGCGGACAGGGCGCGAAGGCCGGACGCAAGCTCGTAGCCTGTCCGATCCTGCCGCGCATCGCCAATTTCGACGATCTCGATCCCTTGCGCGGCGAGCCCGAGATAGACCTCGCCATGATCCCCCCGGGCACGCCGATCCCCGCCGATGCCTCGCTCGTAGTCTTGCCCGGCTCGAAAGCGACGATCGCCGACCTTGCCTTTCTGCGCGAACAGGGCTGGGACATCGACATTCTCGCCCATCGGCGCAGGGGCGGCATGGTTCTCGGGATCTGCGGCGGTTACCAGATGCTAGGCCGCAGTCTGGCCGATCCCGGCGGTGTGGAGGGGGCGCCCTCGAAAGTCGCCGGGCTGGGCATGCTTGATGTGGAGACCGAGATCGGGGCCGTCAAAAGTCTTGAGGCGGTTTGTGGAACCGCTCTCGAAGAGCCGCTTCAGGGCTATGAAATGCACATGGGGTTGACCGATGGCCCAGACCGCATCCAGCCATTCGCGCACTTCGCCGATGGCCGCAGCGATGGCGCTGTGAGCCGGGACGGGCGCGTGATCGGCACCTATTGCCACGGCTTTCTCGGAACTCCGGGTCTGCGCGGTGCGATCCTTGCCCGGATCGGGGCGCAGGGAAGGGGATTCGATCAGTCGCACGTCGTCGATGGCGCGCTCGATGCGATCGCCCGGGTCCTTGAGGAGCATGTCGACATCGAGGGTTTGCTTGCGTTGGCCGGGAGCCCGGGCCGGTGAAGCGCCTCCTGGTGATCGGGGGCGCGCGTTCCGGGAAGAGCCGTTATGCCGAGGAGAGACTGGAGGCTCTGCCGGGTCGCCTCGGTTATATCGCCACTGCGCAGGCGCACGATGCCGAGATGGCAGCGCGGATCGACCTGCATCGCGGCCGGCGGGGCGAGCGTTGGGAGACTTGCGAGGCACCTTGCGATCTTGCCGAAGCGATTGCACGAATGGCCGGGCGCTGCGACGCCCTGCTGGTCGATTGTCTCACGCTCTGGCTGTCGAACCTGATGCTGGGGGCGCATTCCTTGGTAGAAGGGCGCGAAGGTCTGATCGAGGCTGTCGCCGCTTGTCCTGTGCCCATCGCGCTGATTGGCAATGAAGTGGGGCTCGGTATCGTGCCGGACAATGCGTTGGCCCGGCAATTCCGCGATGAAGCGGGTCTGCTCAACCAGGCTGTGGCAAAGGTGGTCGAAGAAGTGGTGATGGTCGCGGCTGGCCTCCCTCTTTCCTTCAAGTCCGTCTAGTCCGATTGCGTTTTGGGAAAGCGCGCTTGCGCTAATGACGGTTCAAGCCCGCTTGAGTCAGTTCGTTAGCGTGCTAATTATTAGCCATGAACGAACGTGAGCGCCTGCAGCGAAACCTGGCGGCCCGAGTGGGCCCGGTGGCGCGTGCGTGGCAACAACTCGGCGATGCCGCCCTGGCTTCCCTCGAAGTCTCGAACTCGGCAGGCTGGGCACTGGTGCATCTGCTGCGCATGGGCGGCGATGTCCGTCAGGGCGACCTCGCTCGCAAGATCGGGATAACGGAGCCATCGCTGGTCCGCACGCTCGATCGACTGGAAGAAGCGCAACTGCTGGAGCGGCGTGCCGATGAACAGGATCGGCGCGCAAAACATGTCCGCCTCACGCCCGTGGGCACCGATCTTGGTAAACGGATCGACGCACGCCTCGTCGCCGTAAGAGGCCAGCTGCTTGCGGATTTCGGCGACGCGGAACTGGCAACCGTGGTCGACGTGCTCGAGCGACTGTCCGACAGGATTGCCGAGGCGGCGGAGCGGCTATGATGAAGCGCTTCGGAATCGACGCGGCGGTCTTCTCGCTCAAGGCCTATGTCGCAGGCATGATGGCGATATACTTCTCCATCCAGATCGGCCTGGAACGGCCCTACTGGGCCTTCCTGACGTCCTATATCGTTGCCCAGCCGCTGGCCGGCGCAGTCCTGTCGAAGGCGTTGTTCCGGGTCATCGGCACGTTCGTCGGCGCGGCGGCCAGCGTGATCATGGTGCCCAGCCTCGTCAATGCACCGGTGCTCCTTACCGGGGCGATCGGTCTCTGGCTTGCGCTTTGCGTGTTCGTCTCCCTGCTCGATCGTACGCCGCGGTCCTATGCCTTCGTGCTGGCCGGCTACACCGCGGTCCTGATCGTTCTGCCCAGCGTCGAAACGCCCGGCGCGATCTTCGAGACCGCCAGCCTCAGGCTTCAGGAGATCACCATCGGCATCCTTTGTGGCAGCCTCGTGCATGGCCTTGTCCTGCCGCAGTCGATTTCCGCATTCCTGCTGCGCCGGGTGTCCACGATCCTGCTCGACGCCGAACGCTGGACGCAGGATTCGCTCAAGCTCGAACCCGATCCCTCGGTCGATGCCGAGCGGCGCCGGCTGGCACTGGACATTACCGAGCTTCACCAGCTTTCCATCCATCTGCCTTTCGAGACCGCGCGCGTCGCGCCCCGCATCCGCACCGTGCGCGCGCTGCAGGACCAGCTTTCACTGATCATGCCATTGGGGGCGGCCGTGACCGATCGTATCGAACAAGTGCAGGCTGCCGGCCCGCTCCCCGAAGACCTTCGCAACCTGCTGGACGATACATCCGCGTGGCTTGCGGATCTGGACCGGCTGGCTCCGTCCGAACGTGAGGAGGGCGCCCGCCAACTGCAGGCCCGCTGCGCGCGCCTTGAACCCGCGCTGTCCGCGGATTCAAGCTGGCATGGCCTCATGGTGATCAGCCTCGTCGCGCGCCTGTCCAGCCTGATCCGGGCGCATCGCGATTGCCGCGACCTGTCGGAGCAGCTGTCCTCGCTCGGTCGCAAGCCAGTGTCGCCTCGCGCGGCGGAACTGCTCGAAGGGCGGCGCGGGCGCGAACTGCATTACGACGTGGGCGGAGCGATCAGGGGCGCGATTGGCGCATTCATCACGATTGCGGTCGGCACGGCGCTGTGGATCGGCAGCGGGTGGACCGAAGCCTACACCGCCGTAATGCTGGCCGGGGTTTTCACGGCGCTGTTTGCCGCAGCCCCGGATCCGCTGGCCCCCTTGCGGGCATTCTTCATCGGCACCCTGCTTTCCATCGTGATCGGCGCCATCTACGGGTATGCAATCCTGCCGGCGCTGCATGACTTTCCCGAGCTTGCGGCCGCACTGGCACCTGCGCTGCTCCTGCTCGGTACCTTGATGTATTCCCCGCGTTTCGGTGGTTACGCCTTACCGATGCTGCTGGGGCTGGGCAGCCCATTGCTGATTTCTCCCGTGTACGTAAGCCGTTTCGGAACCTTCCTCGATGGAGCACTGGCGCAGCTGGTGGGGATCGTCTTTGCCATCATCATGATCCGCCTGCTGCAGTCGTCGGGCATAGAAACCGCGATCCGGCGCACCTTGCGCGCTTCCTGGAGAGACATTGCAGAGCGCAGCAACCTGATGGCCCCCGCAGACTTCCAGGGCTGGATCAACCGAATGCTGGACCGCATTGCACTTCTGGCGCCGCGGCTTGCCATGAGCGGCAAGTCGCCCGGTTCGCCGCTCTACGATGCCTTGCGCGATCTGCGCACGGGCGTGGCTATCGGGGAGCTGCGCGACTTGCGCCTGGCGATGCCAGCTGAAAAATCTGCGCCGGTTACCAGTGTGCTGCGCGACGTTGGCGAATATTACCGCAAGCTTGAGCCGGAGCGCGAAAAGCCTGCCGCACCGGGCCTGCTTGCCGATATCGACCGCGCCTTGAAGGAAGTCCTGAGCGATGATGATCCGTCAACGGTGCGTTCGGGCGCCCTTGCGTTGATCAGCCTGCGGCGCAATCTGTTCCCTGAAGCCGAGCCGATGAAGGAGTTGCCCGTATGAGGGGAGAACTTTCCATCTATGGCGTGTTCGTGCCCACGCTGCTCGTCCTCGTCATCGTCGCGGCCGTCGTGACGGCCATTCTCGTCCGGATCGCCAACGATTTCGGTTTCTATCGCTTCGTCGCCTACCGTGCGTTGGTCGACGTGTGTCTGTTCATTCTCGTCCTCGGCCTTCTTGCCGCGGCAGCCCCCCTGATCGGTTTCCCCCAATGAAGCGTCTCCTCTCGCGCATAGCCCCAAGCCTGGCCACAATCGTCATTGTCGTGATTGCGGCAGTCGTCGCGATCTGGCTGTGGCGGCATTACGAAACCAGTCCCTGGACACGCGACGGACGTGTGCGCGCGGACGTCGTGCGGGTCACGCCGGATATCAGCGGTCTGGTGACTTCGGTGGCCGTCAAGGACAACCAGCATGTTCGCAAGGGCGACCTCCTGTTCGTGCTCGACCGGCCGCGCTACTCGCTGGCTGCCGCGCAGGCGCAGGCCAATGTTGCGAGCGCTCGGGCAACGCTCGATCAGGCCAGGCGGGTGGCGCGTCGCGATACGGCTCTCGGTGATCTGGTGGCGACCGAGACACATGAGCAGAACCTTGCGGCGGTCGAAACCGCGCAGGCCGCGCTGGCAGAAGCGCAGAGCGCGCTGGCGGGCGCCAGGCTCAACCTCGAACGCACTGAAGTGAAGGCTTCGGTCAATGGAACCGTGACCAATCTTGACCTGCATCCGGGCGATTTCGTCGCCTCGGGAAGCCAGGCCATGGCCCTGATCGACAGCGACAGTATCCGCGTGGAAGGGTATTTCGAGGAAACCAAGCTGCCCTACATCCGCGTCGGCGCCCCTGTGACTGTCGTGCTGATGGGCGAGGACCGCAAGATCAAGGGCGTGGTGGAAAGCATCGCAGCGGGCATCAACGATACATCGCGCAGCAATTCCGGGAACCTCCTGCCCAGCGTTGACGCCACTTTCACGTGGGTAAGGCTGGCCCAGCGCATTCCGGTGCGGGTGCGCCTGACCCATGTTCCCGAAGATCTGCGGCTCATCGTCGGACGGACCGCCACCGTCACCATCCAGCCCGCGGAATCTGGCCAGCCCGAGGAAACTGGCCAGCCGGCAGAAGCTGGCCAGCCGGCCGACAAGGACCGCACCTGATGCGCAGATGTCTGCCCAGCTTTGCCGCGCTGCTGCTTGCCGGATGTGCCACTGCCGGCCCGGATTACGCTCCGCCGTCCAATTCCGCGGCGACGATGGAAAGCGCGCAGCATGCATTCGTCTCGGCAGGCGATGGCGCCTTTTCACTTCAGCCGCTGCCCGAGCGGTGGTGGCGCCTCTATGACGATCCCGTGCTCGACGGCCTGGTCGAGGAAGCGCTGACGGCCAATGCCGACTTGCGCGCGGCCGACGCCAACCTGAAGCGGGCAGAAGCTGTCGTGCGCGGGGCGGTCGCCAATCGCGCGCTCAGTACCGGGATTTCCGGCGGGGCGAGCCTCGCACGGCCATCGTCGACCGGCTACTCGCTTCCCGGTGTCGTCGACTATGACGCTGGCATATCGCTTGCCCTGCCGCTCGACCTGCGCGGCAAGATCGCCCGCGCCATCGAGGCCAGCGAGGCGGATCGCGATGCGGTGGCCGCGGCCCGCGATGCCGTGCGTGTCAGCGTTGCGGCTGCCACGGCCCAGGCTTACGCAGACGTTTGCGGGGCCAACTTCCGGCTTGCCGCCACGAAACGTATCGTTGCCCTGCAGCGCCAGACGCTTGATGCCACCCGCCGCCTTGAGAAGGGCGGGCGCGGCACCGCGTTCGATGTCAGCCGGGCCCAGGCCCAAGTCGATGCCAGCGAAGCGAAGTTGCCCGGCTTCGTCGCGCAGCGCCGAAGTGCGCTCTACCTGCTCGCCACACTGCTGGGGAGGGCGCCGAGTGACTATCCCGCCGCGGTCGAGCAATGCGACAGTCTTCCCACTCTCGCCAGCGCAATGCCGGTCGGGGACGGTGCAGCGCTGATCCGGCGCAGGCCGGATATCCGCCAGGCCGAGCGGACCATCGCCGCCGATACCGCCCGCATCGGCGTGGCCACGGCAGACCTCTATCCGCAGATAAGTCTGGGTGGCTCTCTGGGCGTTTCCGGCCCGGTCAAGGATATCGGCGGGCCGACCTCGTTCGGCTTCAGCCTCGGTCCGCTGATCAGTTGGTCGTTCCCCAACCGCCCCGTGGTTCGTGCCGCGATCGATCGGGCCAATGCACAAGTGGAAGCCGATCTGGCCGGTTTCGATTCCACCGTGCTTTCAGCCTTGCGCGAGACCGAAACCGCGCTGGAGACTTACGCACGCAACCGCGAGACAACCGCTGCCCTGGGACGCGCGCGGGAAAGTGCTGCGCTTTCCGCACAGCAAGCCGGCAAGTTGTTCCGTTTCGGACGCAGCGATTTCCTCACCTTGCTCGATTCGCAAAGATCGCTTGCCGAGGCGGAGGCCAGTTACGCCAATGCGCGGGCCGGATTGGTCGATGACCAGATCGCGGTTTTCCTCGCTCTTGGTGGTGGCTGGGAGTAGTTTGATCGGTGAATTTGCCTGATCTTATCGGTAATTCGGAAAACTAATTACACGATACGGAAATTGAACCGCGCAAATTCTGGCGAATGCCTCTATGGGGAAGCAAATTCCGGCCATAGGGCCGCGCATCCCGTCATTTCTCCCCAGCCAGCCCGCTTTCGCGGCAGGATATTGTATTTCTATGACATTTACCCGGGTTCCCCAGCCACTGGCAGAGGCGCTTGAAGCGCATGGCTACGAGTCGCTGACCGCCGTTCAGGCGGCCGTCGTCGAAGCTGAAGCGCAGGGGCGCGACCTTGTCGTCTCGGCGCAGACCGGTTCCGGCAAGACCGTGGCCTTCGGCCTTGCCATGGCGGACGAACTGCTGGCTGGCGAGGGCATTACGAGGCCCGGCGCGCCGCTGGCGCTTGCCATTGCCCCGACCCGCGAACTGGCCCTGCAGGTCAGCCGCGAACTGACCTGGCTCTACGCCCGTACCGGTGCCCGCATCGTGACCTGCGTTGGCGGCATGGATCCGGTTCGCGAACGCAAGCAGCTGGAGCAGGGCGCGACGATCGTCGTGGGTACCCCCGGGCGCCTGCGCGACCACCTCGAGCGCGGAAAGCTCGACCTTGAGCAACTGCGCGTCGCGATCCTCGACGAGGCCGACGAGATGCTCGACATGGGCTTTCGCGAAGACCTCGAGGAGATCCTCGATGCCACGGCAAAGGATCGGCGTACGCTGCTGTTCTCGGCGACGATGCCCAAGCCGATCGAGGCTCTGGCCCGCCGCTACCAGAAGAACTCGCTGCGCATTTCGACGATGAGCGAGTCGCGCGGCCACGGCGATATCTCCTACCAGGCTGTGACCGTCGCGCCGGCCGACATCGAGCGCGTGGTCGTCAACCTGCTGCGCCTGCACGAGGCAGAGACCGCCATCCTGTTCTGCGCCACGCGCGACAATGTGCGCCACCTTCACGCGACGCTGACCGAGCGCGGTTTTTCGGCCGTTGCCCTGTCCGGTGAGCATTCCCAGAACGAGCGCAACAATGCGCTGCAGGCCCTGCGCGATCGCCGGGCCCGTGTCTGCGTCGCCACCGACGTTGCCGCGCGCGGCATCGATCTTCCTTCGCTAAGCCTTGTCATTCACGTGGAAATTCCGCGCGATGCCGAGACGCTGCAGCACCGCTCGGGCCGCACCGGACGCGCTGGCAAGAAGGGTACGGCGGTCATCGTGGTGCCGTTCCCGCGCCGTCGCCGCGTCGAATCCATGCTGCGCGGCGCACGCGTCCAGGCCGAATGGATCGAAGCGCCCACGCCCGAGCAGATCCGCCGCAACGACCGCGAGCGCCTGATCGAGCAGATCATGCAGCCGGTGGAGTTCGACGAGGAAGATCGCGAGATCGCCAAGGAACTGCTGGGCAAGACCAGCGCCGAAGACCTTGCCGCAGCCCTGGTTCGCAGTTTCCGCGAGCGGATGCCGCAGCCTGAGGAACTGATCGGTTCTTCGATGGACGGGCAGCAGAAGCGCCAGCGTCCCGGTTTCGACGACGTCGTCTGGTTCCGCATGGATATCGGCAAACGCCAGAACGCCGATCCGCGGTGGATCCTGCCGCTGCTGTGCCGCCGCGGTCACGTGACCCGCAACGCCGTTGGCGCAATCCGCATTTCCGCCAACGAGACTTATTTCCAGATACCCAGCGAACAGTCCGACCAGTTCGCCAAGTCCGTGGCGCGCACTGCGCGCGAAGGCGCGGACGATGAAGCCGGTGTGCTGATCGAACTGGCGCCCGATACCCCGCGCGATGTCGCCAAGGGGCGTCGCCGCGAAGAAGGCGGTCCGCGCCGCCATCCGCGAGGCGAGGGCGGTCCGCCCCGCGGCGAGGGCAAACGGCACCAGCCGCGTCCGACCGGACACAAAGGCGGCGCTGCAGGCCAGTTCGGCAAGAAGCAGCGCAAGGATCGCCGGGGAGACTGAAGTCTCCCCAAGGCGTTATCCTGCGGCGAGGGGCGCTATCGAGACGATCTCGATAGCCTCTTCCTTCCCGTTGAAATCGACGAATTCGCCAGCTTGCGCGTCCATCATCGCGCGGGCAAGCGGCGCGGTGAAAGCCAGACGGTTCTGCGCTGGCTCGGCTTCGTCATGTCCGACGATGTCGATCGTGCGCTGCTTGCCGGCCAGGACAAAGCTTACCCGGCAACCGAAAGCGACCGTTTCGCCGGAAGGGACGGGCTGAACCTGCGCGGTCGACAGTCTGGCACGCCAGTAGCGCAAGTCCCGCTTGGCCGCTTTCTGCTTGGTTTCCTCGGTCAGTGCGGGAACCTGGCTTTCCAGCTCGGCAATGCGTGAGCGAATGCGTTCCAGGCCATCGGCGGTGACGAGGTTCGGCCCGGGCGGGATCGGTACTTCGAACTTGGGCTCGAGATGTTCCTCGTCGCTTTCGCGCCGAAAGGCGACGCTCATGCTGCGCCCCCCATCACCGATTCAAGCGCTTCGCTGGCCTCCAGCCACGCCATCTCCGCTTCCTCAAGCTGCTCTGCTGCCGCCGTACGCCGCTTGCCGATTTCGCCGATGCCCAGGCGCGCAAGTTCTCCCTTGGCCTTGGTAGGTTCGACGAGAGCATTGTCGAGTTCGTCGAGCTGCTTTTGCAGGCGCGACAAGCGCGTCTCGGCTTCCGACACCTTGCGGCGCGCGGCCTTGAGTTCGTCGCGGGCGATGGCTCCCGCCTTGCGCTGCGGCTTGGCTTCCGAAGCGCCGGGCCGGTCTTCGGCATTGGGTTGGTTACGCCCGAGGACGAAGTCGATATAGTCCTCCATCGATCCGTCGTAGGGTTTGGCCGTCCCCTCATCGACCAGCACCAGCCGGTCGGCTGCGAGTTCGACCATGTGGCGATCGTGACTGACGAGGATGACCGCGCCTTCGAAGGCATTGAGCGCCTGAACGAGCGCTTCGCGCGCATCGACGTCGAGGTGGTTGGTTGGCTCGTCGAGGATCAGCAGGTGCGGTGCATCGCGGGTGACGAGGGCAAGGGCCAGGCGCGCACGCTCACCGCCGGACAGGGTATGCGTTTCCGCTGTCGCCCGCTCCCCGGAAAAGCCGAAACGGCCCAGTTGGTTGCGCACGGCCAGCGGCGGCTTGTCGGCCATCGCGCGGGTCATCAGCTCGAGCGGAGTGGATCCGCTCGGCAGTTCCTCGACCTGGTACTGGGTGAAGTAGCCGATCCGGATCTTGCCGGAGAAGGTGATTGCGCCTTCCATCGGTTCCAACTGCTGCGCGAGCAGGCGCGCAAGCGTGGTCTTGCCGTTGCCGTTGCGGCCGAGCAGGGCAATGCGGTCCTCCGGATCGATCCGCAGGTTCAGCCGCTTGAGGATCGGTTCGCCCGGCGTGTAGCCGACGGCGGCGAGATCGAGCGTGACCAGCGGCGGGCGTAGTTCGTCCGGGCTCGGGAAGTCGAAGCTGAGCGAGGGATCTTCGCTCATCGCCGCGATCGGCTGCATCTTGGCCAGCATCTTGGCGCGCGACTGCGCCTGCTTGGCGGTGGAAGCACGAGCGCTGTTGCGCGCGACATAGTCGGCCAGCTTCTTGCGCTGTGCTTCCTGGTTGGCACGCGCGGCTTCGGCCTGCGCCACGCGCTCGGCGCGGATGCGCTCGAAGCTGTCGTAAGTGCCCGGATAAAGCGTGAGCTTGCCCTGCTGCAGGTGCAGGATGTGATCGACCACGGTGTTGAGCAGGTCTCGCTCGTGGCTGATGACGATGAGCGTGCCGGGATAGCTTTGCAGGAAGCTTTCCAGCCAGAGCGTTGCCTCAAGGTCGAGGTGGTTCGACGGTTCGTCGAGCAGCAGCACATCAGGGGCCGAGAACAGCAGCGCGGCAAGGGCCACGCGCATCTTCCAGCCGCCCGAGAAGCTGTCGAGCGGTCGCGACTGCATTTCCTCATCGAAGCCGAGGCCGACCAGAATGCGCGCGGCGCGGGCAGGGGCACTGTAGGCGTCGATGGCGATCAGGCGCTCGTGTACGTCGCCAAGGCGATGGGGATCGGTGCAGGTTTCGGATTCGGCCAGCAGCGCAGTGCGCTCGGCGTCCGCTTCCAGCACGGCTTCGAAAGGCGTGCGGGTGCCGCTCGGCGCTTCCTGGGCGATGTAGCCCAGACGCGCGCGGCGCGGCATTTCGGCACTGCCGCCATCGGGTTCGATTTCGCCGATGATCGCCTTGACCAGGGTGGACTTGCCGGCGCCGTTGCGGCCGATCAGGCCGACCTTTCCGCCATTGGGGATGGTGGCACTGGCCTGGTCAAGGATGGTGCGCCCGCCGAGGCGCACGGTCAGTTCGCGGATCGTCAACATGGCCGCGCGCCTAGCAGGAGGCGTGGAGAATCCCAAGCGGACTTACGCGGCTTACCCTCAGGCGGATGGCGCAGGCGTGCGGGCGTGGTTTCTGCCGATGGCCTGCAGACCTCCCAGGGCAAAGTTCAGGAGGTGATCGACGAGTTCGTCCTTGTCCATGGCGTCGATCTGGCGGGACAGGGGGTTGTCGTTGCGGTGCGCGACGAAGATCATGGCGCAAGGCGCGCCAATGCTGACGGCACAGCGGATGAGGGCCGGGTCTCCCACGGGGATGCCGCTGATTTCGCTCAGCACTTTGGACATGACGCGGAACTTGGGGCCGATCTCCTGCTCGAGGAGAACCTCGATGTGGGACCCGGGAGAGAGCAGTTCACGGGCCAGGACGTTGCCGTTCCAGTTTCTGGGAGTGAGGGCGCGGGTGACGAGCCTGTCCAGAAACTGCCTCAGCTTGTCTTGCGGCGGCCGGTCGCCATTCGCGATGCCCTGCAGTTCGTCGAGTGTGATCAGGCGGCGATGTGCTTCGACCAGCACTGCCTTGTAGAGGCCGTCGCGATTGCCGAAGTGGTAGTTGATCGAGGCGAGATCCACGCCCGCCGCGGCGGCAATGGCCTTGCTCGTGGTTTCGGCAAGGCCGCTGGCGCCGATAAGCCGTCCGGCGCTTTCGATGATCCGCGCGCGCGTTCTCGTGCCGTCGACGCGCGCCGTGCGCTGCGGCGTATCCTTTTCCTTTGTGCGGAGTGACTTCGGTTTGTTCATTGAGGCTGGACAATACCCAATCCTCAATTTAAATGCAATTTAAGTTGGTGTACTGCCATCGCGAAGTCGCACAAGGGGTGGTAGGGCTGCGACGCCAGACAACCCGAACGCAATCGGAAGCCCGCATGAAAAAGATCGCTGCCGCTGTCGTCGGTCTCATAGTGGTAATCGCCTTCGGGTACTGGCTGTCCCAGGGGCGCCATGATGCAGACGGGGACGGTCTGGTTCTCCATGGTAATGTCGATATTCGCCAGGTCTCGCTTGCTTTCGAAGGCAATGGCCGTGTCGAGCAACTGAACGTCGATGAAGGGGATGCGGTCAAGGCCGGGACCGTGCTGGCCCGCCTCGATACGACGACGCTCTCGCTGCAGGCAGAGCAGGCCAGGGCGCAAGTTTCGGCCAGCCAGCAGAACCTGCTGCGTCTGCAAAACGGCTCGCGGCCCGAGGAAATCCGGCAGGCTCGCGAGAGGTTGGCCGCAGCCACGTCGGATGCCAGGCGCGCGGGCGAGGATCTGGCCCGGGTCGAGGCAATCTCCGAACGCACCGATGGTCGCGGGGTCAGTCGCCAGGAAATCGACGGCGCGCGCAATGCAGCGAAAGTCACGGCAGCTCGCGCCCGGGAGCAGAAGGAAGCCCTGCGCCTGGCCGAACAGGGCCCCCGCGCAGAGGACGTTGCCGCCGCGCAGGCGCAGTTGAAAGGCACGCAGGCCCAGTTGGCCCTGCTCGAGCACCAGATCGCACAAGGGGAATTGCGCGCGCCTGAAAATGCGATCGTGCGCAGCCGGCTGCTTGAAGTGGGCGACATGGCATCGCCGCAAAGGCCGGTTTACGAACTGGCGCTGACCAGTCCGAAATGGGTCCGCGTCTATGTCGATGAGGCGGACCTGGGCCGCATCAAGCCGGGGCAGTCGGCCAGGGTGACGAGTGACAGCTTCCCCGATCAGCCGGTTGCCGGCAAGGTTGGCTACATCTCCTCCGTCGCCGAATTCACGCCCAAGTCGGTCGAATCCGAGGAACTGCGCACAAGCCTGGTCTACGAAGTGCGGGTGCGGGTGGAGGACGCGCAGAACCGTTTGCGACTTGGCCAGCCGGTAACGGTGCGGATCGCGGCGGGCACGGCGCGGTGAGCCAAGCCGTCGCAACCGTCGTCAGCGAAGGTTTGCGCAAGGAGTTCGCGGCGCCAGACGGCACTCCGTTCAACGCCATAGACAGCGTTTCGCTATCGGTCCGGCCCGGCACCCTGAGCGCCTTCGTGGGGCCGGACGGAGCCGGCAAGACCACGATGATGCGGATGATGGCCGGATTGCTCGCCCCCGACGATGGCGCCCTGTCGGTGCTGGGAATTGATGTGCGCCAGGATCCCCAGGAGGTGCAGAACCGCATCAGCTACATGCCCCAGCGTTTCGGCCTCTATGAAGATCTCTCGGTTCAGGAAAACCTCGATCTCTACGCGGACCTTCACGGCGTGCCGCTGGACGAGCGCAAGGAGCGCTTCGCCAGGATGCTGGATATGACCGACATGGCGCGCTTCACCGAGCGCCCGGCCGGCAAGCTGTCGGGCGGGATGAAGCAGAAGCTGGGGCTTGCCTGTACCCTTGTACGCGTGCCCGAATTGTTGCTGCTCGACGAACCCAGCGTCGGCGTCGACCCGCTCTCGCGGCGCGACTTGTGGCAGATCATCGAACAGCTGATCGCAGACGAAGGGCTCAGCGTCGTCGTCAGCACGGCTTACATGGATGAAGCCGAGCGCTGCGACGAGATCTTCGTGCTCAACAAGGGGCGCCTGCTTGCACAAGGCAATCCGGATCAGTTGCGCAGCAAGGCGCGAGGGCTGACTTATCTCGCCGTTCCGGCGCAAGGCATGCTCGCCCGCAATCTCCAGGCCCGCCTGATCGATGCAAGGGACCGCATCGTCGATGCCGTGCCGCGGGGCGGTGCGGTGCGTCTGATCCGCAGTCCGCACCATGATCTTTCGGTTGATGCGGGCCTGCTCGAAGGAGCGCAAGTCGAGCCGCGCGAGGCAGAACTGGAAGATGCCTTCATGCTGCTGCTGCGCGAGCATGAGACGCGCGGGGAAGCGCACAGGCCGCCACCGCTAGCCGCAGCGGCAAAGGGACATGACCGGACCGCGACCGGCAAGGAAGACGGCCGCGAGCGGGAGGTCATGATCCGTGTGCGCGATCTGGTGCGTCGGTTCGGCGATTTCACAGCCGTTGCCAACACCACCTTCGACGTCGCCAAGGGGGAGATCTTCGGGTTACTGGGCCCCAATGGCGCTGGCAAGACGACCACCTTCAGGATGCTGTGCGGCCTGCTTCCGGCTACCAGCGGGCAGCTCGACGTTGCCGGCGTCAACCTGCGAACCGCCCGTGCGGCGGCCCGGGCGCGCATCGGCTATGTTGCGCAAAAATTCTCGCTCTATTCGAACCTTAGTGTGCGCGAGAATCTCGAATTCTTCGGCGGGGCCTATGGCTTGCGCGGCAAGATGCTGCGCCGGAGGGTCGACGAGACGCTCGAGCGGTTCAATCTCGATGCTTCTGCGACCTGCGGTCTGCTTCCGCTGGGCTACAAGCAGCGACTGGCGATGGCGACGGGCCTGATCCACGAGCCCGATATTCTTTTTCTCGACGAGCCGACAAGCGGCATCGACCCGCTGGCCCGGCGCGCGTTCTGGCGCACGATCACGGCGCTTTCGGATGAAGGCGTAACGATCATCGTCACCACCCATTTCATGGAAGAGGCGGAATATTGCGACCGCATCGCCATCCAGGACGCCGGGCACCTGCTTGCGCTGGGAACGCCGCGCGAAGTGCGTGAGCAGGCTGGAAACGGCGAAGCCGACGACATGGACAGGGCCTTCATCGCGATCGTCGAGCAGGGCCGTGCACGCGCTTCCAGCGAACGGGCAGCGGCGTGATGCGGTCCCAGTTTATCGTCCGCCTGACTGCGCTGACACGCAAGGAGACCCGCCAGATGCTGCGCGATCGCAGCAACCTGATGGTCGGGCTGCTGCTGCCGGTCGCGCTGATCCTGCTGTTCGGCTACGGGCTCTCGTTCGACGTGCGCAATGCGCCTGTCGCGCTCGTCCTCGACGACAATTCCGCAATAGCCCGCGAAGCCGTTTCCGGGATCGAGGGCTCGCGATACCTCGCGCCCGTGCGCGTCGACACGATGGCGCGCGCCCAGGACATGCTGCAGTCCGGCAAGGTCGATGCGATCGTTCGCGTTCCGATCGATTTCTCCCGGCGTCAGGCAGCGGGCAGGGCGACGATTCAGCTCATCCTCAACGGCATCGATTCGACTACGGCGACGTCTCTCGAGGCCTATGTCTCGGCTTCGGTTTCCAATGTCATGCTGCGCCGCATGGACCGCGAAGGAGCAATGTCCCGAGGCGGATCGATCACCCTGAAGCAGCGAACCTGGTTCAACGAGGCGAGTATAAGCACGTGGTATCTCGTGCCGGGGTTGATCGTACTGGTCATGACGCTCGTCGGGGCGTTCCTGACCTCGCTGCTGATCGCCCGCGAATGGGAGCGCGGGACGCTGGAAGCGCTGTTCGTGACCCCGGTGAGGCCACTGGAGATCGTGCTGTCCAAGCTGCTGCCTTACATGGTGGTGGGACTGATCGATCTGGCTACCTGCCTGCTGGCGGCGCGCTTCCTGTTCCAGGTCCCGATCCGCGGCTCGCTCTTCGCGATCGTTCTGGCCTCGACGCTCTATCTGGCCGTCTCCCTGCTGCTGGGCCTGTTCATCTCGGGCCGCACGCGCAACCAGTTCGCCGCGAGCCAGGTAGCCCTGCTCACGAGTTTCCTGCCTGCGCTCATGCTTTCAGGCTTCATCTTCGACCTGCGAAACGTACCCATTGCCGTGCAAGTCATCGCCCAGCTCCTGCCGGCCACGCATTTCATGGGCATGGTGAAGTCGCTGTTCCTGGCCGGGACGGACTGGATGATGGTTGCGCGCAATTGCACGATCCTCGCCGGCTATGCGGTCGTCCTCATTTTCGCGACGCGCAGGACGCTGCGCAAGACCCTGGATTGACGCCGTGCAAGCCGTGATCGCTTATATTGCCCAGATCGCCTTCCTGTGCCGCAAGGAAGTGCTGGCGATCCTGAAGGACCCGGCCAACCGGATCATCCTGCTGGCTCCTGCCTTCTTCCAGACGGTGCTGTTCGGATATGGGGCGACCTTCGATCTGACGCACGTTTCCTATGCCCTGCTCGACCAGAGCAGGGGCGCAGCGGCTCGAGAGTTCATCACCAGGCTGGACGGCACCGGCGTGTTCGAGCGCGAGGCCACGCTCACTTCGGCCAACCAGATCGCCTCGGTCATCGATCCGGGCACGGTGCTGCTGGCGATCACCATTCCGGCTGATTTCGACCAGAGGCTGGCGCGCGGGGAGGGGGCAACCGTCCAGGTGATCCTCGATGGCCGAAATTCGTCCACAGCGGCGACTGCGGCGGGTTATCTCAATGCGATTGCGCAAGGGTACAACGCATCGCAAGGCGCGGCGCCCCCGGTCACCATCGAGCGGCGGGCCTGGTTCAATCCCAACCTCAATTCGCGCTGGCAGATCATGCCGGCGATGATCGCCACGCTCAGCATGTTGCAGACGCTGCTGCTCGCGGCCCTCTCGGTCGCGCGCGAACGCGAACAGGGGACCTTCGACCAGCTTCTGGTCACGCCGCTATCGCCGCTGCAGATCCTGATCGGCAAGGCCTTGCCCTCGATCCTGGTCGGGCTTGTCCAATCGACGATCGTGCTGCTGATAATCCTGTTCTGGTTTCGCATTCCGATGAGCGGTTCGCCGGTGGTGCTCTACCTCGGCCTGCTTAGTTTCACCGGCGCAGCGGTAGGCATCGGCATGTCGATTTCGGCTCTTGCCCTGAACATGCAGCAGGCCATGCTCTATTCGTTTCTCATCATCATGCCGCTGACCCTGCTTTCCGGACTTCTTACCCCGATCCGCAACATGCCCGAGGTCCTGCAACTCGTCACCTACATCAACCCGCTTCGCTTCGGGGTCGATGTTGTCCGGCGGGTCTATCTGGAAGGCGCGGGCCTTGCCGATGTTGCGACCGATTTCATTCCCCTGTTGTTGGTGGCAGCGGTAACCCTGCCGCTCGCCGCCTGGCTGTTTCGTCACCGCCTTGCCTGACCTTCGGATGCCGCCATGCCTGAAAACGTGAAACTTCGTCGCCTGAGCCTGATCGTCGGCCTTGCTGCCTTGAGCGCATCGCTGGCCGGCTGCACCGTAGGTCCGGACTTCGTCAGTGCCACTCCGGATGCCCCGCAGGACTGGGCAAGCTGGCGCAGCGGAGACCCTTCCCTGGTGGCAGCCGCAAATACCGACGCCGTCATGCCGGCCAACTGGTGGACTTCGTTCAAGGACCCGGTCCTCGACACCCTTGTCGATGAAGCCCTCGCAGCCAGTCCGGACCTCGAGACGGCAGCCCTGCATTTCGCGCAGGCGCGTGTGCAGCGCTTGGGCACGGCTTCGGCCGCTGTGCCGCAAGTGGGCGCCAGCGCGGACATCAGTCGCCAGCGACAGAGCGAATACGGTGCTGGCACCCGCCTTTTCAATGCCATCGGGCCGAACCGGGATGCCCTGGCGAAGCTGCTGTCACAACCATTCACGCTCTTTCGCGGTGGCTTCGATGCGTCCTGGGAGCTGGATTTATGGGGCAAGGTGCGGCGTTCGATCGAGGCGGCGGATGCCTCGGTCGCGCAGCAGGGAGCCTTGCTGGACCAAGCGCGCCTGAGCGTGGTGAGCGAAGTCGCTTCGACTTATTTCGACTTGCGCACCTCCCAGCGCGATATCGCCCTGCTGCGCGAGGACATCGCCTTGCTGCGCGACCGAATCTCGCTGGTACGGGCGCGCGTCGAAGGGGGTGTCGACGCTCACGGGGACCTCGACCGCGAGGACGCGGCATTGCAGGGCATGGAAGCCCGCTTGCCCGCACTGCTTGCGCAGGAGGCCGCACAGGCCAACGCAATCGCGCTGCTGCTGGGCAAGATGCCGGGCAGCCTCAAGGAATCGCTGGCGTCTGGCGAGGGGCATACCTTTCAACTACCGCCGGATCTCTCGCTGGGCCTGCCTTCGGAAGTCGCCCTGCGTCGTCCCGATGTCCGGGCGGCCCAGGCCGGGCTGCATGCGGCGACCGCGCGGATCGGCGTGGCCGTGGCGGACCTCTATCCCAGCATCCGGCTCGGCGGCGGTTTCGGATTGGAGTCCTATCGCAGCGCGAACCTGTTCGACTGGGCAAGCCGCAACTGGTCCTTCGGTCCCAGCCTCGATCTGCCGCTGTTCGATGGCGGGCAGCGGCGCAGTGTCGTCAAGCTGCGTAAGCTGGAGCAGCGCGAGGCGGCAGTCTCGTTCCAGCGCACGGTCCTGAAATCCTGGCAGGAGATCGATGACGCCCTCAACCGTTCGGCCGCGGCGCATCAGCAGCACGATAGCCTGCTCCGGAAGCTGGAGCGGATGCAGTCGACTTTCGACATTGCGCAGGCGAGCTATGACAGCGGTGCAATCAACTATCTTGGGCTTATCGACGCGAAACGATCGCTCATTCAGGCACGCAAGGAACTGTCCGATAACGAGGGGCTGCTGCTCGCCAGCTACGTCGCCGTCAACAAGGCCATCGGCAATACTCCGGAGATTCCCGTAGCAAGCGCCGTTGCTCATCGCTGATCGAGGCTTCGCGCCAACACTTATCAACATCATTCCTTGCATCGCATTGCAGGAACTGCGGGACGGACGCTGTGCGCGCGGTGCGATAAGGCGTACTGAATAGTGCTTGCAACGCGGAATCACTTGTGATTCTATCGCTTCCCATGAGGACCATGCGCCCCGAACCCAACATTGCGAAAGAGCGACTCGTGCAGGGCCTGTCCCTGGCGGTGCTTTTGCTCATGGGCGCATTTGTTATCGCCGGGCCGAGCGGACTGATCGCATGGGGCGAAAATCAGCGCCTGCTCGAACAGCGCCGCGCCGACCTTGCACAGCTCAAGGTTGAACGGGCGCGGATCCAGAACCGCGTTGACCTGCTCGATCCCAGGAATGTCGATCCGGATCTTGCCGGCGAATTGCTGCGGGGCAATCTGAACGTCGCGCGCTCTGACGAAATGGTGATGCTGATCCCCTGATCCGGTGACCTCAGGTCAACCGAGCTGGCGATAATTTTTGTTCCGGAATTCGTATTTTCCCTCTCGGGCGCTTTCGCTTTGTCCACCTCTTTCCTATACCGCCCGCAACTGATCACATCGACGATGGGGAGCCTCATTGCCCAAAGCCAAAACTGACGCCCAGCCCGGCGCAAATTCGACCGGGTCGCCGGCAGAGGATCAGGACTTCGTCCTGCGCAGCCTCCAGGAGGCCCATGCGGCCGACCGCCGTTACAAGGCAAGCAAGGAAGAGCTTCTCAAGCTCTACGAGCAGATGCTGCTCATCCGCCGTTTCGAGGAGAAGGCCGGCCAGCTTTACGGCCTCGGCCTGATCGGCGGTTTCTGCCACCTCTACATCGGCCAGGAAGCTGTCGCTGTCGGCCTGCAGTCCGCGCTCGACGGCAACAAGGACTCGGTGATCACCGGCTATCGCGACCATGGCCACATGCTGGCCTACGGCATCGATCCGAAGGTCATCATGGCCGAACTGACCGGACGCCATTCGGGTATCTCGAAGGGCAAGGGCGGCTCGATGCACATGTTCAGTGTCGAGCATCGCTTCTACGGCGGCCACGGCATTGTCGGTGCACAGGTCTCGCTCGGTACCGGTCTCGCTTTCGCGCACAAGTACCGTGAAGACGGCGGCGTCGCGATGGCCTACTTCGGTGACGGCGCGGCGAACCAGGGCCAGGTCTACGAGAGCTTCAACATGGCGGCCCTGTGGAACCTCCCGATCATCTTCGTGATCGAGAACAACCAGTACGCGATGGGCACGGCCGTCGCCCGTTCGTCGGCAGAGACGCACTTCTACCGTCGCGGCACTGCATTCCGCATCCCCGGCATGCAGGTCGACGGCATGGACGTGCTCGAGGTCCGCAAGGCCGCCGAAGTCGCGCTCGAGCATGTGCGCGGTGGCAACGGCCCCGTGCTGATGGAACTCAACACCTACCGCTATCGCGGCCACTCGATGTCCGACCCGGCGAAGTATCGCAGCCGCGAGGAAGTCCAGGGCGTGCGCGACAAGCGTGACCCGATCGAGCATGCCAAGGCCGAGCTCATGGAAATGGGCCTGGACGAGGCCGAACTGAAGGCGATCGACAAGCGCGTTCGCGCCCAGGTCGCCGAATCCGCCGACTTTGCAGAGAATTCACCCGAGCCCGATATGTCCGAACTCTATACCGACGTCCTGGTGGAGCGTTACTGATGGCGATCGAACTGAAGATGCCCGCGCTCTCGCCGACGATGGAAGAGGGCAAGCTTGCCAAGTGGCTGGTCAAGGAGGGTGACGAAGTCTCCTCCGGCGATATCCTCGCCGAGATCGAGACCGACAAGGCGACGATGGAATTCGAAGCCGTCGATGAAGGCACGATAGGCAAGATTGTCATTGCCGAAGGTACCGAGAACGTGAAGGTCGGCACCGTGATCGCCGTCCTTGCCGGTGAAGGCGAAGATGCGTCGGCCGTGGCCGAAAGCGTTTCGCAAGCTCCTGCCCCGGCGCCCGCTTCCTCCGAGCCTGCCAAGGCAGAAGAAGCCCCGGCCTCTGCGCGCAAGGATCCGGAAGTGCCGCATGGCACCAACATGAAGACCTCGACCGTTCGCGAAGCCCTGCGCGACGCGATGGCCGAGGAAATGCGCCGCGACGAACGCGTCTTCGTGATGGGCGAGGAAGTCGCCGAGTACCAGGGCGCCTACAAGGTGACCCAAGGGCTGCTCGAGGAATTCGGACCCAAGCGTGTCATCGACACCCCGATCACCGAATACGGCTTTGCCGGCATCGGCACCGGTGCGGCGATGGGCGGCCTGCGTCCGATCGTCGAGTTCATGACCTTCAACTTCGCCATGCAGGCGATTGACCACATCATCAACTCGGCTGCCAAGACGAACTACATGTCCGGTGGCCAGATGCGCTGCCCGGTCGTGTTCCGCGGCCCCAACGGCGCGGCTTCGCGCGTGGGCGCGCAGCACTCGCAGAACTACGGCCCGTGGTATGCCAACGTGCCCGGCCTCGTGGTCATCGCGCCGTACGACGCGTCGGACGCCAAGGGCCTGCTCAAGGCGGCGATCCGCAGCGAAGACCCGGTGGTCTTCCTTGAAAACGAACTGATCTACGGCCGTTCCTTCGAGCTGCCGGAACTTGACGACCATGTCCTGCCGATCGGCAAGGCGCGCATCATGCGCGAGGGCAAGGACGTCACCATCGTTTCGTACTCCATCGGCGTCGGCCTGGCGCTGGAAGCCGCCGAACAGCTGGCCGGCGAAGGCATCGATGCCGAAGTCATCGACCTGCGCACCCTGCGTCCGCTCGACAAGCAGACAATCCTGGAAAGCCTCGCCAAGACGAACCGCCTTGTCGTTGCCGAGGAAGGCTTCCCGGTCTGCTCGATCGCTTCGGAAGTCATTGCGATCTGCATGGAAGAAGGCTTCGACGATCTCGACGCCCCCGTCCTGCGCGTGTGCAACGAGGACGTTCCGCTGCCTTATGCGGCCAACCTTGAAAAGGCCGCGCTGATCGACACGCCCCGCATCGTCGAGGCAGTCAAGAAGGTCTGCTACCAGGGCTGAGCCCACAGACTTTCAGGCCAGGAATGACAAGGGCCGCCGGTATCATCCCGGCGGCCCTTTTTCATGGCGTGGACGCTGCATCGATGCAGCACGCTGTCAGAAGGGAAGGGTGGTCAGCTGTCCTTGAGCAGGAAGACGGGCCGCTTGTACTTGATCTGCAGCAGGTTGCCCGGGACGAAGGCCAGGTAGTCCGGCGCATCGTAAGTGACACTGATCTGCATCTCGAGGGCATCGGCGATCCGGCTCGTCTGCGACGTGACGGTAATGCCCAGTCGGTCGGTATTGAGATTGTACCGTGAACCGGCCCCGCGCGAGCGCATCCAGGTTGAAATCAGGTCGGCCTGGCTCGCATGGCCTCGTTGATACTCGACCACAGCAAATCGCGCGCCATCCGAGGCGAGGTTGCGGATTGCGTTCCAGTTCTGGATCTGCATCCCGATCTGGAGGACGCCGATCAGCAGCGTGAAAAAGAGCGGCGCGAGCAGGGCGAACTCGACGAGAACCCCGCCGCGTTCGTCCCGGTGGAAGCGCGCAAGGCGCCGCTGCGAGAAGAAGCCTCCCATCACTGCACCTGGATCGTGCGCTCGACACGATAGTTCAGGGCCTTGCCCACGCCGAAGCGGGTCCAGATCGGCGTGTAGGTATCGGTCACGTCGAGCAGGACATATTGATAGATCGGCTGATCGGTGTCGCAGGTGGATGCATCCGCAGTCAACTGGCTGGAGAGGTTGCAGCGAAACCGCTGCTGCAGGGTCACCTCGTTGTCGGCGAGACCGAGCGAGTCCCTGATGACGCTCTTCATCGTGTCCGAGGATGTGCCAGAACCGGCTGCGGCGGCCAGCACGATGCCTTCGGCCTCGCTCGCTGCGCTCTGCAATTCCTGCTGGCGCGAGACGATCCGGCCGACTTCGAAGGTACCGAGCGCCATCAGCACGATAACCGGTGCGACGATGGCGGTTTCAACGGCCATCACGCCTTTCAGGTCGCTAACCATGCGGCGCAGGCCATGACCGATCATGCCACGAGCCTCACGATGGGAGTGGAGGTGCCGAGCAACGAGCTGTCGTCGTAGTCGCACAAGGTGCGAAGGTAGGCGCTGCCGCGAATGTCGAGCGTATAGGCCGAGATCTGGAAGCACAGCTTGCTGGTGGTGCCGGAGTCGCCGTTGATCTGGACGTCACCGTTGGGAAGGTAGAGCACGCCCTCGATGTTCAGGTTGGTGTTGCCGTTGATCTGGTGCGAGGCAGGCTCGGTTTCATCGGTCTTGTCCTCCATGAACAGCATCTGCGAAAGGCGATCCGCATCGGCCGCATAAGGCGTGCTCTGGAAGTCGGCAGCCTGCATCGGCGTCAGCGTTATCGAGCCCGTCGCCCCTTCGCCGCCCAGCTTGATTTGCGCGCCTTTGCGCAGCACGAACAGAACGTTCTTTCCCACGACCGTTGCGTTGGTGGACAGGTCCAAGGTGCCGCCATCGATGAAATAGATGCCCGAGTTGAAAGTCGTGGCGCACTTGGCGGTATAGCCGCCGACATATTTGCCGGGAAAAAGATTGGCGATCGCCTTGTTGCCATTGCCATCGCAGTACTTGGCCTTTGTCTGGTCCGCAGTGCTGGAATCCGGCTCCGGGATGGGAATGTCGGAATAGACGTCGGTGAGGCCAGAAGCATTTTCTGTGACCGTTCCTTGGAGGCTCTCGGGTACGTCCACTGTACCGCATGCTGCAATCGAGGTGGTCTCGACCGTCGCACTGCCGTCGATAGTGATGGCATCGTCGCTGCATGAAAGGGCGCCCAGGCCGCAATTGGCAATGACGTGTGCGTTACCGCCGATCTGGAATGTGGTGCCGTCCTGCTTCAGGGTGATCAGGCAGGCATGGAACTTGTTGCCTTCCTTGAAGCGGGCCTGCGCGCGCGCCATCACGGTTGCCGACTGGTTGAGCAGCAAGCCGGTGAAAGGCAGCTTCTTCGTCGCCGTAGCCGTTACCAGAACGCTGTTCGCCGTGCCGCCATCGAAGTTCGCCAGGCTGATCGTGGGAGCGCTCGCGAAAGAGGCGGTGATCTTCTGATTGGCGTTGAATTCCTGCTTGGCGCGCGTTTCGTAGTCGGCATCGTCGCTGTAGGCCAGCGCCCATGCGCCGCCGATTGCGGCCTGGTCGACCGAGTGTTGCAACTCGCGCTGCCACATGTACCATTGGGCTGTGTCGACGCCATAGCCCATGGCTCCGATGAGGGCGGGCATGCCGAGCGCCACCATCATCATGGCGTTGCCGCTCCTTGCGGAGAGCAGGCTTTTCATCAGGCAGCGGATCCGTCGGAACATCGGAAATATCCTCAAGGCGCCTCAATCGAATATTCACTATCTCGGGCAACGAGATTTGCATTGAATGAAACATTTTAGTTAACCCTTGTTAAATGGTGTTGCATTTGGGCGTACTTGCACAACCGGCCTCGCAGGTTAGAGAGGCGCTGTGTCACAAGATTCCCCCCCGCGACCGATGTCCGCAAACGCCATCGAAGAGAGCTTGCTTGCCAGTTTGCCGCTGAGCCAAAGACTGGCGCTGGCCTATGCCCCAGGCTCGGCGCGCCTGCCCACGCTGGCCCTGTTCGCGCTCGATACGCGTCTGGCCGGGCTGCTGCGCCATTCCAAGGAGCCGATGCTGGCGCAGCTGCGCCTTGCCTGGTGGCGCGAGAACCTCGATCGCGATGCATCCGAATGGCCTGCGGGCGAACCCTTGCTGGCCGCGCTGCGCAGTTGGGACGGCCAGCACAAGGCGCTCTCGGCGCTCGTCGATGGCTGGGAAGCCTTGACCGGGCATGCGCCCTTGCCGCCCGAAGCCTTGGGTCAGATGGTAGAGGGGCGCGGGGCCGCATTCGCGGCGTTGGCCTCCGCGCTCGGCAGGCCGGGCGAAGCGCAGGCTTGCGCCACGATCGGCCGGAAATGGGCGATGGCCGACCTCGCCACGCGCCTGCGCGACAAGAGCGAGACCGAGGCCATACGTGCCATGATCGCAGAGGACGCGACGCGCAGCCCGCGCGTTTCAAGACCGCTGCGGCCGCTACTCGTGCTGCACGGTCTTGCGCAAACTCGGCAGGCCAGGGGCGATGAGAAAGCCGCGCAGTCCCCCGCGGCGCTGCTCAAGGCCATGCGGCTCGGTATTCTGGGCTTTTGACCTGCTGACCAGATTGTAATTTCAAAGGCGGAGACCATCGCACTAGGCATCGCGGGGTGATGCAGAGGCGTTCGTGAACAGACTGGTCCTGGGCGCGCTGGCTGCGCTACTGCTTGTCTCGCTCGGCCTGTTCTGGATGCAGGGCCGCGCCGAAGTGGAGGAGGGCGCCCCGCCGCCTGAGGAAGCTACGGCGCAACCCGACGAATTTCCAAGCGCGGCGATAGAGGATCTGGTCGGCCCGGAACCGCCCGAAGCGACCGAACTCAGCCGCGAGCAACGGCGCTTTGCCCGTTATGACCATGACAGCGACGGACGCATCACCCGCAACGAAATGCTGTCGACCAGGACCGCGGGATTCCGCAGGCTCGACAAGGACGGCAACAACCTGCTCACGTTTGAGGAATGGGCCGTCACGACCGTCGACAAGTTCGACCATGCCGACGTCAACGGCAACGACTGGCTGACGCCGGAGGAGTTCCGCCGCACGGCGCCGCCGCGCCGGTCCGGTCCCAAACCGCGTTGTTCGTGCTGAAGCGCTTCAGGCCGCCGGGGCCAGCGTTTGCAACCAGGCGCCGATGTCTTGCTTGGCCCGCTCGGTATACGCTTCCTTGCGCTGCTTCTTCTTGACCTCGTGAAGCGGCGGAAACAGGCCGAAGTTCACATTCATCGGCTGATAGCTTTCGGCCTCAGCGTCGCCGGTAATGTGCGAGAGCAACGCGCCCATCGCCGTCGTCGGCGGCGGTCCCTGCCACTCGAGCCCACCCAGTTCGGCAGCGGTCATCAGGCCGGCCATCAGACCGACCGCGGCGCTTTCGACATAGCCCTCGCATCCGGTGATCTGCCCGGCAAAGCGAACGTGCGGCGCGCTCTTGAGCCGCAGCTGCCGGTCGAGCAGGACCGGCGAATTGAGGAAGGTGTTGCGGTGCAGGCCGCCCAGGCGAGCGAATTCGGCCTTTTCGAGCCCGGGAATGGTGCGGAACAGGCGGACCTGCTCGGCATGCTTGAGCTTGGTCTGGAAGCCCACCATGTTCCACAGCGTACCCAGCTTGTTGTCCTGGCGCAGTTGGACGACGGCATAGGCCCAGCGCCCGTTGGGATGTTCCTCGGTCGCCCAGTGCGGGTTGTCGAGCCCCACCGGCTTCATCGGCCCGAAGCGCAGGGTGTCGACACCGCGTTCGGCCATGACCTCGATCGGCATGCAACCGTCGAAGTAGGGGGTGTTGGCTTCCCACTCCTTGAACGCGGTCTTTTCGCCATCGAGCAGGGCCTGGTGGAAGGCCAGATACTGGTCCTTGTCCATTGGACAGTTGATGTAGTCCTTGGCTTCCCCGCCGAACTTGGAGGGCTTGTCCCAGCGCGAGGCCTTCCAGCAGATGTCCATGTCGATGGTGTCGTGGTAGACGATCGGAGCGATGGCATCGAAGAAGGCGAGGCTATCCGAGCCGGTCGCCTTGCCGATGCTGCCGGCCAGTGCTTCGGCCGTAAGCGGCCCGGTGGCAACGATGGTCAGGCCGCTATCGGGCAGGGTGTCGATGCGCTCGCGCACGATGTCGAGCGTCGGCAGCGACTGGAGGCGGGCTTCGACTTCGGCGGAGAATACCTCGCGGTCGACTGCCAGCGCCGAACCTGCGGGCACCTGCGCCTTGGCAGCCGCAGCCATGATCACCGAATCGCAGCGGCGCATCTCGTGATGGAGCAGGCCAACCGCGTTCTTCTCGTCGTCGTCCGAACGGAAGGAATTGGAGCAGACCATCTCGGCCAGGCCGTCGGTCTGGTGCGCCGGGCTGCGTTCTCCCGTGCCGCGCATTTCTGACAGGCGCACGCGAAGGCCGCGCCGCGCGAGTTGCCAGGCCGCCTCGCTGCCTGCGAGGCCGCCGCCGATAATGTGAACGTCGTATTCGGGTTGTGCTGTCATGGGCCAAGGCCCCTAGCCGCTCTTTGCGCGCAGCGAAAGGGAATGCAAGTTGGGCGTGCCGGGACGAGGGGGATTGCATGGCAGGCCAAAACCGTGACAAGCGCAGTCGACGAATTCGGCCCCGGACAGGAAGACCCAGCGAATGCCAAGGCGCGCACTCATCGAAAGAAGGCCCTGGCTGCTGGGCAGTGTGCTTGCCGCGCTGGCTTTCATCTGGCTCGAAAACAGCCGGTTTCCGGGCCTTTACCTGCTTGGCCTGAAAGCCGCGCCTCTGCTATTGCTCGCGGTCTATGCCGTCCTGCGCCATCGCGGCAACGACACCCGTATGCTGGCGGGAATGCTGGCATGCGAAGGGGTCGGAACGGCCCTTTACGACTATCTCCCTTACGCCTCGATCGTCCTGATCATCATCGGCTTCGGCCTGGGGATCGGGCTTTTCACCTCGCATCGCCGTGCGCAGTTGACCGGGTCGCAGAAAGCCGCCGTCACCGCGATCCTGCTGATCACGCCGGTGATCGGTTTTCTCCTGGCATCGCCCGAAATGCGGATGACTGCGCTCGTCTTCATGGTTGCCGTTGGCGGCATGGCCGCAAGCGCCTGGGCGAGCACCTTTCCGCGCTACCGGGTGGGGGCAGGGGCTGTGGTCATCATGGCCGCGAACCTGCTTGCCATCGCAGCGGGGGGCCTCATGCAGCGTGAGCTGTGGATGGCGCATTTCGCCTGGCCGCTGTTCTACTTCGGCAACCTGATGCTTTCCACCGGCGTGACCGTGGAACTGCGCTCACGCCGATAAAGGTCAGTCGAGCCCCGGCAGGATGACGCATCCCGAAGTATCGCGCCAAACCGGGCCGTGCGCGGTAACGGCGCTGAGCGGCAATGGTGCGTAAAGGTGCGGGAACAGCGCGCCTCCGCGCGAGACTTCCCACTTGAGCGCGTTGGCGACCGCCGCAAGGTCGACGCAGGCGATATGCAGGTCCTCTTGTCCGGCGAAGTGTTTGTCCAGTGTTCCCTGGACTTGTCCCGCGGCGGACAAATGCACGAAACCATCGGCAAGATCGACCGGCGCCCCTGCAAAACTGCCGTTTTCGAGCAGCTGTGCCATCTGGGCCCCGGTCAGGATCTTGTAGGCCAATGTCTCGGTGGACACCGGCCTTTCGTCCGTCATTCTCCGGCTTCCGGAGCCTCGGGGGCTTCCGGTGCCTCCGGCGCTGCGCCGTCTGCCACGTCAACTGCCTCGCCGAGTACTTCGTCTTCTTCGCTGGCCTCGTCGAGGCGCACGGCACTGACGACGTGCTCGTTGGCCGAGACATTGAACAACCTGACACCGGCGGAATTGCGGCCGATTACACGCATGGTTTCCAGCGGCAGGCGGATCAGCTTGGCCTGATCGGTCACCAGCATGAGCTGCTCGGCCTGGCTGGCCGGGAAGCTTGCCACGACCGGCCCGTTGCGGGCGATATTGTCGATATTGGTGATGCCCTGGCCGCCGCGTCCCGTGCGGCGATATTCGTAGGCCGAGGACATCTTGCCGTAGCCGTTGGCGCAGACAGTCAGGATGAACTGCTCGCGTTCCTGCAATTCGGCGAAGCGCTCGGCCGAGAGATCCGGTTCGCCTTCCTTCTCGCCCTTCCACGGAGCGTACCTGAGGTATTCCTCGCGCTCTTCGGATTCGGTGCCGACGCGGTGGAGGATCGACAGCGAAATGACGCGGTCGTCTCCCTTGAGCGTCATGCCGCGCACGCCGGTGGATGTGCGGCTCGTGAATTCGCGGACCTGATCGCCGGCGAAGCGGATCGCCTTGCCCTGGCGAGTGGCGAGCAGGACATCGTCGGTCGCCTCGAGGAGGGCCACGCCGATCAGGTGATCGTCGGCATCCTCGTCGAACTTCATCGCGAACTTGCCGTTGGTCGGAATGTTCGAGAAGGAGTCCATCGAATTGCGGCGGACATTGCCCTTCGAGGTGGCGAAGACGACGGAGAGCTTGCCCCAATCGGCCTCGTCCTCGGGCAGGGCAAGGACGGTCTGGATCGTCTCGTCCTTGTCGAGTGCCGGAAGCAGGTTGACGATCGGACGGCCGCGCGTGGTCGGACCACCCTCCGGAAGTTTCCAGACCTTCAGGCGGTAGACCTTGCCCGCGGTCGAGAAGAACAGGACCGGGTTGTGGGTCGAGGTGACGAACATGGTCGTCACCGCGTCCTCGTCCTTGGTCGCCATGCCGGCGCGGCCCTTGCCGCCGCGGTTCTGGGCGCGGAACGTCGAGAGCGGCGTGCGCTTGATGTACCCGTCCATGGTGACAGTCACCACCATGTCCTCGCGCTCGATCAGATCTTCGTCCTCGATCCCGTCGAAGGCGGCGGTGATCTCGGAGACACGTGGGGTCGCGTAGGCATCGCGTACTGCCTGAAGTTCCTCACGCATCACGTTGTAAAGCTTGATTCTATCGGCGAGGATCGAGAGGTATTCCTCGATCGCAATGGCAAGCTCCTTGAGCTCGTCGCCGATTTCGTCGCGGCCCAGCGCAGTCAGGCGGTGCAGGCGAAGTTCAAGTATCGCCTTAACTTGCGTCTCGGACAGGCGATAGGACCCGCCATCCTCTTCAGCGCTCGGTTCGATTGCCTCGACGAGACGAATGTAGGGCGCGATATCGCCGATCGGCCATTCCTTGGCCAGCAGCTTCGCGCGGGCATCGGCCGGGTTCGACGAACCGCGGATCATTGCGACGACTTCGTCGAGGTTCGAAACCGCGACGACGAGGCCGAGCAAGATGTGCGCGCGGTCGCGGGCCTTGTTCAGTTCGTACTTGGTGCGGCGGGTGATGACCTGCTCGCGGAACTGGATGAAGGCCTGCAGAATATCGCGCAGCGAGAGGATTTCCGGGCGTCCGCCACGGATCGCCAGCATGTTGGCGGCAAAGTTCGACTGGGCAGGAGTGTTGCGCCAGATCTGGTTGAGCACGACTTCGGGCGAGGCGTCGCGCTTGAGATCGACGACGACGCGCATGCCTTCGCGGCTCGATTCGTCGCGAATGTCGGAAACACCCTCGATCCGCTTGTCCTTGGCAGCCTCGGCGATTTTCTCGACGAGGTTGGACTTGCCGACCTGGTAGGGAATCGAGGTCAGCACGATCGAGCGACGGTCGCCGCGGGCTTCCTCAATCTGGTGGCGGCAACGCATCATGATCGAGCCGCGACCGGTCATCGCAGCGTTGCGCGCGCCGCCCTGGCCGAGGATCAGCGGAGCGGTCGGGAAATCCGGCCCCGGAATGATCTGGAACAGTTCTTCCGAGGTGATGCCCGGATTGTCCATCATCGCGAAGCAGCCGTCGATCACTTCGCCCAGATTGTGCGGAGGGATATTCGTGGCCATGCCGACCGCGATGCCGCCGGCGCCGTTGACCAGCAGGTTCGGATAGCGTGCGGGCAGGACCTGCGGCTCGTTCTCCGCCCCGTCGTAGTTGGGCTGGAAGTCGACCGTATCCTTGTCGATGTCCGCCAGCAGCGCATCGGCCACCTTGGCAAGGCGCGCCTCGGTATAACGCATCGATGCCGGCGGATCGGGGTCCATCGAGCCGAAGTTGCCCTGGCCGTCGATCAACGGCAGGCGCATCGACCAGTCCTGCGTCATGCGCGCCAGCGCGTCGTAGATCGCGGCGTCACCATGGGGGTGATACTTACCCATGGTGTCACCGACGATACGCGCCGACTTGCGGTAGGCCTTGCCGGAAACGAACCCGTTTTCGTGGCTGGTCCACAGGATGCGACGATGCACCGGCTTGAGGCCGTCCCGCACGTCGGGAAGCGCGCGGCTCACGATCACGCTCATCGCGTAATCGAGATAGCTCGTCTTCATTTCATCGACGATGTCGATGCGGGTGTACTCACCCTCGGGGCCGGTATGTTCTAGAGTGTCGATGTCGTCGCTCACGCGCTGTGTCGTTCGTTGCTTCGATGAGAAAGGTGATGTTCGGCACTAGGACATGCGCCAGGCGAATGCCACTGAAACAGCCCGTGCGAAGGCGCTGAGTGCATCTTTTTCCACACTTATGGGTTGAAACGCCCTGAGGACGGTGCGGGCGCGTGGCGGGCCTGCCTTAACGCTTGCGGCGAAACGCATTCAAACAGCGTTCAGCGGCGGCTCTCTAGGTGGAAAGCGAGGTTGCCAAAGGCGCATTTCCCCGTCAGTACCTGCGCCGTGCATTTTCGAGACCCCGCTTGAGGGTGTGGGTCACTGTGTCTGATGACTTGAGAGGAGTTGGCCTTTATGGCTCGCAAGTTCCTGATTTCCCGAGTTGCCCTCGCGATGGCGCTCGCCGGTGGCATGGCTGTCGCTGCTGCCCCGACCACGGTTGCCGCAAAAGAAAAGAAGGCAGCCAAGGCTTCTTTCTCGAAGGAATATGCAGCCGTTGCGGCCGAAATCGACAAGACGGTCACCGAAGCGCAGAACGATCCTGCGGTGAAGGCCGCTTCGGACAAGGCGCGTGCCGCCAAGACCGACGCCGAGATGGCCGCCGCCCGTGCCGAGGTGGACGCCGCGATGGGTGGCATCCTGGCCAAGCTCAAAGCCGCCGATGCAGCCGCGACCGAGCCGCTCGACAAGCTCAAGCAGGGTGAACTCACCCGCAACGTCGGCATCTTCATGAGTGATGTCGGCATGCAGCACCGGGGCCTGGTGATGATGGCCGAAAGCGGCGCGATGAGCCCAGAGAGCGCTGGCCAGGTCCAGTATCTCGCCGGTGTCACGGCCTATCAGGGCCAGCAGTACGCCGAAGCGGCGCGCTGGCTTCAGGCTGCGTACGATGGCGGTTACCGCGATCCGCAGGGCATGCTCCAGGCCGTTCTCGCCGACTCGTACAAGCGTTCCAACAACCCGCAGGCGGCCCTGGCCATCGTGCACAAGGAACTGGAAGCGGCCAAGGCGAGCGGTGCCAAGCCGAACGAGACTTCGATCCGCACCGCGCTGCAGGCTGCCTACGACGCCAAGCAGCTCGCGCCGTCGGCTGACTACGCCGCGATGCTCGGCCAGTACTATCCGCAGCCCGATAGCTGGAACGCCGCGATCTCGGTTGTTCGCCAGCTAGCCTCGCTGCCCGGCAAGGAAAACCTCGACCTGATGCGCCTGATGTATGTGACGGGCGCAATGAAGGACAAGCGCGACTATCTCGAGTACATCGAGAACGTCGATCCGCGCGCCTATCCGGGCGAAGCGCTCAAGATCATGAATGACGGCATTTCTAAGGGCAAGCTCAGCACGGCCGATCTTGCCGGCGAAAAGGCCAACACCGAATCGCGCGTGTCGGCCGACAAGGCCTCGCTCGCCGCTCAGGAGCGCGACGCGATGAAGCCGGGTGCCACCGGGGCCACGCTGGCCGGGACCGGCGACGTCTTCCTCAGCTACGACCAGCCCGCCAAGGCAGAGACTTTCTACACCATGGCGATGGGCAAGCCGGGCGTCGACGCCAATGCAGTCGCGATGCACCTCGGTATGGCGCAGGCGCTGCAGGGCAAGTACGCCGAGGCGCAGGCCAACTTCGCCAAGGTGAGCGGTTCGCGTGCTCCCGTCGCCAAGCTGTGGACGGCCTATGCTGCGAGCAAGACGACCCCGGCGGCCGCTCCGGCGGCTGCAGCGGCACCGCAGTCCTGATCGGATCCGGGCCGCTTCCGGGCGGCCCCTCCATCACGCAAAAAAAGGGGCGCCGGATCGATCGATCCGGCGCCCTTTTTCAGTGGCCCTGTCCGTCTCCTGTCCCCGAGTGGACAACGAATGTCCACCGGGGGCAATGGCGCAATTCTCAGGAAACCGCTTCGAACTTGCCGGTTTCGCCATCCATCAGGTGCAGGATACCGTCGGATATCGCAAAGTAGGCCCCGCGCAGGGTCAATTCGCCGCTCTTCACCTTGCGGCGCACGCACGGGAAGGTCATCAGGTTGTCGAGGCTGACCTTGACGGCAGCTTGTTCCATCTGGCGCTCGGCAGGCCGCCCCTCGGTACCGAACTCGTCGGCGACTGGGCCGCGTGCTTCGTCGAGCAGCGAGATCCAGTTGGCGACGAAACCGCCTTCGCCCGGCTCGTTGCCGTGCAGTTCCTGGGTCAACGCGGCCTTGCAGCCGCCGCACATGCCGTGGCCCATGACCACGACTTCCTTGACCTTGAGCACCTGCACCGCGAATTCGAGTGCTGCCGAAACGCCGTGATGTCCGGGAGTAGTTTCGAACGGAGGCACGAGAGCGGCGACGTTGCGTACGACGAAGATCTCGCCGGGATCGACATCGAAGATCTGCGAGGGATCGACGCGGCTGTCCGAGCAGGCGATGATCATGACTTCCGGCTGCTGGCCTTCGCGCAGGCGTTCCCAGCGTTCGCGATTGGGGGTCCAGCCGGTCTGGCGAAAGCGGCGATAGCCGTCGAGAAGGTGGTCGAGGACATGATCACTGGTTTCGGTCATGGGGAGCTCCTTGTTTACGCCCGCATCCCATAAACGGGATATTCGGGCTGGCAAGGGCGCAAACTTGAGACTATCTGGGCCCCATGAACGATCTTTCTTCTGTTCCGCAGTCCGAACCGAAACCCGAGCGGCAGCGCAAGCCGGATTGGATCCGGGTCAAGGCGCCGACGAGCAAGGGCTACGGCGAAACCCGCCAGCTCATGCGGGATCTCAAGCTCAACACCGTGTGCGAAGAAGCGGCTTGCCCCAATATCGGCGAGTGCTGGACCAAGAAGCATGCGACGGTCATGATCCTGGGCGACACCTGTACGCGCGCCTGCGCGTTCTGCAACGTCAAGACCGGGATGCCCGGCCGGGTCGATGTGGATGAGCCGGCGCACGTCGCCGAGGCGGCTGCCAAGCTGGGTCTGGAACACATCGTCATTACCTCGGTGGACCGCGACGACTTGCCCGACGGCGGTGCCAGCCAGTTCGTCAAGGTGATCGAGGAACTGCGCAAGAACACGCCTTCGACCACCATCGAGATCCTGACCCCGGATTTCCGCGGCAAGATGCGTCCGGCGGTGGAAGCGATCGTGACTGCGCGTCCCGACGTCTACAACCACAACCTCGAAACGGTGCCTAGGCTCTACCCGACGATCCGTCCGGGAGCGCGCTACTACGCCTCGCTTCGCCTGCTCGAGGAAGTGAAGAACCACGACCCCTCGATCTTCACCAAGTCGGGCGTGATGCTCGGCCTGGGTGAGGAGCGCCTCGAAGTGCACCAGGTCATGGACGACATGCGCAGCGCCGACATCGACTTCCTCACCATGGGGCAGTATCTGCGGCCGACGCCCAAGCATGCCGAGGTGAAGGAATTCGTCACGCCGCAGGCCTTTAACGCCTATGGCGCCATCGCGCGGGCAAAGGGCTTCCTGCAGGTAGCCGCGTCGCCGCTGACCCGGTCGAGCTATCACGCTGGTGAGGACTTCGCCGAAATGCGGGCGGCACGCGAAGCAAGGCTGGCCAAGGGCCGCAAGTAATGTCCCGCGCAGACAATGCCATGACGGGCGAGGCCTGAACGTGCCCGGAATCCACGAAGTCCACCGGTTACCTTACAGCGCCGAGCAGATGTTCGATCTGGTCGCCGATGTCGGGCGCTACCAGGAATTCCTGCCCTGGGTGGTCGCCACCCGGGTCAAGTCGGACAACGGCAGCGAAATGGTCGCCGACATGCTGGTCGGCTTCAAGGCCCTGCGCGAGAAGTTCACGTCGCGGGTCGAGAAGCGGCGGGCAGAGGAGATCAAGGTCCACTACGTCGATGGACCGATGCGCGATCTCGACAATGTCTGGCGTTTCCATCCGGTCGATGCGAACAGCTGCGATATCGAGTTCGACGTGCGCTTCTCGTTCCGCAATGCGCTGTTCGAGAAGCTCGCCGGACAGTACTTCGACAAGGCTTTTCGCAAGATGGTCGCGGCTTTCGAGACCCGGGCCCACGAGCTTTACGGCGAGCCCCAGGCATCCTGAGGTTACGAAAAGTAACTTAAGTTACAAAAGGTGATCAATTTGCGTTACCTAAAGTGACTCACTGGCTCCACTGAATAACTTTAGGTAACCGAAATGTCTGCAGGCCGCAGGCATCCGCGGCTTCAGTCGACCTTCGGGAGCAAGAGTTCGAGAGCGACGATGGCCGCCTGATGCCGGATCTCGGCGCGGGTCTTGCCTTCGATCAGCTTCTGTTCGGCGTTGACTTCCTCCTCGCCGCGAATGGCGCAGGCGAAGACGACGGTTCCGACCGGCTTCATGTCAGAGCCACCTTCCGGACCCGCAACGCCGCTGATGGCGACTGCTATATCGGCCCGGCTCTCGCGGATCGCACCTTGTGCCATGGCCCAGGCGGTTGCGGGCGAAACGGCGCCGAAGGTTTCGAGAATGTCGTCCTGGACGCCGAGCAGCTCCTGCTTGGATTCGTTCGAATAGGTCACGAACCCGCGGTCGAGCACTGCGGACGAACCGGGGACTTCGGTCAATGCCGCGCAGACAAGTCCGCCCGTGCAGCTCTCGGCAAGGGCGACCATACGCCCGATCGCCTTGTTCTCGGTTATGACGCGCTCTGCGAGATCGTAGAGGTCTTGCGGAAAAAGTACGTTCTTGCCCATGTCAGCTCTCACAGATGGCAAAGCCGCCAAGGCTTGCCGGCTTGTCGGCGGCCTGCGCGGCGCTTCGGCCCGCTTGCGCGCCGATTTCGACGAACAGCGCTATCAGGCCAGCGGTATTCTCGGGCGGAAGCGGGGACAGCAGGTCCAGCGCAAGATCGATCTTGTCGCACGATTTGAGTTTGATGTTCTGCTCAACCATCCCTTCGACGGCGATATCGACCATCGGCCGCAGCGACTCATCGGGAAGCTTGCGGGTGAGTTCACCGAACTGCGCGTCTTTTGCACTGCTCAGTTTCAGGAAGGCAGCACGCGCATCGGGCCAGTACCGGCTCTTCTGCACGGCGTACCGCGCCTGCAGTTCCGCGCCGTGGGTCCGCAGATAGGAACTGGCGGGCAACTGCGATTGACACCGCTTACCTGTCCCGCTGATGACCTGCGGCAGGGCGTAAGTCAGCAGCGAGCGGGCCTCGGTCTTGCTCAGGCAGACGGGCTGCGCGGCTGCGGCCATGCCCGGAGCAAGGGCCAGCATCGTTGCCATCACGCTCACCGCAGCTTTCGTACCTTTTCTCATGATCGTCCCTTCACATGCGGCACAGGCAGACGGCGGCCTGCGCGGCAATGCCCTCGGAGCGCCCGGTGAACCCGAGCTTCTCCGTCGTAGTGGCCTTGACGGCGATCACGGCGGGATCGACGTTCAGTATGTCGGCGAGGCGGGACCGCATGGCATCGCGGTGCGGTCCGAGCCTCGGTGATTCACATATGATGGTGATGTCAGCATTTCCAAGGCAATAGCCCGCATTGGCTACGAGTTTGCCCGCATGGGTGAGAAATCGGTCCGACGACACCCCGCGCCACTGCGGATCGCTGGGCGGGAAGTGCTGGCCGATGTCGCCCGCACCGATCGCGCCGAGCAGGGCGTCGACGAGGGCGTGGATCGCCACGTCGGCGTCGCTATGACCGGACAGGCCGTGGCTGTGCTCGATCCGGATGCCACAGAGCCAGAGTTCCTCGCCTTCGACGAGGCGGTGGACATCATAGCCCGTCCCGACCCGGACCGGAGGCGCCGAAGGCTGGAAATCGGAGGCGAATGTCAGTTTGTGCAAGGCTTCGTCTCCTTCGACGAGCGCGATCTCGACGCCGTGGGCCCGTGCGACCTGGGCGTCGTCACCGGCATTGGAGGCGGCTGTCCAGTTGCGATGGGCTTCCAGTATCTCGGGAAAATGGAAAGCCTGCGGCGTCTGGACCCGGCGCAGCGCTTCGCGGCGGGCGGGGGCGCCCATCACCGGTCCGGAGGCCCCGTCCTCGCAATGGGCGATGCTGTCCACCACGGACAGCACCGGAATAACGGCCTTCGAAACGTCGAGAGCCTCAAGGATTCTGCCAATGACACCAGGGGACAGTGCGGGGCGCGCTGCATCGTGGATGAGGACCCGGTCAGGCTTGTCGGCAACCAGGACTTCGAGGCCGAGCCGAACCGATTCCTGCCGTGTTTTGCCGCCGACGGCGAGTTGCACGCCTGCGATGCCGGACAGTGCCTGCCGCGCCAGTTCCTCGCCACCGTGCGGGACCATGACGAGGATCGGGGCAAGGCCAGCTTGCGCCAGGGCTTCGACGGAATGGCGCACGACTGGCTTGCCGCGCCAGTTCGCAAACTGCTTGGGAAGGGACTGGCCAGCCCTGATTCCCTGGCCGGCAGCAACGACAATGGCCGCGGCGCGAGGGCCTTGCCCGATGTTAGCGGGAGTGGATGAAGTGTCCTGTGACATCGCGATTGCCGGTAATCGCTTGCCGTGATGAGGGCAATCCACTATGCGCTGCCTGTTTTTTAGGCAGTAGTGCACGTTTTATGACCCAATTGCCCCAGCCCCCGGCGCTCAAGCCCATCAAGGTCGGTCCCGTCACGATCGACTGCCCGGTCGTGCTCGCTCCGATGACGGGCGTTTCCGACCTGCCTTTCAGAAGGATGGTGCGCGGGTTCGGTTCGGGACTCAACGTCACCGAGATGATCGCCAGCCCGGCAGCGATCCGCGAAACGCGGGTCTCGATCCAGAAGGCGATGTGGGACAAGATCGAGGATCCGGTCTCGATGCAGCTCGTCGGCTGCGAACCTGAACAGATGGCCGAAGCGGCGAAGCTGGTCGAAGACCGGGGCGCTGCGATCATCGACATCAACATGGGCTGCCCGGTGCGCAAAGTCGTGAATGGCGATGCCGGCTCGGCGCTGATGCGCGACGTCCCGCTGGCAACCCGGTTGATCGAGGCGACGGTGAAGGCGGTGAGAGTGCCTGTCACCGTCAAGATGCGCATGGGCTGGTGCCATGACAGCCTCAACGCGCCGGAACTGGCCCGGATCGCCGAGGATCTCGGCGCGCAGATGATCACGGTCCACGGCCGCACCCGCAACCAGATGTACAAGGGCGAGGCCGACTGGGCCTTTGTCCGCAGCGTCAAGGACGCGGTTTCGATCCCGGTGATCGTCAACGGCGATATCTGCACCATCGACGATGCCGCGGTGGCCCTTGAGCAGTCCGGCGCCGACGGCCTGATGATCGGGCGCGGATCCTACGGTCGGCCATGGTTTCTCGGACAGGTCATGCAGTGGTGGCGCGGACAGCCTGTCTCGGCCGATCCCAATGTCGCCGGACAATACGAGATCATCCGCAGCCACTACGAGCAGATGCTCGAGCATTACGGCGCTGATACCGGTGTCAAGATGGCCCGCAAGCATCTGGGCTGGTACATCAAGGGCGTGCGCGGATCGGCGGAATTCCGCAACAAGGTGAACTTCATCGCCGATCCGGACGAAGTTCTGCGCGAACTGGCTGAATTCTACGCCCCTTACCGGGAGCGGCAGGCCGCATGAGCCTGCTTTCCCGGACGGTCCTGCCTGAGGCCAACCGGCTGCTGGCTAGCCTTCCTCATGCCGTGATCCTGCTGGAGCCGGGTTTGCGGATCGCCTCGGTCAACCCGGCGGCGGAACAGTTCTTCGGCCAGTCTCTGCGCCGCCTGGTCGGCAGTACTCTTGCTCAAGTCATGTCGTTTTCCGACCCGCGGCTGCTCGAACGGCTCAACGATTTCGAGACGCCGGTTTCCGCGCGCGAAGTCGTTGTGGCGCTGAAAGGGCGCGGCGCCCGCCGGATCGACATCAATGTCGCGCCCGTGGCCGATACGCTCGGGTGGCAGGTGCTGACGATCCACGACAACAGCGCCACCGATGCGCTTGGGGACGATTCCGGCGGGATCGACAATGCCGTCCTGCGCGGGCCGGAAATCATGGCCCACGAAATCAAGAACCCGCTTGCCGGGATTCGCGGCGCCGCGCAGTTGCTTGCCCGCAAGGTCGATGAACGCGACCGGGCCCTGACCGACCTGATCACCTCGGAAGTCGACCGCATCGCCAATCTCATCGACCAGATGCAGAAACTTAGCCGCCGCACGACATCGCCGGTCGAACCCTGCAACCTGCACGAGGCCGCGCGCCGCGCCATCGACGTGATCGATGCAGCCTCTGCAACCCAGCCAAGCCCGGTCCGGCTCATCGAGGAATTCGACCCGTCGCTCCCGGCGGTACTCGGCAGTCCGGACGGGCTTGTCCAGGTCATCATCAATCTCGTTTCCAATGCCATGGAGGCGTGCCGGGAGGTCGATGACCCGAGGGTCACGATCCGAACGCGCTTCGCAAGCGGCCTGCAGTTGCATACGACGGATTCCGGCAAACCGGTGCGTCTGCCGGTAGAACTGCGCATTTCGGACAATGGCCCGGGCATCGACCCTTCAATGCGCGACCACATCTTCGAACCTTTCGTGACGACCAAGAAGTCGGGGCAGGGGCTCGGTCTGCCACTGGTTCGCAAGCTGGTGCGAGACATGAATGGGCGCATCACCCATGAGCGCGACGAAGAGGCGGGGCTGACGCATTTCCGGCTTCACTTGCCGCTCGCCCGCGAGACCCGCAAGAAACTCATGAAGTGGAGGTCCGGCACATGAGCGTGTTGCTCGTCGAAGACGACATGTCGATCGCCATCGTCATCACCGCGGCGCTCGAGGCCGAGGGCTTCGACGTGAAGCACTGCCAGACCATCGAGGAACGCGATCGCCTGCTCTCGCAGCACACGTTTTCCGCCATGGTAACCGATGTCATGCTGCCCGATGGCGATGGCATCGAGACGATCGGCCGGGTGCGTTCGCTGCGGCCCGACATGCCGGTGCTCATTCTCTCCGCGCAAAACACGCTCGATACCGCCGTGCGCGCAACCGATACCGGCGCCTTCGAGTATTTCCCCAAGCCTTTCGACATCGATGAACTCGCCCGCACGGTCAGGCAGGCGGCGGGCAATGGGCAGGGCAGTGTCCACGATGGGGACGAGCCGCTGGGCGACGGCCTCCCCCTGGTGGGGCGCAGCCCGGCCATGCAGTCGGTGTTCCGGATGATCACGCGCGTCCTGCGCAACGATCTTACGGTGCTGATCCTCGGCGAATCCGGCACCGGCAAGGAGCTTGTTGCAGAGGCGATCCATCAGCTGGGTAACCGGCGGACAGGGCCGTTTATCGCGGTCAATACCGCGGCCATTCCGGCGGAGCTGATCGAAAGCGAACTGTTCGGCCACGAAAAGGGAGCCTTCACCGGCGCCGTCGCCCGGCATGAAGGCAAGTTCGAGCAGGCCGCCGGCGGCACTCTGTTCCTCGATGAGATCGGCGACATGCCGATGCAGGCGCAGACCCGTCTGCTTCGCGCGCTGCAATCCGGCACCGTGCGCCGCGTCGGCGGCCGCGAGGAGATCAAGCTCGATGCGCGTATCATAGCCGCGACGAACAAGGACCTGGAGCCGGAAATCGCCGCCGGCCGCTTCCGCGAAGACCTGTACTACCGTCTCAATGTCGTGCCGATCAGCATGCCGCCGCTGCGCGACAGACCCGAGGACATCGAAGTTCTCGCCCGCCACTTCCTCCAGCATGCCGCGAACGAGGGGCTTCCGAAGCGCCAGCTGACGCAGGAGGCGGCAGAACTGCTGCGCAAGCAGTCCTGGCGCGGCAATGTCCGCGAACTCAAGAACTTCATCTATCGCCTCGCCCTGCTGGCGCGAGAAGACGCGATCGACGTCGAGAGCATCGTTCCGCTGCTCGCCGCCGATGGCCAGGGCCCCCAGACAGGCGCGACCGCCGTTGCGGGAGGCGAAGTCGATATCGACACTGCCGTTTCGCAGTGGCTTGCCGCCGAACGGCCTGCCGACGGCTCGATCTATGCATCCGCCATGGCCGCATTCGAGCGTCCGCTCTTCGCGGAAATCCTGAAGGAAACCGGTGGCAATCAATTGCGCGCTGCTCATGCCCTGGGGATCAATCGCAACACCTTGCGCAAGCGCCTGAGCGAACTGGAAATCGATCCGGAGGCGTTTACCCGTCGGCTATAAGTCGAAATCGGTGGAAAGGCTCTTGCGACGCCGCAACAGTAGTGTTGTAACGGCGCAACGATGATCGAGGAATCCGCAAAGAAGCGCGCATGGCCTCGCTGGTGGCGTCGGATGCAAGTCGGGGCGCGCCGGGCGAACTTCTTCGCGATGATGGAGGTGCTCTCCGTCGTTGCGTTCCTGATCATGACCGCCACCACGTGGTTTGCGCTGAACAATGGGGCGGACAAGGGACAGCTCCTGCCTTCGAACATCACCGCATCGCTGCTGATCGGCACACTGGTGCCGGCCATGGCCATATTGGTGCTGCTGGGTCGGCGCATGGCGCTGCGGCGAGCGGCAGACCACATCGGCGGCACGGGCCGCATGCATGTGCGTCTCGTGTTCATTTTCTCGCTGATTTCGGCGATTCCGACGCTTCTGGTCGTGGTCTTCGCGTCCTGGCTGTTCCAGTCAGGCGTCGAGTTCTGGTTTTCCGACAGCTCGCGCGGGCTGCTGGAGAACGCGAACAAGCTGGCTCGCGGCTACTACGAGCAGACCCAGCGCGACGTCGGCTACGAATCCGTGGCGATGGCCGAAGACGCCCGCACGATGCTCAGCGAATACCCCATCGCGAGTCCGGCGTTCCAGGCGTTCTATGCCGATCAGGTCTATCGCCGGAACCTGAGCCTTTCGGCGATCATCCAGGTCGGTGCGGACGGCCGCCAACGCACGCCGATCATCGTCGATCCGGAAGGCAATTCGGAAGACAAGCGGATCGGCGAGGACGTTCTGGAACGGCTTGAGCAGGGCGAGCCGATGGTGGTGACGTCCAATGCCAACAAGATCGTTGCCGTCGTGCCGATTGAGCGCGATTCCGGGGTGTACCTCTACGCAGCGCGAAGCAACGACCTTGTTTCGCTCAGTCAGGGGCAGCACGCAGAGAACATCGTGCAGGCCTACGAGGTCCTCTCCAATCGCGCCCGCGTCCTGCAACTGCGCTTCAACGTGGCGCTTTTCGTTGCCTCGCTTGCGCTTGTCGGACTGGCTGTTTGGTTCGCGCTCAGGTTCGCTGATCGCCAGGTCAAACCGCTTTACGAGCTGGTTGACGCTGCGCGAAGCGTCGGCAGCGGTAATTTCTCGCTGCGAATTGAAGGACGAACGGGCGCTGACGAGATCGGGCTCTTGAACCGCGCGTTCAATCGCATGACCGCCCAGATCGAGAAGCAGACCCAGGCGCTGCTGGGCGTCAATCGACAGCTTCACGAACGACGCGTCTTTATCGAGGCGGTTCTCGAATCCGTTACTTCGGGCATCATATCGCTCGATGAGCAGGATCGGATCCTGCTGATGAACAGCATGGCCCTCAAGCTGCTCACTGATCGCGACAAGGAAGTGCCGGAAGGCATGGCACTGGCGGAACTGGCGCCAAGCCTTGCCGATCTGGTGGAGAAGGGCGGGGCAGCCGGCATCGTGCAATACAATCGCAATGGCGAACTGCTCACCCTTGCCGTGAAGACAAGCCGCGATGCCACCGGCCATGTCATCACTTTCGAGGACATCACGCGCCAGTTGCTCGACCAGCGAACTGCAGCCTGGTCCGATGTCGCCCGCCGGATTGCGCATGAAATCAAGAATCCGCTAACCCCTATACAGTTGGCTACTGAAAGGCTTAGCCGCAGATATCGCAAGCAGATCGTTGATAATCCTGAACTTTTTGAAGACTTGACGCGTACCATAATCCGCCAGGTGGGCGATCTGCGCAAGATGGTGGACGAGTTCTCTTCCTTCGCGCGCCTGCCCAAGCCCGTCTTCCGCGTCGAGGATCCTGTCGCCCTTACGCGCCAGGCGCTCTTCCTGCAGGAAGTCGCGCGTCCCGACATCAGGTTCTCGTTCTCTAGCGACGCAGGGATCGGAACCATCGATTGCGATCGCCACCAATTCGGCCAGGCAATGACCAATGTCCTGAAAAATGCGGTTGAAGCCATTGAATCAAAGTCAAAAGATGCGCCCGAAGATTGGCAGGGCAAAGTCACCGTGGCGGTGACCGCTGACGAGGATTCCATCGTCGTGCGCGTGGCCGACAACGGCATCGGCCTGTCGCAGGATCGCGAACGGATCATCGAGCCCTACGTCACGACCCGCGAGAAAGGCACCGGCCTTGGCCTCGCCATCGTCAACAAGATCATCGAGGAGCACGGCGGGGATATGCAGTTCACGCCGACCGATGGGGGCGGAACCACTGTCACGATGCGGTTCGCTTCCGATCCTCTGGCGCAGAGCCGCAAGCCGGAGGCGGCTGAGTGACACTCGCAATTCATCCATTCAAGTTCATGCAAACAAAGAAGAAAAGATCATGGCTCTCGAAATCCTGATCGTCGACGATGAACGCGACATCCGCGAACTGGTCGCAGGCGTGCTCAGCGACGAAGGGTATGAATGCCGCACGGCCGGCGACAGCGAGTCGGCATTGGCCGCGATCGACGATCGCCGGCCGTCATTGGTGCTGCTCGATGTCTGGCTGCATGGCAGCCCGATGGACGGGCTTGAAGTGCTCGATGCGATCAAGGTCCGCGAACCGGAACTGCCCGTCATCATCTTCTCCGGACACGGCAATATCGATACGGCGGTTGCCGCTATCAGTCGCGGCGCCGTCGATTTCATCGAGAAGCCCTTCGAGGCGGAGAAGCTGCTTCATCTCGTTGGACGCGCTACCGAGACCGAACGACTGCGCCGGGAGAATGCCCAGCTCAAGCAGGACTTCCCGACGGGTGAGGAATTCACCGGTTCGAGCAGCGCGATCAATCAGGTGAGGGCGACCCTCAAGCGCGTGGCCAATACCGGCAGCCGTCTGCTGATCACTGGGCCAGCGGGTTCCGGCAAGGAAGTCGCCGCGCGCCTGCTTCATGCCTGGAGCCCGCGCGCCAGCAACGCCTTTGTCAGCGTCAACTCGGCCCGCATCACGCCCGAGCGGTTCGAACAGGAACTCTTCGGCGAAGAAGCGGAAGGGGCCTTGATCCGCCCTGGCCTTCTCGAAACGGCGGACGGAGGGACGCTCTATCTCGATGAAGTCTCCGACATGCCCCTGTCGACCCAGGCGCGCATCCTTCGCGTCCTGACCGACCAGGCCTTCGTTCGTGTCGGCGGCTCACGTCAGATCCGCGTCGATGTGCGCGTTGTCTCGTCGACGTCGCGCGATCTGGAGAAGGAGATTGCCGAACGCCGTTTCCGCGAGGATCTGTTCTATCGCCTGAACGTCGTGCCGGTCACGATCCCGGCCTTGCGCGAGCGCCGCGACGACGTACCTGCGCTAGTCGATCACTTCTTTGCCCGTTACGCGAACGAACAGGGCGTGGCGCCTCCCAAGGTGAGCGGCGAGGCGATGACGGCGCTGCAGGCTTACGAGTGGCCCGGCAACGTGCGGCAACTGCGTAATGTCGTCGAACGCACCGTCATCATGGCCCCGCGCGAGAAGCTGGAGACGATCGAGGTCGACATGCTGCCGCCGGAAATATTCAATAACCGCTCACAAGGCGATGCCGGCACTTCGGTCATGATGAGCGCGCCCCTGCGCGAGGCGCGCGAGAGCTTCGAAAGGGAGTACCTGAAAGTCCAGATCCGGCGCTTTTCCGGAAACATTTCGAAGACGGCTTCGTTCATCGGCATGGAGCGTTCCGCACTGCACCGTAAGCTCAAATTGCTCGGCATGTCCGAACGGCGAGAGGGCGATACAGATGACGAAATGTAATAGCCTCGACATATTTTTTCGCATTTACTGCACTGCAGCAACTGGGTAGATTTTGATTCGGTAACGGTCGAGGGGGTCCCCCGGCCAGATCGCGGACCGCAGCAGCGGCCGCCAAAAAGATGGAGCAAATACATGGCTGGACGTACGCTTTCTGCGCGACCCAAACCTGCATCGGCAGCAGCTGCCGAACCTGCGAAGCCCCCGGTGAGCGCCGGAAATTCGGCTGGCAAGGGGCAGAATCTTCAGGATCAGTTCCTCAATCTCCTGCGCAAGAACAAGACTCCGGTCACCATGTTCCTGGTCAAGGGCGTCAAGCTCCAGGGCATCGTCACCTGGTTCGACAATTTTTCGATCCTGTTGCGCCGCGATGGTCAATCGCAGCTCGTTTACAAGCATGCGATTTCCACGATCATGCCATCGACTCCGGTCGATGCAGGCCAGTTCGCCAGCGGCAACGAATCGGCAAAGAAGACCCGCGTCCTGCAAGACGTATTCCTTTCCAGCATTCGCACTGCCGGCGTGCAGGTCACGATGTTCCTGATCAATGGCGTCATGCTTCAGGGTCGTGTCGCTGCATATGACCTGTTCTGCATGCTGCTTGAACGCGAAGGTTACGTTCAGTTGGCCTACAAGCATGCCGTTTCGACGATTCAGCCCGTGACTCCGGTTGATCTTCAGGCGCATGAAGAAGAAGCCGAAGATTGAGCGCGAAGCTGAACTGAATTGAACGACGAACTCAAGGGCGAGGTCACGCGCGGGGCGCGTGCCCTCGTCGTCTATCCGCAGATGCGAGGGAAGGGGGATCTCGACCCCGAAGCGCGTCTTGAAGAAGCCAAGGGGCTCGCACTCGCGATTGGCCTCGTCATTGCCGACGCCATCGCCATTCCAATCCGTGAGCCGCGCCCCGGCACGTTGTTTGGTGAAGGCCAGATCCAGAACATCGCTACGGCCTGTGAGTTGAACGAGGCCGAACTGATCATTGTCGACGGCTCGCTGTCGGCGATACAGCAACGAAATCTGGAAGAGAAATTCAAGCGCAAGGTCATCGACCGCACCGGTCTGATCCTGGAAATCTTTGGCGAGCGCGCCGCGACAGCCGAAGGCCGCCTGCAGGTCGAACTCGCACACCTCGATTACCAGGCCGGCCGCCTCGTGCGCAGCTGGACTCACCTCGAGCGCCAGCGCGGCGGCTTCGGCTTCCTTGGCGGCCCCGGCGAAACGCAGATCGAGGCCGACCGCCGCATGATCCGCGACCGGATGGCAAAGATCCGGCGCGAACTAGAGCAAGTGCGCCGCACGCGCGGCCTCCATCGCGACCGGCGCGAGAAGGCTCCTTGGCCGATCGTTGCGCTTGTCGGCTATACTAATGCGGGCAAATCGACGCTGTTCAATCGCCTGACAGGCGCCGAAGTCATGGCGCAGAATCTGCTTTTCGCAACGCTCGACCCGACGATGCGCGCCATCCGCCTGCCGGGTGTTGAAAAGGCGATCCTGTCCGACACGGTGGGATTCATATCCGATCTTCCAACCCAATTGGTTGCGGCATTTCGTGCCACGTTGGAGGAAGTCACGGCGGCGGACCTGATCCTGCACGTGCGCGACATCGCCAATCCGGATACGGACGCCCAGAAGCGGCAGGTCCTCGATGTCCTGGGCGATCTTGGAGTGCTCGGCAGCGAGGTGGACGACGAAGCGGAGGAGGGCGCCGAGCCCGGGATTCCGATCATCGAGCTTTGGAACAAGTGGGACCTCCTCGGTCCCGAACATGCCGAAAAGCTGCGAGAAGCCATTGCGCACCGCGAGGATGAGGCGATTGTGCCCATTTCCGCGGTCATGGGAGAGGGCTGCGAACACCTGATGGAGGTAGTCGGCCACGCCTTGACCGCGGACTCCAAGGTCTATTCCTTCCTGCTTCCCGCTGCCGATGGACAGCGGATTGCCTTCCTTCACGCGCGCGGTGAAGTCATTTCGGAAGAAGACGCGGGCGAGGGGGCAGATGGTCCCCTTTTGCGCCTTCAGGTCCGTCTTGCGGCACGGGAACTAGGTCGATTTCAGGCGCTCTGACGCCTTGACCTTCTGCCAATAGGATTCCTGAGCATCGAGGCCAAGGTCCCTGAAATTTCTACCTTCTTCTGCTGACATTCGTTCCATTGCGCGAAACCGGCGCTCGAACTTGGCGTTGGCGGCGCGCAGGGCTTCCTCGGGCGCAATGCCGCTCAGCCGAACTAGGTTTACGGCAGCGAACAGGAGATCTCCAGCTTCCTCCAGCTTGTGATCGCCGGAAGCCTCCGCCAGTTCTTCCATTTCTTCGCGGACCTTGTCGGCGGCGCCGCTTGGATCGGGCCAATCGAAACCCACGCGGGCCGCGCGCTTCTGGAGCTTTTCTGCGCGCATCAATGCTGGAAGTGACATGGCAACGCCATCGATGGCGCTGTCCGCTCCCTTGGCGGCCCGTTCCTGTGCCTTGAGCTTCTCCCAACGATCGGTCTGGCTTTCACCGGAGGTATCGTCTCCGAAGATGTGCGGGTGGCGTGCTTCGAGCTTGTCGGCAATCGAGGCGGCAACGTCGGGGAAAGCGAAATGGCCATCTTCCTCCGCCATGCGCGAATGGAACACGACCTGGAGCAGCAAGTCGCCAAGTTCGTCACGCAAGGCATCCAGATCCTCGCGATCGATGGCATCGGCGACTTCGTAGGCTTCCTCGATGGTGTACGGCGCGATCGTTGCGAAATTCTGCGCGCGATCCCATTCGCAACCGGTTTGCGGATCGCGCAGGCGGGCCATGATCGAAAGCAGTCGATTGAGGTGGGCGTGTCTGGTCTCGGTCATAATCGGCGCTTCCGGCTGTAGCGATCCATGAAGTTGATAATACATCTTATGTAAAATGTCGTGCGGCTGAATGGACGTCGGCTGCGGTTCACTGCTGGATCCGCAAGCCCGTCACATCAATGATGAGCATCAGTCCAACGATGATCGCGACCCAGATCAGTCCGAGGCGGATCATGCGCCGCGCGCCGAGTTCGCGGAACCGTGCATTGCTCGTCACGAGAATCAAGGCGCCGAGCACGGAAATGATCGAGACGATCATGGCCGTCGTGTTCATGCCGCGATTACCATGCCATCGTATCCCACCTGGACGCCCTCGGGAACTTCGCGCGAAAGTGTCGCATAATCCATGCTCTTGTCGAGATGCGTGAGCACCGTCGAACCGGCGCGGCATGCCTCGGCGAGTTCAAGTGACATCGCAAGATGCGCATGCGTCGGGTGTGGTTCGCGGCGCAGACAGTCCACGATGAGCACATCCGAGCGATAGAAGAGATCGACCATGCCCTTCGTTATCTCACTCAGGTCTGTTGCATAACTAACTGATTTACCATCACATTCAAACCTGAATCCAGTTGATTGCGCTGGACCGTGCGGCATCTGCACGTGATCGATACGAAAACCTTCGCACAGGCGGATGTTGTCGAGATTGTCGAGACTGACAAGCGTCGGGTAACCGTGTTGACCGGCAAAGACATAGCCGAAGCGCTGGCGCATGCGGCGGACGGTTTCTGATGCAGCGAAACCCGGGATTGGACCGGCGCGGCCATATCTTAGCGGCCTGAGATCATCGATGCCGTGGCAGTGATCGGCGTGATCGTGAGTCCAGAATACCGCATCGATACGATGGATGTCGTTGGCAAGGAGCTGGGCGCGCAAGTCGGTCGGCGTATCGATAAGAATGCGTCCGCCGGCATCGCTTTCCAGAAGTACCGAAACCCGCGTGCGCCGATTCTTCGGCTCATCTGGATCGCAAAGGCCCCAGTCCGCACCGTGTTCGCCCCCGAGCCGGGGAACTCCTGTCGACGTTCCGCTGCCGAGGATAATGGCCTTCACGCCGCCGCTTTCTTGAACAGCGTGAAGAAGTTACGGGTGGTTTCTGCGGCAAGCTCATCGAGCGGCGTTTCCCGCAGCTGAGCCACGAAGCGCGCCGTATCTGCAGTGTAGGCAGGTTCGCATTTCCTGCCGCGGTGGGGCACGGGGGCTAGGAAAGGCGAATCCGTTTCAACCAGCAATCGGTCTTGCGGAATGACCTTTGCAAACTCCTGCAAATCCTTGGCATTCTTGAAAGTTACGATTCCCGAAAGCGAGATCGTCAGGCCCAGGTCGAGAACCTTGCGTCCGAAATCGGCCGAGGCAGTGAAACAGTGGATGAGAGCGGGAAAGCCCCCCTTCCCCATTTCCTCGTCGAGGATGCGCACGGTGTCTTCTTCCGCATCTCGCGTATGGATGATGAGCGGCAGGCCGGTCTGCCGCGAAACGGCGATATGGGTGCGAAACAGGGCCTGCTGCACATCGCGGTCGGACTTGTCGTAGTAGTAGTCCAAACCGGTCTCACCGATGGCGACGACCTTGGGATGCGCAGTCGCCTCCAGCAGAGCTCCCTCGCCCAAGTCCGCATGCTGATCGGCTTCATGCGGATGAATGCCGACCGACGCCCAGACGTCATCCTCGCGTGCGGCCGTGGCGACCACCCGATCCCATTCGCGCTGACGGGTCGAGATATTCAGAAAGCCACGAATGCCCGCTTGCCTGGCACGGTCGAGAACGGCCTGCTGATCTTCGACCAGACCTTCGTATTCCAGGTGACAGTGGGAATCGATCAGCATCAGGCGGCGGCTTCCTCAGGCAGTTCGAGCCGCGGGAATACGCCCTGCGGCTTGTCCACCTTGTAACCCGAAGCAGCCAGTGCGGTGAACCAGTCGGCCGCCTCCAGCGCGGCATAGTCGCGCGCATCTGCACCCTGCCCCATCTGGTCGAGCAACTTGTCGATCGCTGTCGGCACCACCGGACGCACGGCGATGGCGAGATCGCGCACGACCTGGAACAGAACCATGAGAACCGCTTCCATCCGTTCGGGATCGGTCTTGCGCAGCGCCCATGGGGCCTGTTCGTCAACGTACTGGTTGCAGGCGAAGACGGCGCGCATCCAGCTTTCGAGACCGTCACTGAAGGCGAGGTCGGTGAAGCTCTTGCGCAGTCCCGCGATGCCTTCCCGGACCGATGCAAAGAGCGCCGCATCGGCTTCGGTTTGCGGTAATCCGGCCTTAACTATGCCATCCATGTTCTTGAAAATCATGGATAGACTGCGTTGGGCAAGGTTGCCGAAGCTGTTCGCGAGCTCAGCATTGCAGCGCGTGACGATAGCCTCGGGCGAGTAGGAACCGTCCTGTCCGAATGCCACCTCACGCATGAGGAAATAGCGCAGCGCATCGACACCGAAGGTTTCGGCAAGGCCGATCGGATCAGTCACATTGCCGAGCGACTTCGATTCCTTCTGTCCGCGGTTTAGCAGGAAGCCGTGCCCGAAGACCTGGCGCGGCAGCGGGACGCCAGCGCTCATCAGGAAGGCGGGCCAGTAAATCGCATGGAAACGAACGATGTCCTTCCCGATCACATGCAGGTTTGCTGGCCAATACTTTGAATAGTCGCCGTTTTCATCGGGAAATCCGAGGCCGGTCAGGTAGTTGGTCAGAGCATCGACCCAGACGTACATGACGTGGTTCTCGCTACCCGGAACCTTGATGCCCCAGTCGAAGCTCGTCCGCGAAACCGAAAGGTCACGCAGGCCACCTTCGACGAAGCGCGTCACTTCGTTGCGGCGGCTTTCCGGCTTGATGAAATCACCGGAGCTGTAGAGTTCGAGCAACTTGTCCTGGTACTTCGACAGGCGGAAGAACCACGATTCCTCGACAGTCCATTCAACCGGCGTGCCTTGCGGGGATAGCTTTTCGCCGCCCTCGCCTGCGACGAGTTCGCTCTCGTCGTAATAGGCTTCGTCGCGGATCGAGTACCAGCCTTCATAGCGGTCGAGGTAAAGGTCGCCGTTGGCTTCCATGCGGCGCCACAATTCCTGTGTCGCCTCGTGGTGACGCGGCTCTGTAGTGCGGATGAAGACATCGTATCCGATGTTCAATGCATCGCACATGTCCCTGAAGTACCGAGACATTTCGTCGCAGAGCGCAGCCGGCGTCACGCCGAGGTCGCGCGCCTTCTGCATCATCTTCAGGCCATGTTCGTCCGTTCCGGTCTGGAATCGGACGTCGAAGCCTTCAGCCTTGCGGTTGCGGGCTATGACATCGGTAGCGATCGCCTCGTAGGCATGGCCGATATGCGGCTTGCCGTTGGGATAGCTGATGGCGGTGGTGACGTAATAGGGCTCGCCCATGCGGCGTCGCACTTTCTCTTCAGGTGTTGCTAGCGAGCCGCTTCTCTAGGCATCGCAGCGGAAGCCAGCAACCCGCCAATTTCCATAATCAGGAGGCCGGCGTCGAAATTGTAGGTGGGAGCCTGCGTCGAGAGCCTGGTCAGCGTCCCGTGTGCGTCGATAATCCGCAACTGGCGATCACGGGGACCGGTGGACAATTCGTTGGCCAGAACGGCGCGAGCCAGCTCGAGGGCGGCCAGCTGTCGTTCGCGCAAGGGGCGTGCGCCCATTTCTTCGGCAAGCGCGCCGCGCAAGTGAAAGTCGGCATCGCCTTCGCGCAGGATGCGCATCATGAGCTGGTGGATGTTGCCAAGGTCCTGCTCGACGAAGTTCAGCGCGACGCCGGGCGACCCGTGCGATGCAAGGATCGCGGCCTGACGCTCCTCGGCATTGGCCTGCGGGACATCGCGGCGAATGACCGCATCGAGTTCCTCCGGTGTCAATGGCGCAAATCTGAGAATTCTGCAGCGCGAGCGGACTGTCGGCAGGAGCCGCCCGGGCTGGTGCGCGACCAGCAGGAAATAGGTGCCGACAGGCGGCTCCTCCAGGCTCTTGAGCAAGGCGTTGACCGCGCTCTTTTCCAGATCGTCCGCCGGATTGATGATGATCGCCCGGCGTTCACCCAAGGTCGGGCGCGTGGTCAGGCGCTGCTGCATCTGCCGGATCTGGTCGATCGTGATGTTGCGCTTGGTCTGGTAAGGCTTGCCCTCGGCCTTCTTCTTGGCCTCGTCGTCGTTCGAGGGCAGGTGCTCGAGAATATGGATGTCCGGATGGGCATCGGCATCGGGCAGCTTCCCGCCCGGTTCACGGACGAGTTCCCCGGCGGCGGCACGAGCAAAGGCACGTTTGCCCAGACCCTTCGCGCCAGTCAGCAGCCAGGCATGGTGCATGCGCTCGGACGAAATTGCCGCGAGCCATTCCTCCCAGGCGGAGTCCTGACCGATAAAGGGCTTGCCCGCCTTCATGTCCGCATGTCCAGCAGCGGGACAATGGCATTCAGGACCATCTGATGCGTATCCTGCGGGCTACCGTCGCCATCGATGCGGGTGAAGCGGGCGGTTTCAGCCTCGGCAAAGGCTGCGAAAGCGGCGGCGACCCGCGCATGGTAAGCGGTGTCACGGCTGCCTATCCGGTCGGTTCCCTCGGTATCACGCAAGGAAAGCCGGGCACTCGCCACACTGGGCGACACTTCGATGAGCACGGTAAGATCGGGAAGGAGGCCGCCGCTGCCGATGCGATGCAATTCGCGAATGTCCGCATCGGACAATCCGCCGCCGCCGCCCTGGTACGCCCTGCTGGAGTCCAGGAACCGGTCGCATACGACCCAGGCGCCGCGCTCCACGGCAGGTCGGATCAGCTTCTCTACGTGATCGGAGCGCGCCGCCGCAAAGAGCAGTGCTTCGGCGCGCGGGTTCCACCCGTCGCCGTCACCGTGGAGGAGCAGTTCGCGGATCGCCTCTGCACCGGGCGTCCCACCCGGCTCACGCGTGGTGACGACTTCAAGCCCGCGTTCGCGCAAGGCCTCAGCCAGCAGGCGGGCCTGCGTGGACTTGCCGGCCCCTTCTCCGCCCTCGAGTGCAATGAAACGTCCAGCTGTCATGAGAAGATGTTGATAATCCCGTTCACCAGCCTGTCCAGCGCCCCGGCCTTTCCGACGTCGCGTCCTGCATAGAGCGGGATCCTGCCGGGAGCGAGATCGCCCACCTTGATTTCCAGTTCGCCGACCTGCTCTCCCTTGCGCAAGGGCGCCTGCAACGGCCCGCGATAGTGGACTGACAGCGATATCGGCTGGTTGCCCTCGCCATTGGGCAGCGTTGCATGGACTTCGCGGTTGGCGACGAGGGGCACTTCGCGGGCATCGCCGTCCTGAACCTTGGCCTCGATGACCGTCTGGCCCTGTTCGAACAGATGCCGCGCGTGCCATTGGGAAAAGCCCCATTCGAGCAGGTCGCGCGCGGCCTTGTCCCTGACCGTGTGAGTTGGCGAACCGGCCAGTACCATGACAAGGCGGCGTCCGTCGCGCTGGGCGGTCCCGAGGAAATTGTAGCCGGCCTCGCGGGTATAGCCGGTCTTGATGCCGTCCGCGCCCGGCACGACGCCAACCGTCGGATCGTGGCTGCGCATCGAGACATCGCGCCAGAAGTAGTGCTTGCGCCCTGAGAACTCCCGATAGAGCTGCGGGTGGCGCGTGATCATCGCATCGGCCAGCTTCACCAGGTCGCTGGCGGTGACGTAAGTGTGGCCTTCGTCCATCCAGCCGTTGGGCGTATTGTAGTGGCTGCGGCTCATGCCCAGGCTCTTCGCCGCCGCGTTCATCCGGGCAGTCCACTTGGCAACGCTGCCCGCATAGCCCTGTGCAAGTACGATCGAGGCATCATTGGCCGAAGCGGTCATGATCCCGTGGAGGAGATCCTTGGTTGTCGGATGATCGTCTGGTGTCAGGTACATGGTCGTACCTTTTGCGAACCATTCCCGGCTCGTTTCGGGCTGGACCTGGAACTTTCGGTTCAGGGCAAGACGCCCGGCATCGATCTCTTCGAAAGCCACGAAAGCGGTCATGACCTTGGTTACGGAAGCCGGAAGAAATGGAACATCGGGTCGGCGCTGGACGAGCACTTGGCCCGAACCGATGTCGACCAGCAGACTAACGGGGATCGAGTTAAGCTCGGCCGGCGGAGCGGGCGCGCGGGCCGCCGCCGGGGCGGTAAGAAGAGATGCGCCGACAAGAGATGAGACGGCAAACTTCAGAAACGACTTCAAGACCAGTATTCTCCCGCGCGGCCATCGGGGCACTCGGCGCGCGAAGCTGGTTCATTCGGTCAGTCCGCGCGCTGGATTCGTGCGTCGCTATAGCCTGCCGTCCGGGCCTTCTCCAGCGCTGCGGCAGCTTGTGCACGGTTTGCGAAAGGGCCCATGCGCACGCAGGAAAACTTGCCGCAGGCGGCCACGTGGCCTTTGAGCTTGCTGGCAACCGCCCTCGCACTTGCCGCCACGGAGAATGCGGCAACCTGCACCACATGATCTCCCTTTGCGACTTGGCCTGACTTGAGTTCTGCCTTCGGTTCGGGAACGGGCTGGGTCCGCGCAATCGGCTCGGACGGTGGAACCGAAACCGCCATGACGGAGGGGACCTGGCTTCCCGACTTCGCAGTGTCCGGTGCGGCACCGGGAGGCATCGGCGGCGGCGTAAGCAGCGGCGATTGATCCGCAAGCTTGCGGCGAAGTACCTTGAGCAGCGCTTCGGGCGTTGCCATCCGCTCCGGTACCTGCTCGCCCTGACGCAGCAGAGCCCGGTCGGATTCCGGCGGATTTGTCCGGCGCAAGCGCACGGCAACGCGTTGCCCCGCCGTCATGCCCAGTTCGGAGGCTGCATCGCGGGACAGTTCGACGAGGGTATCGTTCACCATAGGGCCGCGGCGTTCGACCCGCACGAGGATTGTCTTGCCGGTTTCGAGCGAGGTGACTTCCGCATAGCTGGGAAGCGGCAATGTCTTGTGGGCGGCGGTGACACCGACGACGCCTTCGCCCGCAACGCCGGCATAGCCCACCGCGTCGTAATTCATCTGGTCCGTCGGGGTCCAGGTCGTATCGCCTATGGTGAACGGCTCCCCGACGACGACCGGATAGTCGGCGGCGGGGCCATTCGCGGGTGTCGCGGAAACCGGTATCGGCCTGTCGCCGCCAGCCGTCATGCAACCGCCAAGCAGGATCAGCGCCGCAAGCGGCAGGGCATGGTTAACGGGCAATCTCATCTGCAAGCAACCCCACGGACAATGCGTAGTAGTTCGAGCAGTTGTACTGGAGGATGACCCGATAATTCCCGGTTAACAGATAGGCAGGAGTTCCGGGACCATCGGGCTGGAACAGCGATGCCAGGACGTCGCTGCCGATCGGCGATAGCGGGGCGACGCCTAGCGCACGCCACTCCGACACTGTCTTCCACTGAGAGTGGCGCTCATGCACGCGCTCGCATGTCGGGGCGGCAAGCTTGCTGGCGTAGGCGCCGACATTGAAGCCGCTGGGTACCGAAGCGCGCACGCCCCAGGGCTGCCCTTTCCGCCATCCGGCATCGCGGAAATAATTGGCGATCGAGGCGATGGTGTCGGCCGGGCTGGAGAAAATGTCGCGGTCGCCATCGCCATCGCCATCGACGGCGAGTCGCAGGTACACGCTCGGCAGGAACTGCGGATAGCCGAAGGCGCCGGCCCAACTGCCCTTCAGTTTGTAGCTGGGTACGCCCTGGTCGATCATCTTGAGCAATGCGATCAGTTCGCCCTCGAACAGGTCACGCCTGCGGCCTTCCCAGGCGAGCGTTGCCAGCGAGCGCGCAAGGTCGAAATCCCCGACGTAGCTGCCATAGTTGGTTTCGTGGCCCCAGATGGCGAACAGTACCGGAGCAGGAACGCCGTAACGCGCCTCGATCGCGGGGAGGATGCCGGAGAGCTGCGCATAGCGAGAGCGCCCGCGCGAAACGATGCTCGAGCCTACGTGCCGCGCAATATAGGGGGCCATGGGCGGCGGGCTCGACTGACGGCCGGGCTGCGCAGTATCCAGCTCGATGACCCGCTGGTTGGGTGTAAGCCCACTCAGCGTTCGCGTGATCGTCGCCTCGCTTACCCCCTGCTTCCGGGCGTGGGCGGCAACCGTCTGAAGGTATGCCGAAAAACTCTCGCCCTGCACCTGTGCGTGCAGCGGCGCCGGTGCCATGACAGGCAGCGCGGCGATTGCGCCGGCAAGGCATTTGGACAGGAACGATTTTGTAAGCGATGGGCGTTTCATCTTCTTGAAACTCGCACAAACATGGCCGGTTGCAAATGGCGTCCGTCACGATCCGGTGGACAGTAACCGCAAGCCAAATTCCATTCGGCGCCATGCAAGGTCTTGCAAGCCCCGGACATTGCTCTATGCGCGTTTGCCGACGGACAGGTGGCCGAGTGGTTTAAGGCAGCGGTCTTGAAAACCGCCGTGGGTGCAAGCTCACCGTGGGTTCGAATCCCACCCTGTCCGCCACTTTCTCCCAGCTGGCGGCGTGCATGGCGCAAGTTGCACCTGACAAGGGTGGATCGACCGGCTAGGACTTCTGCAGGGAGTTGGGTCCGGAGGTCCGGTTGGGTCGCGTGGCAATTGCTGAAGCTGCACTCGCTGAAGCCTCAGGGGCGCAGGGCCTGCGCGCATGAGCCTGGCTTCATCGGCCTTTGCCGCCCTTGCTCTCATCCTCGTCCTGTTTGCCGTGGCCGCCCTGGTCGAGGCGCGCGGCGCCCTGTTCTCACGCCGTCCCGCCTTGCGCCACCACGCCTATACGCTGGCACTGGGCGTCTATTGTTCGAGCTGGACTTTCTATGGCGCGGTCGGCAGCGCGGTTCGCAGCGGGTGGGCCTATGTGCCGATCTACCTCGGCCCAGCGCTCCTGCTGCTGCTTGCCCCCGGCTTCCTCTCGCGCCTTTCGGCGGCGGTCAGGGAAGAACGCGCTGCGACAGTGTCGGACTTCATCGCTGCGCGCTTCGGTCACGATGCAGGCGTCGCGCGGATGGTCACGCTCATCGCCTTGCTGGGAAGCATTCCCTATCTGGCACTGCAACTGCGATCCATCGGTAGTGCCCTTTCCATCGTTTCCGGACGCGACATCATGGTGCCAACGATGATCGTGGCCTCGGGCCTGCTCACCTTGTTCGCACTACTCTTCGGCACCCGCCGGTTCGAGCTTGCAGGCCGCAGCGAGGGCCTGCTCTACGCGATCGGGCTGGATTCGATCATCAAGATCGTCGCCCTGTTTGCGGTGGCCGCGCTTGCACTGGTGCTGCTCTCCGGCGCCGAAGCGGCATCGTTCACCCATGCAGTCGAGACGCTGGGAGAGCGCTTTGCCCCCACCCACCTCACCTTCGAGATCGCGCTGATCGCGCTGGTTTCCACTTTCGCGATCATCGCCCTGCCGCGCCAGTTCTACATGGGGCTGGTGGAGGCGCGCGATGAGCGCGATCTCGTGCGGGCACGCTTCGGTCTCGCGGCATACCTATTGGGCATGGCCGTCCTGATCGTGCCGATTGCGCTGGCAGGGATTGCACTGCTCCCGCAGGATATCGACGCCGACCTCTACGTTTTGCAATTGCCCGCTTCGGCGGGATCGGAACTGATTCTCGCCGCGGCGCTGCTGGGCGGGATCGGCGCTGCCAGTTCGATGGCGATCGTCGATACGACTGCTCTGGCAACGATGGTCTCGAACGACCTGTTCGCAGGCGCCGTGATCGGTTCGGGCAAGGATCGTCCGGCCGGGGCCATCGGCGCGCGAATGCTGGGGATGCGCCGCATCTCCGTTGCAGGGATCATGCTTCTCGCAATGGCATTCGCGCTGCTGATTTCGCGCGGCCAGTCGCTGGCGTCGATGGGCCTGACGGCCTTTGCCGCAATGGCGCTGTTCTCGCCGCATCTGATCCTCGGTACGCTGGGCAAGGGGCGCGATCCTGTCGCCGCCCGGGCAAGCCTCGGGATCGGCCTGGTGCTGTGGGCCTACACCCTGGCCCTGCCCCCGATCATGCCGCAGCCCTGGCTCGACGCCCTTTCCGGGACCGTCATCGACCCGCATCGGCTTTTCGGAATTGGCCGGGCGAGTGCTTTCGTCCACGGGGTAGTCTGGAGCCTTGGCGTCGACGTCGCCGTCTATGCCCTGATCGCCGCGCGCAAGATCCCGGCACCAGGTCTGCCCCGCATTTTCGCCACGCCGGGCCGTGTCTCCAACGTCGGCGAACTGGCGCGGTTCGTGGCCAGTTTCGTGGGCGAAGAGCGGGCGGAGCGGGAGTTTTCCGGCTCCGATCCGCAAGATCAGGTGACGCCAAGGAATGCCCGCAAGGCCCAGGACCTGATTGCCCGCGTGGTCGGCGCGTCTTCGGCGCGGGCACTGGTTGCATCGGCGCTGGCCAGCGGACGCATGGATCTGTCCGACGTCACCCGCCTGCTCGATGAAGGCGGGCAATCCTTGCGTTTCTCGCGCCAATTGCTGGCTGCCACTTTCGAGAACGTCGACGCCGGTATCAGCGTGGTCGACGGCGAACTCAACCTGATTGCGTGGAATTCGGGTTACGAGGAGATCTTCGACTATCCTGCGGGCATGGTCCGCGTCGGCGCACCTATCGAGGAACTGATCCGGCACAATGCCATGCGCGGCCATTTCGGCGAGGGCGATATCGACACCTTGGTCGAACGCCGGCTAGAGCCGCTTCGACAAGGCCGGGCGCACAGCTTCGAGCGGCGGGGCAGCGATGGCAGGGTCATCAAGACGGTGGGCGGCCCGATGCCGGGCGGGGGATACGTCATGTCCTTCACCGACGTCACCGAGGAAGCTCGCATCCGCGACGAACTGGAGCAGACCCTCGAACAGCTCGAAGAGCGGGTCGAAGCGCGCACGCGCGAATTGAGCGAGGCGAATCGCCTGCTTGCCCGGGCCACCCGAGACAAGACGCGGTTTCTCGCCGCCGCCAGTCACGACCTGCTGCAACCGCTCCATGCTGCCCGCCTGTTTACAGCCGCGCTTGGCAGGTCGGTGCCCGACAAGGAAAAGCCGCTCGTCGGTCGAGTCGATGGCGCGATCGTCGCTGCCGAAGAACTGCTGCGCGCGCTGCTCGACATCTCCCGCCTCGATGCCGGTGGGGTCACGCCCGAGACCGAGCCGGTCGCCCTTGGCCCGTTCCTCGATGATCTGGTTGCGAGTTTTCAGCCTTCGGCCGAAGCCAAGGGCCTCACGCTCAGGACGGGGCCCCTATTCGGGCATGTCGAGACCGATCCGGGCCTGCTGCGCTCGGTGATGCAGAACTTCCTGTCCAACGCCCTGCGCTACACCCAGCGCGGCGGCGTGCTCGTCGGGGTGCGCAGGCGGGGCGACATGCTGCGCATCGATGTGATTGACAGCGGCGTGGGCTTCGAGCCGGAGCAGTCGGACGTGATATTCCGTGAGTTCACCCGCCTGGGCACGACGGATGTCGAAGGGTTGGGATTGGGGCTCGCGCTCGTCGAACGCATCGTCAGGGTCCTGGGGGGGCGCATCGAAGTGGATGCCCGGCCCGGGCATGGCAGCCGCTTCAGCCTTCTGCTTACAGCACGCGAGGCTGGCGATCCCCCGCTCCAGGAACCGAAGGATACCGCCCCTGCAACCGCGCCCGGTCATGGACTGACGGTTCTTGTCGTCGACAACGACAGCCGCATTGTCGAGGCATCCGTGGAACTGGTCGAGAGCCTTGGGCACCGCGCAATCGGAGTGCGGGACATCGCCGGGGCATTGGCCCATGTCGACGAGGTCGACGCGGTTCTGGCCGACTATCGGCTGGACAACGGCGAGGACGGCCTGAGCCTGATCATGCAACTGCGCTCCTTGCGCAAGGGCCTGCCTGCCGCGATCTTCACGGCTGAAGCGGGCAGTTCGATCCGGGCCAAGGCAGAAGCATCCGGCGTGCCGGTCCATGCAAAGCCAGTCGCGCCCGAAGTGATCGAGGCCTTCCTCGCCCGTGCGGCGATCATGTCGGTGGGATCAGTGTTGCAGATGCAATCCGAGCGAGCGCGCCACTAAGGCGGCCTGCGTGCGATTGCGAACGTCGAGCTTCTTCATGATCGCGGTCATGTGCGCCTTTACGGTCGCTTCGGTGATGCCGAGGCCATAGGCGATCTGCTTGTTGAGCTGCCCATCGAGAACCGCCAGCAGCACCTTGAGCTGCATGGGGGTGAGGCCCGCCACTTCATTGCGGATAGGTTCGAGTTCGGCGTCGCCCCGCGGCGTGCTGCTGCCTGCGGGCGCATGACCTCCCAGCGCCTTGGCAACGGCCTCTTCGATTTTCACGAGATCGCTGTCCTTGCGCAGGAAGCCGATGGCCCCGAAGGCGCGGGCTTCTTCGGCCGCGGATTCCCCTTCGGCGCTCGACACGACGAGGATCGGGACCTCGGGCTTTTCGGCGTGGATCAGGGCAATGCCCGAGAAGCCAACCGCTCCGGGCATCTTGAGATCGAGCAGCACCAGCGCAAGGTCATCGAGTTCGCAGGCCAGGCGCGATGCTGCCGGCAGCGTTCCTGCCTCGACGATCCGGGCATCGGGAGCCACCTGCCCCACCGCCAGGGTCAACGCCTGGCGGAAGAGCGGGTGGTCGTCGGCAATGAGAACGCTGCGGCCCACCCCTCGATGCTTCCGGATGCGTCAGGCCGTTGCCGGTTGCGGCCGGTTGGCGATCAGATTGTCGACTACCGATGGATCGGCCAGCGTCGAAGTATCGCCGAGGTTGGAGAAATCGTTCTCGCCGATCTTGCGCAGGATCCGGCGCATGATCTTGCCCGAGCGGGTCTTGGGCAGGCCCGGCGCGAACTGGATCACATCCGGCGTGGCGATCGGTCCGATTTCCTGGCGGACCCACTGCACGAGTTCCTTGCGCAGTGCCTCGTCCGGCTCGACTTCGGAGTTGCAGGTGACGAAGGCGTAGATGCCCTGCCCCTTGATCTCGTGCGGCATGCCGACAACCGCCGCTTCGGCGACCTTGGCGTGAGCGACGAGCGCGGACTCGATCTCGGCGGTGCCCATGCGATGGCCCGAGACGTTGATGACGTCATCGATGCGGCCGGTGATCCAGTAGTACCCGTCCTCGTCACGGCGGCAGCCGTCGCCGGTGAAGTAGTAACCCTTGAAGGTCGAGAAATAGGTCTGGAAGAAACGCTCGTGATCGCCCCAGACAGTGCGCATCTGTCCGGGCCAGGAATCGGTCAGGACAAGGCAACCGTCTCCGGCGCCGGTAATCTCGTTTCCTTCGTTGTCGACCAGCATCGGCTTCACGCCGAACATCGGACGCGTGGCCGAACCCGGCTTGAGCGCGGTGGCGCCGGGCAGCGGACTGATCATGACGCCGCCGGTCTCGGTCTGCCACCAGGTATCGACGATCGGGCAACGGTCTTCGCCGACGACGCGGTGATACCATTCCCAGGCTTCGGGATTGATCGGCTCACCGACCGACCCCAGCAGGCGCAGCGACTTGCGGCTGGTCTTCTTCACCCACTCGTCGCCTTCACGCATCAACGCACGCAGGGCCGTCGGGGCGCCGTAGAAGATCTCGACGTCGAACTTGTCGACGACCTGCCAGAAGCGCGAGGCATCGGGATAGTTCGGTACGCCTTCGAACATGACCGTGGTCGCGCCGTTCATCAGCGGTCCGTAAACGACATAGGAGTGGCCGGTGACCCAGCCGATGTCCGCTGCGCACCAGTAGATCTGGCCGGGGCGGTAGTCGAAGACGTACTCATGCGTCATCGAAGCCCAGACGGAGTATCCGCCGGTGGTGTGCAGCACGCCCTTCGGCTTGCCCGTCGATCCGGAGGTGTAGAGGATGAACAGCGGATCCTCCGCGTTCATTTCCTCGGGCGGGCAATCGCCCGACTGAGCTGAGACGCCGGTGGCCCAGTCGATGTCCCGGCCCTCGGTCATCGGCACGTCCGCGCCGGTATGCCTGAGGACGATCACGGTATCGACGCTGGTGCAATGGGCCAGCGCGGCATCGACATTCGCCTTGAGCGGGACCTTCTTGCCCCCGCGCAGGCCTTCGTCCGAGGTCAGGACGATGCGGCTGTCGCAATCGGTTATGCGGCCTGCCAGTGCGTCGGGAGAGAAGCCGGCGAAGACGATTGAGTGGATCGCGCCGATGCGCGCGCAGGCGAGCATGGCGACTGCCGCTTCGGGAACCATCGGCAGGTAGATGGTGACGCGCTCGCCGCGCTTGACCCCGCGCGACTTCAGCAGGTTGGCGAACCGGCAGACCTGATCATGCAGTTCGCGATAGGTGATGCGGCGTTCCGGCTTGTTCGGATCGTCCGGCTCCCACAGGATCGCGATGGCATCGCCGCGATCGGCAAGGTGACGGTCGAGGCAGTTTGCCGAGAGGTTGAGAGTGCCGTCGGTGAACCACGAAATACCGAAGTCGGTCTCGTGGAAGCTGGTCTGCTTGACGGTGCTGAACGGCTTGATCCAGTCGATCCGCTGCGCTTCCTGGCGCCAGAAACCTTCCGGGTCCTCCACCGAACGACGGTACATTTCCTGGTAGCGGGTGTCGTCGATCAGGGCGTTCCGGGCCCATTCGGCGGGGACGGGATAGACGGTCTCTGCCATGTCTTTCTTTCTCCTCTCCGTGGAGTTTGTCCGGCAAACCCGGCATTCCACGAACCTGTAGCACATAGACCCCTGCGCGGGGACATTAGACCTTGGTCGTAACCGTTAGACCATGGTCAGGATGGTTCAAGCACCCTCCCTGCCCGATCCTGCGAAGGTTCCGGAACATCTCCTGAAAAGTGGAGAGGCCGGGCTCGGGAAGGAGAGGATCATGAACCACGCCAAAAGTGGGACTTCCAAATCGCGATTGCTAGTTAGCATATTGCTTGCAGGCAGTTTTCTGGTGGCGCCTGGCGCGGCCCATGCCGCATCTACTGCCGCAATACCTGCCGCAATACCTGCCGCAACCGGCCGCGAGGCGTTGCTCGAAGACCGGCTTGAACGGCTGGAGGCGGAAATGGCGCAATTGCGCGCCGACCTCGCGCAGGCCCATGCGCAGCAGGCCGAGAGCCAGGCGACAGCGCAGCAGGCGATTGCCGCAGCCACTGCCAGAAGCGAGGAAGCCGCCGCCAAGGTTGCAGCCCTTGAGAGCAAGCCACAGGCCGATGGTTTCAAGTCGGGCGACACGACGATCAAGCTGGGCGGCTACATCAAGATGATCGCCTCGACGAGCCGCTTCAGCGAAGGCGAAGTGGCCACGAATTCGCTGGGCCGCGACTTCTACCTGCCCCAGGCGATTCCCACCGGAAGCGGGCCCTCGCAGAGGGTCGAGGACTTCACTGCCAAGCAGTCGCGCTTCTGGCTGAACCTTGCAACCGACGTGGGCGGCCACAGCGTGAAGGGCCTTGTCGAAGTCGATTTCCAGACCGCGCCGGGCACCCAAGGGTCGCAGCGCACAACCAATGGCTACAACCTTGCCCTTCGCCGGGCCTGGATGCAGGTCGGCAGGATCACCATCGGTCAGGACTGGTCGACGTTCCAGTACACGGGCGCCTTGCCCGAAAGCACCGACTTCGTCGGCACGACCGAAGGTACGGTCTTCGTGCGCCAGCCGCTCGTGCGCTACAGTGCACCGGTCGGCAAGGGTCTGACCCTGCATGCCTCCATCGAGGAGCCGGAATCGGGCACGGCGACGCTGGGCTCTCCTGCCCTTACGGAGAACGGCGACGACAGGATCCCCGATTTCGCAGCCCGTCTCGCATGGACCGGCAAGCGCGGGGAAGCCTCGTTTGCAGGCCTCGTGCGGCAGGTCCGCGTCGCCAGCGCGGGGACTGCGGCAGATGCGATGGGTTGGGGCATCAGCGCCGGCGGCAAGCTCTGGCTCGGTCAGAGCAAATCTAGCGACCTGCGCGCGCTGGTGACCTATGGGCACAACGCCAGCCGCTACATCGGCCTGAATTTCGCTCCCGACGCCGTGTACGATCCGGCGACGAACGACCTTGCGAACGTCAACGTCCTGGCCGCCATGGTTGCCGCGCGCATCGCGATTGCCCCCAAGGTCCGCATCAACCTGATCGGCAGCTATCAGGACGTAGATTATGCAGACAGCCTCCCGCTCGCCAGCATCGCCAGCTTCAACAAGCGGGCGTGGAGCGGCGCAGCCAACCTCTTCTATTCGCCGATCAAGAACATCGACCTTGGTCTCGAGTACCGCCACGGCGAGCGCAAGCTGGTCAACGGCAATGACGGCGCCCTCGACCGCGTCGAATTCGCAGCGAAGTACAGCTTCTGAGGATATACCTTGCCCGCCGGACAAAAGCGGTCGGGCCCATTTGGGAGAGTGAGCAATGGCTACGACTTATGACGCCTTGCCGAAGCATCACAAGGCGACGGGCCGCGAAAAGCTCGTCATCACGGCATCGTCGCTCGGCACCGTGTTCGAGTGGTACGACTTCTATCTCTACGGGCTGCTTGCCAGCTTCATTTCCAAGGTCTTTTTTTCAGGCGTCAACGAAACGACCGGGTTCATCCTGGCGTTGGGCGCCTTTGCCGCCGGTTTCGCAGTGCGTCCGTTCGGTGCGCTGGTGTTCGGCCGGGTCGGCGACCTAGTCGGGCGAAAGTACACGTTCCTCGTAACGATGGGCCTTATGGGCCTTTCCACATTCGCGGTCGGCCTGCTGCCGGGTTACGATACCATCGGCATCGCCTCTCCCATCATCCTCGTCACTTTGCGCATCATCCAGGGCCTGGCGCTGGGCGGTGAGTACGGCGGCGCGGCGACTTACGTGGCCGAGCACGCACCCGACAACAAGCGCGGCCTCTACACCAGTTTCATCCAGATCACGGCGACTTTCGGACTGTTCGCCGCCCTTCTCATCGTGCTGGGCGTGCGCACCGGCATGGGCGAGGAAAGCTTCACGGGTTGGGGCTGGCGCGTGCCGTTCCTGCTTTCGGCGATCCTCCTCGTCGTCTCGATGTATATTCGCCTGCAGCTCAGCGAGAGCCCCGTCTACCAGAAGATGAAGGATGAAGGCACCACATCCAAGGCCCCGATCACGGAAGCCTTCGGCCAGTGGGGCAATCTCAAGTTCGTGCTCATCGCCCTGTTCGGCGCCGTCGCCGGTCAGGCAGTCGTCTGGTACACCGGGCAATTCTACGCGATGTTCTACCTTGAAAAGATCCTCAAGGTGGACGGCGCCACAACCAACTACCTGATCGCCATCGCCCTTGCGCTGGGCACGCCGTTCTTCGTCTTCTTCGGCTGGCTCTCCGACCGGATCGGCCGCAAGTACATCATCCTGGGCGGCTGTGCGCTGGCTGCGGTGACCTACTTCCCGGCCTTTCACGCGCTTTCGGATGCCGCCAACCCCGCCCTTGCCGCTGCAAGCCGCAATGCTCCGGTGGTCGTCACCGCCAACGACGCGGAATGTTCTTTCCAGTTCGACCCGGTCGGCAAGAACAAGTTCGACTCCTCGAGCTGCGACATCGCCAAGGCCTTCCTTGCCAAGAGCGGCATCAACTACACCAACAAGGCCGCCCCTGCGGGCACGGTGGCTTCGGTCGCGATCGGCAATACCGTGATGCTGGCCCCCAACCCGGCCGATGTGCAGGGTGAAGACCGCGCCGCCGCGATCGCCGCTTATCAGGACCGGCTAAAGGCCGGTCTTGCCGACGCGGGCTACCCTGCGGCAGCGGATCCGGAGCAGATGGACAAGGTCACGGTCGTCGCGATCCTGTTCTACCTCGTCCTGCTGGTGACCATGGTCTATGGCCCGATCGCCGCCATGCTGGTGGAACTGTTCCCGAGCCGGATCCGATACACCTCGATGTCGCTGCCCTATCACCTGGGCAACGGCTGGTTCGGCGGCTTCCTGCCGACCACGGCCTTCGCGATGGTCGCCGCGACCGGCGATATCTACTACGGCCTGTGGTATCCTGTGGTGGTCGCCGTTGCGACTCTGCTGATCGGACTGTTCTTCCTGCCGGAGACGTTCCGCCGGAATATCGACTGATCCGATGAAAGTAGCGCCCGCGCCTGACCGGGATTGCTCTCGATCAAGGTGCGGGCGTCGACGACGACATATGAGATTGCCGCCCCCCACCTCCAGACGGAGTCTGTCTCAATGTCTCTCCACGATTGCGTAAAGCTTGAAACCCGTTCCGGTATCGAACTGGAAGTGCGCCCCGTAACCGAAGCCGATGAAGCCGATCTTGAAGCCTTCTTCGAACGCGTCACCGACGAGGACCGCCGTTTCCGCTTCATGTCGGGTGCCCGCCAGATCGGTCGCGGACAGCTTGAACCGCTGGTGCACCCGGATCACTTCCGGACCGAATCCTGGATCGCCTGCAATCTGGCGAGCAGACAGATTGTCGCCTCGGGCCTCATGGCCTGTGACGGGCCCCTCGATACGGCAGAAATCGCAATTTCGGTCTGCGCCAGCCATCGCGGAAAGGGCATCGGCTGGGCCATGCTCGATTTCCTTGCCGATCAGGCCGCAGCAAGGGGCTGCCGCCGCGCCATTTCCATCGAGGACAGGGCCAATCACGCCGCCATCGAACTCGAACGCGAAAAGGGCTTCGTCCCCGAGCCATTCGCCGGAGATCCCAGCCTGATAATCCTGTCCAAGACCTTCAGATAGCCTACGGAAAAACAAGTGAGAGGCCAATGAGCGAAGCCTACCGGCAAACCTGGCAAGCCAGCATCGACGATCCCGAGACCTTCTGGTCAAAGGCAGCCGAAAAGATCGACTGGGACAGGCAGCCGACACGCGCGTACGATCCCGAACAGGGCTGGTTTCCCGGGGGCTCGCTCAATACCTGTTACAATGCCGTCGATCGCCACGTGGCGGCAGGCCGCGGCGATGCCACGGCCCTGATCTACGACAGCCCGGTCACCGGCGCGGTCCGCAGTTGGACGTACGGCGAGCTTCTTGAGGAAGTCGGACGGGTCGCTGCCATGCTTGCAAGCCGCGGCGTCACCAAGGGTGATCGCGTCGTCATCTATATGCCGATGGTGCCCGAAACGGCCTTCGCAATGCTCGCCTGCGCACGCCTCGGGGCGATCCATTCGGTCGTGTTCGGCGGCTTTGCGGCGCACGAGCTGGCCAAGCGCATCGACGATGCCACGCCCAAAGTCGTGTTGACCGCCTCGTGCGGGATCGAGGGCAAGCGGATCATCGCCTACAAACCCCTGGTCGACGATGCACTCGCCAGCGCCGCCCACCAGGTCGAGTGCGTGATCGTCCTGCAGCGCGATCTTCTGACTACCGAGCTGCGCCGTAACCGGGACTTCGACTGGGCGGAGCTGCGCGCCGCGACGGCAGACGCAGCGATCCCCGATTGCGTTCCGGTGGCATCGGACGATCCGCTCTACATCCTCTATACCTCCGGCACGACCGGCACCCCAAAGGGCGTCGTGCGCGAGAATGGCGGCCATGCCGTCAACCTCGCCTGGACGATGGAGGCGATCTACGCGATCGGGCCGGGAGAAGTCTTCTGGGCCGCATCCGATGTGGGCTGGGTCGTTGGCCACAGCTACATCGTCTATGGTCCGCTGCTGGTTGGCGCGACCACCGTTCTGTTCGAGGGCAAGCCGGTCGGCACTCCCGATCCGGGCACGTTCTGGCGCACGATCGTGCGGCATGACGTCAAGACGTTCTTCACTGCACCCACCGCCATCCGGGCGATCCGCAAGGAAGATCCAGCTGCGGCATTCCTCAAGGACATCGGCACCGGAGCGCTTCAAGCCATCTTCCTCGCCGGTGAACGCGCCGATCCCGAGACCATCGGCTGGGCCGAAACGCATACCGGACTGCCCGTCATCGACCACTGGTGGCAAACCGAGCTCGGCGCGCCCGCCATCGCCAGTTGCTTCGGCCTCGGCGATAAGCGGCGCAAACGCGGCAGCGCCGGCTTTCCGGTGCCCGGCTACGCCTTCGCCATTCTCGACGAAGAGGGGAGCCCGGTTCCGGACGGCCAGAGCGGCGCAGTCGCCATGCGCGAGCCGCTTGCGCCTTGCGCGTTCCGGACGCTTTGGAACAACAGGCCAGGCTACGAGAAGAACTTCGCCACGTTCCCCGGCTATTACGAAACCGGCGATGCAGGGCACTTCGATGATGAGGGGTTCCTCCATATCATGGGCCGGACGGACGACATCATCAACGTGGCCGGACACCGGCTCTCCACCGGTCAGATGGAGCAGATCGTTGCGACAGTCGAAGGGGTGGCCGAATGCGCGGTGATCGGTGCGGACGATGCGCTCAAGGGGATGATCCCGATCGCTTTCGTCGTGGCCCGAGCGGGCGCCGAGAACGACGAAACCATCCCTGCGCGAGTCATCGCCGCGGTGCGATCCGAACTGGGCGCGGTGGCTGCACTCAAGACCGCATATCTGGTGCCGCAATTGCCCAAGACCCGGTCCGGCAAGATCCTTCGCAATGTCCTGCGCAAGATCGTAAACGGGGAGAGCTTCGAAACCCCGGCGACGATCGAGGATGCAGGCGTGCCGGATGCGATCCGCGAAGCGGTCAAGGCCAAGGTGCTCACCTGATTTCGAATACTTGTGGCGGGGTTCTCAGGTCGAACCGCAAGTGGCGAGCTGATTGCCTTACAGCATTTTAAGCACGATCCCGGCGCTGCCCGGTAACCATGCTAACCTGATAGTAACCTCATGAGATGCAATGGTTTCCGCCAGGACAGGAGGCCAGATTGCACCACGAAAGGATCACCGGCTCGAAACGGCCGCACGCTCAGCGTTCCGAGCGGGTGGGCGTCACGATCCTGTGCGAGGTGCGGCAAGGCACGCGGCCTTGGAAAATGGCCCGGCTCGAAGACCTTTCTCCGGGCGGCTTTCGCATTGCATGGTTTCCCGAGGCCCGGCCGGAGCTGCCCTTGCGCATCCGCATTCCCGGAATGCAGCTACTGACCGCGCGCATCTGCTGGGAACGCGATGCGGTCATCGGTTGCGAGTTCGAAGCACCGCTCCACATCGCGGTCTTCGAACACATCGTCCAGTCCACCCAGACGGCCTGAGGCCCAAAGGAAAAGGGGCGCGTCCCGCAGGACCGCCCCTTCCCTGTCATCCTGGTCTTTCGCGCAAACGCGATCAGATGTGGAGCGCGCGCCCGTAAGCGGCCAGTGTTGCCTCGTGCATCATTTCCGACAGCGTCGGGTGCGGGAACACGGTGTTCATCAGCTCGGCCTCGGTGGTCTCGAGGGTCTTGCCGACAACATAGCCCTGGATCAACTCGGTCACTTCCGCACCGATCATGTGTGCGCCGAGCAGTTCACCGGTCTTGGCATCGAAGACGGTCTTGATGAAGCCTTCCGGCTCGCCCAGCGCAATCGCCTTGCCGTTGCCGATGAAGGGGAAGTTGCCGACCTTCACTTCGTAGCCCGCTTCCTTGGCCTTGGCCTCGGTCATGCCGACGGACGCGATCTGAGGGTGGCAGTAAGTGCAGCCCGGGATGTTGTTGCGGTCGAGCGGATGGGGATGGACGTCCTTGTTGCCCAGTTCCTTGGCAATCGCCTCGGCAGCGGTAACGCCTTCATGGCTCGCCTTGTGGGCCAGCCACGGTCCGGGCGTGCAGTCGCCGATGGCCCAGATGCCGGCCACGCCGGTGCGGCCGTAATCGTCGATCTGGATGAAACCGCGATCGAGCTTCACGCCCACGCCTTCAAGGCCGATCTCTTCGGTGTTCGGCACGATGCCGACGGCCGAGATGACATGGCTGAATTCGTGCTCGGTGACCTTGCCGTCCTTGCCCTTGATCTTGGCCTTCACGCCCTTGTCGCTGGCGGTGATCGCCTCGACGCCGGCGCCGGTCATGATCGTCATGCCCTGCTTGGTCAGCGCCTTTTCGAGGAAGGTGGAAACGTCAGCGTCTTCGACCGGCACGATCCTGTCGAGCATTTCGACTACGGTCACGTCGGCGCCCATATCATTGAAGAAGCTGGCGAACTCGATACCGATCGCGCCAGAGCCCATGACCAGCAGCTTGGTCGGCATTTCCGAAGGCGTCATCGCATGGCGGTAGGTCCAGATGCGCTTGCCGTCGGCCTTGGCGAAAGGCAGCTCGCGTGCCCGCGCGCCGGTGGCAACGATGATGTGCCTTGCCTGCAGCTCGGTCGTCTTGCCGTCAGCATCGGTCACCGCCAGCTTGCCCTTGGCAACGACCTTGCCGGTGCCGGTGTGGACGGCGATCTTGTTCTTCTTCATCAGGTGCGTCACGCCCTTGTTGAGCTGCGAGGCAACTCCGCGCGAACGCTTGACCACTGCGTTGAGATCGGCGCTGATGTTTTCTGCCGCCAGGCCATAGGCCTTGGCGTGCTTCATCTGGTGGAACACTTCGGCCGAGCGCAGCAGTGCCTTGGTCGGAATGCATCCCCAGTTGAGGCAGATCCCGCCCAGCAGTTCACGCTCGACGATGGCCGTCTTCAGACCCAGCTGCGCGCAGCGGATCGCCGAGACATAGCCACCGGGGCCGGAACCGAGAACGATGACGTCGTAAGAATCTGCCACTGCTTCAAATCTCCTGCTCATTGCGGCCCGGCTCAATCGTCCTGGGCTTGCCGCTGTTGTCCACCGCAACGAAGGTGAACACGGCTTGGGTAACCTTAACTTCTTCTTCCTCGTGGCGGTGGCGCCGCCAGGCCTCGATCCCGATGGTCATCGAGGATCGGCCCACGCGGCGCAGCTCGCCATAGACGGAGACTTCGTCACCCACCTTGACCGGCAAGTGAAACTGCATCCCGTCCATCGCCACCGTCACGGCCCTGCCATGGGAATGCCGCGCCGCGATCAGGCCCGCCCCCATATCCATCAGGCTCATCAGCCAGCCGCCGAAGATATCGCCATAGGCATTGGCATCGGCGGGCATCGCCGTCACACGGATAACCGGATCGCGCCGGGGTTCCATGCGATCAGGCGACCATGCTCAACGGGTTTTCGACATAGGCCTTGAACGCCGCCATCAAACGCGCGCCGTCGGCGCCGTCGACGGCCCTGTGATCGAAACTTCCGGTGGCATTCATGACAGTCGCCACTCCCAGGGAGCCGTCTGCCATGACCCAGGGACGCTTTTCACCTGCCCCAATGGCGAGGATCGTCGACTGCGGAGGATTGATAACGGCCGAGAACTGCGTAATTCCCATCATGCCCATGTTGGAGATCGACGCGGTACCGCCGGTGAACTCTTCGGGCTTGAGCTTGCCTTCCTTGGCGCGCGCACCAAGGTCCTTGGTCGCCTGCGCGATCTGCGAGAAGGTCTTGCCATTGGCATCGGGCACGATCGGGGTGATGAGGCCACCGGGGATCGAGACCGCGACCGAAATGTCGGCGCGCCCGTACTTGATCAGTTCGTTCCCGGCGAAGGTCACGTTGCACTCGGGCACTTCGACCAGCGCCATGGCCAGCGCCTTGACCAGCATGTCGTTGACCGAGACCTTGATGCCGCGCTTGCCGAGCATCTCGTTGATCTCGCCGCGAAGGGCGATCAGCTTGTCGAGCACGATCTCGACCGAGAGGTAGATGTGCGGCGCTTCCTGCTTCGACTGGGTCAGGCGGCGCGCGATCGTCTTGCGCATGCTCGAGAGCTTCTCGACGCTGTGCGGCACGCGCGCGTCGAGCAGAGCGCGGGTTTCGTCGGCCATCTCGACCGTGGGAGCAGTTGCAGCCTCACCGGCGGGCGCTGCGGCAGCGGCGGCCTTCGGCTTGGAAGCTCCAGCCTGCGCGGCCTCGACGTCGGCCTTGACGATGCGGCCCTTGGGTCCCGATCCGCTCACCGCATCGAGGTCGATGCCCTTTGCATCGGCCAGACGGCGGGCAAGCGGCGAAGCGAGAACGCGGCCTTCCTTCGATGCGGCAGGAGCAGCGCTGGCCTTGGCGGCAGCAGGAGCCGGGGCCGCGGTCTTGGCTTCTTCAGCGGCCTTTGGCGCTTCCTGCTTGGGCGCGGACGGTGCCGGAGCGGATTCAACGGACGAGATGTCTTCGTCCTCAACGGCAAGCATGGCGATCACGGTACCGACCTTCACGCCTTCGCTGCCTTCAGCCACGAGGATCTTGCCGACAGTGCCTTCATCGACGGCTTCGAATTCCATTGTCGCCTTGTCCGTCTCGATCTCGGCCATGATGTCGCCGGAGCTGACGGTATCACCTTCCTTTACCAACCATTTGGCGAGTTTCCCCTCTTCCATGGTGGGGGACAGAGCGGGCATCTTGATCTCGATGGGCATGGAGGCGTTTGAGTCCCTTGTTTATCCTGGGGAGGTCAGTTTCTGGATCGATCTTTCCTTGGACAAGTTGCCGCGTCCATACAAGCGCCTTTGCGAAGCTAATTCGAATTCCTGATGACTTGCACCGACAATCGAATGGCCCGATAAGCTCGGGAAAGAGGGGAATAAGATGCGGGTCTATCTGGTAATCGTCGATGAAACCGATGAGGCGCTTGTCGCCCTGCAGTTCGCAGCCCGGCGCGCAGCCAAGACCGATGGCGCGCTCCATCTTCTCGCCCTCGTTCCCCCGCAGCCCTTCAATGCCTTCGGCGGCGTCCAGGCCACCATCGAGGAAGAAGCGCGTGCACGCGCCGAAACGCTGGTGACCGCCGCAGCGGGCAACCTGCTTTCGCAAGGTGCGAAGATGCCGGTGATCGCCGTGCGTATGGGCGAGGACATCAAAGTCGTGCGCGAATACCTGAAGGAACATCCCGAGGTATCCGCGCTGGTCCTTGGCGCCGCGAAGGAAGGCGGCCCGGGCCCGCTCGTGGCGCACTTCACCGGTGCCGGGATCGGGCAGATGACCTGCCCGGTCTTCGTCGTTCCCGGTACGCTAGGCGAGGCCGAAATCGAGCGCCTCAGCTAGGGGTTGCGGCGTCCGCTCCTCCTAGCGCTTCTTGCGTCCCTGATGCCGGATATTGTTCGGGCGGCCGCGTTTTCCCGCGAAATGTTTTCCCCGCTTTTTCAGCGGCATCGGCCTCCCACGCTGTTCGATCTGGCCTGATCCACCCTCTTCCAGCTCGAACTTGAGAGCACCGGTCAGCGGGTTCGCCTCGGCCAGGCGCAGGCGCAGGATCTGGCCCATCGCATAGCTCGTTCCGGTCTGCTCGCCTTCCAGCACCTGCGATTTCTCGTCGTAGGCGAAACGCTCGTCGCCCAGCGTCGATACGGGCACCAGTCCGTCGCCGCCCAAACCGATGATCGTCGCGAAGAAGCCGAACTTCTGGACGCCGGTAATGCGCGTGTCGAAAACGTCCCCGACGCGCGAGGACAGCCATGCCGCGACATACCGGTCGATCGTGTCGCGCTCGGCCTCCATCGCGCGGCGTTCGGCCGCGGAAATGACCTCGGTGATCCGGCCCAGGTCCTCCCGGTCGCGCTCGGACAGGCCGGAAGTCGCCGGGATATCGCCCTGGGGCTTGGGCTGCTCAAGGCCGTAGGCATCGACCAGCGCGCGGTGGACAAGCAGGTCGGCATAGCGCCGGATCGGGGAAGTGAAGTGCGCATAGGACCCGAGCGCCAGACCGAAGTGGCCTTCGTTGCGCGGCCCGTAATAGGCCTGGGTTTGGCTGCGCAGGACAGCTTCCATGATCAGCGCCTTTTCGGCCTCGTCGGAAATGTCCTTCAGCATGCGGTTGAACAGGCCCGGGGTAATGACCTGCCCCAGCGCCAGTTTCTTGCCGAAAGTCGCAAGGTAGTCCTTGAGCGCGACGAGCTTTTCTCGGCTCGGGGTTTCGTGAACGCGATAGACCACCGGGGCGACCTTGGCTTCCAGTGCCTTGGCCGCGGCCACGTTGGCCGCAATCATGAAGTCCTCGACGACGCGGTGCGCATCCAGCCTTTCGCGCACGGCGATCTCGGTGATCCGGCCCTGCTCGTCGAGCTTGACCCGGCGTTCGGGCAGTTCGAGTTCGAGTGGATCGCGCTTGTGGCGCGCTTCGGCGAGGGCCTTCCAGCATTCCCACAAGTGCTTGAGGTTGTCGGCAGCGCTGCCCTCGTCGATCCGCGCCTGCGCATCTTCGTAAGCGATGACTTCGTCGATCCGCACGATAGCGCGGGTGAAGCGCCATTCGACGACCCGGCCTGCCCCGTCGATGTGCATGTGGCAGGCCATCGCCGCCCGGTCCTCGCCAGAACGCAGGGAGCAGACGTCGGCCGAGAGGATCTCCGGCAGCATCGGCACGACGCGGTCGGGGAAATAGACCGAGTTGCCGCGGCGACGCGCCTCGCGGTCTATTTCACCGCCGGGACGCACATAGAACGAGACGTCGGCGATCGCGACGAGGGCACGGAAGCCCCCTTCCCCGTCCGGCTCGGCCCAGATCGCATCGTCATGGTCGCGTGCATCGGACGGGTCGATAGCGACGATCGGCAGGTGACGCAGGTCCTCGCGCTTGTCCAGGCTGAGCGGAATCTTCGCGACGCGCTCCGCCTCGTCCAGCGTTTCCTGCGTGAAATGGTTGGGAATGCCGTGCTTGTGAATCGCGATGAGGCTGAAGGCCTTGGGCGCAAGCGGCTCGCCCAGCACCTGTGTGACCTTGACCGAAGCGCGGGCCGATCTTCCCACTGGCTCGGCAAGCACGAGTTCGCCCTTCTCCGCCCCGCCCAGGTCCGAAATCGGGGAGGAATGACGGATGCGCTTGTCGACCGGGGCCAGCCAGGGCTTGCCGCCGCCATCGATCTCGACCACGCCAAGCATCTGCTCCGAACGCAGCGCCAGCTTCTTCATCGGCCACGCGCGCCAGCCCGTGTTGGTCTCTTCGGTGCGCGACAGCACCCGGTCGCCCATCTTGAGCGCGCTGCGGCCCTTCTCGACCAGGCGAATGCGCGGCGGCGGTGTTGCATCCTCGGGCTGCCACGTATCCGGCACGGCAATCGCCTCGCCCTCGTCGATATCGACGATGCGCAGGACGGTGACCTTGGGCAACCCGCCCATCTTGTGGAAGGCCGTGCGCTTGCCGTCGATCAGGCCCTCTTCGGCCATGTCCTTGAGCAGCGCCTTGAGCTGGATCTTCTCCTGCCCCTTCAGCCCGAATTCGCGCGCGATCTCACGCTTGCCCGCGGGGACGGGCGAATTGGCGATGAAGTCGAGGATCTGCTTGCGCGTCGGCAGGCCCGGCGCGGACCGTGTCTTGGGAGCCATTTCCTTGCCATGGCCCCGATGCCTCCGGATTACAATGGCGCCGGCCTCACTCTTGGCTTTCAAGCGGTTCATAACCGCCGCCCGGCACCGCGCGCTTGCGACCGGACGAGACCTGTGGCTGTTCTGCCAAGGCAGGAACCCAATGGCCTAGCGCGGTAGTGAAAGCGGGCGGAAAAACGATCTTGCGCATGCGCGCAATCTTTCGCCATCCCGCCCGCTTCGCAAGTGTCGGTCGGAGGCCGGTTCTGCGCCATGGCGGCTCGGGCCGCAGGTCGATGGCCAGACGCCGAAACCGTTTCAGTAAGCCCTTGCGACGTATATCCTTTCCACGGCCGGACGTCCCGTGAAAATGCAGTTACCCGTCACCGGCTCGGCATCGAGCGGGGTGTTGCGCATCGTCAGCTTGAGTTCCTTGAGGCGCTTGATCACGTCCTCCAGTTCCTCGCCGGTCGGACGTGCCCATTCGACCTCGACCCATCCCGGGTAGCGCTTGTCCTCGGAGAAGAAGGCAACGACTTCATCGAAGCTGGAAACGCGCGTGATGTTGGCATCGCGCTTCGCGCGCGCCTCTGCATAAAGCGACGACTGGATGTCCTCGATTTCCGAGGCGGCACGCGCGATGAAATCATCCTTTGCCAGACCGATGAAGTTGGCCTTGGCCTTGTCGTTCCACAGACGGTCGCGGCGCAGCATGGAGACCTGCCCGCCCGCGGCATCGCGTCCACCGATTTCGAGGATCAGGGGAGCGCCTTTCTTGACCCAGGCCCAGCGCTTCTGGGTGGCCTTGCCCGGACGCTTGTCGAGCAGCACGCGCACCGGCTCGCCGAGCGCCGACTGCGAGGCAAGTGCGCCGCGCAGCTCCTCGCAATAGGCCAGAAGCGCTTCATCCTCGTCGTTTTCGCGCAGCATCGGCAGGATGACGATCTGGTGCGGTGCGACCATCGGCGGCACGCGCAGGCCGTCATCGTCGCCGTGCGTCATGATCAGGCCGCCGATCATGCGGGTCGAAGTACCCCAGCTCGTCGTATGGGCGTACTGCTGGGTGCCTTCCTTGTCCTGATACTGGATACCCGCCGCCTTGGCGAAACCGGTGCCAAGGTAGTGCGAGGTGCCCGCCTGGAGCGCCTTGCCATCCTGCATCATCGCTTCGATGGAGTAGGTCGCGACAGCGCCGGGGAAGCGTTCGTTTTCGGGCTTTTCGCCGGCAATCACCGGCATGGCCAGCGGTCCTTCGGCGAAGGTGCGATACATCTCCAGCGCGCGCAGCGTCTCCACCATCGCGTCGTCACGATCGGCGTGGGCGGTGTGGCCTTCCTGCCAGAGAAACTCGCTGGTGCGCAGGAACATGCGGGTGCGCATTTCCCAGCGCACGACGTTGGCCCACTGGTTGGTAAGCAGCGGCAGGTCGCGCCACGACTGGATCCAGCGCGCCATCGCGGCGCCGATCACTGTTTCCGAAGTCGGCCGCACGATGAGCGGCTCTTCGAGCTTCGCTTCCGGGTCCGGCACGAGGCCGCCCTTGCCGTCCGCGACAAGACGGTGATGCGTAACCACCGCCATTTCCTTCGCGAAGCCTTCGACGTGCTCGGCTTCCTTGGCGAAATAGGACAGCGGAATGAACAGCGGGAAGTAGCAGTTCTGGACGCCGGCCGCCTTGATCATGTCGTCCATGAGGCGCTGGATGCGTTCCCAGATGCCGTAGCCCCAGGGCTTGATGACCATGCAGCCGCGGACGCCGGACTCCTCGGCCATTTCAGCCTCGGAAATGACTTCCTGGTACCACTGGGCGAAATCGTCCTCGCGCTTGGTCGAGAGGGCGTGGCGAATGGCGGACACGGGTGCGTTCTTCCTGACTTGCTGCAATGCGACAGACCATCCGTCGCATGAATCGGGGCCGGCCGCGGGATACCCAGAGGCCGGAACGCACCCCGCTGGCCTTTATTTGCCCAGCGCGTCAAGCCTCTTCTGAATTTCCGCCATCTGATCGCGCAGCGCGGAAAGGTCGTCGCCCTCTGCCGGAGCGGCGGGCTTGCTCTCGTTCTTCTCGCCGCCGGGCATGAATGCCGCCGCTGCCGCCTTGAACATCGCCATGTTCTGCTCGGCCAGCTTGGCGAGCGGATTGTTGCCAAGACTATCCTCGAAAGCCTTGTGCAGCTTCGTCTGGTTGGCGCGGAAATTTTCCATCGATGCTTCGAGATAGTGCGGAATCAGCGACTGCATCGAGTTGCCGTACATGCTGATCAGTTCACGCAGGAAGTTCACCGGGAGCATCTGCTCACCGTTGGATTCTTCCTCCATGATGATCTGCGTGAGGATCGTGTGCGTTATGTCGGTGCCGCTCTTCGCATCGAGCACTTTGTAGTCAACGCCTTCGCGCGTCATCTTCGCGAGATGATCGAGCGTGATGTAGCTTGACGATTGCGTGTTGTAGAGCCGTCGGTTTGCGTATTTTTTGATTATAACAGTCTTGTCGTCGTGCGACGCCGCTTCAGCCATGACCAATCCCCGTCCAGACAGTGGCTTATGGTATCACCGCGCATTGTCGCGATGCAACACAAATTGCTGCGCAGCAAAAGGTTCTCGGCAAAGCGCTTAACGCCGGAAACGACGCCCCAGGATAGTGAGCAATTCGTACTGGGTCAGTCCCGATGCGGCAGCGGCTCCGGGGAGATCGTAGGCGGCAGCGACCCAGTCGCCCTCACCGATATCGTTTGCATCGGTCAGGTCGATCACCGTCATGTCCATGCTGACGAGGCCGAGGACCGGCAGTTCTGCGCCATTTGCCTCAAAGATGCCCTTGTTGGACCAGCAACGCAGGTAACCGTCGGCATAACCTGTGGAGACGGTGCCGACGCGCATCGGTGCCTTTGCCGTGAAAGTCGCATTATAGCCGACGGTCTCCCCCGCCGCGACATGGCGCACTTGCATGATCATCGCTTCGGGACGAACGACCTGCCGGATCAGCCGTCCCATATCGGGACGAGGGATTCCGCCGTAAAGGGAAATGCCGGGCCGTGTAAGATCTCCATGAAAATCAGGACCAAGCGCGATACCTGCCGAGTTCGCAAGGCTTGCGCGGCAGTGCGTTAAAGCCTTGCGCGCCTCAAGCCATCTGCTGCACTGCAAGGCGTTGAGGGCGGATTCCTCCTCGGCCGAAACGAGATGGGAAAGCAGGACATCGACATCGAGACGGGCGAGAACCTCGCTGCCGATCTCGTCCATCGGCACACCGAGGCGGTTCATGCCTGTATCGATCATGAGATCGCAAAGGCCTCCGCCGGCATCGAGCCAGCGCTGCGCCTGCGAGAGCGAATTGATGACCGGCTTGGCTCCGATCGCCTGGCCATAGGCGCAATCTGCGGCCGATTGCGGACCGTGCAGGACCGAAATCGAGCCGGGATCGACGATATCGAGCAAGTCGGCGGCTTCCGCCCAGTGCGCGACAAAGAAATCGCGGCACCCCACTTCGAGCAGCGTTGCCGTGGCCTTGCGAGCGCCAAGACCGTAGCCGTCGGCCTTTACCGCAGCACCAGCCCGGGCCTTGCCCGAGAGGCGGTCAAGGGCCTGCCAATTGGCTTTAAGGGCATTCCAGTCGAGATTCAGCCGCAGCGGCGGCTCGGGCAGTTCAGGCAGCATCATCACCGTAATCGCGCGGGGGACCGCCCCGCAAACCCCAGATTGCGACCACCAGGGCAATCGCGACGATGCCCCAGGTGTACCACAGACCCTGGTATGGATTCCCGCTGGTCGCGACCATGTAGCTCGAAATCAGCGGCAGGAAGCCGCCGAAGTAGCCGGTTCCGATGTGATAGGGAATGGACATCGAGCTGTAACGGATACGCGGCGGGAACATTTCCGACAGAAGTGCGGCGACCGGCCCGTATGTTGCGCCGGACAGCGCCATGAAAACCAGCAGCATGACACTTATCACGAGGGCATCCATGACCGTCGGCTTGACCACACCGAGATCGTATCCCGCATCGGAAAGCCAGCCCTTCAACTCGGCGTTGCGCGCCTCCTTGTCATCCCAGGGATAGGCCGCGAGAGGGAGTGTATCGCCACCGATACGCAGTTCGAGATCAGAACTGCTTGTCAGGTCATAAGTGATACCCGCTGCCGTCAGGTCTTCCAGCAGCTTGCCGCAATCGCTTTCCTGCACGGAAGCGAAAGGATTGTAATTGCAGTCCGGCCCCGACACTGCGACCGGCGAATCCGCACTCGCCTTCGCGAGACCGGGGTTGGCGTGGGCTCCGATCGTCCAGAACAGCGGAAACATCAGCGCAAGCGTGGCGACATAGCCCCATACGATCGGCTTCTTGCGTCCCACCTTGTCGGAAAGAGCGCCGAACAGGACGAAGAAGACCATGCCCAGGCCCGCGGAAATGCCGATGATGATCTCCGCCGTCGTCGCATCCATGCGCATCGCGCCCTTGAGGAAGCTGAGAGCGGAAAACATCGCCGTGTACCAGATCACGGTCAGGCCAGCAGCGAGGCCGAACAGGGCGATGAAGATGCGCTTCTTGTTACCCGGATAGGTGAAGCTCTCGATGAAGGGGTTGCCCGCAATCTCTCCCTCTTCGCGCATCGCCTTGAAGACCGGGCTTTCCGACAGCTTGAGGCGCATCCACAGAGATACTGCGAGCAGGATCATGCTGAGCAGGAAGGGAACGCGCCACCCCCAGGCGTTCCACAATTCGTCGCTCATCAATCCCTTGCAAGTGAGGACCACGATCAGGCTCAGCACGAAGCCGCCAACAACGCTTGCCTGGATGAAGCCAGTGAAGAAACCGCGGCGGTTGGGCGGCGAATGCTCGGAGACATAAATCGCCGCGCCGCCATATTCGCCGCCAAGCGCCAGTCCCTGCAGGACGCGCAGGAGGAGGATGATCGCAGGGGCAGCAAGGCCGATGGTTTCCGCCGAAGGGATGAAACCCACGCCGGCCGTGGCAATGCCCATCAGCGTGACGGTGACAAGGAACGTGTACTTGCGTCCCAGCCTGTCCCCGAGAAAACCGAAAAGCACTGCGCCAAGCGGACGGAAGCCGAAGCCTACCGCAAAGCCGGCCCAGACCAGCAGCGTCTCGAGCGTTGCGTTGCCCGAAGGGAAGAAGGTCTTGCCGATGATGCCGGCCAGCGTTCCGTAGATGAAGAAGTCGTACCACTCGAACACGGTACCCATCGAGGAAGCCGCAATGACGAGTTTGATGTCCGAAGCACTCGGTTCGGGTGCATGTGGATGCTGCTGTACGTCAGCCATTGTACTGAATCTTCCCCCTCGTCGGCGTTATCGGGCCCCGACAGGCGTTTAAACCGCCGATCAGGCGGAGGGAAGCACCTGCATGGCTGCATTCCACGGCAACATTACCGCGCCGTGTCGCCCCGGATAGTCCCGGGCAGCGGCAATGCGTTCGAGTCCCGGCCAGTCCGGCAGGTCAACCTTTCCGGCCAGCCAGTCCTCCACGGCCCTTCCGGCCTCATGTACCTCGATCCCGGTCATGCCGACGACAGCTTCTGCGAAGATCGCCGCCGCGGCCTGTCCAATGGCACAGGCCTGGCTGCGCACGCCGACCTCGGTGACTGTACTGCGCTCATCGACCGCGAGGCCCAGCGCAATCGTGCTGCCGCACGAACGTGAGCGGGCCTCTCCCTGCAGCGGAAAATCCTCGCGCCAGGGAAAGCGCGCAAGCGCGACCGCCAGCGAAAGGACCTCGGGGGTGTAAAGGACAGTGGTCGACACAGGGGTGGCTCTTGCTTCGATTGGGGCTACTCGGCCGCGACCGCAGCATCCTCCTCGTTGAGCTGCTGGCGCCGCTCGTTGATCATCTTCACCATGGCTTCGCTACTGGCATTGACGAAGGGATAGGAGCGCGCGGTCACGATCCAATCGGGCCGGCCGGCAACGCCCCATACGGTATCATATCCAAGAACCAGCACCGAGAAGGCCAGCACGACGATGATGACGCCCTTCACCGCGCCGAACCCGAAACCCAGGACCCGGTCGATCGGCCCCAGCAGCGAACCGCGGCTCTTGCTGCCGGCCCAGCGGGCAACAAGCCTCACGGCCACGTAAGGCCCCAGCAACAGCAGCGCAAAGGCAAGGATCGCCGATCCCGAACCCTCTCCGATGTAGGGGACGAGCACTTCGGTGACGGGTGTATGGAACATGCGAATTGCGAAAATTGCGAATATCCACGCCGCCAGCGTGAGAATTTCCTGCACGAATCCGCGGAAGAAGCCGGTCAGGGCCCCGATCCCCACGAACAGCAGGACAACGATATCGAAGCCACTCATAGTAAACTGCAATTAAGCATCCGAAAGAATGCGGTCAACGAGGTTGGGAAGCATTGTCAGACCGGAAAACCGGATGCCCTTGTCGGGCGGCGGTCCACCGGCAGGTCCAATAGCCTTGCCGAAACCGAGTTTCGCCGATTCGCGCTGTCGGATCGATGAATGGGCCACGGGCCGAATTTCACCGGCGAGCGAAACTTCGCCGAACCAGACAGCGTCCGTCGGCAGAGGCTTGTCACCAAGGGCCGAGACGAGCGCAGCGGCCACGGCAAGGTCGGCCGCCGGATCGGCAAGGCGATAACCGCCAGCGACGTTGAGATAGACTTCTGCACTGGAGAAATTAAGGCCGCAGCGCGCCTCGAGCACGGCGAGCAGCATGGCCATGCGGCCATTGTCCCACCCGACGACGGCACGGCGCGGCGTCGCCCCGCTCTGCAGGCGCACGATAAGCGCCTGTATTTCCACGAGGACTGGCCGGGTCCCTTCCATCGCCGGGAAGACCGCGCTGCCCGCCATCGGTTCCTCGCGGCCAGAAAGGAACAGCATCGAGGGATTGCCGACTTCGGCAAGTCCGTCGCCCTCCATGGCGAAGACGCCGATCTCGTCGACCGGACCGAAACGGTTCTTGAGCGAGCGCAGGATGCGGTACTGGTGACTGCGTTCCCCCTCGAAGCTCATCACCACGTCGACCATGTGCTCCAGCACGCGCGGACCGGCGATATTGCCGTCCTTGGTGACGTGACCGACGAGGATGAGGGTGACGCTGTTTTCCTTGGCGTAGCGGATCAGTTCGAAGGCGCACCCGCGCACCTGGCTGACCGACCCGGGCGCCCCCTCGATCTGGTCCGAGTGCATCGTCTGGATCGAATCGATGACCAGGAGCGACGGCGGCTCATCCATCCCCAGCGTCGTGAGAATGTCCCGAACCGATGTTGCGGAGGCCAGGCGAATCGGACACTTCGACAGGCCGAGGCGTTCAGCGCGCAGCCGAACCTGACCGGACGCTTCCTCGCCGCTGACATAGACGACGTCACGCCCGGCCCTGGCGATGTGCGCCGAGGCCTGCAGCAGCAGCGTCGATTTGCCGATACCCGGATCCCCCCCCATGAGGATCGCCGATCCGGGGACCAGGCCGCCACCCAGGGCGCGGTCGAACTCGGCAAGGCCGCTGGCCTGCCTCTGGGGAATCTCGCCGGGCTGGTCGAGCGGGGTGAACTGTATCGGGCGACCGCCGGAAGAGAGATCGTGCTTGGAGGAAAAGACCGTCTGCGGTGCTTCCTCGACAAGCGAGTTCCATTCACCGCAGTCCGCGCACTGCCCCTGCCACCGGGTCGCGACGCTTCCGCAATTCTGACAGACGTAACGACGTTTGGGCTTTGCCATAGGCTGCGCCTATCCGGAACGGAATGAGAACGCAATTGCCTTTCTCCTTGATCCGGGCCAAGTATGCGGAATGCGGCAGAAAGAACTGCGGATCACGCTCGTCTGCTATGGGGGCATCTCTCTTGCCGTCTACATGCATGGCGTGACCAAGGAGCTGTGGAAGGTCCTTCGGGCAAGCCGGGCGTTCTGGGCCGACGAAGGCATCCTTGAGAGCAGCGAGGCCGTTTATGCACGGCTGCTGCGCAGGCTGGAACAGGGCAGCAACCTGAAACTGCGGGTTCTTTCCGACATCGTCGCCGGGGCGAGCGCGGGCGGGATCAACAGCATCTTCCTCGCGCAGGCGATCCACACCGGCCAGTCGCTCGAACCCTTGACCGAACTGTGGCTCGAATGCGCTGACGTCGACGTCCTGCTCGATCCCGATGCCAAGCCCTGGTCGCGTGCCGCCAAGTTCTGGGCAAGTCCGATCGTCTATTACCTCCTCCACCGCCCCGGCAATGCGGTGAGCGCTTCGGTCGCCCCTGAGACCCGCACCGAAGTGCGCGACAAGCTCTCGCGCCTGATCCGCTCGCGCTGGTTCGAGCCGCCCTTCAGCGGCATCGGCTTCTCGCGCCTCATCAACCGGGCGATGATGGCGATGGCAGAGGCGCCCGAGGGCAAGCCCCTGCTTCCGGCGCGGCACCCGCTCGACCTGTTCGTGACGGCGACCGACTTCAAGGGGCACCTTGAAACCCTGCGGCTCCACTCGCCCGAACTGGTGCTGGAGAGCGAGCATCGCCTGACCATCGATTTTCACGTCAAGTCGCGGGGCAAGGGCGAGGATCTCGCATCGATTCCGGCGCTGGTCCTCGCTGCGCGTTCGACGGCGAGCTTCCCCGGGGCCTTTCCGCCGCTGCAGATTGCGGAAATCGACAAGCTCGTGGGCGAAACCGCCAGCAAGTGGCCCGACCGCGATGCCTTCCTGCGCCGTGTCATGCCGGAACATTTCAGTCGCAAGGACATAGACAGTGTCTCGCTCATCGACGGCTCCGTCCTCGTCAATGCGCCGTTTGCCGATGCCATGACCGTGCTGCGCGACCGCCCTGCCGCGCGGGAAGTCGACCGGCGCTTCGTCTATATCGATCCGACCCCCGATCACATTGGCCCCAGAATGCGGCGCGACACCAGAATACCCGGCTTCTTCCCGGTGATCTTCGGTTCGCTATCATCGATCCCGCGCGAGCAGCCGATCCGCGACAACCTCGAGGCACTCGATCGCGATTCGCGCGAGATGCGCACGATGCGCGACATCGTGCTGGCCCTGCGCCCCGAGATCGAAGAGACCGTCGACAAACTGTTCGGGCGCACCCTGTTCCTCGACCGCCCCACTCCCAAGCGGCTTGCGGCATGGCGTAACAAGGCGCAGGAGGCCGCATTCCAGCAGGCCGGCTTTGCCTATCACGGGTACGCCCAGGTCAAGTTCAGCGGCATTCTGGCGATGCTCGGCCGCATGGTCGATGAAGGCGTTCCGGAACAGGAGCTGTCCTCGACCGAGCCGATAGTACAACGGTTAATCGGCTATCTTGCCGATAACGGCCTCGACCGCATGCAGGCCCTGCGCGAAGGCACGTCTGCACCGATGATCGACTTCTTCCGTGCACACGACCTGGCTTTCCGGATCCGGCGGCTGCGCTTCCTGGCGCGGCGCGTGACGCAGGACTGGGAGGGCGATCCCAGCGTGACAGAACAGGACCGCGACGATGCCCGGGCCGCGATCTACGAGGCCCTTGCGCTCTACATCGAGCGGGAGCCGCTGCACTATCTGGGAGAGGACTTCCCGCCCGCAGCCCGCAATTTCTTCAACGATCCCGGGGCCGTACTCGATCATATTGCGGCAAGGCGCTCATTGCCCGAGGTCGATGCGCAGGTCGATGAGATGCTCGCCGAAGTACTCGCAGCGATGCCTCCGACCCTGCGGCGCAGGGTCCTGCTCGCCTACCTGGGCTTCCCGTTCTACGACACGGTCACCCTGCCGCTGCTGCGCGGCGAAGGCCTGACCGAATTCGATCCGATCCTGGTCGACAGGATTTCGCCCGAAGATTGCCATGCCATCCGCAAGGGCGGCATGGCCGATACCCTGCGCGGGACAGAGTTCTACAACTTCGGCGCCTTTTTCAGCCGTGCCTATCGCGAGAACGACTACCTGTGGGGTCGCCTGCACGGGGCCGAGCGCATGATCGACCTGATCGCCTCCACGCTGGAGAAGGGACAGGCGATCCCTCAAGGTGAACTGGCTGCCTTCAAGAAGGACGCTTTTCTGGCGATCCTGAACGAAGAGCAGGACCGGCTGCTGGCCGATCCTGCTCTGATCAGGACGATCAGGAAGGAAGTCGAGGCGCTTTGATCGAGCGCCTGCGGACCTCCGCTTCGCCTATTCGGTCAGGTCGCTCCACACGTCCTTGATCCGGTCGAAGAAGCCTTTCGACTGTGGGCATTCGTCACCGGTCTCGGTTGCCTGCAACTCGCGCAGGAGTTCCTTCTGGCGCGCAGAGAGCTTGGTCGGCGTTTCGACCGTGATCTCTATCACCAGATCCCCGCGGCCGCGGCCCTGCAGAACAGGCATGCCCGCGCCGCGCTTGCGGAGCTGCTTGCCGGACTGGATACCTGCCGGAATATCGAGCGCGATCTTCGCCCCGTCGATTCCCGGGATTTCGATCGATCCGCCCAGCGCAGCTGTGGTGAAGGTGATCGGCACCTGCGTGAGAAGAGTCGTCCCCTCGCGTTCGAAGACGCGGTGGCGCTTCACATGCAGGAAGATGTAGAGATCGCCCGGAGGCGCTCCGTAAGGCCCGGCCTCGCCCTTGCCCGATAGTCGGATCCTCGTGCCGGAATCGACGCCGGCGGGAATTTCCACTTCCAGCGTCTGCGGCATGTCGACGCGCCCCTCGCCGCGGCAGGCACGGCAGGGAGACTCGATCACCTCGCCGCGACCGTGACAGGTCGGACAGGTGCGTTCGACGACGAAGAAGCCCTGCTGCGCGCGCACCTTGCCGTGACCGGCGCACATGTTGCAGGTGCGCTTGCCGGTGCCCGGTTCGGCGCCCGAGCCACTGCAAGGCTCGCACGATTGCGAGACTTCGATGGTGATTTCGCTCTGCTTGCCGTGGAACGCCTCTTCAAGGCTCACTTCCATGTCATAGCGCAAATCGGCGCCGCGACGGGCCTGCTGACGGGCACCGCCACCGAAGGCGCTGCCAAAAATCGATTCGAAGATATCGCCGATATCGCCGAACTCGGCGCCCATTCCGCCGCCGCCGCCACCGCCCATGCCCTGCTGGAACGCGGCGTGACCATAGCGGTCGTAAGCGGCGCGCTTCTGCGGGTCCTTGAGACAGTCGTAAGCCTGACTGATGGCCTTGAAGCGGGATTCGGCTTCGGCATCCCCCGGGTTCTTGTCCGGGTGATATCGCATGGCGAGGCGACGGTAGGCCGACTTGATGGACTTGTCGTCGGCAGTCCGCTCGACCTCGAGCAGTTCGTAGTAGTCTATTTCGGTAGCTGACACGTATCTAACCCCCGCAGATAACCCGGGCGTCACCGGCGCGCATTGCACCGGTGACGCCCACGGTTTTCATCAGGACGTTCAGCCCTTGTTTTCGTCGACTTCCGAGAACTCGGCGTCGACCACGTCCTCGTCACCCGAAGGCGCGGCCTCCGGCGAGGCAGCAGCGGACTGCTCCTTCTCGTAGATCGCCTGACCCATCTTCATGGCGACTTCGGTCAGCGCCTGGGCCTTGGCCGTGATCTCGGCGGTGTCGCCGCTTTCGAGAGCCGTCTTGGCTTCGGCGATGGCGGTCTCGACTTCCGACTTCAGGCCGGCGTCGATCTTGTCACCGTTTTCGGCAAGCTGCTGCTCGGTCGCGTGGACGAGGCTGTCCGCGTTGTTCTTGGCTTCCGCCGATTCACGACGCTTCTTGTCCTCTTCGGCGAACTTCTCGGCATCCTTGACCATCTGGTCGATGTCGGCGTCGGACAGACCGCCCGAAGCCTGGATGCGGATCTGCTGTTCCTTGCCGGTGCCCTTGTCCTTGGCGGACACGTTGACGATGCCGTTCGCGTCGATGTCGAAAGTGACTTCGATCTGCGGCACGCCCCGGCGAGCCGGCGGGATGCCGACGAGGTCGAACTGGCCGAGGAGCTTGTTGTCCTGCGCCATTTCGCGTTCGCCCTGGAACACGCGGATCGTCACCGCCTGCTGGTTGTCCTCGGCAGTCGAGTAGACCTGGCTCTTCTTCGTCGGGATCGTCGTGTTGCGGTCGATCATCTTGGTCATGATGCCGCCCAGCGTCTCGATGCCCAGCGAAAGCGGGGTCACGTCGAGCAGCAGCACGTCCTTGACGTCGCCCTGGAGGACGCCGGCCTGGATCGCCGCGCCCATGGCGACGACTTCGTCCGGGTTCACGCCGGTGTGCGGTTCCTTGCCGAAGAATTCCTTCACGACTTCGCGTACCTTGGGCATGCGGGTCATGCCGCCCACGAGCACGACGTCATCGACTTCCGCAGCCGAGATGCCGGCATCGGCCAGCGCCTTGCGGCACGGCTCGATGGTGCGCTTGATGAGGTCGGCGACCATCTTCTCGAGGTCGGCGCGGGTAACCGTTTCGACCAGGTGAAGCGGGGTCGTCGCGCCGCCTTCCATGCGCGCGGTGATGAAGGGCAGGTTGATCTCGGTCGTCGCAGCCGACGACAGCTCGATCTTCGCCTTTTCGGCCGCTTCCTTCAGGCGCTGCAGAGCGAGCTTGTCGGTCCGCAGGTCCATGTTTTCCTTGGCCTTGAACTTGTCGGCCAGCCATTCGACGAGCTTGGTGTCGAAATCTTCACCGCCCAGGAACGTGTCGCCGTTGGTCGACTTCACCTCGAACACGCCGTCGCCGATCTCGAGGATCGAGACGTCGAAGGTGCCGCCGCCAAGGTCGTAGACCGCGATGGTCTTGCCGTCCTGCTTGTCGAGGCCATAGGCGAGCGCGGCCGCGGTCGGCTCGTTGATGATGCGCAGCACTTCGAGACCCGCAATCTGGCCGGCATCCTTGGTCGCCTGGCGCTGCGCGTCGTTGAAGTATGCGGGCACGGTGATGACGGCCTGCGTGACGGTCTCGCCCAGATAGCTCTCGGCGGTTTCCTTCATCTTCTGCAGGGTGAAGGCCGAGATCTGCGACGGGCTGTAGTCCTCGCCGCCAGCCTGGACCCACGCGTCACCGTTCTTGCCCTTGACGATGTGGTACGGAACCAGCTCGGTGTCCTTCTTGGTCACCGGATCGTCGAAGCGGCGGCCGATGAGGCGCTTCACTGCGAAAATCGTGTTGTCACCGTTCGTGACAGCCTGGCGCTTGGCCGGCTGACCGATCAGGCGTTCGCCGTCCTTGGTGAAGGCGACGATCGAAGGCGTCGTGCGCGCACCTTCGGAGTTTTCAATGACCTTGGGCTTGCCACCGTCCATGACGGCGACACAGCTGTTGGTGGTGCCAAGGTCGATACCAATTACTTTTCCCATTATCCCCATTCCTCACGTCAGTGGATGACACCGCACGGATCGCCTCCCTGACTAGAGGCAAGGCGGCTTGCGCGGCTCGATGACGTTCAATGTCGTCGGGGGGCGATATAGGAGCGGTTTTTCTTGGAACAAGACCGCCACAATGGCATTACCCCCGCTAATTTTTCGAGGGTTTCCAGGAAGGATGTGTCTCAGGTGAAAATCTTTCGTTCCGTGGCAGTTGCTTCGGCGCTGGCCGTGGCCGCATCGCTGGCGGGATGCCAGCAGTCCGAAGCCCCTGCCGGCAATGCGACCGAAACCGCCGATTCAGGCAATCCGGACGCGAAGCCGGGCATTTCCGGCAGCGACGGCCGCATGATCCTGCCGGTCGTTGCAGATCGCCCGGGCGCAGTCTACTTCAGTATCCGCAACGAAGGACCGCAGCCGGCTACCCTGGTCGGCGTCCATGTCGCGGGAGCGGGAAAAGTGCAGATGCACAAGACCGAAGGCGGCAAGATGTCTTCGGTGGACTCGCTCGAGATCGCGCCCGGCGGCGTGCTGGATTTCGCTCCCGGCGGGTATCACGTCATGGCCTTCGACATCGACGATACGCTCAAGACCGGTGAGAGCACCGAGCTGACGCTGACTTTCGCCGACGGGGACAAGCTGTCGATGCCGCTGCAAATCGAGACTATGGGCGGCGGCATGCAAAGCGGCATGACCGGCGGCATGGACCATTCCGGAATGGAGGGCGGCTCCATGCAGGACGGCGACATGGCGGGAATGCACCACTGATCGACCTTGCCGAAGCCGGTCCTTGCGCGCCGGGCGGCGAACGCCGCCTGACGCCGGGCGAGATTGCCCTCGCAGGATCGGTCTTCGGCGACGCCATCGACCTTGCGGCGGTGAAGATCCGGCGTCGACGCTGGTTCCCCCTTCAGCCGGTCGACACGGTGATGGCCCCTTGCGGACACATCCATTTCCACCCGCGCTCGACGCTATACCTCGCAGATTTCTCCTGCGCGTCGACGACGCTGCAGGGCCTCTTCATTCACGAGATGACGCACGTGTGGCAGGCGCAGCGCCAAGGGCGCTGGTACCTGCCGCTCATGCGCCATCCGCTTTGCCGCTATGACTATGCGCTGAGACCGGGCTGGAGGCTCGATCGTTACGGCATCGAACAGCAGGCCGAAATCGTCCGGCATGTCTTCCTGCTGCGCCGGGGACACGCCGTTCCGGGAGCGCCCCCACTGGAGTCCTACACTGGGATTCTGCCGTTCGACGGCACACCGGCATAGAAACCGGCAAGAAAAAAGGGCGCAAGATCGGCTCTTGCACCCTTGTTTCCGGTAATCCTATGCCGTGGGATCAGCAGTCGCGGTCCCAGTAGCGACGGCCATCGCGGTCATAGCGATAGCAACCCTTGTCCTTGTCGACCTGCGAGCCGACCGCCGCGCCCGCGGCCGCGCCGATCGCAGCGCCGGTCCCGACGTCACCCCCAGTCACGGCGCCGACACCGGCCCCGAGAGCTGCACCGCCGAGCGCACCTTCGCCGGCATAGTTGCTGGCACAGCCAGCGAGGCCAAGAGCCCCGGCAGCAATAACGGGGAGGATGAACTTGCGCATGGAACGTCTCCGAAAATCAGCGTGGGTCTATCTGATCAACGGAGGGGAAGCCCCTTGGTTCCTGATTTGTGCCACGGACTGTCGCCGCCCTGCCCCCGGTTATCCCCATGGCAGGGCGGCGAAACGCGTATCAGTCGGGCTTCTTGGCCACTGCGACCATGGCCGGACGCAGCAGGCGGTCCTTGATCATGTAACCGGCCTGCAGTTCCTGCACGACCGTTCCCGGCTCCGCATCGGCGGACGGCACTTCGATCATGGCCTGGTGCTGGTTGGGATCGAGCGGCATGCCCATGGCTGCAATGCGGGTGATGCCATGGGTACCGAAGACCTTCTCGATCTCGCGGCTGGTGGCCTCGATACCGGCGATGAAGGTCTTTACCTTCTCGTCCTCGCGCAGATCGGCGGGAATCGCCGACAGCGCACGGGAAAGGTTGTCGGCTACCGAGAGAATGTCGCGAGCGAAACCGGTCGCAGCATAATTGCGGGTATCGGCAATGTCCTTTTCAAGCCGGCGGCGCACGTTCTGCGTCTCGGCGCGGGCGTAAAGCACGTCCTGCTTGGCGACTTCGAGCTCTTCGCGCAGCTTCGCGAGCTCGTCTTCGGCGACGTCGTTGTCTGCGCCCTTGTCTACCATATGTTCCGGCACACCCTTCAGTTCTTCGGCCACCGCGGGATCTGCAGCCTGATCCTGTGACGGCTGAGTCTTGTCTTCAGTCATTATTCTAAGGTTCCAGCTATCCGATGAGCTTGCCCAGGCTCTGGGCGGTGAAGTCCACCATGGGGACGACTCGTGCATAATTCAACCGCGTCGGGCCGATAACCCCCACAACTCCGACAACGCGGCCATCCCGGTCGCGATAGGGCGATGCGATCACCGAAGACCCGGAAAGCGCGAAAAGCCGGTTTTCCGAGCCGATGAAAATGCGCGTCGATTCAGCCTCTCGCGCCATTTCGAGAAGATCGGCAACCGACTGCTTGTTTTCAAGGTCGTCGAGCAGCGAACGCACCCGTTCGAGATCCGACAAAGCGCCCTCATCGAGCAGGTTCGCCTGGCCTCGCACGATCAGCACCGGCCGCTGCATCACGTCTTCGCTCCACACGGCAAGGCCGCGTTCGACCAGATCGCGGCTTGCCGCATCGAGAGCCGACTGGCCCGAGGCGATCTCGGAGCGCATCAACCGCACCGCCTCGCCCAGCGTCCGGCCTGTCAGCCGGGCCGAGATATAGTTCGACGCTTCCTCCAGCGCGCCCATGGGCAGCGAGGCCGGCAGATCGACGATGCGATTCTCGACCGCGCCGTCATCGCCGACCAGAACGGCAAGCGCCCTTCCCGGCGCGAGCGGGACGAGTTGCAGGTGCTGGAGGCGCGGCTCGCGCTTGGGCACCATGACCACCCCGGCGCTCGACGTCAGGCTGGACAGCATCGTGCTGGCCGCCTCGAGCGCGGCTTCGATGGGCCCCGGCTGCGAGATCCGCCGTTCGATGACCGCGCGTTCCTCTGCCGTGGATTCAGCCACCTGCATGATCCCGTCGACGAAGAGGCGCAGGCCCGCCTCGGTCGGCAACCGCCCCGCGCTCGTATGCGGCGCGGCCAGCAGGCCCAGCGATTCGAGATCGGCCAGAACCGAGCGAATCGAGGCCGATGACAGGTTCACGCCCGTATTGCCGGACAGGGCCTTGGACCCCACCGGAGTACCGGTCGCGATGTAACCTTCGACGACAAGGCGGAAGATCTCGCGCGCCCTCGTGGTCAATTCGGTGATGGGTGGTGTCGTCATGCGCTGCAATTTAGGCATTGGGCTTGCAGCCTCAAGCTTAATACGCCTAGGGCCGCTGCAATCTTAGCTACGAGGACAGTACATGCGACCTTCCGGCCGTGCGCCCGACGAAATGCGCGCTATCGACATCCAGACCGGTTTCACCAAGCATGCCGAAGGCTCGGTGCTGATCTCCTTCGGCGATACCCGCGTGCTCGTCACCGCCTCGGTCGAGGAAAGGGTTCCCCCGTTCCTGCGCGGCAAGGGCGAAGGCTGGGTCACGGCAGAGTACTCGATGCTCCCGCGCGCCACGCACACGCGCGGTTCTCGCGAAGCGGCCAAGGGCAAGCAGTCGGGCCGCACACAGGAAATCCAGCGCCTGATCGGCCGCAGCCTGCGCTCGGTCGTCGACATGAAGAAGCTGGGCGAACGCCAGATCGTCCTCGACTGCGACGTCCTGCAGGCCGATGGCGGCACCCGCACGGCTTCGATCTCTGGCGCCTGGGTCGCCCTGCGCCTGGCCGTCGACAAGCTGATGGCCGAGGGCAAGATCCTCCAGGACCCGATCGAAGCGCGCGTTGCCGCGATTTCCTGCGGCATCTGCGAGGGCACCCCGGTTCTCGACCTCGACTACATCGAAGACAGCTCGGCCGGTGCCGATGCCAATTTCGTGCTGATCGAGGGTGGCAAGATCGCCGAGGCTCAGGCCACCGCGGAAGGCGATACCTATGACGAGGAAGGCCTGCTGCGCCTCCTGCGCCTTGCCCGCATTGGCTGCGAACGCATCTTCGCCGCTCAGGCCAAGGCGGTAGGGCGCTAAGGCTTCGTCTGGAGTGGCCGTCGCCTCCGCGCAGTCGGGCCCCGCTTTCCTTCAGGCCAGACCGAAGGGAGCGGGAACCCGTCATGGGCCGGAGGTGACGGGAAACATGGTGCCGACAGGATAGTGACATGACCCGAAAGCTCGACAGCAAACGCCTCGTCATTGCCACGCACAATGCGGGCAAGCTGAAGGAAATCGGCGCGCTGCTGGCGCCTTACGGCATGGAATGCCTCTCGGCAGGACAACTGGGCCTGCCCGAACCGGCCGAAACCGGAAAGACCTTCATCGAGAATGCGCTGATCAAGGCACGGGCCGCGGCGCAGGCCTCGCAGCTTCCTGCGCTTGCCGATGACAGCGGGCTTTCGGTGGCGGCATTGGGCGGACGCCCCGGGGTCTACACCGCCGACTGGGCCGAGCGTCAGTGGTTCGAAGGAGAACCCGGGCGCGACTGGTACATGGCGATGGGCAAGGTCGAGGGCCTGCTGTGCGAGCAGGGTCCCGAAGTCGATCGCTCCTGCTGGTTCAGCTGCGTGCTCGCCATCGCCTGGCCCGACGGTGACAGCGTGGTCTACGAGGGTCGGGTGAACGGCACTTTTTCGTGGCCGCCGCGCGGAACGATGGGCTTCGGCTACGACCCGGTCTTCGTGCCGAACGGCCGCGACACGACCTTCGCGCAGCTCGACCCCGAGGAAAAGCACAAGATCAGCCACCGCGCCGATGCTTTCGCCAAGCTGGTCGCGGAGCAGTTCGGCGGCTAACATCGGCTGATGGCCCGCGCGCTCTACATCCACTGGCCGTTCTGCCTCGCAAAATGTCCTTATTGCGACTTCAACAGCCATGTCCGCGAACGCGTCGACCACCAGCACTGGCAGGACGCGCTGCTTGCAGACATGCGCCACGAACATGCGCTGGCGGGCGGAGAGCCTCTCGATTCGATCTTCTTCGGCGGCGGCACGCCCTCGCTCATGCCGCCGGCGCTGGTCGCAAGGCTGCTTGAGGAAGCCGAGCGGCTCTGGGGCTTTGCACCGGGCATCGAGATCACGCTGGAGGGCAATCCGTCCTCGGTGGAAGCGGCCAACTACGCGGCACTGGCCTCGGCCGGGGTAAACCGGGTGTCGCTCGGGCTGCAGGCGCTCGACGATGAGACACTGCGCTTCCTCGGCCGACTCCACGATGCACGCGAAGGGCTGGACGCGCTGGAAGTCGCGCAGCGCCGGTTCGACCGGGTGTCCTTCGACCTCATCTATGCCCGCCCCGGACAGAACGTCGAGCAATGGCAGGCTGAACTGCAGCGCGCCCTGTCGTTCGGCACCGGCCATCTCTCGCTCTACCAGCTCACCATCGAGCCCGGCACGCGTTTTGCCACGATGGTGCGCCAGCACACGTTCGAACCGCTCGACGAGGATGCCTGCGCCGACATGTTCGCGCTGACCCGCGAGTTGACCGCCGGCGCCGGACTTCCCGCCTACGAGATCAGCAACCACGCCCGCCCCGGCGAAGAGAGCCGTCACAACCTCACCTACTGGCGTTACGGCGACTATTGCGGGATCGGTCCCGGCGCCCACGGGCGGCGCGGCGGCATGGCAACGGTGCGGCATCGCAAGCCGGAGAACTGGCTCGCAGCGATCGCCGAACAGGGCCACGGCACCAGCGAAGAACGTCCGCTCGGGCAAAGGGAACAGGCTTCCGAAGCCATGCTGATGGGCCTGCGCCTGCGCGAAGGTGTGGATCTTGAGGTCATGGCGTCACGCTTTGCCCTGCCCCAGGAAGCGCTTTGCAATGCAGACAAGGCTGCCTTCTACGAAGGTCAGGGCCTCGTCTGGCGGCAGGACTCGCGGCTTGGTGTCGCCGAAAACGGTATGCCATTGCTCGATGCCTTGCTCGGCGAACTGGTGCCCGAAGAACTCGTCGAACCGTGACGGCCAAGGCGGACCTCCTCGAAGCCTGGGGCACCCATCTTGCACAGGGACGCAGGCGCAGTCCGCACACCGTCCGCGCCTATGTCGCCACGGCTTCGCGCCTGCTCGACACGCTTGGCGAAACCGACTGGCCGCAACTGGCCAGCCTCGATGCCGCGGCCTTGCGCCGCCAACTGGCAGCCCGGCGACAGGAGGGGATCGGCAATGTTTCAGCCGCGCGCGAGCTTTCGGCGCTCAAGGCCTTCCTGATCTTTGCCCGCGAAAAAGCCGGCATGACCGACGCGATGCCTCCGCGCCTGCGCGGACCACGCATCAAGAAGGGCATTCCGCGTCCGGTTACGCCGGACGAAGCGGTCAATCTCGCCGTGGCCGTCGATGAAGACGCGCGGGAGGAATGGATCGGCGCGCGCGACCGGGCGGTCCTGCTCCTGCTCTACGGAGCCGGGATGCGCATTGCCGAGGCCCTGTCCCTGACGGCTTCGGTCCTTCCGCTAAGGGATACGCTGGTCGTCACCGGCAAGGGTGCAAAGCAGCGGGTCGTGCCCCTGCTCCCGATCATTCGAGATGCGGTGGACGACTATGTCGCCAAGTGCCCGTGGCCCGTCACGCACGAGAACGACCGGAAGGATCCCCTGTTCAGGGGGGCGAAGGGAGGTCCCCTGTCGCAAGGCATGGTGCAGAAGGCCGTAGCCCGCGCCCGCGTCAGCCTGGGATTGCCGCCGAGCGCGACGCCGCACGCCTTGCGCCACAGCTTCGCGACGCACCTGCTCGGGGCCGGGGCGGACCTGCGTTCGCTGCAGGAACTCCTGGGTCACGCTAGCCTCGGCTCGACGCAGATCTACACCAGGGTCGATGCAGCGACCCTGCTAGACGTCTATCGCAACGCCCATCCGCGCGAACGGGAGTAGTCCGGGCGGGCTTCCCGCAGGAGCTTACATCGCCGCGTGACGGCGCTCGATCGCCTCCCAGATCAACGCCGAGGTGTCGGTACCGTTAAATCGGTCGATTGCGACGATCCCGGTCGGCGAGGTCACGTTGATCTCGGTCAGCCACTTGCCGCCGATGACATCGATACCGACGAAAACGAGGCCGCGCGCCTTGAGTTCCGGTGCAAGCGCCGCGCAGATTTCCTCTTCGGTCGGGCTCAGGGTGGTCGCTTCGGCCGAGCCGCCCACCGCGAGGTTCGAGCGGAACTCCCCTTCGCCGGGCTTGCGGTTGATCGCGCCCGCAAACTCGCCGTCGACAAGGACGATGCGCTTGTCGCCTTCGGAAACATCGGGAAGGAACGGCTGCACCATGAACGGCTCGACCCAGGCATTCTGGAACATCTCGACCAGGGCGCCCAGGTTGCTCCCGTCGGCCGGGACCCGGAACACCGCCTTGCCGCCATTGCCGTGCAGCGGCTTGACCACGAGGTCGCCGCCAAGACCGGAAGCGACCTGCCGCTGCTGGAACAGGCGTACGTCCTCGATGCGGCGGGCAATGAAAGTCGGCGGCATGAAGCGCGCGTAGTCCAGAACGAAGACCTTCTCCGGCGCATTGCGGACCGAAGCGGGATCGTTGACGACGAGCGTTCGGCCTTCAAGCCGCTCAAGCAAGTGCGTCGCCGTGATATAGCCGAGGTCGAACGGGGGATCCTGCCGCATCAGCACGACATCGATGTCCGCGACGAGATCGATCAGGCGGTACTCACCGAGCGTATAATGCGCACCTTCGACGCGCTGCACCGTCACCGGCGCGCCCCAACAGGTCAACCTTCCGGCGGCACCTTCGGATGCGTCGTAAGCCAGTGTGCGCACATCGTAATGATAAAGCGTGTGGCCGCGGTCCTGCGCAGAGAGCATCAGGGCGAAGGAAGAGTCGCCTGCAATGTTGATGCTTTCGATCGGGTCCATCTGAACGGCGATGCGTAACGTCATGGAAAATCGGGTCCTTGGGTTGCTGCCGTGGTCCGCTTAATCCCAAATTCGCCCGCGTGCGACCTGTTTCCGGTTCCACGCCGCAAATCAGAACTACCGCCCGGGTTGCCAGGCATTGACGATCCGGCGAGGCCATGTGCGCGGTGCCATGAGCAGAACGTCGATGCGGATATCGTCGCCGTCTCTGGCGAAGCGCGGGGCCAATGCTTGCGCGCTTGCGGCCACGCGGCGCAGGCGGTGCGCGTCGATGGCGCTGTCCAGATCCTGCGCCCGGGCGCGCCACTTCACCTCGACGAAGCACAGGACCCTTCCCCGACGCGCCACCAGATCGACTTCACCGCGCGGCGTGCGCGCGCGGCTCGCGAGCACCCGCCAGCCCGATAGCCGCAGGTACCAGGCAGCCAGTGTCTCGCCGCGCCGACCGCGCCGTTCGGCCCGGGCCCTGCGGTTCATCGCGGAACCGTCACTTGAGTTCGAGCGCCCGCGCATAGAGCTCCTTGCGATCCATGCCGGTCGCCTTGGCGACCTTGGCCGCGGCCTGCGATGCCTTGGAATTGGCCAGCTCCGCCAGCAGCATAGCATCGACATCGACTTCGCCGACGGGATCGTCCGATGGCGGCGCGATCATGAGGACGATCTCTCCCTTGGGCGGATGCGCGGCGTAATGGGCAATGATGTCCTCGGGCGTGCCGGTCCTGCATTCCTCGAACTTCTTGGTCAGCTCGCGCGCCACGGCGACTTCGCGGCCCGGCAGGGTGGCGGCGATGGCCTGGAGAGAGGCTTCGAGCCGCGGCGCGGTCTCGTAGAAGATCAGGGTGGCGGGAACGCCCGACAGTTCCTGCAGCACGCTTTCGCGCGCCCTGGCCTTGTTCGGCAGGAACCCGGCGAAAAGGAAGCGATCGTTGGCAAGGCCCGACAGGGTCATGCCGACAATCGCCGCATTGGGCCCGGGCAGGCTGGTAACGGCAATCCCCCGCTCACGGGCCGTGCGCACGAGACGATAGCCCGGGTCGGATATCAGCGGCGTTCCGGCATCGCTGACAAGCGCGACCGGCTCTGCCTCCATCAGGGCCAGGAGCCGCTCGCGATCCCCCTCCCCGGCGTGGTCGTCATAGCGGATCATCCGCTTCTTTATTCCAAGGTGATGCAGCAATTTACCCGTTACCCGGGTATCCTCGCAGGCGACGGCACCGACTCCCCGCAATACCTCGATTGCACGGAGCGTTATGTCGCTCAGGTTGCCAATGGGGGTTGCCACTATATAGAGGCCCGGCGAAAGACTGTGTTCCATCGCGAGACTCATGGCCCAAGGACTACGGGAGCGGCAAGCAATGTTCGACAAACGCCTGAACAGGCGCAATCTTCTCGCCGCGGTAGCGATGGCGGGACTGAGCGCCTGCAGCATCGTTCCCAAGACGACAGCGCCAACGCCCACGCCCACTGCATCGCCCAGCGAAAGCGTGATCCAGGAGGACAACGACCGTCATCGGATCGCCCTGCTTGTCCCGATTTCAGGCCCCAACGGCGCTGTCGGCCAGTCGATCGCGAATGCGGCCAACATGGCGCTGCTCGACACCAATGCCGGAAACCTGCGCGTGACGACTTACGACACGGCCAGCAATCCGGGCGAAGCCGCCAAGCGCGCCGTCGCCGATGGCAACCGGCTGATTCTCGGGCCGCTGCTGTCTGACAACATCCCGGCCGTCGCCAACTTCGCGCGGCCGGCCAAGGTGCCGCTGATCTCGTTCTCCAATGACGAGGAAGCCGCATCCAAGGATGTTTTCATCATGGGCAACCTGCCGGGCCAGTCGGTCGCGCGCACGGTGCGCTATGCCAGTTCGCGCGGCATCACCAGCTTTGCCGCCCTGATCCCGCGGGGCGAATATGGCGACCGCGCCAGCACCGCCCTCCTTGCCGCCGTGCGCGATACAGGCGGCGCAGTGATCGCCATGGAGCCCTATGACCGGACCGCTGCGTCGATCTCCTCCGCCGCCCAGCGCATCCATGCCAAGGACGGCTATGGCGCGCTTTTGATCGCCGATGGCGGCAACATGTCGGCCCGCGCGGCGACGCAGTTCCGGACCGGAGGAACCAAACCCCAGGTCCGGATCCTCGGCACGGAACTGTGGAGCGGCGAACGCGCCGTCTCGACCACGCCCGCCCTTGCCGGCGCGTGGTTCGCCACCGTGTCCGACCAGCGCTTCGGCCAGTTCTCCAAGAGCTACCGCACCCGCTTCGGCAGCCAGCCCGCGCGCATCGCCACCCTTGGCTACGACGCGGTCCTGCTTACCCTTCGCGTCGCGCGCGACTGGAAGGTGGGCAAGCCGTTCCCGACTTCGCAGATGCTGGAGAGCGGCGGCTTCCTCGGTCTCGACGGTCCATTCCGCTTCACTCGCGGCGGCACCATCGAACGCGCGCTCGAAGTGCGCGAGATCGAAAAGGCCGGCGTCAAGGTCGTCAGCCCCGCGCCCACGCATTTCGGCGACTGAGGATAAGAACACGGCCATGCTTGATCGGGGATTTCACTGTCCCGTATAGGATCACGCATGGCCGATGACCTCTTCGACAAGCTGCCGTCTGCGGGCGGAGAATCCTACGACGGTTCCGCGATCGAAGTTCTGGAGGGTCTCGAACCCGTCCGGCGACGCCCCGGCATGTACATCGGCGGCACCGATGAACGCGCGCTTCATCACCTCGCGGCCGAAGTCCTCGACAACGCGATGGACGAGGCCGTCGCCGGCCACGCCAACCGCATCGAAGTCCTGCTGGAGGAAGAACCGGGAACGGCCGGTCGCCTGACGATCACCGACAACGGACGCGGCATCCCGGTCGACGAACACCCTAAGTATCCGGGCAAGTCGGCGCTCGAGGTCATTCTTTCGACCCTGCACTCGGGCGGCAAGTTCTCCGGCAAGGCCTATGCCACTTCCGGCGGCCTCCACGGTGTCGGCATCTCGGTGGTCAATGCCCTTTCGGTGAAGACACGCGTCGAAGTGGCCCGCAACAAGGAACTCTTCGCGCAGGAGTTCTCGCGAGGGGCGACGCTCGGCCCGCTGCAGAAGGTCGGCGCCGCGCCCAACCGCCGCGGCACGTCCGTCACCTTCACACCCGATACCGAGATCTTCGGCGACCAGAAGTTCAAGCCGAACCGCCTGTTCAAGCTGGTTCGTTCCAAGGCCTACCTCTTCGCCGGGGTCGAGATCCGCTGGAAGTGCTCGCCCTCGCTCGCCAGCGACGACGTTCCGGCCGAAGCGACGTTCCAGTTTCCCGGCGGCCTTGCCGACCACCTTGCCGAGCAGATCGGCAGCCGCGAATGCGTGACTGCGCAGTTCTTCTCCGGTTCGCAGGAATTCCCGGAAAACGATCAGGGCCTCGAACTGGGCCGCGTCGAATGGGCAATCGCCTGGCCGCTCTACTCGGACGGCGCCTATTCCTGGTACTGCAATACCATCCCGACACCCGATGGCGGCACGCACGAGCAGGGCCTGCGCGCTGCGCTGACCAAGGGCATCCGCGCCTTCGGCGATCTCGTCGGGCAGAAGAAGGCCAAGGACATCACCCCTGACGACATCGTCGTCGGTTCGGAAACGATGCTCTCGGTCTTCATCCGCGATCCCCAGTTCCAGAGCCAGACGAAGGACCGGCTCACCAGTCCGGAAGCCGCCCGCCTCGTCGAGAACGCGATCCGCGACCATTTCGACCACTTTCTTTCGGACAACCTCGATCGCGGCAAGGCCCTGCTCGGTGCGGTCATGGAGCGCATGGACGATCGCCTGCGCCGCAAGGCCGAACGCGACGTCAAGCGCAAGACGGCAACCAATGCCAAGAAGCTGCGCCTGCCCGGCAAGCTCACCGACTGTTCGGGCGAAGGCAATGGCGAGACCGAGCTGTTCATCGTCGAGGGCGATTCGGCAGGCGGTTCGGCCAAGCAGGCACGTGACCGCAAGACGCAGGCGATCCTGCCGATCCGCGGCAAGATCCTCAACGTCGCCAGCGCCACCTCGGACAAGATCCGCGGCAACCAGGAAATCGCCGACCTCAACCTCGCACTCGGCTGCGGGTCGCGCAAGGACTGCAACGCGGACAACCTGCGTTACGACCGCATCATCATCATGACCGACGCCGACGTCGACGGCGCGCATATCGCGACGCTGCTGATGACGTTCTTCTTCCAGGAAATGCCGGACATCGTGAAGCGCGGCCACCTGTACCTTGCCCAGCCGCCGCTCTATCGCCTGACTGCGGGCTCTACCTCGGCCTATGCCCGTGACGATGCCCACCGCGCCGAACTCGAAGCGACGAAGTTCAAGGGCAAGAAGGTAGAAGTCGGCCGCTTCAAGGGTCTCGGCGAAATGAACCCGCAGCAGCTGCGCGAGACGACGATGAGCCCGGATTCCCGCTCGCTCATCCGCATCACCTTACCGCCCGAGTATGAAGACCGGGCCGCGGTAAAGGATCTCGTCGATCGCCTGATGGGCCGCAACCCCGAGCACCGTTTCCAGTTCATCCAGAACCGCGCCGGCGAAATCGACCGCGACCTGATCGACGCCTGATCGTCAGTCTGGCGCAGCCTTACCGCACGCGTTTGACGAACAGCCCGCTATCGCGCTTTTCGGTCGTGAAATTGGGCAGGGATTGCACCAGTTCGGAGAGGCGGGAAAAGCCGTAGCTGCGGGCATCGAAGGATGACCGGTTGGCGACGCGCTGGCCGACTTCGGAGAGGCTGGCAAATCCGTCGTCGTCGCGCTTGCTGGCTTTCCAGGCATCGCCCAGAAGCTTGACCAGTTCCTTGTCGACTTCGGGCTTGGCCGTCTCTTCGCCCTGCTCTGTGCGTTCGTCGTCCTCGACCATGGCGTCCAGGTCGATGAAGCGGGTGCACGCCTCGCGAAAAGCCTCAGGCGTGCGAGTGGAACCGAAGCCGTAGACAGGGGTACCGTTCTGCCGAATCCGGATGGCGAGCGGCATGAAGTCGCTGTCGCTCGACATGATGCCGAATCCATCGACATGACCGCCGTACAGCAGGTCCATCGCATCGATGGTCATCTTCATGTCGGTGGCATTCTTGCCCTTGGTGAGGTCGAACTGCTGCTGCGGTTCAAGTGCATGGCGATGCACCAGCTGCGACCAGCCCTTGAGTGCCGTCTTGCTCCAGTTCCCATAGACCCGACGGACATTGACGGTCCCGAGATCGCCGAGGATCGTCAGCGCGGCATCGAGCGTTGCCGGCGATGCATTGTCGGCATCGATGAGCAAGGCGATGTTGCGGTTCTGACGTTGCTTGCGGTCGGCCAATTGCGGCTCCTCTCGGTTCATTTCACAGGTTCCTGCATAGCCCAAAACACCGGGCGGGCTAGGGTTGCAAGGCAATCGGCGCGCGGGGGTGAGCTTCGGCGGAATAGCGGCGAAGCAGGACCCAGAACAGGAACCCCAGGATCAACGGCATGATCGGTATGCCAAGGTGAAGGCCAATGGGCCGCGCGAAGACCGGCGCAATGAAGGCAAGTGCGAGGGCCAGCTTCTCCCAATCGCGGAAGCCATCTGCGATCCCGCGGCTGGTCAGCCAGAGCAGCGGAAAGGCGAGCAACACCATGTCGTAATCGAGGACGAAAGGCGTCACCAGCGGCGCAGCTGCGAGCATGAGCGCGCCCAGTGCCGGCGAATAAGGTCTTGCCCGGAAGGCCCGGATCAGAAGGATGATCGTCGCAAGGCCCACCGCCGCCTGCGCACCATAAGCCAGGCCGGGCGTGAGCCCGATCAGTCGCGCCCCTGCGAACACGCTCGTCATCTTGCCGAAGCCTACTGCGCCTTCGACCATGGCCACCTGCGCTCGCCCGCTTGCCGCATACCAGCCCGCGAAGGTGTCAGCCCCGAAGGCCAGCGCGGATAGCAGGGCCAAAGCGAAAGCGGTGACGGCGGCCGAAGCGATCACCTTCCACTCGCGGGTCAGCAGCAGGACCAGCGGGACGAGGATGCCGAACTGCGGCTTGATCGTAGCCAGCCCGAAAAGAATTCCGGCAATCACGGGCCTGCCGGGCACCAGCAGCGCCCCCAGTCCCAAAAGCGCCGCAACCATGAAGGAAGTCTGCCCGTGGGTGATGACGATGGGCACGGCCGGGAAGGCAAGAACCAGCAGCCAGAGCGGAAAGTCGAACCGCAACGCGGCCTGCCAGCGACGCACTGCGATGACGTATATCCCGCTCGTTGCCAGCAGCCAGCTGACCAGGGCCGGAAAGTAGGAAAGAAATCCGAGGGGCCAGCAGAACGGCAGAAATGTGGGTGGATAGAAAAAGGCCGTGTAGCCTCCGGACGAGGCAAAGAACTTTCGCTGAGCGGCGATATGCGCTGCACCGTCATACACGTTGCCATGGTCCTGCAGCATGTGGCCGACGGTCCAGAAACTGACGAAGTCGCTGCCCAGCAGGAAGCCGTTGGCATCCACGCCGTCCTGCGATGTGGCGACGAGAAGCACCAGCGATGCAACATTCAGAAATGCGATGATCCGCAAGTAGGCCACTGCCCTGTCACGGCCCAACCAGTCCATCTTGCGCAGAAAATCGGCCCCCATGGGCAAACTTGTGCAATGGGCAGAAGGCGATGTCCATGCCCCGCGCGCGGTTTGCCTCCCTGCAATGAGACTTGCCATGCTGCGGCGCACCAAATAGGGTTTAATCGAACATTTAAAATTTCGGGAAGTTTCGATGCAGCGTTTTGAAGGCACCAGCAGTTATGTCGCCACCGATGACCTCAAGGTCGCGGTGAACGCCGCCGTGCTTCTGCGCCGGCCTCTCCTGGTCAAGGGCGAGCCGGGCACCGGCAAGACCGTGCTGGCCGAGCAGATCGCAGCGGCGCTCGGCGCACCGCTCATCACCTGGAACGTCAAGTCGACGACCAAGGCGCACCAGGGCCTTTACGAGTACGATGCGGTCGCCCGTCTGCGCGACGGCCAGCTGGGCGACGAACGCGTCCACGACATCCGCAACTACATCCGCAAGGGCAAGCTGTGGGAAGCCTTCACCTCGGAGAAGCTGCCCGTCCTGCTGATCGACGAGATCGACAAGGCCGATATCGAGTTCCCGAACGACCTTCTCGCCGAACTCGATCGCATGGCTTTCGACGTCTATGAGACCGGGGAGCACATCGCAGCGCAGGATCGCCCGATCGTCGTGATCACCTCGAACAACGAGAAGGACCTGCCCGACGCCTTCCTGCGCCGCTGCTTCTTCCACTACATCAAGTTCCCGGACCGCGAGACGATGCAGGCGATCGTCGACGTCCACTTCCCCGGCATCCAGAAGACTCTCCTCACCAAGGCGATGGAGATCTTCTACGAACTGCGCGACGTGCCCGGCCTCAAGAAGAAGCCGTCCACCAGCGAGCTGCTGGATTGGCTCAAGCTCCTGCTCAACGAGGACATGCCGCTCGACGTCCTGCAGAACCAGGACCCGAGCAAGGCAATCCCGCCGCTCCATGGCGCGCTGCTGAAGAACGAACAGGACGTGATGCTGTTCGAACGCCTTGCGTTCATGTCGCGCCGGGGCGCCTGAAATGAGCGCACCCCATAACGGACGCTGCAACTGCGGCGCCGTTACCGCGACGGTCAGCGGCGAACCGCTCTGGGTGCGCCAGTGCTGGTGCCGGCAGTGCCAGAAATCGGCTGCAGGCAGCGCAACCACCAATGCCCTGTTCATGACCGATGCCATCGCGATGGACGGTGAACTCTCCTGGTTCTGCTATACGGCGGCCAGCGGCAACACCATCGAGCAGGGCTTTTGCGGCAAGTGCGGAACGGCGATCATGGGCCGCAACTCCTCGCGGCCGAAAGCCTGCGTGCTTCGCGTCGGCTTCCTCGAGGAGAGCGACCGGCTCGCTCCCACTTCCGCAATCTGGATCGAGGATGCGCCTGAATGGGCCGTGATCGATCCCAGGCTCGAACAGTTCCCGCGCCAGCCCCCGGTTCCGCCGAAGAGCTGATCGCCATGCTGCTGAACTTCATCGACGAGCTGCGGGCGGCCGGCATCCCGGCATCGCTCAAGGAGCATCTCGTCCTGCTCGAGGCGCTGGACCGCGATGTCATCGAGCAGACGCCCGAAGCGTTCTACTACCTCAGCCGCGCGACTTTCGTGAAGGACGAGGGCCTGCTCGACCGCTTCGACCAGGTGTTCCAGAAAGTCTTCAAGGGCGTGTTCACGGACTACGGCCAGCAGCCGGTCGACATCCCTGAAGAATGGCTCAAGCGCATCGCCGAACGGTACTTCTCCGAGGAGGAAATGGAGAAGATCAAGGCGCTAGGCTCCTGGGACGAGATCATGGACACGCTCAAGAAGCGGCTCGAGGAGCAGCAGGGGCGTCACCAGGGCGGCAACAAGTGGATCGGCACGGGCGGAACCTCGCCCTTCGGCAATTCCGGATACAACCCCGAAGGTATCCGCATCGGCGGGGACAGCCGCAACAAGCGCGCAATCAAGGTCTGGGAAAAGCGCGAGTTCGCCAATCTCGACAACACCAGGGAACTTGGCACACGCAACATCAAGGTGGCGCTGCGCCGCCTGCGCCGCTTTGCCCGCGAAGGCGCGACCGAGGAACTCGATCTCGAGGAAACGATCCGCGGCACGGCCAAGCAGGGCTGGCTCGACCTGCACATGCGCCCCGAGCGGCACAACGCCGTCAAGGTCCTGCTTTTCCTGGACGTCGGCGGTTCGATGGATCCGTTCATCAAGGTGATGGAAGAGCTGTTCAGCGCGGCAACCAGCGAATTCAAGAACATGGAGTTCTTCTACTTCCACAATTGCCTTTATGAGGGCGTGTGGAAGGACAATCGTCGCCGCTGGTCTCAGCGCACGCCGACTTGGGACATCCTCCACAAGTACGGACACGACTACAAGGTCATCTTCGTCGGCGACGCGGCGATGAGCCCCTACGAGATCAGCCACCCGGGTGGCTCCGTCGAACACATGAACGAGGAGCCGGGCGCAGTCTGGCTGCAGCGCGTGATGCAGACCTATCCCGCGACGGTCTGGCTCAATCCCACGCCGGAAAGGCAATGGGACTATTCGGGCAGCACCCGACTGATCCGCGAGATCCTGGGCAACGCGATGTTCCCGATGACACTGGAAGGGCTCGATGCGGCCATGCGCGAACTGTCCCGCAAGAAGCACTGAGCCCGGCAGCCCTCCCCGCCCGTCAGGCCGGGGAAAGGACCGCTCGGCAATGGCCCTCCAGGTGGATCTCAGGTCTTCGGCGGGTAGTCCAGATGCTCGTGGATCGACTGCCAGTTCCCGTCGGGCTGCTTCTGGAAGACCTCGCTGTAGCGCACGTCGCCTTCCTTCGTCTTGCCATCAGTACCGGTGAAGTGCGCGGTGCCCGAAGCGATGAACAAGTCCGGGCCAAGGATCTGGAACTTGGGTTCGGGCATCTCGACATGGTTGAACTTCATGTCGACATACTGCGCATTCATGACGTGGAGCGCCACTTTACCGCCGATGCGCTCTGGCTTGCCCGGATCGAACGCAACGACGTCGGCGGCGTACATTTCGTCGATCTTCTGCAGATCCATCGACGACAGTGCCTTGGCGAAATTGTCGAGCACGGCTTGTGCATCGGCTTGCGTCAAGGGCTGGGCCGCCTGTGCAGCAGGTTGCTGGCTGCAGCCGGCCAGAGAAAGCGCGACCAGACCCAGGGCGAATGAAACAACTCGCATATTGTCCCCTCCATTCATCGCGGCAGCTTTGCGCTGCTCGTGAGGGGGAAGGTACGCCCCTGAGGGGGTGAGGCAACCCGGTTATCCCCCGTAAAGCAGCAGGCTTCGCGTGGTTTCCAGCCATGCCGCCTCGTCGCGCCCTGCCAGGGCGTCGAGGTCGCCGGGTTGCGAACCTGCATCATCCACCCATTCGCGCAGCGCCGGGCCGCCGTTGATCACATCGATGGCAAGCCGGTCGAATTCGTATTCGTACGGGAAGTCGCGCCAGAGCGGATAGTCTGGGTAGAGGTTGCGGATCGCCTTGAACGCCAGCGCCTGCAGGCGCCAGGGGCGGAACGCGTGGTGATCGTAGAACCCGCCCTCGGCATGGATCATAAGCGCGCTGCACAGCTTGCCGTGGTGCTTGTGGAAGGTCGGTTCGAACCAGCACTCACGAAGGGCGCAGCCGCCGAGCCAGTGGGGCGCCACCCGTTCCATTTCGGCAAGGACCGCCTTGGCATCCACGTCAGGCGCGCCGAACAGCACTTCGAGCGGGCGCGTCGTACCGCGGCCTTCCGAAAGCGTCGTGCCTTCGAGCATGACCGTGCCGGCATAGGCCCGGGCCATGTTGAGGTTGGCCGCGTTGGGACTGGGATTGATCCAGATCCGACTGTCCGGCCACCCGAACCCCGAAGCCTGCGACGGCGCCCAGCCTTCCATCGCGATGACCCGGTAATCGACGTCCAGCCCGAACTGGCGAACGAACCAGTGCCCCATTTCGCCCAGGGTCAGACCGTGGCGCATCGGCATGGGCCCGGCGCCGACGAAACTTTCCTGGCCTGCCAGCAGGGTGGTGCCCTCAACCGGACGGCCAGCGGGATTGGGACGGTCCAGAACCCACACGCTCTTGCCCTGCGCCGCCGCGGCCTCAAGCATGTAGAGCAGCGTCGTCACGAACGTGTAGATGCGGCAGCCCAGGTCCTGCAGGTCGAACAGGAAGACATCGGCCGTGTCCATCATTGCCGCGCTGGGGCGGCGCACTTCACCGTAGAGGCTGAACACCGGTATATCGTAAAGCGGATCGCGCTCGTCCGCGGTCTCGACCATATTGTCCTGCTTGTCGCCCTTGAGGCCGTGCTGCGGGCCGAAGGCGGCCGTCAGGGCTATGTCGGGACAGGCCGCCAGCGCGTCCAGCGAATGGACGAGACGATCGGTGACCGAGGCCGGGTGAGCGATAAGCGCGACGCGGCGGCCGGCCAGCGGCTTGCGCAGTTCAGGGTCCGCCAGCAGGCGGTCAATACCGAATTTCATGCCACGCTCGGTGCCGCAACCTCGAACGTGAAGCAAGCCGGATCGTGGAAGTCCGGCGCAGCCGGGTTGGCATGGGACAGGGCCCAAAGGGATTTGATGCCACCTTCTTCCTCTAGGACGGCGGTGATACCGCAACGCCAGGGGCGCGCCGGCAGCCCGGCCGCCGGAATTGCCGCATCGAAGATGGCCATGTCCGTGCCCTTGCGCATGGTGCATTCCGGCTCGCGCGGCATCGGCCGCTCCGCCATGCCTTCGCGACGCCCTTCGAAATCGTAGGCGTTCCAGCGTTCCGACGGCGAGAGGTTCAGCTCGACATAGGCCTTGTCGCCGGGCGTCTGCAGGAACAGCTCGAAACAGGTCGTGTTCCACAGCCCATCGTCCCTCCCCTTGCCCGCGAAAGGCGGAACGACAAGCCTTGCCGCACCGAGGATTTTCCAGCGAACCCGGACCCATTCGTGATCGAAGCCGATGAAGCGCGTCTCCACGCTTCGGATATGGGCGGGCGGATGAGCGGGATGATATGTAAGGTCTGTCATGGTCGCTTTGACTAGGGCCGAACTCCCGGCAAATTGCAATCGGCTTCGCCACCGATCCCGAGTTTCCAGCGATCATGCGCCTTGGCGGTGCGACATGTGCGCCTGTGTGCTTTGTTTCAGGCTCGCCGCGTGCTAGGCGCCCCGCTCCAAACAAGAGACATCCATCCAGACAGCAAGGCCATGACCTACAACTCTTCCCTGCTCCGCCTGCTCGACGAGCGCGGCTACATCCACCAGATGACCGACGCCGAGGGCCTCGATGCCCTTGCCTCCAAGCAGGTCGTGCCGGGCTATGTAGGCTTCGACGCGACGGCATCCTCGCTCCATGTCGGCAACCTTGTCTCGATCATGCTGCTGCGCCGCCTGCAGCAGGCCGGCCACAAGCCAGTCGTCCTCATGGGCGGCGGCACCACGCGCATCGGCGATCCGACCGGCAAGGACGAAGTGCGCAAGATGCTCTCGGATGAAGCCATCGAAGCGAACATCGCCTCGATCCGTACGGCCTTCGAACGCTTCCTTACTTTCGGCGACGGCCCGACCGACGCGGTCATGGTCAACAATCACGACTGGCTGGGCCAGATCGGCTACATCGAGATGCTGCAGAAGGTCGGCACGCATTTCACCGTCAACCGCATGCTCAGCTTCGATTCGGTCAAGCTTCGCCTCGAGCGTGAACAGCCGATGACGTTCCTCGAATTCAACTACATGATCCTGCAGGGCTATGACTTCCGGCACCTGAGCGACACGATGGGCGTGCGCCTGCAGATGGGCGGATCGGACCAGTGGGGCAACATCGTCAATGGCGTGGAACTGGCACGGCGCATGGACGGCAAGGAGGTCTTCGGATTGACGACCCCGCTCATCACCAAGGCCGATGGCTCGAAGATGGGCAAGTCGGTCTCGGGCGCGGTCTGGCTCAACGAGGACGCCCTCTCCTCTTACGATTACTGGCAGTTCTGGCGCAATTGCGACGACCGCGACGTCGGCAAGTTCCTGCGCCTGTTCACCGACCTGCCGCTTGACGAGATTGCCCGACTGGAAGCGCTCGAAGGCGGCGCGATCAACGATGCCAAGGTAATTCTCGCAAACGAGGCGACCAGGCTGTGCCGCGGCGAAGAGGCTGCCAGGGCCGCCGAAGCGACCGCCGCGCAGACTTTCGCAGGCGGCGGCCTGGGCGAAGACCTTCCGACGGTCGAAGTGAGCGCCGAAGGAATCCGGCTCGGCGCGGCCTGCACGGCGCTGGGATTCACCGCCTCCAACGGCGAGGCCAAGCGCAAGATCGGCGAAGGTGCGGTCAAGCTGGACGATGCCCTCATGGACGATCCTGGAATGCTCATCACGGTCCCTGCCGGAGAGACGCGCAAGCTCAGCCTGGGCAAGAAAAAGCACGGTATCCTTAAAGGCGCGTAAATCCTGACATCGCGCTGTAGACCCGGCAAAATCTTGCCGGGTTTACGGATTGTTTGCCAATTGCATGCATCATGTCTGCCTCGACAACGACATGAGGCAAATCGACGATGAGTGCCGGAGCACAGCTCAGCGTAACAGACAAGCGCCGCGCGGCACGACATCCGGTGGACCATTCGGTCATCGGCGAACATCGCCAGTTGGGCGACGTTCATCTGCATATCGTCAATGTCTCGGCCCAAGGCTTCATGGCCGATGGCGACCTCGCTCTTGAACGCGGTGAACGCGTCGTCATTCGCCTGCCTGTAATCGGTCGCATCGAGGCGCACCTGATCTGGGCCCATGAGGGCCGTGCCGGTTTCCAGTTCGAGCGGATCATCCGCGTGGATGACTTCCTGAAGCTTGTCGATGCGATCCAGCCCAATCCTCGGCTGCGTCCCCGCCGCTGAATTCTTGCCGTAACGCGGTACGCGTCTCAAAGCACAATCGCTTCTGTCCCGATCCGAAGCGCATGCTGCCGATCGGGTGCTCCGCGTCGGATCCGCACATTTCGCCGCGTGGCCGCAGGTAGCTGCGTCCCAGCAGGCGGCAACTTCCTGCGCAACCCGCCAATTTTACGGCTTCGACCGCAATCCTTCATTGATATAGTATAACATCACAAGTAAGCGAAGAGGATGAGCAACCACTCCTCCCCCCGAATCGCCAGGCTGATTCATGCCAGCTTCCTTGCCACCGCGGCCCTTCCCGTCATCGCAGCTCCCGCCATTGCCGAAACTGCAGCTCCCCGTTCGGTCAGCCCCGCCGACGACAGTACTCACGCCAGCGAAAGCGGCCCGGATATCATTGTCACCGGTCGTGTGATTTCCGGCAATACCGATCCGATCTCCGCACCGGTCGTGCTTCAGGGCGAGACGCTCACCCGCAATCTTGCGCCGCAGATCGGACAGATGCTGGCAAGCCTTCCCGGTGTGTCCAGCAGCGGTTTCGCGCCCGGCGTATCGCGCCCGATCCTGCGCGGCTTCGACGGTCCGCGCGTCCAGGTACTGCTCGACGGGCTCGGTTCGCTCGACGCATCCTCCGTTTCGGCGGACCATGCCGTCTCGCTCGACACGCTTAACGTCGACAGGGTAGAAGTCCTCCACGGCCCGCGCGTCCTGCTTTATGCCAGCGATCCGGCTGGCGGCGCTGTCAACGCCACCGACAAGCGCATTCCCCGCAGGGTCCCGGACAAGCTCATCGCCCTCGATGCGCTGGGCTCCTACGGCACTGCAGCCGATGCAGTGAACGGCGGCATAGCGGCGGATATCCGGCTCGATCGCCGCCTTGTCGCCCACTTCGACGCATCGTACAATCACGCCAACGATCTTCGCGTAGGCGGCTACGTCCTCTCCCCGGAGCTGCGTGCGCAAACGCTGGCGCAGGCCGGCGACCTGGCGGCAGATAGCGAAGCCGACGGCGCAGCCAGCCTGACGGCGCAGGCCAACCGCAAGGGACGTATCCCCAACAGCTGGGCCAAGGGCTGGACGCTGGGATCGGGCATCGCCTTCATAGACGAGGGCGGGGACATCGGCGTCTCGGTCGAACGACTGGCCACGGACTACGGCATTCCGCCGCGTCCCTCCACCGATCCGGGAGAGACCTCCATTTCCCTGCGCCAGACCCGCGTCGACCTTCGCGCCGGGCTGAACCTTGACGGTTTCCTCAAGCGTCTCGAACTTCGCGGGGCCTATGGTGACTATGAGCACGCCGAAGTCGAGGACGGCAATATCGGCACTCAGTTCCACAGCAAGGGGCTGGAAGTACGCGCGCAGGCCGACCAGGCGCGGCGCGGCATCTGGAGCGGCAGCAGCGGCGTACAATACTCGTCCAAACGGCTCGACATCAGCGGCGACGAACTTCTCCTGCCGGACAACCAGACCGATCGCTTCGCCGTCTTCACCCTGCAGCACATCGAACTGGGTGCTTTCGACCTGGAAGGCGCACTGCGCTACGAGAACACGCGCATCCGCACCATTCCGACGAACGAGAAGCGCAACTTTTCACAATACTCGGGTGTTGCGGGCATCGCCTGGCACCCGATCGAGAACATGACCGTCTCGGTCAATTACGCGCACGGCGAACGCGCTCCGTCTGCCGAGGAGCTTTTCGTCGACGGCATGCACGATGCCACCCAGTCCTTTGAACGGGGCAATCCCGGCTTCACCGTCGAGCGCAGCGACGGCATCGAGGCGGGGGTTCGCTACAGCGGCGGCGATTTCAACGCTTCGGTCACGGCCTTCGGCACGAACTTCGCCAACTTCATCACTGCCGTCCCGACAGGCGAGATCATCGAGGATTTCCCGGTCTATCAGTACCTGCAGGCCCCTGCCCGGTTCCGCGGCGTCGAGGCCGAGGGTGAAGTGACTTTCCTGCGTTGGGGCGAGGACAATTCGCTGAAGCTGGACACCGGGGTGGACTACACTCACGCGCGCCTTGTCGATGCCGGACCGGTTACCCGCATTCCGCCGCTGCGCCTGCGCGGGGGCCTGGAGTTCGGCTCGCCCGTTCTTTCCTTGCGCGGGGAGGTCGAATGGAACGCCAAGCAGGACCGCGTTACCGAGAATGAAAACCCGACGAGCGCATTCACTCTCGTCAATGCCAGCGCCACCTGGCGGCCGTTGGGCGAGGATGGACGGGTCTCGCTGATCCTCTCGGCGGACAACCTGTTCGACGTCACCGGACGGCTCGCGGCATCGGAGACGCGCGACTTCGTTCCCATCGCCGGCAGGGACATTCGCCTGACGGCAAAATTCTCGCTTTGAGAGACATTTAAAGGAGCGGCTTGGCAAGGGACGGCGGCAGTGCCACAGGTGCCCACGTGAGTACTCCGTCGTCCCCCCTTCGCATCGCTGACTACCGCAAGTTCTGGTTCGCCCGGTTCATGGCCGTTGTCGCCACGACCGGCATGGTCGTGATCATCGGCTACCAACTCTACGATGTCGCCCGAGCCGAATATGGCATGTCGATCTCGCAGGCATCGCTGCAGCTCGGCATCCTCGGCCTCGTCCAGTTCGTCCCGCTGTTCCTGCTGACCCCGGTGGCAGGCGTGGTGGCCGACATGTTCGACCGGCGCAAGGTCGCTGCAGCGGCGATGTGCGTCGACATGTTCATCGCCGCGGGCCTTGCCGTGACAACCATGTTCGAGATTCACAGCCTGCCGCTGCTGTTCTTCTTCGCGGCCCTGCACGGCAGCGCTCGCGTCTTCGTCGGCCCCGCGATGAGCGCCATCGCGCCCAACGTCGTGCCTGCCGAGCTGATCCCGAAGGCGATTGCGCTCAATTCCATCGCCTGGCAGGCCGGCACCGTCGTCGGCCCGGCGTCCTACGGGTTTCTCTTCGCGCATGAGCGCGACCTGCCTTACTGGATCTCGCTGGTGCTCATGGTCATGGCCAGCGCCAGCATCATGCTGATCCGCACGCTGCCGCCGCCATCATCGGAAGCCCGCAATGCGCATCCCGTTCGCCAGATCGTGCGGGGGTTCCACTTCGTGTGGCACGAACGCTTTCTGCTCGGCTGCATTACGCTGGACCTCTTCGCCGTCCTCCTCGGCGGGGCTACCGCGCTGCTGCCGGTCTTTGCCCGTGACATCCTGCAAGTGGGACCGGAAGGTCTCGGCCCCATGCGTGCCGCGCCTGCCTTCGGCGCAGCCATCGTCGCGCTATTGCTGTCATTCCGGCCCTTCAACACCAATGTCGGTGTGAAGATGCTGCTTGCGGTAGGCGCCTACGGCGCGGCAACCGTGGCGTTCGGTCTCTCGTGGAACTACTGGCTGTCGCTGGGCTTTCTGGCCGTGCTGGGTGCGGCGGACATGATCTCGGTCTTCATTCGCAATTCGCTGATCCAGCTCAACACGCCCGACGAGATGCGGGGCCGCGTCTCGGCCATTTCCGGCGTCGCCGTTTCCGCTTCCAATGAGCTGGGCGAAATGCAGTCCGGCGTGGCTGCCGCGCTGCTCGGCGCCAGTGGGGCTGTTGTTTTCGGCGGCGGCGCTGCCATAGTCATTACCGCAATCTGGGCATGGATCTTCCCCGAGATCCGCAATGCCCGCACATTCGAGCCACAATATCGCCAGAGGGAGCATGAGCATGAAGGCTGACAGCATTCTCGCCACTATCGGCAATACGCCGCATATCCGGCTCTCGCGCCTGTTCCCGGACCATGAAGTCTGGGTGAAGGCGGAGCGCGCAAATCCCGGAGGATCGATCAAGGACCGCATCGGCCTTGCAATGATCGAGGCTGCAGAGGCCGACGGCAGTCTCAAGCCGGGTGGGACCATCATCGAGCCGACTTCGGGCAACACCGGCATCGGCCTGGCCATGGTTGCCGCGGTCAAGGGCTACAAGCTGGTCCTCGTCATGCCCGAATCGATGTCGATCGAACGCCGCCGGCTGATGCTGGCCTATGGCGCCACTTTCGATCTCACGCCCAAGGAAAAGGGCATGAAAGGCGCGATCGAACGCGCGAAGGAGCTGGTCGAGAGCACGCCGGGCGCGTGGATGCCCCAGCAGTTCGACAACCCGGCCAACGTCGACGTCCATGTCCGCACGACGGCCCAGGAAATCCTGGCCGACTTCGCCGACACCCCCGTCGACATACTCATCACCGGCGTAGGCACCGGCGGCCACCTCACCGGCTGCGCCGAAACGCTCAAGGCCAAGTGGCCCGACATGAAGGCCTATGCAGTCGAACCGACCCTTTCGCCGGTCATTTCCGGTGGACAGCCCGGCCCGCACCCGATCCAGGGCATCGGCGCGGGCTTCATCCCGTCGAACCTGCACACCCAGTCGATCGATGGCGCGATCCAGGTCGATCCTGCCGACGCCAAGGACATGGCGCGCCGCTGCGCCACGACCGAGGGTATGCTGGTGGGCATCAGTTCGGGGGCGACGCTGGCCGCGATCGCCCAGAAGCTGAAGGACCTTCCTGCCGGCAGCCGTGTGCTCGGCTTCAATTACGACACAGGCGAGCGATACCTGTCTGTTCCGGAGTTTCTTCCCGAATGAGTGACCTGCAATCCGTCTCCTACTCGCACGCCGGCGTCAATCTCACCGGGTGGCTTGCCCGCCCAAAGGGGACGCCGCGCGCTGCGGTGCTCGTCTTCCCGACGATCGCCAACCACAATGAAGGCACGGCCCATCGCGCGCAGATGCTCGCAGAACTGGGCTATCTGGCCATCGTTGCCGACTTTTACGGCGAACCGGTCGCGAGCTTCGAGGCCTCGTTTCCGCTCGCCAAGGCGCTGCGCGAAGACAATGCCTATTACCGCGCGCGCTGCGCCGCCGCGATCTCTGCGCTGCGCGGTCTTCCCGAAGCCCGCGGCCTGACCGTGTTCGCCATCGGTTATTGCATGGGGGGCCAGGCTGCGCTTGAAACCGCCCGTGACGGACAGGACCTCGCGGCCGTCGTCAGCTTTCACGGCACACTGGGAGCGAGCGTCCCCACCGCGCCGGGCGCGATCAAGGCACGTATTCTGGTGTGCCACGGCGATGCCGACCCGATGGTTCCGCGCGATCAGGTCATGGGCTTCTGGGAAGAAATGGATGCGGCCGGCGCCAACTGGCACTTCCATGCCTACAGCGGCGTCAAGCACGGCTTTACCGAGCCGGCGAGCGATTCCCGGGGCATGGACGCGCTGGGCTACGATGCCAGCGCCGATCGCCAGAGCTGGGCCGCGATGGTCAACCTCTTCGACGAGATCCTTGGCTGACGAGATCTTCCGGGAAGGGCCGTAACAGGATCGGCCCTTCCCGGAAAACCGGTATCATTCGGCAATGCGGCGCAGTTCGTCGCCTTCCAGTTGGCGGTAGAAGCAGCTGCGCGCGCCCGTATGGCAAGCCGGGCCCTCCGGCTTGACCACCAGCATGAGCGCATCCTGATCGCAATCGACCCGCATTTCCTGCACCCGCAGGAAGTGTCCGGAAGTCTCTCCCTTGAGCCAAAGCTTGCCGCGTGAGCGCGAATGGAAGTGCGCAAGGCCCGTTTCGCGGGTCTTGGCCAGCGCTTCCTCGTCCATGTACGCAACCATGAGTATCTCGCGGCTGACCGAGTCGACGGCAATGGCAATCAGCAGTCCATGCGCATCGAACTTCGGCAGGAAAGCGGTTCCCAGTTCGCGTTCGGCGCTTGAGACGTCTGACATGCGGTAGATTTCCTTTTCGACCTGTTCAACGCAGTGAATGTTGCACGATAACCACAGATGATGGTCAAAATCCACGTATTGCCGGAAATGCACTTTCCAAGATCGGCGTTTCGTAGGAATTTGAGATCCGCATCTGGGGGGCTGCTTCTGACCCAAAGGTCGCTGACAGACAAGCGCCACGGTTCAGGGAACCAAGTTGAGGGATCGGACCAAGCGGCGTGCAGGGGCGCCGCTGAACCGGATAACGGGGTCCACGAGTTTCGTCACGAGGGCGCCCGGAGCTGACCGCTCCGGGCGTTTTCGTATGGTCCCGCTGCTGGTCAGGTCAAGTCCAGCGCTTCATCCAGGACCCGCGCGAAGCAGGCGATCACCACTTTTCCGGCTCCGGCGCGCTTGAGCGTGGAGACGCAGGCATCACTTGTCGCCCCGCTGGTCATGACGTCGTCAACCAGAACGATCTTCGCCCCCTTCACCACAGCTTTGCGGCGCGGGTTCAAGCCAATCGCACCTGTCAGCACACGTTTGCGGGCGCTGCGGCCCAGGCCGCCAAGCGAAGGCGTCGCCTTTCTGCGCTCCAGCAGATCCACGCAATGGCTTGCTTTCGTCGCTTTGCCTATCTCGCGCGCCAGCTCTGCCGATTGGTTGTAACCGCGCTTCCACAATCGCCAGCGATGCAGCGGCACGGGCGCGATCAGCCAGCTATCGTCCATGAACGGCAGTTTCGGCAGCATCAATCCGGCCATCATCGGCGCAAGCGAGATGCGATTGCCATGCTTGAGCGACAGCACCAACTTGCGCGAGACATCGTTGTAGAGCGTGGCCGCAGCGATCCCGTCATGGCGCGGGGGCTCGGCAAGGCACGGCGCGCAGACAGAGCCCTCACCCACGCCATCGGCGAACGGTCGCGAACAGGTGGCGCAGGAGGGTTCGCCGGGAATCGCAAGCTCGGACCAGCACCGTGAACACAGGCCCGTCTGCGCAGCAATGCCCTCGCCGCAGAGCGGGCAGCGTGGTGGAAAGACCAAATCGACCAGCGGCGCGAGAGCTTGGGAAAGCGGCATCGGCTCATGCTAACCGATCGGTCCGGCGCGACAACCGGTTGCGTGCAGGCCGAACACGCGGCAGGGGGCGCAGATGGCTAACAAAGGTCCCCCCCGCATTTTCTCCCCGGCCCGGCGCCGCATGGCCCGCCGCCGCATGCTCGCTCTGCAGAACCGGCCCGATGCACCGCGTTACCTGATCGAGGACATGGTCGAAGACGTCATCGAGCGGCTCGACTTCCTGCGCTTCGAACCGGCGAGCGCCCTCGTCATCGGGGACTGGACGGGCGAGCTAGCCCGAAACCTTGCAGCACGCGGGGTCAAGGTCACCGCGGTTGAGCCGGCCGAGGGCTTCGAAGAAGAACAGCCATTCCCCTTCGACGGCTTCGACCTGATCGCGAGCCTCGGCACGCTCGACACCCTCAACGACCTGCCCGGCGCCCTCATCCACATCCGCAAGGCGCTGGCGCCCGGCGGCATGATGATTGCGAGTTTCCTTTCGGCGGGCTGCCTGCCGACCTTGCGGGACGTAATGCTTTCGGCAGACGGCGATCAGCCGGCGGCGCGCATGCACCCCGCCGTCGATGTGCGATCGGGGGGACAACTGCTCCAACGTACGCTTTTCGCCGATCCGGTCATCGACCAGCGCCCGCTCCGGGTATCGTTCCGCAGCCTTGACAGGCTCGTAGGCGATCTGCGGGCGCAAGGCTGCGGCAATGTCCTGGCCGATCACGCTCCGGCGCTCGGCAAGCAGGCACTGGAAAGGGCGCGAGAGGCTTTCGCCGCCGCCGGCGAGGACGGGCGCACGGTCGAAAAGTTCGAAATCCTGACGTTATCGGGCTGGAAGCGCTGACTTCCAGCCCGATAACGTGACAGATCAGGCCAGCGCCGCCTGCGCTGCGGCCAGTCGCGCGATCGGCACGCGATAGGGTGAAGCGCTGACGTAATCGAGGCCGGTCTTCTCGCAGAACGCGATCGAGGCCGGGTCACCGCCGTGTTCGCCGCAAATGCCGAGCTTGAGATCGGCGCGCGTGGCACGTCCGCGCTCGGCGCCCATGGTCACGAGCTGGCCGACGCCCTCGATGTCGAGGCTGACGAACGGATCGCGCGGATAGATGCCCTTTTCAACGTAGGGGCTGAGGAAACGCGCGGCATCGTCGCGGCTGACGCCCAGCGTCGTCTGCGTGAGGTCGTTGGTGCCGAACGAGAAGAACTTGGCCTCCTCGGCGATCTCGGCGGCCATCAGCGCTGCGCGCGGCAGTTCGATCATGGTGCCGACCATGTAGTCGAGCGTGCGCCCCTTCTCGGCGAAGACCTTGGCGGCAGTATCGTCGACGACCTTCTTGAGGATCTGCAGCTCGCGCCTGGTGGCGACGAGCGGGATCATCACTTCGGGCACAGGCGCATCGCCCGAGGCATCGGCGACGTCGCAGGCAGCCTCGAAGATGGCGCGGGCCTGCATCTCGTAGATCTCGGGGAAGGTGATGCCGAGACGGCAACCACGGTGGCCGAGCATCGGGTTGAACTCGTGCAGTTCATCGGCCCGGCGCTTGAGCGTCGCCACGCCGATGCCGATGGCCTCGGACAGCTCGGCGAATTCCTCTTCGCCGTGCGGCAGGAACTCGTGGAGCGGCGGGTCGAGCAGGCGGATGGTGACCGGAAGACCGGCCATCACATCGAAGATCGCGTGGAAGTCGGCGCGCTGTTCGGGCAGCAGCTTTTCCAGCGCGGCGCGGCGACCGGCTTCGTCTTCGGCCAGGATCATCTGGCGCACGGACGAAATGCGTTCGGCATCGAAGAACATGTGCTCGGTGCGGCAAAGGCCGATGCCCTCGGCGCCGAACTGGCGGGCCATCTTGCAGTCGGCCGGGGTCTCGGCATTGGTGCGCACCTTCATGCGGCGGTGCTTGTCGGCCCACTCCATCAGGGTAGCGAAGTCGCCCGCAAGTTCGGGTTCGATAGTCGGCACTTCGCCGGCCATGATGTCGCCGCTGGCGCCGTCGAGCGTCAGGATGTCGCCTTCCTTCAGCTCACGGTTGCCCATGCGCAGGGTGCGGGTCTTCATGTCGATCGACAGGCCCGAAGCGCCAGAGACGCAGGGACGGCCCATGCCGCGCGCGACGACCGCCGCGTGGCTGGTCATGCCGCCGCGTGCGGTGAGGATGCCCTTGGCCGCGTGCATGCCGTGAATGTCCTCAGGCGAGGTCTCGACACGCACGAGGATGACCGCCTCGCCCATTTCCGCGCGCTTCTCGGCCGTATCGGCATCGAGGACGATCGAACCCGAAGCGGCGCCCGGCGAGGCGGGGAGGCCCCTGCCCAGCAGGTCGCGGGGAGCCTTGGGATCGAGCGTGGGGTGCAGCAGCTGGTCGAGCGCCATCGGATCGACGCGCTTGATCGCGGTCGGCTCGTCGATCAGGCCCTCGCCGACCATGTCGACCGCCATCTTCAGCGCAGCCTTGGCAGTGCGCTTGCCCGAACGCGTCTGGAGCATCCACAGCTTGCCGCGCTCGACGGTGAACTCGATGTCCTGCATGTCGCGGTAGTGCTTTTCGAGCAGCTCGAAGACCGCGGCGAGCTCGCCGTAGGCTTCGGGCATCGCCTCTTCCATCGACAGCGGCTTGGCCCCGGCGCGCTCACGGGCGGCCTTGGTCAGGTACTGCGGTGTGCGGATGCCGGCGACGACGTCCTCACCCTGCGCATTGACCAGCCATTCGCCGTAGTAGGCCTTCTCGCCGGTCGCCGGGTCGCGGGTGAAGGCAACGCCGGTGGCCGACGTTTCGCCCATGTTGCCGAAGACCATGGCCTGGACGTTGACCGCCGTGCCCCAGTCGCCGGGAATGTCGTTGAGGCGGCGATAGACCTTGGCGCGGTCCGAATCCCAGGAATCGAACACGGCGCGGATGGCGCCCCAGAGCTGCTCGTTGACGTCCTGCGGGAAGGCGTGGCCAAGCTCGCTCTCGACGATGCCCTTGTACTGCCTGACGATGGCGCGCCAGTTGTCGGCGGTCATCTCGACGTCGTTGAGGTAGCCGTTGTCTTCCTTGGCGATCTCGAGCGCTTCTTCGAAGAGGTGATGCTCGACGCCCAGAACGACGTCGGAATACATCTGGATGAAGCGGCGGTAGCTGTCCCAGGCGAAGCGTTCGTCGCCCGAAGTGGCGGACAGGCCCTCCACCGTGTCATCGTTGAGGCCGAGGTTGAGGACCGTGTCCATCATGCCGGGCATCGACACGCGGGCGCCGGAACGGACCGAAACGAGCAGCGGATCGGCAGCCGAGCCGAAGTCCTTGCCCACCGTCTTCTCGATATGGGTCAGGGCCTCGGCAACGTCGGCGCGCAGGGCGTCGGAGAAATCGCCGCCTTCGGCCAGATACTTGACGCATTCCTCGGTCGTGATCGTGAAACCGGGAGGCACCGGCAGGCCGATGCCGGCCATTTCCGCAAGGTTCGCACCCTTGCCGCCGGTGATGACCTTGTCGCGCGAACGCGGGTCATCGTGCTTCACGCCACCACCGAAGGTATAGACCTGCCTGCTCATCTGTCCCCTGACTTTCCTGCTTTGGTTTACACAGTTTACACGGTCAAAACGGGTAAGAACGACTACCCCTCGACCTTCGAGAAATCCGCCACGTTGTGCACTGCAGCACGGAAACGATCAAGCAGCGCGAGACGTGCCGTTCTCTTGCTGGGTTCGGGATCGTTCACTGTCACCTCATCGAAGAATGCATCGATCGGCTGGCGCAAGGAGGCCAGCGCCGCCATGGCGCTTGCGAAATCTTCCGCGGCAACCGCAGCCGCCGCTTTCGGCTCGGCGTTGTCGAGCGCGTCGATCAGCGCTTTTTCCGCCTTTTCGGGTGTGTAGGAAAGCCCCTTGTGCGCCGCCTGCTCGGCAAGTTCGGCCGCATAGACAGCCTGCATGTCGGGATCGTCGACATTTTCAAGCGGGTCTTCATCGCCGGTATGCTCGATCCCGTCGTCCTGTCCGCTCCAATCCTCCTTCTTGAGGATGTTGGCCGCACGCTTGTACCCGGCGAGCAGGTTGGTGCCGTCCTCGGTCTCGACGAATGCCTGCAGGGCGTGCACGCGGGCGAGCAGGCGGACGAGATCGTCCTCGCCGCCCAGCGCAAAGACCGCGTCGATCAGGTCGTGACGGACGCCCGCTTCCTTCTGCTGGACCTTGAGACGGTCGGCGAAGAAGTCGAGAATTTCCGCAACGGTCGGCCTAATTCGACCAATAATCAGCTTCTCTTTCGCCTCATTAGACAGCACTTTATTCAGTGCCGCATTCTTCGCATCTTCAATCGCTTGTTCTGAAACAGGCAATCCAACTGCGTCCATTGCATCTATATATTCTACAATTGACTTCGCAGAATGCCGACCGAGCAACTTACCCAAGTGCGCAATTGAGACCGTGCTGGCTAATTTCAGGGGAACTCGGACGCCATTCACTTGCAAAAGTGCGATTACACCTAAAGCAGCACGACGCAATGCAAACGGATCGCGCGATCCAGTGGGGGGCATACCTTCAAAAAAGAAGCCGCTTATCGTATCGAGCTTGTCGGCCAGCGCCAGCGCCACGGTCACCGGGGCAGTCGGCACGTCGTCACCGGCACCCACGGGCTTGTAGTGATCGCGGATGGCATCGGCCACGGCGTCGGGCAGCCCCTCGGCGCGGGCATAGTATCCGCCCATGAGGCCCTGAAGCTCAGGGAATTCACCGACCATTTCGGTGACGAGGTCGGCCTTGCACAGTTCGGCCGCCTGACGCGCCTGTGCAGGATCGCACCCGGGAACGATACCTTCGCTCGCCAACCATTGCGCCAGCTTGGCGACGCGCTCGACCTTGTCGGCGACAGTGCCCAGCTTTTCGTGGAACGTAATGCGTTCCAGCTTCTTCGCGTGCTGCGACAACGGCGTCTTGCGGTCCTGCTCCCAGAAGAAGCGGGCGTCGGACAGGCGCGCGGCAAGGACCTTGCGGTTACCCGCAACGATGCCCTCACCGCCGTCGCTGGCGACGATGTTGGCCGTGCAGACGAAGGCATCGGCAAGCTGGCCGTCCTTCTCGCACACGAAGTACTTCTGGTTGACGCGCGCGGTGAGCTGGATGGTCTCGGGCGGAACCTCGAGGAAATCCTCGTCGAAACGGCCGAGCAGCGGCACCGGCCATTCGGTGAGCCCGGCATTCTCGATCACCAGGCCTTCGTCCTCGACCAGCGTCAGGCCGGCAACTTCGGCCGCTTCGCGCGCCTTGGTACGCACGAGGTCCTGGCGTTCCTCATGGTCGACGATGACGTGGCAGGCGCGCAGCTTGTCGGCGTAGTCGTTGGCGCCGCCGATGGTGATCTCGTCAGGGTGGTGGAACCGGTGGCCCTTGGTCGTATAGGCCGAGCGGATACCGCCCACCTCGCATTCGACAAGGTCTTCTCCCAGGATCGCCACGATGCCCGAGAGCGGACGCACCCAGCGCAGGGATTCGGTCGAGATCGAGGCCGCGCCCCAGCGCTGCGACTTGGGCCAGGGGAATGCACGCACGATGGCCGGAATGGCCTCGGCCAGAACCACGCTGACCGCGCGGCCCGGCTTTTCGACGACCGCAAAGTACGTGTCCTTGCCCTTGACGTCGCGGACTTCGAGCTGGTCCCTGGTCAGCCCGGTCTTGCGCAGGAAGCCTTCCAGCGCCTGCTCGGGCGCAGTGGCGGCCGGACCCTTGGTCTCTTCACGCACCGCTTCGGTAGCAAGCGGCAGGTCGCGCGCGATCAGCGCGAGGCGGCGGGGCGTCGACCAGACGGTAACTGCGCCCACGGCAACACCGGCAGCCTGCATTTCCTTGCGGAACAGCTTTTCGAGATCGGCCCGCGCACCCGCCTGCATGCGGGCAGGAATTTCCTCGGAGCGCAGTTCGAGAAGAAAGTCGGTCATACGGTCCACCCGGGGAACTTGGCTTCCCACTCGTCCTTGTTCTTTTCGATCCAGGCCTGGCACGAGCCCTTGGCGAGATCGCGCACGCGGCCGATATAGCTGGCGCGTTCCTGCACCGAGATGACGCCGCGCGCCTGCAACAGGTTGAACAGGTGCGAAGCCTCGATCGCCTGGTCGTAGGCCGCGAGCGGGATCTGCGCGTCGATGCAGCGCATGCATTCCGCCTCGGCCGCCTTGAAACCTGCGAACAGCGCATCGGTATCGGCGATCTCGAAGTTGTACTTCGACAGCTGCTGCTCATTGGCAAGGAAGACGTCGCCGTAGCTTACGCCCTCGTTGTTGAAGCGCAGATCATAGACGCGGTCGACGCCCTGGATGTACATCGCAAGGCGCTCGAGGCCATAAGTAAGCTCACCGGCGACCGGCTTGCAGTCGAACCCGCCGACCTGCTGGAAATACGTGAACTGCGTCACTTCCATGCCGTCGCACCAGACTTCCCAGCCCAGGCCCCAGGCGCCCAGCGTCGGGCTTTCCCAGTCGTCCTCGACGAAACGGATGTCGTGCGCTAGCGGATCGACGCCGATTGCCGCGAGGCTGGCAAGATAGAGTTCCTGCAGGTTCTCGGGGTTCGGCTTCAGGATGACCTGATACTGATAGTAGTGCTGCAGCCGGTTCGGGTTCTCGCCATAGCGACCGTCGGTCGGGCGGCGCGAGGGCTGCACGTAGGCGGCCTTCCACGGCTCCGGCCCGAGTGCGCGCAGCGTCGTGGCAGGGTGAAAGGTGCCCGCGCCCATGCGCATGTCGTAGGGCTGGAGGATCAGGCAGCCCTGCGCGCTCCAGAAATTATGAAGCGTCAGGATCATGTCCTGGAAGCTGAGCGGCTGTTCGGCGGCGGTTGGCATGCAGATTCCGTCAATTTCTTGGCTGCGCGGCCTTTGGCGGATCGGGAATGCCAAATCAACAGGCCATGATGTGCGAAATGCCCACCATGTGCATTGAAACACTGTTGAAGGAACTGGAAAGGCCGCTTGCGTTAATCGCACGTTTGTCCATTGTCGGTCACTGTCATGCCCATGATCATCAGCAGAACCAAAGCCCGACTGGGCATTTCCGCCTGCATTCTCACACTGTTCGGCGCGACTTCGCTGCTCGCGCGCGAAGCGCCGGCAACGCCCGGCGAAGGTTCTGCGAATGCCCCGGTCGCCGCCGCTGCGACGAGCCCGCAGGCCCCGGTCGCGGTGAAGCCGGTACCCGCGACGCCGGGCCTGTGGAAGATCGCGGACGATGACACGACGATCTACCTCTTCGGGACGATCCACATTCTGCCCGAAGCTACCGACTGGTACAGCGGCCCGGTCGCCAAGGCGTTCAATTCGTCCAAGCTGCTGGTGACCGAAGCGATCATCGATTCGCCCGCCGATCTGCAGAAAGAATTTCTCACCAAGGCCGTGCGCACCGATGGCAAGACGCTGCGCGAAGCCCTGCCGGAGAAAGAGCGCAGCGCCTATGAGAAGGCGATGACCGATCTTGGCGTACCGGTGAATGCCTTCGACCGCTTCGAACCCTGGTACGCCGCCCTGCTGCTCTCGTCGCTGCCGATGCAGAAGGCGGGATACAAGTCCGAAAACGGCGTCGAATCCCAGATCGAGGCGCTGGCGAAAGAGCACGGCCTTGCCCGCGAGGCGCTTGAGACGGCCGCGTATCAGATCGACCTGTTCGACAGCCTGCCCGCCGACGCGCAGGAGAACTATCTCGGCGAAGTGCTCGACCAGTTGCCGACCATGCGCGACGATTTGGCCAGGCTGATCGCAGCATGGAAGGCAGGCCGCGCCGAGGAACTGGCCGAGATTCTCAATGCGGGCGAGACCGACAAGCGCGTGCGGCAGGTCCTGCTGACCAACCGCAATGCGGCCTGGGCCAAGTGGCTCAAGGCCCGCCTCGATGAGCCGGGCACCGTCTTCGTGGCGGTCGGCGCGGGTCACCTTGCCGGAGAGGACAGCGTACAGGAACAGCTCGCCGCCCAGGGCGTCCCTTCGACCCGGCTGCAGTAAGCCGCCTTGCGCCCGCTGCTTGCCCTGCTTACGACGCTGGCGCTGCTGGCCTGTTCGCCCCAGCCACAGAAGGCCGATCCTGCCCTGTGGAAGGTCGAAGGCTCCTCGGGCGAGACGGCGTGGCTCTTCGGGACGATCCATAGCGCCGAGAGGCCGCTGGCGTGGCGCACGCCTGCCGTGGGCCGCGCGCTCGATACTGCCGACACGGTCATGGTCGAAGTTGCCAACCTTGCCGACGAAGCCGACGTTGCCGCCACTTTTGCCCGCCTTGCCAGAAGCGAAGGCCAGCCTCCGCTCTCCAGCAGGATTGCGGCCCCGCAGCGCCCTGCCCTTGCCGCCCTGCTCAAGTCCACCGGCTATGGCGACGGCGATTTCGCGGCGATGGACACCTGGGCGGCTGCCCTTACCCTGGCGCGCAGCGGCGCGGACGACGATGCGGCGCGCAACGGGGTGGATCGCGCGGTGATCGCCGCGGCCGGGGAACGACCGGTGGTGGAGCTGGAAGGCGCGAAAGAACAGCTCGGCCTTTTCGACACCTTGCCGGAGAGCGAACAGCGCGACCTGCTCGCCGCCGTGGTCAAGGAAGCCGCAAGTTCGGACACCGACCTTGCCGATAGCTGGCGCAAGGGCGACATGGCCGCAATCGAGAAGGAAACGCGAAAGGGCCTTCTTGCGGACCCGGAGCTGCGCGAAGTGCTGTTCACCGGACGCAACCGGCGCTGGACCGGCCGGATCGTCGAGGCCATGAAGGCCGGGAACATGCCTTTCGTAGCGGTAGGCGCGGCCCATATGGCCGGACCGCAGGGACTGCCCGCGATGCTGGCCGCGCGCGGATACACCGTAACCCGGGTCGAATAGCCGCCGGAAAACCGCGATACGGCTTGCAAATGCGCCCCTTTACGGATAAGGGGCCGCCCTCCTGTCATGGTCATCCCTGGAGGCGTGACGGGACGGCGCGGGTCGATGGTCGATCCGATTGCCGCGATCTATCCAGTTTTCGAAAGGCAAGTCCTCATGAGCGATACGCTTAACCTGCCGGCCGAGACGCGTGAACGGGCTGGCAAGGGAGCCTCCCGTGCCCTGCGTCGCGATGGCCGTGTCCCTGCCGTTGTCTATGGTGGCAATGAAGAACCTCTGGCCATCCACGTCGAGGCTAAGGAGCTGGTTCGTCAGCTCGGCACCGGTCACTTCTTCAACTCGATCGTCGAAGTTGAAGTCGGCGGCAAGAAGCTGCGCACCCTGCCCAAGGACGTTGCCTTCCACCCGGTCTCCGACCGTCCGCTCCACGTTGACTTCCTGCGCCTTGCCAAGGGCGCGAGCGTCCACGTCAACGTGCCGGTTTCGTTCGTCAACGAAGAAAAGGCCCCGGGCCTCAAGCGCGGCGGCGTTCTCAACGTCGTTCGTCACGAGCTCGAGCTGGTCTGCGCCGCCGACAAGATCCCGGAAGAGATCGCGATCGACGTCACCGGCTTCGACGTGGGCGAATCGATCCACATCAGCCACGTGAAGCTCCCGGCCGGTTCGGAAAGCGCGATCACCGACCGCGACTTCACCATCGCGACGATCGTTGCGCCCTCGGCTCTGAAGAGCGAAGAAGGCGACACGACCAAGACCGAAGGCGAGGCGGAAGCCGAAGCCGAGTAATCCACGGATTACCGGGCCTCTCCCGCGCCGCGAATTCGCGATGCGCGGGAGAGGCCTTTTTCGTTTCCGCCGTGTGCATTTCCGCTGTCGGGAGTTAGACGATGCAGCTTTGGGTCGGCCTCGGGAACCCCGGACCGCAATATGCCATGCAGCGGCACAACGTCGGCTTCATGGCCGTCGACACGATCGCCGACGTCCACGGCTTCGGCCCGGTCCAGAAGAAGTTCCTGGGCTGGCTGCAGGAAGGCCGCATCGGCAGCGAAAAGATCCTCCTGCTCAAGCCCGCCACCTTCATGAACGAAAGCGGCCGCTCCGTCGGCGAGGCGATGCGCTTCTACAAGCTCGACCTGTCCGACCTTACCGTCTTTCACGATGAGCTCGACATCGCACCCTTCAAGGTCAAGGTGAAGCAAGGCGGCGGCCATGCCGGGCACAACGGCCTGCGCTCCATCGCCCAGCACCTCGGCCCCGATTTTCGCCGCGTGCGCCTTGGCATCGGCCACCCCGGCCACAAGGACCGCGTCACCGGTTATGTCCTGGGCAACTACGCCAAGGCCGAGATCGACCCGCTTTCCGACATGCTGGGCGCCGTTGCCGCAGAAGCCGACCGGCTTGCCGCGGGCGACGACACGCGCTTCATGAACGATGTCGCGCTGCGCCTGCAGGACTGACCGAGCCCCCGTTAGCTTACAGAGGCATGCCCGGCGCGGACGACCTGCCCGGCCGCCTGCCCGAACAGCCGCGTCCCTCGCGCGGCGAACTAAACACCTGAAATCGATTGATAGTGTCGAGTTAGCTTACAGGCGCGACCGCCCTTTGCGGCCATTAACTATCGAAAATCCCTGTTTTCCGTATTTGGCACGGCCATTGCTTAGTTAGGCAACAAGTCAAACTGCAATACGGGAAATCCTGACATGATCCGCAAGACCCTGCTCGCCGCAACCATCGCAGCCGGCGCCCTGCTGACCATCAGCACCCCGGCAATGGCCGGCGGTTGGAGGCACAGCCACTATTGCGGCTGCGGCCACTCCACCTGCGAATCCAGCTCTGGCGGTTCGACTTCGACCTCGGGTGGTTCCACCTCGTCGGGCGGTTCGGAAGTACCGGAACCCGGCATGGTCGGCATCCTTGGCCTCGGCCTCATTGGCATGGCCTATGCGCGCCGCCGCCGCGTCTATCGCTAAGTCCATCCTGTCGGCGGGGAATACTCGATGCCCACAATGAAGCAGACGCTTACCGGCCTGGCAGCATTGGCCAGCCTGACACTTGCCGCACCGGCCTGGGCCGACGCGATCACACTCGATTCGAATAGCATCGGAGATTCCTTCACGGTCAACTTCGACGGCTTTTCCGGCGGCACGACAATCGACGGGCTGACATCCTCGGCGACCTTCACGCTGACCGGCATCACCTCGACCGGCTACGTCTTCGACTACAGCGTCAGCAACACGACGAGCGGAGGCCTCGATTCGCGCGTTTCGAGCTTCGCTTTCGACGTCGATCCCGGCATTGTCGATGCCAGCAGCACCGGCGCCTTTTCCTACTCGGTGCTCAGCAGCAATTACCCGAACGGGATCGGCACCGTCGACGTCTGCTTCAAGGGTGGTGACAGCAATTCTTGCGCCGGCAACTCGGGCGGCGTCCTCACCGGCGACACCGGCACCGGTTCGCTGACCCTCGGCTTCGATGCAGCCCCGGAATCGATCACGCTCTCGGACTTCTTCGCGCGCTATCAGTCGATCTCTGGCGCAGGCAACATCACGTCGGCCAGCGGTTCGGGCACCATCAGCAGCAGCTCGAGCTCCTCGGGCGGTACGCCGGTCCCCGAACCCGGCACAATCGGAATTCTCGGTCTTGGACTCGCCGGTCTTGCGTTCGCACGCAGGCGCCCGCGCCGTGGCAAAGCCCATCTCGCCACGGCCTGACAGGCAGGTCCAGCCAACCTCGGTCTAGCTCCCCGAGGTGTTCCGACAAGGCTCCTTCCGCAAACCGCGGGAGGGGCCTTGTCTGCGTTCAACTCTTGCGAACCTGCGCCAGATGACCGGCAATGGTGGCGTTGTCCGGCGCCTTGCGGGCAGCCTGCTCGATAAGGGCCAGTCCGCGCTTGCGGTCCTTGCCCGTGCTGTGCAGCAACCATCCCGCCGTATCCATGACCGAGGCATTGTCCGGTGCCAGCTTGAGCGCCCTTTCCGCGAAGGTCAGGGCTTTGGCCTCAGCGCCGACTTGGCTGTAGGCGAAGGCGAGGTTGTTGAGCACGAGAACGTTGTTACCGTCGGTCTGGCGCAGGATCGTCTCGTAATCGCCAATGGCAGTCTGCCAATCCTTGTTGCGCATTGCCTTGTCCGCCGAGGCCAGCCGCGACACAATCCGGGCCCCGGCCGCTTCGCGCGCCTTTTGCACCATGGCTGCCGCATCGGACCGGCCGGCCGCCTTGTAGGCCTTGGCAAGCGATGAGAGTTCCTCGTTCGTCGCATCCGTCAGGCCGGCGAAAGGCTCGAGCGTCTCCACCGCATCGGATGCATCGCCCAGCGCAAGCTCCGCCTGGCCTAGCAGCAGGCGGACCTGCCGGTTGTCCGGCTCGCGCAGCAACTGCGAAGTCAGCCGCGCCCTCGCCTGCTCGCCCTGTCCCAGTTCGAGCAGCGCCTTGGCGTAGAGCGCATTGGCCTGCGGTTGCTGCTCAAGCACGCTCTCGCGCGGCTGCAGCTTGTCCCGAACCGAACGCCACTTGCCGGCGAGCGCATCGAGCCGGGCATCGAAGTAGGCAAGGTCGAGATCGCCAGGGTTGTCGGCCAGCGCCTTGGCGACAAGCGGCCTGACCGCCTCGTTCTTGCCCAGCGCATCGAGCACCCTGATCTTGCCGAGCAGGGCCGCGCGGCTTTCGGGATAGGCCTTGAGCCCGGCTTCGAAGACGGCGAGTGCCTTGTCGAGGTTATTGTCGGTCGCGAGCAGGTCGGCGCTGGTGAGGTAGGAATTGAGCGGGCGCGGCTTTTCCAGCGCAGCAAGAGCGGCAAGCCGCCGCGCCTCTGCCTCATTGCCGCTGTCGAGCTGGAAGCTGGCGTAGTCGGCCAGCAGGCGCCCCTTGCTTCCCGGCGCCTTCTCTCCGGCCGCGAAAGCCTGGGCAGCCTTGGCGGTATCGCCGGCCCCGATATGCGCAAGCGCCCTCACCCTGTAGGCCTGCGCCGAACCGTCGCCGTCGACTGCGGCAAGTGCCTTGTCGTAATGGCCCAGCATCAGGTCGACATTGCCCTGCAGTACCCCTGCATCGGCGGGCAGCTTGCCCAGCCTGCCCAGACGTTCGAGCATGCTGCCGGCAGACACCGGGTCCGCCAGGTCAATGTAGGTACGTGCCAGCAATTCCAGCGCCCTGGCGTTTTCCGGCGCTTCCTGGATGACACTGGCGAGATCGACGCGCGCGGCGGAATAGTTGTGCGCGGAATAAGCCTGCTCGGCCCGGGTCAGGCGCTCTTCCGGGCTTGCACCGCAACCGGCGAGGAGGAGGGCGGCGGCCAGCGGCAGGGTCAGACGGATCGCATGTTTCATGCCCGGCAGCGATAGTCGCGGGGGGTGAAGATTAGGTGAAACTGGTCAAGACCGATCCTGACCGCTATGGGCGGCGAAATTTTCATTCGGAGTAAAACATGGGTTTCCGTTGCGGGATCGTGGGCCTGCCCAATGTCGGCAAGTCGACCTTGTTCAATGCGCTCACAGAGACGCAGGCCGCTCAGGCAGCCAATTATCCCTTCTGCACCATCGAGCCCAATGTCGGCCAGGTCGGCGTGCCCGACCCGCGCCTCGACAAGCTGGCCGCGATTGCCGGTTCGGCCAAGATCATCCCGACCCAGCTTTCCTTCGTCGACATTGCCGGGCTCGTGCGCGGCGCATCAAAGGGTGAAGGCCTCGGCAACCAGTTCCTCGGCAACATCCGCGAAGTCGACGCGATCATCCATGTCCTGCGCTGTTTCGAGAACGACGACATCCAGCACGTCGACAACAAGGTCGATCCGCTGGCCGATGCCGAAACTGTCGAAACCGAACTCCTGCTTTCCGATCTCGAGAGCCTCGAGAAGCGCGTTCCTGCCGCACAAAAGCGCGCCACCGGCGGCGACAAGGAATCGAAGATTGCCGCTTCGGTTCTCGGCCAGGCGCTCGAACTGCTGCGCGAAGGCAAGCCTGCGCGCCTCACCCAGCCCAAGGACGACGAGGAAGCCCGCGTCTTCCGGCAGGCCCAATTGCTGACCGCAAAGCCCGTCCTTTACGTCTGCAACGTCGAAGAGGAATCGGCAGCCGAAGGCAACGCGTTCTCGCAGCGCGTCTTCGAGAAAGCCGCCGCCGAGAATGCCACCGCGGTCATCGTCTCTGCCGCCATCGAGGCCGAACTCGTGGGCATGGAAGTGGACGAGCGCATGGTCTTCCTCGAGGAAATGGGCCTGCACGAAACCGGCCTCGCGCGCATCATCCGCGCCGGCTACGAACTGCTCGACCTGCTCACCTTCTTCACCGTCGGCCCCAAGGAAGCGCGCGCATGGACCGTGCACAAGGGCGCCAAGGCTCCCGAGGCCGCGGGCGAGATCCACTCCGACATGCAGCGCGGCTTCATCCGCGCCGAAACCATCGCCTATGACGACTACGTCGCATGCAATGGTGAAAGCGGCGCCAAGGAATCCGGAAAACTGCGCCAGGAAGGCAAGGAATACGTCGTGCATGACGGCGACGTAATGCACTTCAAGTTCAACGTCTGAGCACGGTTCGCCCCGCAAAGGGGCACCATTGTCCATACGGTGCGTTGCTGTTGCGAGGGCGACAGGAGCGCACCGGGAATGGTCGACAAATCTGAAAAACTCGTCTGGCTGGCAAGGCTGGGCTACTTTGCGCGGGGGCTGGTCTATGCCCTGCTCGGCTATCTCGCCATATCCTCGGCGGGCTCTTCGGCCGTAAAGCAGGGCCAGGCCGGGGCGATGGAATATATCCACGAGATCCCCGGCGGCACTGCCGTCCTGTTCATCTCCGCCCTCGGCCTTATCGGCTATGCCCTTTTCCGGCTTTCGACCGCGGTACTCGACACCGAACGCCATGGTAGCGATGCGAAGGGCATTGCCGTGCGCATCGGCCACATGTGCAGCTTCGCGATCTACCTCGGCCTGTCGTGGACCGCGCTCCGCTTCGCGATGGGAAGCAAGGCCCACGCGGACAGCCGCACACAGGACATGGCCGCGACCGCCCTCACTTACGACCTTGGCAGCGTGGCCCTTGGAGTGGTCGGCGTTGGCCTGGTCGCGGCGGCACTGTTCCAGATCAAGGAAGCTATTACCCTCGGCTTCATGAAACGGGTATCGGCCCGCGCGCCGGGCTACACCTGCTGGCTGGGCCGTGCCGGCTATTTCACCCGAGGTCTCGTCTTCCTTGTCATGGGCTGGTCGCTGATCCGCTCGGGCTGGCTGGAAAGCAGCCGCGAGGCGCTATCGCTCGGCGATGCCATAACCGACCTGCGCGACATTGCGCCGCTTTACCTTGCGGTGGCCGCCGGCCTGATCCTTTTCGGCGTGTTCAGCATGATCGTCGCGCGGTACCGCATCATCCCCGACCCGGGACGCCGTTTCGAGGCCGCAAAAGCCAGGTTCACCTGAAATTCCAGACGAAACTGCACAGCCATGATCGATCCCAACAAGTCCGCCGTTCTCTATCGCATGGTGATGGAGAAGCACATCTGCCCCTTCGGGCTGAAGTCCAAGCATCTGCTCGAAAGACATGGCTACCGGATCGACGACCGATGGCTCGAGACGCGCGAGCAAACCGATGCGTTCAAGGCCCGGCATGAGGTCGAGACGACGCCGCAGACTTTTATCGCCGGGCAACGCATCGGCGGCTACCAGGAGCTGCGCAAGTTCTTCGGGGAAAAGGTCCGCGATCCCGACGAAAAGAGCTACAAGCCGGTCATCGCGATCTTTGCCACGGCCGCCGTGCTGGCACTTGCTGCGAGCTGGGCCTCGCTCGGAACGGTCCTGGCAGTCCTGCCGATGGAATGGTTCGTTTCGATCTCGATGATGCTGCTGGCCATGCTCAAGCTGCAGGATGTCGAGCAATTCTCGACGATGTTCCTGGGCTATGACCTGCTGGCGCGGCGCTGGATCCCCTATGCCTATGCCTACCCCGTGCTCGAATGGGTGGCAGGCGCACTGATGACGGCGCACGTGCTGCCGTGGATTTCCATTCCCATCGCCCTGTTCATCGGCTCGGTTGGCGCAGCCTCGGTCTATTACGCGGTCTATGTCCAGAAGCGCGAACTCAAGTGCGCGTGCGTCGGCGGTTCGGGCAATGTCCCGCTCGGCTTCGTTTCGCTCACAGAGAACCTGTTCATGATCGGGATGGGCCTTTGGATGTTCGCAAAAGCCGTGTCTTCGGGGATCTGATCCCCGCCGCGGCGCCGGGAAAACCGCGCGGTCAGGCGCTGCAGTCGACCGTGCCGTCTGCCATGAAGGCCACCCGTTCCTGCGAATCGTGCAGGATCAGGCGGGCCGGCCAGACATTCCCGTCCGCTCCGGTTCCCGAGTCGGGCAGCCGGACGATGTCCAGCCAGCTCGACAACCCGATGTACGTCGCGCGCGCACCGCCGGGCAGTTCCGCACTCTGCGTCTTGGCCGCAAAGCGCTTGAGATCGCCCTTGATGCGCAGGAAACCGTCGACGCTGTCACCGAAGAAGATCGGATCCGGCCTGTCGCCAGCGCTGCCTGCGCTCCCGACTTTCTCAGTCTTGCGGAAGAAACAGCCCGGTCGATCGAGGCCATAGCGATCGATATCGACCGAGGTAATCGCATCGGGAACGATGGGCTTGAACGGCTCGCGGCTCATGCGCTCGACCATGGCGATGTCCTTGGCGTCCTGCGCGGCTTCCTCTTGTGGATCCTTCTCCTCGCAACCGGCGAGGAGCGAGAGGAAAACCAGAACAGCCAATGTCTTGCGCATCATTTTCGTCCGAACAGCTTCTCGATATCCTGATGAGCAAGCTTAACCCACGTAGGGCGTCCATGGTTGCATTGGCCCGAGCGCGGCGTGCGTTCCATCTCGCGCAGCAGGGCGTTCATTTCCGCGACCGTCAGCGAACGGCCCGCGCGGACCGAACCGTGGCAGGCCATCGTCGCCAGCACGAGATCGAGCTTTTCGCCCAGCAGCAGCGCATCGCCGTTCTTTGCAAGGTCGTCGGCCAGATCGCGCAGCAGGCCCTGGACGTCGGTCTTGCCAAGCACCGAGGGGACTGCGCGCACCAGCATGGCCGCCGGGCCGAATCGCTCCAGCACAAGGCCGAAGCGGGCCATGTCGTCGATCCTGTCCTCCAGCGCATCGCAGGCGACTTCTTCCAGTTCGACGACTTCGGGAAGCAACAGCGCCTGGCTGCGCACCATGGCATCCTCCGCCCCTGCCGCCTTGAGCCGCTCCAGCACCAGTCGTTCATGCGCGGCGTGCTGGTCGACGATGACCAGCCCGTCTTGCGCCTCGGCCACGATGTAGGTCCCGGAAACTTGTCCGCGTGCCACGCCGAGCGGATAGTGCAGCGCCTCGTCGGGCTCATCGCCGGCCTGCTCGGCGCGGGCGGCAGGCGGTGCCATGACCTCGGCCTCGTAGGATTTCCAGGCCGTGCCCGCCTCGGACAGGCGCGATCCGGAAAAGCCGGTGCGCGGCGCGGAATATTGCCGGGCAAAGAGCGAGCCGAGAGCGGGAGCCGGCTCCGGAACTACGGGTGCGGCCGGCTCGACCTGCCAGTTGCCCATTGCCGATGCCGATGGCGGCTGCGCGCTCTTTTGTCCCGCCCCCTCAAGCGCATGGCGCAGGGCCCCCACGAGGAAACCGCGCACGAAGGCGGGATCACGAAAACGCACTTCGGTCTTGGCGGGATGGACGTTGACGTCGACCTCCTCGGGCGGAATCTCGAGGAACAGGGCGAGTACCGCGTGACGGTCGCGCGCCAGCATGTCCGAATAGGCGCCGCGTACCGCGCCGACCAGCAGGCGGTCCTTCACCGGCCTGCCATTGACGAAAAGGTACTGGTGATCGGCAACGCCGCGATTGAAGGTGGGCAGCCCGGCGACCCCGGTAAGCCTGGCGGTTCCGCGCTCGGCCTCGATCACCACGCCGTCATCGGCCAGTTCACGGGCGACCAGGCGGGCGACGCGCGAAGCCAGTTCCTCGCGAGGCTGCACCGCGACCACGCGCCTGCCGTCATGCTCCATCACGAAGCCGACATCTGGCCGGGCCATCGCCAGGCGGCGCACGACGTCCTGACAGGCGGCATATTCCGAACGCGGGGTGCGCAGGAACTTGCGGCGCGCGGGAACCTTGCCGAAGAGGTTTTCCACCCTGATCCGGGTACCGGGCGGCAGCGCGGCCGGGCCGTCGGCGGCGACTTCGCCGTGATCGACGATTCGCTTCCAGCCCTCGGCGGCGTCGCGCGGGCGACTCTCTATCGTCAGCCGGGCAACCGATCCGATCGAGGGAAGCGCCTCGCCGCGAAATCCCAGAGTCGAAACCTGCTCGATATGCTCGTCCGGCAATTTCGAGGTCGCGTGGCGTTCGAGCGCCAGGGCGATTTCGTCGGGCCGCATCCCGCAGCCGTCATCGGTGACTTCGATCATGTCGAGCCCGCCCGACGCGATCCGCACGGTCACCTGACTGGCCCCGGCATCTATAGCATTTTCAACGAGTTCCTTGAGCGCAGAGGCCGGTCGTTCGACAACTTCACCCGCCGCAATCCGGTTGACGAGATGTTCGGGCAGGCGGCGAATTGTGGGCATGGGCCATTTCTAGCGGTGAAACGCCGTCAATTCGAGACGGACGCCCAAAGAATCCCACTACAATTCGACACAAAATTTTGGCGTTTCCCGAATCGATGGGTTAAGGGACCACCTTCCATGCCAACAAGCCTGTCATCCGATCCCAGCAGTGATCGACAAATGACTGGAAAAACGACGGATAACTGATGGCCTCGCCCTTCTCGCGATTCTTCAAACTCGGCTCCCAGAATATGGCGATCGACCTCGGGACCGCCAATACGCTCGTCTACGTACAGGACCGTGGAATCGTGCTGAACGAACCGTCGGTCGTGGCCATCGAGACGCTCAACGGCGTCAAGAAGGTCAAGGCCGTGGGCGATGACGCCAAGATGATGATGGGCAAGACTCCCGACAACATCGAGGCCATCCGTCCCTTGCGCGACGGCGTCATCGCCGACATCGAAATCGCGGAAGAGATGATCAAGCACTTCATCCGCAAGGTGCATGGCAAGAAGAACCTGTTCCGCTATCCGGAAATCGTGATCTGCGTTCCCTCGGGCTCGACCTCGGTCGAACGCCGCGCGATTCGCGACGCGGCCTCGAATGCCGGCGCCAGCCAGGTCTACCTGATTCTCGAACCGATGGCCGCAGCCATCGGCGCCGACATGCCGGTGACCGAGCCGGTCGGCTCGATGGTCGTCGACATTGGCGGCGGCACCACCGAAGTCGCCGTCCTTTCGCTGCGCGGCCTCGCCTACACCACTTCGGTGCGCGTCGGCGGCGACAAGATGGACGAATCGATCGTCTCCTATGTGCGCCGTCACCATAACCTGCTGATCGGCGACGCCACGGCAGAGCGCATCAAGAAGGATTACGGCATCGCCATCACGCCCGAAGACGGCATCGGCGAAACCATCCACATCAAGGGCCGCGACCTCGTCAACGGCGTGCCCAAGGAAATCACGATCAGCCAGGCCAACGTGGCCGAAGCGCTGGCCGAACCGATCGGTGCGATCATCGAGGGCGTGCGCATCGCGCTTGAGAATACCGCCCCCGAACTGGCAGCCGACATCGTCGATCAGGGCATCGTCCTGACCGGCGGCGGCGCGCTGATCCAGGGACTCGACGACTACCTTCGCGAGGAAACCGGCCTGCCTGTCAGCGTCGCCGAGGATCCGCTGTCCTGCGTCGCACTCGGCACCGGCCGCGCGATGGAAGACCCGATCTACCGCGGCGTACTGATGTCCGCCTGATCTGTCGCAAGCGGGCGGCCCCGGCGCACGATGCGGGGCCGTTCGATGAAGGAGTGCAAGGCGCATGGCGCCGCCAGCAAACCGGCGCTCCGGCTTTTCCCGCAGAGCGCAATACTCGACGTTCCTCAGCTACATCGCAGGTGCGATCGGCGCCGTGGTGGGATTGGGACTCGTCGTCATCTCCATCGCCAATCCCGGCGCTTTCTCGGGCCTGCGCGGTGCGGCTGCAGACGTCACCGAACCGGCGGCGAAGGCAACGGCTGCGGGACGCACGGTATCGAAGACCGTCTTCAGCGATATTGCCGGCTTCTTCAAGTTCGGCAGTGAGCATGCTCGTCTCGAACGCGAGCTGGCCGAGGCCAAGGTGCGCCTTGTCGAGGCCGATGCCATCCGCGCCGAGAACAGGCGCCTCAAGCAGCTGCTGGACCTGACGCGATCGGACGAAGGCGCGGTCGCCACCGCGCGCCTGACCAGTTCGACCAGCGGCAGCACGCGGCGCTATGCCACGCTCGATGCCGGACGCGACAAGGGCCTGACCAAGGGCATGCCGATCCGCTCGAAGCTGGGCCTCGTCGGGCGCATCCTCGAAGTCGGCGCTTCGACCTCGCGGGTCCTGCTCATCACCGATACCGAGAGCCTCGTGCCGGTCCGCCGCTCTACCGACGGCGTTCCCGCCTTTGCGCAGGGCAACGGCGACGGCACCTTGCGCATCCGCCTGATCAACCTTGGCATCAACCCGCTCAAAAAGGGCGATGTCATGGTCACATCGGGCTCTGGCGGCCTCTATCGCCCGGGCACGCCGATGGCGATCCTGACAGAGATCGTGCGTGACGGCGCGGTCGCGCGCGTGCTCAGCAATCCGTCGGACACGGACTACGTCATGGTCGAGAAGGTCTGGACGCCCAAGCCTCCGCCCCCGGCCCGGGAAAACAGCGAGACGTTCGCCGAATGATGGGACCGCGACGCAGCGCTGCGACCGGTCCGCGAATCAATCGCGCTCCCTCGCCCCTGGTGGCGCTGACCCTGCCCTGGATCTCGATCATGCTGGCATCGGTGGTGCCGGGCTGGGCGATGATCGCCTCGGCGCCGGTCCTGCCACCGCTCGGCTTCCTGTTCTTCATTTCCTGGCAGCAGCTGCGACCCGGCCTGCTCCCGATCTGGGCCGGCCTGCCGCTCGGCCTGTTCGACGACCTGTTCTCGGGCCAGCCCTTCGGCTCGGCCGTACTGCTCTGGTCGCTTTCGGCCATCGTCCTCGAAGTGATCGAAACCCGGCTGCCCTGGCGCAATTTTGTGACCGAGTGGCTGGTAGCGATCGGGCTGATCGTCGCCTATATCGTACTCAGCCTCGCCCTCGTGAACATCGCCGGCGCCGCTGCCCCGATTCATGTTATTGTGCCGCAGATCGTGATTTCAGTGCTCTCATACCCGCTCGTCGGACTTATCGTTGCGAAGATCGACCGGATCCGGCTTACGCCGTTGATGGTCCTCAAATGAAGTTCAAATTCAAGTTCAACTTCAAGCGCCATGTCAGCATGGCCACCTTGCGCAACAGCTTCGACCGCCGCACCGTGGTTCTCGGCACTGTGCAGGGCGGCATCGGCGTATTGCTGGCCGCGCGCATGAGCTATCTCGCGGTAGCGCAGAACGAGAAGTACAAGCTCGAAGCTGAGAGCAATCGCGTAAACCTGTCGCTGATCCCGCCGCGGCGCGGCTGGATCCTCGATCGCCGTGGGACCCCGCTTGCCTCGAACCGCGCCGACTTTCGCGTCGACGTCATTCCCGAGCGCATGCAGGACAGCGCACGCACCATCGCACAGCTGGGCAAGCTCCTCGAGCTGTCACCCGTCGACATGCAGGACCTCGAGGACAAGCTCGACAAGGCGCGCGGCTTCGCGCCGGTCGAAGTCGCCTCCAACCTCGACTGGGAGCGCTTTGCCGCGGTCAGCGTCAGGCTGCCCGACCTGCCCGGCGTCGTCACCCAGCGCGGCTACTCGCGCGACTATCCGACCGGACCGTCGGTAGGCCACCTCGTCGGCTATGTCGGCGCGGCCTCGGCCGAGGAGTACGAGAAGGACCACGATCCCATCCTGATCACGCCGGGCTACAAGGTCGGCAAGGACGGGCTGGAAAAGATCTTCGAGCACGAATTGCGCGGCAAGCCCGGTGCCCGCCGCGTCGAGGTGACGGCCTCGGGCCGGATTGTACGCGATCTCGACACGCGCGAGGACGTGCCCGGCAAGACGATCAAGCTAACCATCGACAGCGGATTGCAGGACTACGCGGCGCGGCGCATCGGCGTGGAATCGGGCGCCGTGGTAGTAATGGACTGCCACTCGGGCGACGTTCTCGCGATGGCCTCGATGCCCAGCTTCGACCCGAACAGCTTCTCGGACGGAATCGGCCGCCTGGAATGGAAGATGCTGGCGGACGACGATCATGTTCCGCTGCGCAACAAGGTCCTGCGCGGTCTTTATCCACCCGGTTCGACGGTAAAGCCGATGGTGGCGCTCTCCTTCATGGAAGCCGGGCTCGATCCTGAGGAAAGCGTCTTCTGCAGCGGCGGCCTGAGGGTGGGCAATCGCGTGTTCCACTGCTGGAACCGGCGCGGCCACGGCCAGGTCAACATGGCCAAGGGCATCTACCAGAGCTGCGACGTCTATTTCTATCACTTCGCCCAGCGTATCGGGATGGATCCGATTGCAGCGATGGCGCGCAGGCTGGGTCTGGGCCAGGAGTTCGACCTGCCGGTAGTGGGGCAGTCCTACGGCACCGTCCCGGACCCGAGCTGGAAGCTGAAGAAGTACGGCAAGGAATGGCAGACCTTCGACACGGTCAATGCCACGATCGGTCAGGGATACTTCCTCGTGAACCCCTTGCAGCAGGCGGTCATGGCCTCGCGCATAGCCAGCGGCAAGGTCCTTATGCCGCGCCTGCTCTACGGCCACGAGAACGAACGCGTTCCCTCTCTCGGCATTCCCCAGGAGCACATCGACTTCGTGCACCAGGCCATGTCGGACGTCGTCAATGGACCGGGCACCGCGCACCGCGCCGCCCTGCCCATCGATGACGTCAAGCTCGCAGGCAAGACCGGCACCGCGCAAGTGGTCGGCCTCAACGTCAGCAGCGGCAAGAGCGGCCCTTGGAAGTACCGCGACCATGGCCACTTCATCTGCTTCGCGCCCTTCGACAACCCGCGCTATGCCTGCGCGGTCGTGATAGAGCACGGCGGCGGTTCGGGCGCGGCCTATCCTGTCGCGCGCGATGTCATGACCTACTTGTGGGATCCCGATCTCGCGCTCGAAAAGCTGCACGCATTCGAGAAGGAATGGGGCGGCACTGCCAAGGAGCGGCTCGATGCGCGCTACCAGTCCTACGTCGCCCAGTACGGCGTGACCGCGCCCAAGGTGTCGGCCGATGAGGAAAGCCGCAAAGTCCGCGAATCGGAAGAAGACCAGAATGAGAGCCAGCCCATAGTGCGCGAGGCGCAGTCGCCGCGCCCCGAACCGGTGGCAACCGGCAGCGCCGAGGCCGGCGCCGCCGAAAATCCCGGCCCGCGAGCGAATTCCGACAGCCGCACGAATACGAACGGGGGGACGCAATGAACCGTTCCGTCGTCCCCGACGCGGTCGCGCGCCAGCCCTGGCAGATGCTCATCCCGCTCTTCGCTCTCGTCTGTCTGGGCGGGGCGGTGCTTTACTCCGCGGCCGGCGGACACCTGCAGCCCTATGCCCTGAGCCACGTGATCCGGTTTCTCGTGTTCCTGGTCATGGCGATCGTGATCTCGCGCTTCAGCCGCAACCTGTTCCGGCAGGCGGCCTATCCGATTTACGGCGGCATCATCGTGCTGCTGGTGCTGGTGGAGACAATCGGGGCCATGGGCGGCGGTAGCCAGCGCTGGCTGAATCTGGGTTTCATGACGCTGCAACCCTCCGAACTGATGAAGCCCGCGATCGTGCTGGTCCTCGCCAAGTTCTACGAGTCGCTTCCCGCCTCGATGATCGGAAGCTGGCGCGGCCTCGTGCCTGCGGGGGTGTTGATCGGCATTCCGGCCTTTCTGGTGATCCTGCAGCCCGACCTGGGCACCGCACTGGCAATCTGCTTTGGCGGCGCGATCATCATGTTCCTGGCCGGCCTGCCCTTGTGGTGGTTCGTGAGCGCCGGCGTGGCGGTCATGATCACCATTCCCATCGCGTTCTTCACGCTGCTGCACGGCTACCAGCGCAACCGCGTGCTGACCTTCCTCAATCCCGAGGAAGATCCGCTGGGGACGGGCTATCACATCACCCAGTCCAAGATCGCCATCGGATCGGGCGGCATCTTCGGCAAGGGCTTCGGCAACGGTTCGCAAAGCCACCTGCAGTACCTGCCCGAGCCCCATACCGACTTCGTCTTCGCCACCATGGCCGAGGAATGGGGCATGATCGGCGGCTTCTTCGTGATCGCCGTCTTCGGCATCGTGCTGTTCTGGAGCCTGTCGGTCGCGCGCAGGTCGCCCGACCGGTTCGCCAGCCTGCTGGCGGCAGGCATGACGGCCACCGTATTCTTCTACGTCGCGATCAACCTGATGATGGTCATGGGGCTCGCCCCGGTCGTTGGCATTCCGCTACCCTTCATGAGCCATGGCGGCACGTCGATGCTGACGAACATGATCTGCATCGGCTCGATAATGGCGGTAAACCGCTGGAATCAGAAGCCGGGATCTTTCTCCTGAAATTGTTGAAAGTTTCCTCTTCTCATCCGCGAAACAGACGTTATACGGGCCGCTCCGCCGCCGAATCGGCGGGGCCGCAAGGCCCTCAAGGCAGGTAGCGTGGACGCATAGCTCAGTTGGTAGAGCAGCTGACTCTTAATCAGCGGGTCCTTGGTTCGAGCCCAAGTGCGTCCACCAATTTCTCCATATATTTCAACGTATTAAATGGCCCTTGGGCCAACCGGATTTCCGCTCGCAGATCGCTAGGTAGCTCTCTAGGTAGCAGCGGATCCGGCGACGGTTGATCAAGGTATTGCGACGAAAAGCTGGCTCCAGCGTGTGCTCGAGCCTGTCTTGCTCTATCAACACCTAGGGTTCAGTGACCCGGATTGAGAATCGCGGCGTTTTTCCGCAGTGCTTCGACAACTGTATCGGTCACTGCCCGCACTCTCGGCATGTGGCGCATGTCCACATGCACACCTATCCAGATGTCTCGAACAAGGTCAGGTCTGTCGGGTACAGGCGAATTAGCCCGGGCTCCCCATCGGCACGATAGCGGGCGAGCGCCGCAACCCCGGCCCCTGCAAGAGTCGCGTGAACCTGCACTTCGCGGCTGTTGGAGCGAAAACCGATAAGCGCATCGGGGAAGGCATCCCGCAGCCATTTGGCCTCCGGCAAATGCGCCTGATCGTCGAGCACCGTTACGAGGCGGGCTTGCCCCTCCTCAATGGGCCGGGCCATATCCGGGGCTGAGTACAGTCCCATGGCGAGCGCGCCGACGCGTCGGGCTACCACCTCGTTCCCCTCGAAGCGAGACATGCGCAGCGCGATATCGGCCTCCCGCTTGGACAGGCTGAGCGAACGCGTGTCGGGAACCAGTTCGACAACGATGCCCGGATGCTTGGCTTGCAGGGCAACGAGCGCCGGGGTGACGATCCGCGCTGCAAGCGTGTCGACCGTGGTCAGCCTGACTAGGCCTTCGAGCGCCACGTCCTTGCCGGTGATGGTGCGTTCGGCGGCCAGGACCTCTGCTTCCACGCGTTCGGCGTTGCCCAGCACAGTCTCTCCAAGGGGAGTCAACGCATAGCCACCGGGCAGGCGCTGCAGCAACCGCGCACCCGTCCGTGACTTGACCGGCCCCCACCGAGTGGTCCGCTGGGATTGTTAGTGCATTGACGCGTCCATCGCCAGTGTTGGCCGCAGGTGGAGCGAAGCGGAACCGGCGGGCGACACTGGCGATGGAACGGCCTCCGGCGCCGGTGGTCGATATCCCAGCGAGCTGTGCGGCCGGACGGTGTTGTAATGCCGCCGCCAAGCCTCGATCAGGATCCGGGCCTCCGCGAGCGAGTAGAAGATCTCGCCGTTGAGCAGCTCATCGCGCAGGGATCCGTTGAAGCTTTCACAATAGCCATTCTCCCATGGCGATCCGGGCGTGATATACAGCGTCTTCACGCCGATCTGGGCGAGCCATTGCTGCACCGCCGTCGCGATAAACTCCGGGCCGTAGCACATTGGGAAGCTGCCCCTCAAAGGCAGCGTTCGCCGTGATGGAGACAAGGGCGCGTAGCGCCCGCAGGCTTCATCACGGCGGCCATGACCGGCCAGCGGGTCTCTAAAGTGAAGTTGTCGACTCAACACTTTGGAGACTGACCGACCATGACCAAGCGTAATCCTACTCTCGCTGACGCCGTGCTGGTAGCTATCGATATGTCAAAGCACCGTCAGGAGGTTCTCATCGAACGCCCGGAGGGCGGACGGCGACGGCGTAAGACAGTGATGGCGACGAAGGCCGATTACGACCGCTTGGCATCCGACCTGGCTGACATAGGCAGGCCTATTACCGTCGGCTTCGAGGCGACCGGCAACTATCATCGGACATTGGCGCATCGCCTCCTGAGTGCTGGTTTCGAGTTGCGTCTTATTTCGTCCGTCGCTCTGGCGCGGACCCGCGAGGCGCTGCACAATGGCTGGGACAAGAACGATTCCAAAGATGCCCAGGTGATCTTGCATATGCTTCGGATCGGCGCCACCCAGCGCTACGTCGATCCGCTTGCCGCCGGTATCAACGATATTCAGGAGATGTCGAAGACCCACGAGGCGATCTCCAAGGCCAAGACCCAGACATGGCACCGGATCCTGACCCACTATCTGCCGCTGTACTTCCCTGAGATCGAGCGCTTCGCCGGCAACAGCCGGTCTGATTGGTTCCTCGCCTTGCTTGAACGCTTCCCGACGCCCGGTAGCATGACAGTGCTCGGCCAGGAGGCCTTCACGCACGAAGCCTGGTCACTTGTTGGCCGCAAAGTCTCCAAAGCACGGTTGCTCAACGATATTTATGAGACAGCCTGCGCATCCATCGCACTGCCAGTCGATGAGGATTCTGTTGCGATCACCATGTTCCGCATGGTCATCGCGCAAGCGCGAAGCCTGATCCGGCAACGCGACGAGATTGAGCGAACCGCTCATGCCCTGCTCAGCGACAACCGCGATTATCAGCTCTTGCGTATGATTCCTGGAATCGGGCCGATCAACGCGCTGACTATCCTCGCGGAGGCCGGCGACCTTCGCAGGTTTGCCCACCATCGCCAGTTCCTCAAGTTCTGCGGGCTCGATCTTGCAACCTGTCAGTCTGGCACCTTCCGTGGACGGACCAAGCTCTCGAAGTATGGTAACGCCCGGCTGCGCCGGACGTTCTGGATGGCTGCACAGGTTGCAGCGCGCCAGCGCGACAACAGCTTTCGCGACAAGCTCGGTCGCTACATGGAAGGACATCCCAACGACCCTGATCGCCGCCGCAAGGCGATGACCGCTCTGAGCGCCAAGATGGCGCGCGTCGCTCACGCCGTCATCAAGACGGGAACCGAGTACCGCCCGTTCCTCGAACGGGCGGACACCAGATGGAAGGACCCCTCTCTGCTGTGCCGTGAGGGCGCAATAGCGACCCTGTAGATAATGTTCGGGCCTTCCATCTGGCATCCGCATCTCATTTTAAGGACGGTGCTGCGCGACAAACAAGATGAGAATGGCGCGACAATCAGGATGAGAACGCGTCCGGGGACCGGGAGGCCGGAGGGCGTAGCCCGAAGGCATTTCGGTCTCCGGACGCAAATGGTCTTTCGCCTTGGCGGGGAAGCTATGGGTGATCGCGATGTGTCTGGTATCGAACGGCTTTTTCCTTTCGGGAGAGCCGTCTTGTGCCGGGCAGACACGTCAACGATCATCAGATGAGGCTTTACATGACATTGAGACGAACCCTGCCGCCGGTGACAGCGGCGGCTGCCTGCGCGTTCAGCCCGGCAACAGCATACAGGATCGAGAGCGACACCCGTTTGCCGTCGCAGAAGAAGGCGGCGCGCGGAAGGCGGCGTCCCGATCCGCTCGCGGAGATCTTCGACAGCGAGATCGTACCGCTGCTGGAGGCGGCTCCTGGAATCCGTGCCGTTGCGGTGTTCGAAGAAATGCAGCGGCGGCATCCCGAACTGCCCGATGGGGTGCGGCGGACGATGGAGCGGCGTATCAGGGCCTGGCGAGCACTGCGCGGTCCCGAGCGCGACGTGATCTTCCGCCAGGTACACGAACCCGGTCGGCTTGGCCTGTCCGATTTTACCGCCATGGGCGACCTCGGCGTCACCATCGCCGGTGAGAGGCTCGATCACCTGCTCTATCACTTCAGGCTCGCATGCTCGGGCTTCGAGCATGCTCATGTGATCCTGGGCGGCGAAAGCCATGTGGCGCTGGCCGAGGGATTGCAGAATGCGCTGTGGACGCTGGGCGGTGCGCCGCGGGAGCATCGCAGCGACAGCCTGTCGGCCGCGTTCCGCAACTTCACCCGCGATGCAAGGGAAGATCTCACCCGCCGCTATGATGCGCTGTGTGCGCATTACCGGATGCAGCCGACCCGCAACAATCGCGGCGTGGCGCACGAAAACGGCGCGATCGAAAGCCCGCATGCTCACCTGAAGGCCGCTGTTCGCGATGCATTGCTGCTGCGCGGATCGAATGACTTCGCCGATCTTACCGCCTACCGGCGCTTCATCGACGAGATTGTCGCGCGCAAAAATGCAAGGAACGCCAGGCGCATCGATGCCGAGCGGGCCGTGCTGCAGCCGCTGCCTGCAACCAGGACGACCGATTACGAGGAGATGCTGGTCGCGGTGACGTCCTCAGGCGGTTTTACGCTGCGCAAGGTCTTCTACACCGTTCCCTCGCGCCTGATCGGCCATCGGCTGCGGGTGCGTCTCTACGACGACCGGCTAGATCTCTTCCTGGGCGGAACCGCGCTGTTCACCCTGCCGCGTGGTCGCGCCGAAGCGAGCGGCAAGCATGGTCATGTCGTCGACTACCGCCATGTGATCCATGCGCTCCGGCGAAAACCCATGGCGCTCCTGGGGCTGGTCTACCGCGACCAGCTGTTCCCGCGTGAGGCTTATGCCCGGATGTTCGAGCGGCTGCGCGAGCGGCTTGCCGATCGCATGGCCTGCCGGACCATGGTCGAACTGCTCAGCCTGGCACATGAACGGGCCTGCGAGGCCGAACTGGCTGGCGTGCTCGCGGACCTGCTCGCTTCGCCCAACGGTATGCCCGAGATGGCGACGCTGCGTGCCCGGTTCGCACCAGATCCGGCCTCGTTGCCCGAAGTACGAATCGATGCGGTTCCGCTCGCCCTCTACGAAACGCTGCTCGACCAGCGCGTGGAGGAAATAGCATGATCCAGGCAATCGACACCACCAAGCTCACCCTCATGCTCAACGAGCTGCGTCTTCCGACGATCAAGCAGATGTGGCCGAGCTTCGCGGAACGGGCGGACAAGGAAGGCTGGCCGGCAGCTCGCTTCCTTGCCACTATCGCCGAACACGAGATCGCCGATCGCGACCGACGCCGCAGGGAGCGGCATCTCGCCGAAGCCAAGTTGCTCCCCGGAAAGACGCTCGACACGTTCGACTTCGATGCCGTGCCGATGATCTCCAAGGCGCAGGTTATGGCCATCTGTGCAGGCGATGGCTGGCTCGGCAACGGCGCCAATCTGATCCTGTTCGGACCACCCGGCGGGGGCAAATCGCATCTCTCCTCGGCGATCGGTCTGGCGCTCATCGAAAATGGCTGGCGGGTGCTGTTCGCCCGGACCTCCGATCTCGTCCAAAAGCTCCAGGTCGCACGCCGCGAACTGGCCCTCGAAAATGCGATCAACCGGCTCGACAGGTTCGATCTGCTCATCCTCGACGATCTTGCCTATGTCGCCAAGGATCAGGCCGAAACCTCAGTCCTGTTCGAGCTGATCAGCGCCATATACGAACGGCGCTCGCTGCTTATCACCGCCAACCAGCCCTTCGGCGACTGGAACAAGGTCTTCCCCGATCCAGCCATGACGCTCGCCGCAGTGGATCGTCTCGTCCATCATGCGACCATCTTCGAAATGAACGTCGAGAGCTATCGCAGGCGCACCGCCATCGATCGCAAACAGCATGGCCCAGGCCGACCGGCAAAATCCGCCACGCCGAAAAACACAGCCATGTCGCTCAGCGACAATCAACCCGCAACATAGGGCTTGCCAGCGACAATCAAACACGACAAACAGCCCCTCGTCGCGATCATCGCTTCTCACCTTGATTGTCGCAACTTCTCATCCAGAATGTCGCGCTACAGGACGGTGAGGACCACGCCCCGCGCGGACGCTGGATCCTGTGTTTGCTATGGCCGAGAGCGCATTCCTTGACGATGGAAGCCATCTGGATCAAAACGCAACCAGCGCCGACCACCCTCGGCGCAACGAGACCCGCTGGTCATTTTCCAGTGCTGCTTCCCGACCTAGGACGTTGTCCGACCGGATATGCGCCGGCGGCCCACGCGTGACGAACAGCTCGGCCAGTGCCGCGAGCACGTCGTCGCTCTTGAGCTTACGCGCCACCGGCAACGCCAGGCACTCCCGGCTCGCCTCGTCGATGATCGACAGGATCCGGTATTTGCGACCATCGTGCGTCCGGCCCTCGACGAAGTCGTAGGACCAGACATGGCCGGGATATTCTGGCCGCAGCCGGATGCACGATCCGTCGTTCAGCCACAGACGCCCGCGCTTCGGCTGCCTTTGTGGCACCTTCAGCCCTTCGCGGCGCCAGATACGCTCAACCCGCTTGCGGTTCACATGCCACCCCGCATTGCGTAGCAACGCCGTCACCCGGCGATAGCCATAACGACCATATTGCCGGGCCAGCGCGATGATATCCTCTGTGAGGGCCGCTTCGTCATCCGCCCCGCGTGGCGCCTTGCGCTGCGTCGATCGGTGCTGCCCGAGCACACGGCACAGCCGCCGCTCGGACACCGGCATCATCATTCTGATGTGGTCGATACAGCGCCTGCGGCGTGCGGGGCTCAGAAGTTTCCCCGGGCAGCCTCCTGCAGGATCAGCTTGTCCAGCGTCAGGTCCGAGATCGCACGACGAAGCCGCACATTCTCCTTCTCCAGATCCTTCATCCGACGCGCCTGATCGGTCTTCAGGCCGCCATATTCCTTGCGCCACCGATAATAGGTCTGCTCGCTGATCGCGATCCGACGACACGCCTCGGCGGTCGTGGCGCCCTGCGCAAGCACAACCTCCGCCTCACGTAGCTTGCCGATAATCTCTTCCGGGCGATGCTTCTTGCTCGGCATTCTATATCTCCTTCGTCGTCCAAAATATCATCAATTTTGGACCACTCAGAAGGGGGCAGATCAAAATCACCATCGAGCCAGTTCGCTGCGACACCCAGACGATGTTGGCTGTCGGTCGTGACCTTGTGTTTGCGGGTACGAACCGGCTTGATCGAGTTGATCCGCATCAGTCGACCAACCCGACGCTCGCCGACATCGAGGCCTGCCTCCTTCAGTTCCATCGTCATACGGGGACGACCGTAACTGCCAAGGCTCAGGCTGTACTGCTCCCGGATATGCGCCAACACCTTCATGTCCATGCGCGCTCGCCGGCTGATCGGGCGAGACCGCCAGGATCGGTAGCCACGGGTGCTGACACGCAGAACCCGGCAGATCACCTCCACCGGCCAGACATGGCGCCAGCTCTCCACGAACGCGAACCTCACGGTTTTTGGCTCGCAAAGAACTGCGTGGCCTTTTTTAGAATATCCCTCTCCTCCTTGAGGATACGGTTCTCCCGGCGAAGCTGCTCGTTCTCGCGTGCCAGATCGGTATCGGGGCTGGTGGGTAAATCCTCCCTGCGATGTAAACTCACCCAGCGTGTCAGCGTTGACAGTCCGATGCCCAAATCGGCCGCAACGCGCTTGCGCGGCAAACTGCTGGTCAGTGCAATGCGCACCGCTTCACGCTGAAACTCTTCTCCGTGTTTGATCATCTCTTCGGTCTCCTTGAATGAGCAATATGCTCTCAGCTGACCGGCACAAAACCGTTACAAGTCCAGCCTGCATCTCGTTGCCCAGCCCGTTGACCTCGCAGGAGCGAAAGGCGGAGCGAACGGCGATGCGGCCAAACCTTTCCTGCAAAGGCTCGAGCAGCTCCTCGCAGAGCTTGGTTCCTGCAGCGATCGCCAAATCAGGATCGTCCGGCAGGTTGTTCAGACCGTGGACCGCCGCAATGTCGGAGAACAGGAAATCGCGCATGAAGAACGACTTCGACAACCGAAACTGCGCATCAAAATCGCAGCGATCGCGCTCGACCTTCATTGCACGCAATTGACGGATACCATCGCGCTCGAAGTCGAGATCGCAGGCAAAGCCCCATCCCTGGAATTACCGGACGGCGTAAGCTGTTTCATGCGCGCAATCACCGTTGCGAACGAACGGGGGTATGATGCCGCGGCGCTGTTCGCGAAAGCACAGCCTAGAATGACGCTTGGTTCGGTGCCGCTAAGCGAGGTCACCCGCTGGTTGGGAATCCGCCTTCGCGACGAGCGGACTGGCGTGGAAGTCGCCTTCACCCTTGGCGCGCGGCTGGTCGGGGTGCCTGATGGGCGCGACGCCGCCGTACTGCGGGCGCACATTGCGAATGTCGAGAATTTCTTCCGATATTTGAGCTTGCTACTCGGGAGCTTGGGGGAAGGTAGCTTCCTCGAGAGCGAGACTGCTGGCGAAGGGCAATGGCTGCGCCGGCTCGGTCAGGGCGGAGCATCGCTTCTCGAACCGATGGTCCGCGCTCTAAGTCTCGATAGCGGCGAGCTCGTCGAGATCGATCAGCTCATCAAGCGTCTCGAAGATCCGGAAGGCGGCGCGCCGTACTTCATCGACAAGGCTCAAGTCGAAAACTTCGCTGAGATACCACTTCGCAACGGACGAATGCGCGCGCTCGCCGACACGGCCTTCCAATACGGCCTTGATCGTGCGCTGTGGATTCCGCCTTCCCGTCCTTCGTTCGGAGAGCCTGTCCCTGCGACCAAGACGCTGGTTTTCTCGGACTGGTCGATGGTCCCGGATGCGATTGCGGCACTTCTCTCGCATGAGGCGAGCCGGCGCATGAACATGTCACTGGACCTGGTGGGGCGCACAAGCCGCCCAATCGGCGTCGAAGAAATGATGCCGATGTTGTGTCCGTCTCCGACCCTTGCCGCTTGGGTGGATCCCTTGCAGCTAGAACAGCGCCATGGACGAGCGGGCACTTATGCTGAACTGCTTGTCCAGGTTCGTCAGGTTCTGGGGGAACGCCTCAATCCGGCGTGTCTTTCCCGACTGGCCGAGCGATCCGACCGCCTGTTGCCCCTTACAATCGAGGCCGAACTGGACCGGGGTGTGGACTGGGGCCGCGTCGGTGCCATTGAGCACGATGCGCATGACGAACATGGCGCGATGGCACGGACAATCGAAGCGATTAAGCAGGCATTGGATTCCGACGACCATCACGGCGACCCCGATCCAAGAGACATAGTCGACAAGCTGGCGGAATTTGCGCTTGGCTCGCCTGCGACCTGCGCACTTCGCGCGCTCGCTCGCCTTTGCCCGGAGTTGCAGATCGACGATCCGGCGCTAGTCGGCGCGGCGATCGTGGTCGCGCTCGGGTTTCGCAGCCTGTACAACCAACCATTATATCGGTGACTTATAAGTTTCTGATATAGTTGATAAAAATAGGCTATTTTTGACCTGTGCAGGAACTGTGTAGAACTTTTTGCGGTTTGCCTCGAATGTCGTGAACTTGAAACCGCCGCTTTCTCGCTATTTTTGGTCAATGGGAGCCGGTGCTGCGCCGCTATGCCGAGACCCGTTATGCCGCCAAGAGCTGGGGCGACAATGGCAGGCGTGTCGTCGCCCGCATCGAAGCCAGTACGATGGGGCTCGATATCCGCTTCGTCGTCACCTCGCTCAAGGCCGGTAGTGCCGAACATATCTACGACACGCTCTATTGCGCCCGCGGCCAGGCGGAGAACCTCATCAAGCTTCACAAGGCTCGGTTGAAGAGCGACCGCACCTCGTGCCGTTCGGCCAATGACGAGGCGCTCGCGCGGCAGGTGTTCGGGGAACGGCTTCCTGGCGGGGCGCTTACGTTCGAACGGGGCGACGTTCGTCGTCCTAGCGGCGGCCATCTCGGCGGCAAGGTCATCTTCACTGGCGCTGGCCTCAAGCTCTTCGAGCTGCAACTCGAGCTGGTCGAGCAGACGGCGACTGCGCTCCGAGTGGGGGCCGAAGCGCTCGCGGCCCAGCTTGGCGATCTGCAGCTTGAGGTGTGCAATCAGGGCCTGGTCGGCGGAAGCCTTGGCACGTGCGCCCGCAAGTTCCGCCTCGGCTTCGGTGGCGCGCCGGGTCACGGAAACCACCAGCGCCTTCAGCGCTTCAACGTCGTCCGGCAGGTGCGAAACGGCAGCTTCCATGACCGGAATGAATCAACATCTGGCGCCCGGCGCAAGGCGAAAATGCGGCTCCTGCGAAGAAAATCCGCGCCCTATCCCGCGCTCGCCGGGCGCCACGAATACTGCGGGTTGCGCCAGTCGATGCCGTCGAGCAGGCAGGCCAGCTGGGCACTGGTCAACGACACTACGCCGTCCATCGCCGAGGGCCAGATGAACCGCCCCTTCTCGAGCCGCTTGGCGTAGAGTGACAGCCGATACCGTCGTGCCAGATGATCTTGACCAGCGAACCGCCTCGGCCGCGAAAGACGAACAGATCGCCGCCATGGGGATCGCGCTTGAGGCTCTGCTGAACCATCAGCGCCAGCCCCTGCATCCCCTTGCGCATATATCGGTGTGACCCATCGCGATCCACACCCGTGCGCCCGGAGGGATCACCGCAGCGCCTTCAACGCCGCTGCAGCAAGGGTCGCCGACGCCGATGCGAAGATGTTCACCCGGCTGCCGCGCGCCAACTCGATGATAATCACCGGCGGTGTGATCGGCGGCGGCGCATCACCTCCAACCACGACAACTGCCTCGGCAAACCCGGGCTCGGTGACCACCTGCCGTAGCTTGTTCCGCCATGTGTAGATCAACGCCGACGAAACATCATACCGCCGCGCCACCTCAGCCACGCAGGCTCCGGGCGAGAATGCCTCGGTCAGAATCTGAACCCGCTCTTCCTCGCTCCACCGACGGCGCCGCTCCGGTCCCGAAAACACCGTTATCTGACCCATCAACCGCTCCTGAGTGCGCAAATAAGAGCACACTCAAGACCGGTCGTTCACCCGCCCGGCAAGGCGGGTCCCGCCGGCTTGCGATTACCCATAAGTATTTGAATCACTTACGGGTCTCCAAGAGAAAATTGTTGAATCGGATGAATCAGTTATGATTCATTCACGAGCACCGTGATGTGCTCGTGAGGTGCGCGATGCAGGCCGAAAGCGAAAAACTGCTGCTTCTGGGTGACCACTGGTCGCGCAGCGAGGTCGACGAGACCGCATTCAGAGATGCCCGTCTCGGGCGCCGGTTCGGCGATTTGCTTTGCCGCCTGAGCGATAGAATGGGAGGAACAATCCCTCTGGCCTGTCAGGACTGGGCAAGTACCAAAGCCGCATATCGGTTCTTTTCCAACCCAAAGGTCGAGGAAGCGGATATCCTGGCGGGCCACCTTGAGGCGACCAAGGGGCGGTATGCTGTATCCGAAGGCCCGATCCTCGTGCTTCAGGATACGACGGAGTTCACCTATCAGCGCCGGAACCCGCACGACATCGGCTTCACCAAAAGCGTCAACAGCGGCCGCGACAAGAATGGCCGGCTTCGACATCATGCGGTATGCGGAATACTGATGCATTCGAGCCTAGTCGTGACCGAGGAAGGACTTCCTCTCGGCCTGGCCGCGGTCAAATTCTGGAACCGCGATAAGTTCAAGGGCACTGCCCAACTCAAGCGGAAGATCAACCCGACGCGGGTCCCTATCGAAGCAAAGGAGAGTGTTCGCTGGCTCGATAATCTCCGTCAATCGATCACCCTGCTGGGGCAGCCGGATCGCTGTGTTCACGTCGGTGACCGAGAAAGCGACATTTACGAACTCTATTGCCTCGCCAGGGATCTTGGCACCCACTTCGTCGTCCGAACCGTTGTCGATCGACTGGCTGGCAGCGGCGACCACACCGTAAAGAGCGAAATGCGTGAGGCTCCGAGTGCGGGTACGCATAGTATCGAAGTAAGGGTCGATGACGACAAGGTCGAGCGCGTGACCCTCGATATCCAGTATAAGCGGATCCACGTCTACCCGCCGATCGGGAAGCAGAAGAGGTACCCGTCGCTCGATCTGACGGTGATCCATGCATCGGAAGTCGGAGTTCCACCAGGCCGAAAGTAAGCGTGGTGTGAAGGCCGCCTTGCATGATGGCGTTGGGATAGGCTGATTACCGCTCTCTTGTGGAGCGGTGCCGATGGACGATATCGACGATGACGGAACGAGCAGTCATACGACTGGTCATATGAGCACTCGTATGACTGGTCGCGTCGAGATCGTAGGGCGCGTGTCGGGCCGTCGGCGCTGGACGGTGGAGCAGAAGCTGGCGATTTTGCGGGACGCCTTCGGACCGGATGGCTCGGTTCGGTCGGCCTGTGAACGGCATGAAGTCGGCAGCGGGCAACTCTACACCTGGCGGCGCCTGGCGATGTCTGGTGAGTTGACGGGAACGAGGCGGACGGCATTGCCGGCTTTTGCCGAGGTTGAGATATCGGAGCCCTTGCTTCCGGCTGTTTCATCTCCCGCCCGAGCGGGTGGCGAGATCGGGATCGAACTGCCTTCGGGCGTGAAGCTGACGGTGGACACTGCAGTCGATGCCGATGCGCTGGCGCGGGTGATCAGCGTGCTGTCTCAATGATCCCGTTGCCTCCTTCGACACGCATTTATCTTGCCTGCGGTGTGACCGACATGCGTAAGGGCTTTAACGGTCTGGCAGTATTGGCGCAGCAAGTGCTGCACGAGAACCCGCATTGCGGGGCGCTGTTCGCCTTTCGGGGCAAGCGCGGTGATCTGGTCAAGCTGCTGTGGTACGATGGTCAGGGCATGTGCCTGTTTTCGAAGCGTATGGATCGTGGGCGTTTCGTGTGGCCGGTGACGAAGACAGGCAAGGTCAGTCTCACCTCGGCGCAGCTTTCGATGCTTCTGGAAGGCATCGACTGGCGTCGGCCCGAGCGGACGACTGTGCCTCTTCTGGCGGGATAAAAGCTCACGGATTCCGTTGGTTTTTCTGGCATTGGACCACCCGATTCGCTAAAGGATCACGGTGTCGGATCAAGCCTCCTCCCCCATCGACAAGGATGCCCGGATCGCCGAGCTGGAAGCGGCTCTGGCGGCCCGCGATACGCTGATCGAGACGCTGCGTTTTCAGCTCGCCCAGCTTAAGCGGATGACATTCGGCCAGTCGTCGGAGAAGCTCAGCCGCCAGATCGAGCAACTCGAACTGGCGCTTGAGGAACTGGAAGGCGAAGCCGCTGTTGCTGATGTTGCCGCAACGGCATCGGCAACCGGCAACCAGCGCGCGACACCGATCCGTCAGTTCCCCGGTCATCTTCACCGCAGCGAGCGCCGGATCGAACCGGAAGCGGGAAGCTGCGCCTGCCCCGATTGCGGCGGCGCCCTGCGCCCGCTGGGCGAGGACAGCGACGAGATGCTCGACGTGGCGCCGGTGAAGTGGCGCGTCATCCGCACCGTGCGGCCCAAGTATTCCTGCCGGTCCTGCGAGAAGATCGTCCAGGCGTCCGCCCCGGTAAAAGCGGTCGCGCGCGGCAAGGCCAGCTTCGCGACGCTCGCCCATGTGGTCGTGAACAAGTTCGACCATCACCTGCCGCTCTATCGCCAGGCCGAGATGATGGCGGCGCAAGGGGTCAGTATCGACCGCTCGACCCTGGCCGGTTGGGCAGGACAGGCAGCCGCGCTGCTCGATCCCATTGTTGCCCGCATTCGTGAACAGGGCCTCAAGGCCGGCAAGCTACACACCGACGATACGCCCGTGCCGATGCTGGTGCCGGGCAAGGGCAAGACCGCGCAGGCAAGGCTGTGGACCTATGTCATCGATGATCGCGCATCGGGTGCCACTGGTCCGGCTCTGGTCTGGTACCGGTTCACGTCCGATCGCAGCGGCATCCATCCGCAGACCGAGCTCAAGCACTTTGCCGGTCTTCTTCAGGCCGACGCCTATGCCGGTTACGACAAGCTCTATGCGGGCGGTCGGATCAGGGAAGTCGCCTGCTGGGCGCATTTCCGGCGCAAGATATTCGAGAACCACCAGACCAGCCCGACGCCGCTGACCACGGATCTGCTGGAACGGATCGCCAGGCTTTACCGGATCGAGGAAGAGATACGCGGTAGGCCGCCCGACGTCCGCCGGCGATGTCGCCAGGAACGAAGCAAGCCGCAGATCGAGAGCCTGCGCGTAGCCATCCATGATGCCCTGCACCGCCTGTCGCCCAAGTCGGCGATGGCCAAGGCGCTCGCCTATGGCCGCAAGCGCTGGACGGCGCTCACCCTCTTCCTCGACGAGGGCGGTGCCGAGATCGACAACAACATCGCCGAACGGGCCATGCGTTCAATCGCCATTGGTCGGAATTATGCGAAGCGCCGGATTATGCGCAGGTGCCAACGGCGGGTTGTGCCCAGTCCGCTATTTTCCGCCGCATACGTTGCAGCATGACTAACTTTAGCTGCACATAATACGCTCCCCTCTCCGACCACCATCTGGAGAGGAGCGTTTTATGAAGTCTGATCTATTGCAGCCGGGTCCGCGCCGCTGGCTGACGAACAGTGTCTTTTCGTCCGTGGAGGAGGAGTATGTCTCTTATCTTCGAGCGGGCCGATATCATCCGCACACAGTGCGAGTGTATTTTGCTTGCGTCGCGCATTTCGCGAAGTGGACGACCGAGGAAGGCTTGGACATCGCGCTGATCGATGAGGCGGCGCAATGGAGGTTCCTGGATACCCATGTGCCGTCTTGCGATTGCCCTTACCCGGTCCGCAAGGTGCACCACGAGTTGCGCGTGGCTATCCGGCACCTTCTGCGTGTGCTTCGTGCCCAAAGGCGGATTGCGGCGATCGAACAGAGGGGCTGGCTCGATGGTGAACTGGCGGCCTTCGATCGCTACATGCGCGATGTCGGTGGCCTGGCGGACACAACGCGGCGGCAGCGGATCCATATCATTCGCCGGCTGCTCCTTGAGCGGTTCGGTGATGGCGAGATTGATCCTGAGAAGCTCGACCCGGCAGTCGTCCGGCGCTTTGTCATCGGCGAAGGCCGTTGTTGGAGTAGTGGCGCCGTGCGTGTCGCTGGCGGCACAGTTGGATGTTATTTCAAGTTTCGCAAGATGTTGGGCGATGATGTCGGTCGGCTCTTGCAGGCGATTCCGCGGGCCGCGCATTGGCGCCTGGCGGAGTTGCCCGACGTGTTGTCGCCAACCCAGATTGACGAGGTTCTCGCGTCATTCGACGATCATCTGCCCTCACGGCGGCGCGCTTACGCAATGGTCAGATGCGTCACCGATCTCGGGCTACGATGTTCCGAGGTCGTAAAACTTCGCCTCGACGACGTCGATTGGCGCAACGGGATCATTCGTATAGCCAGGACCAAGACGCATTTCACCGACAGCCTTCCATTGCCGGTGGCCACCGGCGACGCCATCGCAGACTATTTGCGCCATGAGCGGCCGAAGACCAGTAACCGTGCGATTTTCGTTCGCCATGTAGCGCCGTATGACGTCCCGATCAGGGCGGGCGTCGCCAAGCATGCGGTGATCGCGGCTTTCGCACGATGCGGATTGGATCGGACTGATCCCCACATCCTTCGTCACAGCATCGCGAGCCGCCTGCTCAGCGACGGCACGCCCATGAAGCACATCGCCGATATCCTGCGTCACCGTAGCCTCGACACGTCGAAGATTTACACCAAGATCGATCTCCGTCGGCTGTCGGCCGTGGCCATGCCCTGGCCAGGGAGGGCCTCATGATGTCGATTACCATGACAGCGCAGGTAGAGGCCTACCTTGCCGAGCGTACATCGCTGGGCTTCCGTGGAGATGGGCCGAACGCCAGCCAGCTTCGATCCTTCGGCAGTTTCTTCGATAGTTCTGGCCACCAGGGTTCGCTGACATCGGACCTAGCCATTGAGTGGGCAAAGGGGCATGCGCGAGGCAGTGAACCGCGAGCGTGGGCGCGCCGGCTCGACATACTTCGGCCTTTCGCCGCCTACCTTCTGCGGGAAGATCCGGCCACTGAGTTCCCGCAGGCCCAGATATTCGGCAGGTCCCAGCGCAGGGCCACGCCCCATATCTACACTGAGGACGAGATCTCGGCGTTGCTTGCAGCGGCACGTCGCCTCGACCCAGAAGGTGGCCTGCGGCCTGCTGCGTTCGAAGCCTTTTATGGACTGATTGCCGCAACCGGCCTGCGCGTTTCCGAAGCGATCAAGCTGCGCTGCGCCGATGTGGACCTCGGAAGTCGATGTTTGACGGTCCGGATGACGAAGTTCAGCAAATCGCGGCATGTGCCGCTCCACGCCACCGTCGCCGTTGCGCTCGCCGACTATCTTGGCATGCGGGACCGCTTCCTGCCACGCGTGGCTGAGGATCCATTTTTCGTCTCGACCCCATCACGATCGCTAAAAAAGCGTGCGGTACATTGGACATTCCAGAAGTTGCGCGACGAAGCCGCCATCGTTGCCCGCGGTGCCTATCGCAACGTTCGCATCCATGACCTCCGGCACACATTTATCTGCAGGCGCATTCAACGGTGGCAAGCTGAGGGTGTCGATATCGACAATGCGATCGCGGCCCTCTCAACCTACGTCGGTCATGCAAAGGTGTCAGACACCTACTGGTATTTGACCGGCATCCCGGATTTGATGGCCACCGCAGGCAACCGCTTCGAGAGTTTTGCTTTCGGGGAGGCGGTTCATGACTGACCGTACCCCTCCAACATTGCCGACGCTCGTCCAGCGCTTCTTTCTGGATCATCTCGGTGAGCAGCGCGCGGTCAGCGCTCAGACCGTAGCGGCATATCGGGATACCTTGCGCCTGCTCCTCAACTACGCGGCCGTGGCACTCCATCGAACGCCCAGCGCTATCACGTTGCCCGATCTCGACGCGCCGTTGTTGCTCGCCTTTCTCGACCATCTCGAGAAGGATCGAGGCAACAGCGTTCGAAGCCGCAACGCACGTCTCGCCGCGATCAGGACGTTCCTTAAATATGCATCGCATCACGACCTTGCGTCGCTAGCAACGATAGAACGGGCGCTGGCAATCCCCTTCAAGCGATTTGATCGATCAATGGTCGGGTTTTTGTCACGGCCCGAGATCAGCGCCATTCTCGACGCACCTGACCGGCTTAGCTGGGCTGGACACCGCGACCGCGCCTTGTTCAGCATGATGTACAACACGGGCGCCCGCGTTTCCGAGATGATCGGCATGCGGTGCCGGGACGTTGTGCTTGAAGGTCAGCCCGCCGTGCATCTGCGTGGCAAGGGCCGCAAAGAACGCAGCGTGCCGCTCTGGCGTCTGACTGCCGCGCTCATCAGGTCCTGGCGCCGCCAGATCGGCGATCCCTCTGGGGATAGTTTCCTGTTTCCGAACCGAAGCGGCGGCCGCATGACCCGCTCGAACCTCACTCAGCGCTTGAACCTTGCCGTTGTGACCGCAGGTCGCAAGAATCCAAGTCTCCTTGACCGCCCGATCACACCCCATACGGTTCGGCACACAACAGCGATGCACCTGCTTCAATCGGGCGTCGATATCACCGTCATCGCCCTGTGGCTCGGTCATGAAGATACGGCCACGACGCATATGTACGTCGAAGCCGATCTCGCGATGAAGGAACAGGCTCTGATGAAGCTGCAACCAAGCGCCGCCGCGCCGGGCCGCTTCCGAGCCTCGGACAATCTGATGAGCTTCCTGCAGTCGCTGTGATTATGTGAAGTTTATGGCTGCGGGTCTAGTGCAACAACTGGCCCCGCCGTTGGCACCTGCGCATAATCCGGCGCTTCGCATAATTACGGTTATGGAAAGGTATGCATAACCGTAAGAACTGGCTGTTCGCCGGTTCGAAGGCGGGCGGCGAACGGGCGGCCGCGATCTATTCCGTCATCGAGACCGCCAAGCTCAATGGTCTGGAGTCGCAAGCCTACATCGCCGATGTGATCGAGAAGATCGCCAGCGGATGGCCGGCCTCGCGCTGGGACGAACTCATGCCATGGAACTGGACAGCCGAAGTCACGCCAGTCAGCATGGCGGCATGAGCGAGACCATTGCCCGCCTGCATATCGCGCTTGCCGATACCGATCCCTCGATCTGGCGGCGGGTCGATGTTCCGGTCGATGCCAACCTCAAGATGCTCCACGATGTCATCCAGGGCGCAATGGGCTGGCTCGACTATCATCTCTGGGAGTTCGAGGCAGGCGACAGGCGCTACGGCGTGACCGATCCCGACTGGCCCGACGATCGCCTGTTCGCGGCCAAAAACACCAGACTCAAGGCGCTGCTCGACCGCGATGTCCGTCAGCTGGACACCTCGAAGAACCGTCTGATTTTGGCTTGATGGCGACGTGATGGCGCGCGGGGGCATGGTGCGCCCCTGTTTCGGCCTCTTGATCTGCTGATTTTCCGTCGGAACCGGTCTTAGGAGCCGGTTTTTGCGTCATGCGGGCGCAGTACGCCCCTCGAGCCAGGCGAGGCGTTGGAAGTTATAAGCCAGGTTCGCCATCCCGATCTTGATGCGGGCGCGGGCGATGCCGATGGTGCGCACGATGAGCCCCATGCGGTGCTTTTGGCCAGCGAACACGTGCTCGACCGCGGAGCGCACGGCGGACTGCTTTGCATTGGCGCGCGCGATGTGCTCGGGCATCGGCCGACGCGGCGGTTTCTTCTGGTGGATATGGCTGGTGAACATGCCCTTGGCGAGGAATGCCTCGTTCTTCTTCGACCGGTAGGCCGTATCGGCCCAGATGCCCGATCCGGTATTGTCCTTACTGACCACGTCGGGCAGCCGGGCGCCATCGTGGGCATTGGCTGCGCTTGCATCCCATGTGCGGATGATGCCATGGACCCGGTCGATGCCGATGTGATTTTTGTAGCCGAACATCGGGATGGCAAGGTCGACCCGCTTGAACGCCTTGGGATCGGCGCCTTCCTTTACCTTGGCCTTGCTGTACTTGACGCTCCAGCGTGCATCGCGGTCCTTCTGCCTAAGCCTCGCGGGCCTGGCCTGCCAGGCTTCAGGAACGCGCCCCTCCTTGATCGCGGCTTTCTCCGCTTCGGTGTTCCGTTGTTTGGGCGCGGGTACGACTGTGGCGTCGATGATCTGCCCGCCCATGGCGAGATAGCCCCGGTCGGTGAGTGCGGCATCGAAGCGGGCGAACAGCCGGTCAATCGCCTTGGCCTTGACCAGCCTCTCGCGGAAGAGCCAGACTGTAGTCGCGTCGGGCACCGTGCCGTCGAGCCCGAGCCCCAGGAACCGCTGGAATGACAGGCGATCCTTGATCTGGAACTCGGTGGCCTCGTCAGACAGCGAGTAGAGCGCCTGCAGCACCAGGATCTTGAACATCAGCACCGGGTCGAATGGCGGGCGTCCGCCCTTACCACGAACGCTCCGCCGGAGCGCCGCGACCAGCGGTCCACGGAAAACCTCGAAGTCGACGACAGCCGCGAGCCGCTCGAGCGGATCACCCGCTGCGCTCAGCGCCTCGTACCTGTCCGAAAGATCAAAGAAACCCGCCTGTCCTAACATCACCACCTCCGCTGCAACGCAAAGGCAGTGAATCACGCAGCGACCGCAAACGCTACCAGTTTTTCGAGGCGTCCAACTGTCCCGCCTTGGCGGCTATCTCGCGAGGTCGTCCGACCCACCGCCTGGTAACACCGTCGTCTGGCGCGGCCTACGGCGCCTCGTCGATATCCAGATCGGCGCGGAACTCGCGACTTATGGGTAATCGCAAGGTAAGCGGTAAAACCTCCCCACATTTCCGAGATTTTTGAACGCGCTATGTTGCCGCCGATTTTGGCTCGGGGTGTAACTAGCGATGAGCGATGTAACGACGTTCGAAAGTTCGTTCGAAAGTAGCGGTGGCAGGGGGCCGCAGCGGATGGAGGTGATCCCTGCCGGCCGCGAGCGGCGGGCGTGGACGCCGGAGGCCAAGGCCCGGATCATCGCGGAATCGATGCAGGTGCGCGCCAATGTGGCGGAGATCGCGCGGCGCAACGACATGCTACCGCAGCAGCTCTATGCCTGGCGGCGCGAGGCGCGCGAGCGGATGGAGAGCGCCGACGCACCGGCGTTCGTGCCGGCGGTGGTCGAGGAGCCGAGGCCATTGCAGGGATCGTGCGCGGAAATCCGCATCAATGTGCGGGGCATGACGATCCGCGTACCCGAGGGGGTCAGTGCCGATCATATCGAGCGGGTGCTGCTGGCGGTGCAGGTGACGGCATGATCATCCCGCCAGGACCGCTCAAGGTGCTGGTTGCGGTCAAGCCGGTCGACTTCCGAAAGGGCATGGTGGGGCTCGCCTCGCTGGTGCAGAACGAGCTCAAGCGCGACCCGTTCTCGGGGATCATGTTCGTGTTCCGCTGCAAGCGGGCGGATCGGATCAAGCTGCTGTTGTGGGATGGCACCGGCCTGGTGCTGGTGACCAAGCGGCTGCAGGATGGGACGTTCCGCTGGCCGCGGTTCGGCGAAGGGGTGATGAACCTGACGGCGGCGCAGGCGGGAGCCCTGATCGAGGGGCTGGACTGGTCGCGCGTGCATGCTCCGAGGGTGGCTCGGCCGGTGCTGGCGCTGTAGGTCGCACGCCTGAATCGCCCTGCCGAACCGCGCTTGAAAAGGCCCCGCAATCTGCTGCAATCCGCGCCGTGACGGGGGTCTTGGAACATCTGCCCGACGACGTCGGGACGCTGAAAGCGATGATCATCGCCGAGCGTGTTCGTTCCGCCAAACTCCAGCATCTGCTCGACGTCCTGAACCGCATGCACTTCGGCAAGCGCTCGGAAAAGATGGCGGCCGACCAGCTCGCGCTGGCGTTCGAGGACACCGACATCGCCATGGGCGAGGTCGAAGCTATCCAGGAGCAAAGCGCCGATACGATTGCGGCGGTGAGCGCTGTGCCCGCGAGAAAGGGTCCAGCGGATGCGCCTCGTGCGTCGTTGCCAGCGCACCTGCCGCGCCATGAGATCGAGATCGCGCCCGAGGCCTGCTCCTGCGCAAGTTGCGGCGGCGCGCTGCATCGGATCGGCGAGGATCGGGCCGAGCGGCTCGACATCGTGCCGGCGCAGTACCGCGTGCTGGTGACGGTGCGGCCGAAGATGGGCTGCCGCGCCTGCGGCGATGGGATCGCGCAGGCACGGGCGCCGAAGCACATCGTTCCGGGCGGCCTGCCCAGCGAAGCGCTGCTCGCCGACGTGCTGGTCAAGAAGTACGCCGATCACCTACCGCTCTACCGGCAGGCGCAGATCATGGCCCGCCAGGGCGTGGAGATCGATCGCGCCACACTGGCGAACTGGGTGGGCCGGGCTGCGGGCTACCTCAAGCCGATCGTCGAGCTGCAGAAGCAGCGCCTGCTCGCCAGCGCCCGGCTGTTCGTCGACGAGACCACCGCCAAGGTGCTGACGCCAGGCACGGGTAAGACCAGGACCGGTTACCTCTGGGCCATGGTCGGCGACGAGCGGCCTTATGGCGGGGCTGACCCACCCGCCATCGTCTACACCTACATGCCCGGCCGCGGCGGCATGTGGGCGGCGAAGCTGCTCGGCGACTATCGCGGCATCCTGCAGGTCGACGGCTATGAGGCCTATGGCCAGTTCGGCAAGGCGGGCCGCCCGGGCGGACCTGCGACGCTCGCCTACTGCTGGGCGCATGTGCGCCGCGGCTTCTTCGATGCGGCCAAGGGCGATGCCGCGCCGATCGCGCAGGAAGCGCTCGCCCGGATCGCCGTGCTCTACGAGATCGAGCGCGAGATACATGGTCGCTCGCCCGAGGAGCGCGTCGCTATCCGCCAGGCGCGCGGCGCGCCGGTGATCGAGGCGTTGCATGGCTGGCTCGAGGAAAAGCGCCGCCGCATGTTCAGCGGCTCGCCGACGCTCAAGGCGATCAACTATGCGCTGGGCCACTGGGCCGGGCTGACCCGTTACCTGGACGACGGCCGGATCGACATCGACAACAATCCGGTCGAGCGCTCCATGCGGCCGATCGCGCTGCAAAGGAATTATGCGAAGCGCCGGATTATGCGCAGGTGCCAACGGCGGGGCCAGTTGTTGCACTAGACCCGCAGCCATAAACTTCACATAATCACAGCGACTGCAGGAAGCTCATCAGATTGTCCGAGGCTCGGAAGCGGCCCGGCGCGGCGGCGCTTGGTTGCAGCTTCATCAGAGCCTGTTCCTTCATCGCGAGATCGGCTTCGACGTACATATGCGTCGTGGCCGTATCTTCATGACCGAGCCACAGGGCGATGACGGTGATATCGACGCCCGATTGAAGCAGGTGCATCGCTGTTGTGTGCCGAACCGTATGGGGTGTGATCGGGCGGTCAAGGAGACTTGGATTCTTGCGACCTGCGGTCACAACGGCAAGGTTCAAGCGCTGAGTGAGGTTCGAGCGGGTCATGCGGCCGCCGCTTCGGTTCGGAAACAGGAAACTATCCCCAGAGGGATCGCCGATCTGGCGGCGCCAGGACCTGATGAGCGCGGCAGTCAGACGCCAGAGCGGCACGCTGCGTTCTTTGCGGCCCTTGCCACGCAGATGCACGGCGGGCTGACCTTCAAGCACAACGTCCCGGCACCGCATGCCGATCATCTCGGAAACGCGGGCGCCCGTGTTGTACATCATGCTGAACAAGGCGCGGTCGCGGTGTCCAGCCCAGCTAAGCCGGTCAGGTGCGTCGAGAATGGCGCTGATCTCGGGCCGTGACAAAAACCCGACCATTGATCGATCAAATCGCTTGAAGGGGATTGCCAGCGCCCGTTCTATCGTTGCTAGCGACGCAAGGTCGTGATGCGATGCATATTTAAGGAACGTCCTGATCGCGGCGAGACGTGCGTTGCGGCTTCGAACGCTGTTGCCTCGATCCTTCTCGAGATGGTCGAGAAAGGCGAGCAACAACGGCGCGTCGAGATCGGGCAACGTGATAGCGCTGGGCGTTCGATGGAGTGCCACGGCCGCGTAGTTGAGGAGCAGGCGCAAGGTATCCCGATATGCCGCTACGGTCTGAGCGCTGACCGCGCGCTGCTCACCGAGATGATCCAGAAAGAAGCGCTGGACGAGCGTCGGCAATGTTGGAGGGGTACGGTCAGTCATGAACCGCCTCCCCGAAAGCAAAACTCTCGAAGCGGTTGCCTGCGGTGGCCATCAAATCCGGGATGCCGGTCAAATACCAGTAGGTGTCTGACACCTTTGCATGACCGACGTAGGTTGAGAGGGCCGCGATCGCATTGTCGATATCGACACCCTCAGCTTGCCACCGTTGAATGCGCCTGCAGATAAATGTGTGCCGGAGGTCATGGATGCGAACGTTGCGATAGGCACCGCGGGCAACGATGGCGGCTTCGTCGCGCAACTTCTGGAATGTCCAATGTACCGCACGCTTTTTTAGCGATCGTGATGGGGTCGAGACGAAAAATGGATCCTCAGCCACGCGTGGCAGGAAGCGGTCCCGCATGCCAAGATAGTCGGCGAGCGCAACGGCGACGGTGGCGTGGAGCGGCACATGCCGCGATTTGCTGAACTTCGTCATCCGGACCGTCAAACATCGACTTCCGAGGTCCACATCGGCGCAGCGCAGCTTGATCGCTTCGGAAACGCGCAGGCCGGTTGCGGCAATCAGTCCATAAAAGGCTTCGAACGCAGCAGGCCGCAGGCCACCTTCTGGGTCGAGGCGACGTGCCGCTGCAAGCAACGCCGAGATCTCGTCCTCAGTGTAGATATGGGGCGTGGCCCTGCGCTGGGACCTGCCGAATATCTGGGCCTGCGGGAACTCAGTGGCCGGATCTTCCCGCAGAAGGTAGGCGGCGAAAGGCCGAAGTATGTCGAGCCGGCGCGCCCACGCTCGCGGTTCACTGCCTCGCGCATGCCCCTTTGCCCACTCAATGGCTAGGTCCGATGTCAGCGAACCCTGGTGGCCAGAACTATCGAAGAAACTGCCGAAGGATCGAAGCTGGCTGGCGTTCGGCCCATCTCCACGGAAGCCCAGCGATGTACGCTCGGCAAGGTAGGCCTCTACCTGCGCTGTCATGGTAATCGACATCATGAGGCCCTCCCTGGCCAGGGCATGGCCACGGCCGACAGCCGACGGAGATCGATCTTGGTGTAAATCTTCGACGTGTCGAGGCTACGGTGACGCAGGATATCGGCGATGTGCTTCATGGGCGTGCCGTCGCTGAGCAGGCGGCTCGCGATGCTGTGACGAAGGATGTGGGGATCAGTCCGATCCAATCCGCATCGTGCGAAAGCCGCGATCACCGCATGCTTGGCGACGCCCGCCCTGATCGGGACGTCATACGGCGCTACATGGCGAACGAAAATCGCACGGTTACTGGTCTTCGGCCGCTCATGGCGCAAATAGTCTGCGATGGCGTCGCCGGTGGCCACCGGCAATGGAAGGCTGTCGGTGAAATGCGTCTTGGTCCTGGCTATACGAATGATCCCGTTGCGCCAATCGACGTCGTCGAGGCGAAGTTTTACGACCTCGGAACATCGTAGCCCGAGATCGGTGACGCATCTGACCATTGCGTAAGCGCGCCGCCGTGAGGGCAGATGATCGTCGAATGACGCGAGAACCTCGTCAATCTGGGTTGGCGACAACACGTCGGGCAACTCCGCCAGGCGCCAATGCGCGGCCCGCGGAATCGCCTGCAAGAGCCGACCGACATCATCGCCCAACATCTTGCGAAACTTGAAATAACATCCAACTGTGCCGCCAGCGACACGCACGGCGCCACTACTCCAACAACGGCCTTCGCCGATGACAAAGCGCCGGACGACTGCCGGGTCGAGCTTCTCAGGATCAATCTCGCCATCACCGAACCGCTCAAGGAGCAGCCGGCGAATGATATGGATCCGCTGCCGCCGCGTTGTGTCCGCCAGGCCACCGACATCGCGCATGTAGCGATCGAAGGCCGCCAGTTCACCATCGAGCCAGCCCCTCTGTTCGATCGCCGCAATCCGCCTTTGGGCACGAAGCACACGCAGAAGGTGCCGGATAGCCACGCGCAACTCGTGGTGCACCTTGCGGACCGGGTAAGGGCAATCGCAAGACGGCACATGGGTATCCAGGAACCTCCATTGCGCCGCCTCATCGATCAGCGCGATGTCCAAGCCTTCCTCGGTCGTCCACTTCGCGAAATGCGCGACGCAAGCAAAATACACTCGCACTGTGTGCGGATGATATCGGCCCGCTCGAAGATAAGAGACATACTCCTCCTCCACGGACGAAAAGACACTGTTCGTCAGCCAGCGGCGCGGACCCGGCTGCAATAGATCAGACTTCATAAAACGCTCCTCTCCAGATGGTGGTCGGAGAGGGGAGCGTATTATGTGCAGCTAAAGTTAGTCATGCTGCAACGTATGCGGCGGAAAATAGCGGACTGGGCACAACCCGCCGTTGGCACCTGCGCATAATCCGGCGCTTCGCATAATTCCGATTATGCATACCTTTCCATAACCGTAAGAACGCCCTCTTCGCCGGCCACGAGCTCGGCGCCGAGAACTGGGCGGCGATCGCCTCGCTGGTCGAGACGTGCAAGCTGGGTCGCATCAACCCGAACGCCTACCTTGCCGATGTGCTCGCTCGCATCGTCCTGCGCGGCGATGGCGACCCGCTCGACGATCTGCTGCCCGGCAACTGGGACGATACCAATGCCGCCGCACCAGCGTTCGAAACGAACAGCGTCGCCCAGGCCGCCTGAGCAAACGTAACCGTCAGCCGATGGCCGACTTTTCACCGTTGTGATCGCCCGCGATAAGTGTCCGCCTAAATTTAAGCGGACACCTAAATGGGCAAGATATTTCCAATGCAATCTGCGAGCGACGCCGAGCGGCATTATCCGCTGGCCGTCGTTGCGCAGGAGAAGAAACGCCGAATGCGCCGGTCGTGGACGATCGAGGAGAAGCTGGCGATCATTGCCGAAGTGGAAACATCCGGCGATCCGGTGGCGGTGGTGGCACGGCGCCATGACATGAATGCGAATCACCTGTTCAACTGGATCGACCGGGCCAGGGCCGGCACGCTGGATAGAAAGCGCGGTCGCAAACCAAACGGTCAGCCGAAGGAATCTCGGCGAGCTGATGCGAAGATCGATACCGAGCAGGAATTTATCGATCTCGGCGTGTTCACGCGCGAAGAAATGGCCCAGGCGCTCGGCGGCGGCGAAGAGCTGATGGAGATCGAGCTGCCTGGCGGTATCCGCATGCGCGTGCCGCTCTCGATCGAGCCTGAAGTGTTGATGCGTTCCGTCAGAGCGCTGAAAGCCGCCTGATGCTCCAGGTGGCGTCGGGAACGCGGGTATATCTGGCATGCAAGCCGGTCGATATGCGACTTGGCGCACCGGGGTTGTGTGCCGCAGTGGGCAAGCTGCTGCATGAAGACCCATTCTCTGGCTCGCTATTTCTCTTCAGGTCGAAGCGCGGAAATTATCTCAAGATGATTTACTTCGACGGTTCGGGCGTGTGCCTGTTCGCGAAGAAGATGGAGCGCCGCAAGTTCGTCTGGCCGCGCACGCTTGATGCGAAAGCACCGCTCTCTGCTGGTCAGCTCAGCCTGCTTCTGGAAGGGATCGACTGGCGCGAGACGGTCCGCCCGGAGCCGGTTGCAAAGCCAGTACTTATCTGAATATAATCAGGTAGTTAGTGCAGATATTGCTAGCGCTACTTTGCGCCTCCCGGTATAAGCTCGCCCATGTCCGACAAGGTGTTCGAAATCCCTACTGATCCCGATGCCTTGCGTGCCTTCACGCTGGCCCTGTGCGCCGAACTCAAGGCGAAGGATGTCTTCATCGACAAGCTCAAGATGCGGATCGCTGTGCTTGAGCGGACCGAGTTCGGTCGCCGGTCGGAAAAGATGAATGAGGACCTGCGGCAACTTAGGCTGCTGCTGGAAGGGGCGGAGGGCGCCCCGAGCCTGGAAACCGAAAATGGCGCGCCAACCGAGCTGTCCTCCAGCGACCATGAAACCGGCTCGCGGACGCGCAAGCCACTTGGTGAGCACCTGCCTCGCGAAACCGTCGAGCATCCGGTGACGCGTTGTCCGCATTGCGGTGGATCGCGCTTTTGTCAGCGCGGTGTCGACCGGCGCGAAGTGCTGGAATATGTGCCCGCATGCTTCAAGGTGGTTGAGCATATCCGCCCGCGAATGAGCTGCCGCTCGTGCGAGCGCATGGTGCAGATGCCGATGCCACCGCTTCCGATCGAGCGCGGTCGGCCTGGACCTGCGCTGCTCGCGCATGTGGTCGTGTCGAAATACGCCGATCATCTTCCGCTCAATCGTCAGTCGACAATTTACGCCCGCGCCGGCGTTCATCTCTCGCGCCAGGTTCTGGCGGGATGGCTGACCAAGCTCGACCAACTGTTGCAGCCGCTGGCCGATGCGATCGGCGTCCATGCACGCGGTGGCCCCGTCTTCCATATCGACGACACCAAGATGCCGATCCTCGAAAAGGGCCGTCATCGTACCCGTGAGGGTCGGTTGTGGTGCGTGGTCCGAGACGAGCGGCCCTGGTCGGGCGAAGCGGCTCCTGCGGCGTTCTACCGCCATGCCAAGGGGCGGTCGCGCGAGGATCCGGAGCGTCTCGTCGACGACTGCAGCGGCTACATGCATGCCGATGCCGATCAGCGCTTCAACCGTATCTACAACGACACGACCGACGATGAATCCCGCTTGAAGGAAGTGGCCTGCTGGGCGCATGCCCGACGGCGGTTCTACGATGCGTGGAAGGAAACCGGCAGCGATGGCGCGCACCAAGTGCTTGAACTGATGGGCAAGCTGTTCGCGCTCGAAGCCGATCATCGCGGATCTTCGCCCGAGGTGCGTCTTGCCGCGCGTCAAGCCACGGCCGTTCCGCTGCTCGAAAAGCTCAAAGCGTTCCTCACATGGGCACGCGATGCCGGCAGCACGATCATGCCGATGCACGATGCCACGCGCTACATGCTCGATCGCTGGGATGCCTTCGCCCGCTACACGACGGACGGTCGGCTCGAGATGAGCAACAATGCCGCCGAGCGCGCCATCCGCCCCACGGTCATAGGCCGCAAAAATTACATGTTCTGCGGCTCCGACGCCGGCGCCGAGCGAGCCGCCTCGTTCTACACCATCATCGAAAGTGCCAAAATGAACGGACTCGATCCCGAGGCCTACCTTGGCGACATCATCGCCCGGATCGGCGAGCATCCGATCAACCGGATCGATGAACTGCTCCCGTGGAACTGGCGGCAGACTCCGCTCCAGCAGGCCGCCTGACACCACACCCCCAAAATTAGTGACAGCTGCGATCTGCAATCAAGTGTCCGCTTCGAAAATAGGCGGACACTTATCCCACCACACACTCAATCCGAGAAGACGGTCGTCGGCTGACGGTTACGAGCAAACTACGTTCGAACCTTATTACAACGAAAATAGGCGCCAGGCCCTCGCTGCCCGACGCCTTCACGCCCCTGGTGGGGAGAAATTACCGCTTACATCGCAAGTCCCGCCGGAGGGTTACGGTTTTGTCACCGCCCTGCACAGATCTTCCACGAACGACGGGCAGCAATGGGATAGCTGCGCCTGAATATCAGAAAAATTGCCAGAAACAGTGAAATGGAGACCCAAAAGCCCTGCACTTACGCCAAGTTCGGCGCAACAGGCCCAAATCCGCTCAAATCATCAGGTTGATGGAGGTGCCCACCTGATCAAAAACGTACAAAGTCGAGCTTAACATTCCCCCTCAAAGAGGACTATAAAATACCCATGCAGAGATACTTGATTTCCATGTAATCGTCGATTCCATGGCGCGAACCTTCGCGACCAAGGCCCGATTGCTTGACGCCGCCAAACGGCGCGACTTCGGTTGAGATCAGCCCGGTGTTGATACCGACGATCCCTGCCCCCAGCGCCTCTGCCACACGCCACACCCGACCCAGGTCGCGGGCGTAGAAATAGGCGGCAAGGCCGAATTCGGTGTCATTGGCGAGCGCGATGGCCTCCGCCTCGTCCTTGAAACGGATCACACCGGCCAGCGGCCCAAAGGTCTCTTCGCGGGCGAGTTTCATGTCTGCCTTCACATTGGCGACCACGGTCGGCTCATAAAAGCTGCCGCCCAGAGTATGGCGCTTGCCGCCGGTGAGCAGCGTGGCACCGCCCGAAAGCGCGTCTTCAAGGTGCTCTTCCACCTTTTCGACCGCCGCCATGTCGATCAGCGGGCCAATCACGACGCCTTCGTCCATGCCATAACCGATCGGCATGGCCTTGGCCCGTGCGGCGAGCTTGGTGACGAATTCGTCATAGACCGCATCCTGCACATAGAAGCGGTTGGTGCAGACGCAGGTCTGGCCGCAATTGCGGAACTTGGAGACGATGGCCCCTTCGACCGCCGCCTCAACATCGGCATCGTCGAACACGATGAAGGGCGCATTTCCGCCCAGCTCCATCGAGACCTTCTTCACCGTGTCGGCGCATTCGCGCAGCAGTTGCACACCAATTTCGGTTGAGCCGGTGAAGGTCAATTTACGGACCTTGGGGTTGCGCGTTAGCTCCCCGCCGATGGCCCTGGCCGAGCCGGTTACGACGTTGAACACGCCCGCAGGCACGCCTGCTTCGTCAGCCAGCACGGCCAGAGCCAGCGCCGAATAGGGCGTTGCAGAGGCTGGCTTGAGTACCATGGTGCAGCCTGCCGCCAGTGCCGGGCCGAGCTTGCGACCGATCATCGCACTCGGGAAGTTCCAGGGGGTGATCGCCGCGACCACGCCGATGCCCTGCTTCAAGGTAACGATGCGCCGATCTGCCGCGTGAGACGGCACGACCTCGCCATAGGCGCGCTTGCCCTCTTCGGCGAACCATTCGATGAAGCTGGCGGAATAGGCGATCTCGCCCTTGGCTTCCGAAAACGGCTTACCCTGTTCGCGGCTCAGCAACTCGCCAAGGGCATCCTGATTGGCGATCATCAGATCAAAGAAGCGACGCATGATCTTCGCGCGTTCACCTGCGGTCTTCGCCCGCCAGGCCGGCAGCGCGGCCTCTGCGGCATCGATGGCGCGCTCGGTTTCCACTTGGCCCATGTTGGGGGCAGTCCCGAGCACCTTGCCCTTGCCCGGATCGCTGACGTTGATGGTAGCGCCATTATCGGCATCGCACCACTTGCCGTTGATGTAGCATTGCTGTCGTAGGAAATGTGTGTAGTCCACATCAACTCCTTTACATGTAGTTTCATTTCAATTCCGCAAGGCGATACTTATGCTTTTCTGCTCGGTATAGGAAAGCATTTCTTGAATCCCTTCGTCTCGGCCCACACCAGAATTCTTGTAACCACCGTAGTTCAGCCCCCGGTAGTGCGGGCCAACCGAGTTCACCCAGACAAACCCTGCCCTCACCCGCCGGGCCATTGCCAACGCGTCATCGATGTTGTTTGTCCAGATGGAGGCGGTCAGGCCGTACTCCACGTCATTCGCGATCCGCAAGGCCTCGTCAAAATCAGACCATTTCATGACTGACAGCACCGGGCCGAAAATCTCTTCCTGCGCAATGCACATCCCGGGCTTCACATCGCCGAATAAGGTTGGTCGTAGCCAAAAACCGCGTTTGAATTCGGGGCCTTTCGGACGTTCTCCCCCAGCAAGTAGCTTGGCACCTTCGGCTTTTGCAGTCTCGATATAGCGAAGCACCTTCTCGTATTGCCCCTGAGAATTGATCGCCCCCATTTCGCTGGCTTCATCCATCGGATTTCCCACCCGCATGGCGTCGATCCGCTCGGCCAACTGGGAAACGACCTCATTGTAAATCGATTCGTGAAGCAAAAGCCTGCTGGTCGAACCGCAGGACTGGCCCTGCCACGTAAAGTTCATGCCCTGGATCGCCGCAGTTACGATGTCTGAAACATTCACATCCGGGAAGACGATCATTGGATTCTTGCCTCCCAACTCTAGCGTGATGTTCTTTACCGCAACTTCCGCCGCCATGCGCTGTATCGCCATTCCCGTGCGGGCCGATCCAATGAAGGCGATCCGCTTCACCTGCGGGTGAACGGCCAAGGCAGCCCCCACCTGCGGCCCCAGTCCAGTTACGATGTTGAATACGCCCGGCGGCAGGGCCTGCTGGGCGATCTCAGCCAGAAGCAGGGCGGACAAGGAAGCGGTTTCGGGCGGCTTCACAACCACCGAATTGCCAGCCATCAGCGCCCCTGCCGTGTGCCCTGTGGCAAAAAGGATGGGGTGATTGAAGGGAATGATGCGACCCACTGTGCCATATGGCTCGCGAAGGGTAAGATGCAGATTGTTAGGCGTGGAGGGAACGGTTTCCCCCTTCAGTTCATAACCTAACCCGGCATAATAGTTGATTCCGCCGACACCAGTTTTTACATCGCCTCGCATCGGGGTGATCGTGTTTCCGGTATCGCGTACTTCCACTTCCAGAAGTTCGTCTGCCCGTTCCATGATAAGTTCACCGAATCTGCGCAGGGCCTCGGCACGACCGGCGACTCCGATTCCATTCCAGGCCTCCCAACTCCCTTCCGCAGCTTCGACGGCCTTTTCGACATCACGCGCTGTACCGGCAGGAAACTTTCCAATGACTTCCTCGGTAGCCGGATCAATCGAAGAGACGAACTCCCCGCTCTCACTCTCAACGAGTTCGCCACCGATTAGCATCCTTGCGGACTTGACCATGCTTTTCATAAAATCTCCGAAAATTGCTTTTCACGGAATCGCACCAATCCGATACGGAAACAAATGCACCACGGGACAGTTACTCAGTCGGCGCGCGCGGCATCTCCTCTTCCGTCAACTATTGCCTGAAGGCGTCGGGAGGTGCCCCCGCCACACCCCAGACGTCGCCTTTGTGTTCCGCCCCCCAGAACCTGGTTTCGAGGTCCTCATCGACCGGAAATTTCTGCATGTCGCCATAATATTCGACGAAGTTTCCTGCCGGATCCTGATAATAACTGAAGACATTATTCCCAGGTCCATGTCGTCCAACACCCCACGAAATTGATACACCCAGGTCCCGAAGCCTGGCAAAATTGCGCATGACATTATCAATTGAACCGACATCGAACGCGAGATGCTGAAGCCCTGCCCGTCCCGTCTTCGAGCCAACCAGCGCAAGGGAATGGTGGTCCTCGTTGCCGCATTTGAGAAAGGACATCCCCAAATGCGTCCTGTCGGTCACTGAAAAACCAAGCAAGCCATAGAATGCCTCAGAAACTGATGAGTCCGGAGTCCACAGCACGACATGCCCAATGTTCTGCGGAGCCAGACTGTCGGCAACTGCCTCGCAGGGCCGATCAGGACGCGTCGGCACGACAAGTCGGATCTGCCGGCCATCGGGATCGGTAGTTACAAGCCCGTACGCCTCGCCTGGTGCCAAATCAGCTTCGCTCAAAGCATACACTACGTGGCTAGACGTTTCGATCTTGCGCTCAAGGCTCAGAAGATCTTCACGAGTAGCGACAGTGAGGCTAATATTTACGATCCCCGGTTCGCCGCTGCTCAGGAGGAGGTTATCGTGATCGGCGCAAGCCGTCCGGAAGGCGTGAGAATCATCCCGTTCCCCCATATCCTCCAGCAGCCAGACATCACGATAGAACGCAATGGCCTCGGCATAACAAGGTACCCGCAGCGCTATGCTGTGGATGCCTGTCACGCGGGGGCGGGGCGCGATTGAACTCATTTTCAGACACTCCATTAATGCAGCACTTCAATTGGCAAAAAAATCAAAAAGTAATACCAAGCTTGATTGACTGGAAACCTTGCGCCTACCAAATTGAGCTCGATATCCCGTGCCGGATTGAATAAAAAAACGATCAAGCTGCCGCTGCCTCACCGAAACTGACGCAACGGCTCTACCCAATGCCCCATGATGTCAGATCATGGGATCCAAGGTAATCACACTCAAATAGATTCATAATAGTAAACCTCAGCACAATCATATCGGCTTTCCTTCACTTGTTGCCCAGATATCCATCATCAAATCGTTAGGCCTGATGTTCTTGTCGAGAAGCTTGTCGGCAATTTCCGAGCCCATGATTGGAAGACCATTCTTCTCAAGCAAGCCGGCCTGAACAAGAACCGATGCCTGGTCCCAATAAATATGTTCATTGTATACCTTGCCCCCCTTGAAGGAGACTATAGCAACCATGGGAACCTTCATGTATCTACCGGTCGGTTCAATACCAGGAAGAAGATAAGGTATCTCCCGGTCATGGGTAAAACACATGATCATCTCATCGACGACACGGTTTACGCCCACGGTCCTGGAAATCGATATCATCCTCGTATCTTCGGGATGAACATCAACAAAGTGGTACTTGTAGAATCTCAAAAGCATATCGTGACCAACACCCCCCGTAAGAGTGGGAGCGATGTTGACGTAGGGATTGTCGACCATGGTCTTGAGAGTCTCAGCCGCATCCTTGGTCACGAACTCATGATAAAGATGGGTCTCCCAGATGCCCTCGATATCGAATTTCGGACCAATCGCCGAACGAATGGTCGTTAACGCTCTTGTAAACGCCAATTCTGCGGCACCCGGATCGTAAAACGCCCGATCATCATTAGCGAAGCCATGCCCCACATTTGGATACATTCGAAGAGACATGTTGCCCCGGTGCCCATCGACAAAGGCTTGCATCGCCTCGAATTCAGGCTGGCAATGCTCGTCTTCGGTCCCATAGTGGAAGCTGATCGGGATTTTCACCTTTTCCATTTCGTCCAGATGATTGGCAATACCCACGCCGTAATAGCTGACCGCACAATCGATATCCGTTCTCGCCGCAGTCAGTGCGGCCAGTGTCCCGCCAAGACAGAAACCGACCACGCCGACCCCACCGACATGCTGTGACATCTTCCGCATGGTGCCAATGGTTGCTTCGATGTCCTTTATCGCAAGATCAGCATCGAATTTCTGATATAACTCCATTGCGCGATCAAACTCGGCGTCGCTCAATTCGACGCCAGGCTGAATTCGCCAGTACAGATCCGGAACGAGGACGACATAGCCGTCCTCGGCAAACCTATCGGCCATTCGCCGCATATGTGATGTTACGCCAAAGGCTTCATGCAGAAGGACCAGTCCTGGGCCGGTCTGATCAGGCGGCAAGGCGACATAAGCGTTGAACCTGCCGCCGTCAGCTGCTTGGATTGCTAAATTCTTCATGTGCATCTTACTCCTGCTCCCGTTGAGGAATATTACCCGGACATCCAGCGGTCACGTATCGCTTATTTTGCTAATTCCCCGCCATCAACCAGCACGACCGCCCCGGTCATAAAGGCGGCAAGGTCGGAAACCAGAAACAGCACTACTCGCGCGACGTCATCCGGTACGCCTGCGCGACCGAGCGGAAGCGAATGGGCAAAGTTGTCCAAACCTTCGGCGACTTCTGGACCGAGCTTGCGCATCTGCATTACGCCGTCAGACGTGGTCATTGTCGGAGCGACAGCAAGAACCCTGATGCCCTTTCCAGCCAATTCGACGGCCAGGCTCTTGGTCACACCAACCACTCCATGTTTGGAAGCGACATAGTGGATAGCACTCACACCCGTGTTGAAGCTGTTCGTGGAGGCAAGATTGACAATGACGCCTTGCCCCTGCATCCGCAGCGCCGCCTCGCGACCCCCGAAGAATGTGCCGCGCAGATTGATATCCAGAACCCGGCTCCAGTCATCATCAGGCAATTCGAGCGCCTTGCCCGCAGGAAAAATACCTGCGTTGTTGATCCAGATGTCCAATCGACCGGTCCTGGCAATCGCAAAGTCGCCCAGCGCCGCAATCGAGGCATGGTCGCGCACATCGACTTTGACGCCTGCATGAGGCACACTCGTTTCGGCAAGGTTCGCGGCCACAGATTGCGCCTTGCCTTCGTCGAGATCGCCAATCATGACGGCTGCACCAGCTTCGGCCAGTCGGCGAGCAATCGACTTGCCAATGCCTGCGGCACCGCCCGTAATCACGGCCGTCCGGCCAGCGAGCGAAATCAAATCACCAAGCGCAACATCAGAATAATCTTTTACCGGCATCTCTCAACTCCCCATGGGACGGGTACTACGGTAGGCTGATCGTATCAGCCTTGCCTGTGCTCGTCGGTTTCAAACACGACCTCGATGCGCCGTTCGTAAATGCGCCACCGGCCATCGGGGCAGCGCCTATAGATGTCCTTGGCATCGGCCAGCGCCACTGCCTCTGGCGGAGCTGTGTCCCGGTGCTGTGTGCGGTAGAGCGTGACGAAGCTGACGCCAAGGATCTGATCGGGGCCGTCCATCACGAAACGGAAGTTGGTGAACACATGTCGCACGCGGCGATCGGACTTGCCAGCGCTCAACCGACCGTATGCATTCACGCCTTCCCGTCCGACATACTCTGTACCGGAAGGAAGAACAAATCGCCCATCTTCAGTATAGAGTTCAGCAAGGTTTTCAGAGCAGCAGAAATCAACACGATAGGCATGCTCAGCAATCAAAGCTTCCAATTCGGCTCGAATGACGGGATTTGTAACAATATCTTCTGCATCCATTATTGCTTCCTCTGCTTTTAGACATCAGTTCGCCAAGTTGACTGAAAGCTCCCGGCGCAGTTCCACCCATCGACGACCGCAATCTCTTGAGAGTTCGGCATAGTTCTCGGGAAAATGATTATACGGCGGCCGCACCGGACCCGGGATACAGTAGTTGGCCTCGGCGATGCGCGTTTTTTCAACCTGGATGTTGTAGGACGCAAAGCCTTCCTGATCGGCCAGTATCGGCTGTATCGGTTGGTTGGCCCAAGCGATTCTTTCACCCAAGCGGTTAGCCTCGGATGTATCGTTGCGGTTAATTGCGTCAATTAGCGCCTTGGCGGGTTCCGGCCCCATGGCGGCAGCGGTGGCCCAGCACGAAGTCGTCGTCTCCGGAGAAATTTCGAAGAACTGGTTTGCAACCATGTCGCTGGGCATGAAGTGGATGCGTCCGCCCGTTTCGGCAATGTTGCGCGCCAGATCGCGAGCGTGCGACGACTTGGCGCTGACAACGCTTGGAGCATTGCGGGCAACAGCCGCCCAGAATTCCGTCGGAAACGAAAAACGGAATGCGCGCGCGTTGGCATAGACCATAACGGGAAGATCGGGAAATGCTTCGGATACATCGCTGTAGAAACCAACCGCCATGTCCAGGGTGCATGGTTGCCACATGGGCAAGCCCAGCATGGTGGCATCGGCACCTTGCGCCTTCAAGAAGCTCAAGCGGTCGAAGACCTCGTGTCCTCCAAGCGCGGTCGCCCCGACGACAAGCGGGATTCGCTTGTCTACGGTTCGGCACACACAATCCACGAATGCCCGAAAATCTGCTGCGGAAAGAGTTGCACATTCGCCGGTCGTACCAAGAATGATCAAACCATCGGCCCCGTCGCGGATCAGATTATTGACAAGCCGTTCGGTTTCGTCGAGCGCAATCGTATTTTTCGCACTAAGGGCATCTGAACCCGGCACGGCGGGCGTCGGAATGATAGCGTAAAGCCCTTTGAAATCGGATGCTTGCATTGCCTTAAGACCTTTCTAGTACTTTATCTTATATTCCCACCTGACGGCTCAATTGTATCTCACGGCCCTCTAGCGCGGATTGCCTGATGGCAAGGCACACTTCCATAGTGGCACGCGCCCAGTGTCCATCGCGAAGCAGCGGTTGTTGGCCCGCAAAGGCATCGTACATTTCATCCACAAGTCCGCTTTTGTCCGGAAAGACTTTCGGTCCGGGGATGGCAATCTCCCGGATGCCCTCACGCCCGTAATGTTCAAGTCCACGGGCCGTCTGGCGCAGATCGCCATCGCGCCCTGTTACGATTGTCACACCGAAATGAGGATGTGCCCGGCTAGCCGGATCATCGTGCGACGGGGAAGGTTTACCACCCAGTCCACGCTGGGCCTTCAGCGCCGATTCGTCGGCGCCAGCCGGAAGCGCGCTAAGGGCACGACGCGCCGATCCATTTAAGCCAGATGGCTTTGACTCACCGAGCTCGCCGACCCAGTCATGGAATTGATCCGAATCGAAGAAATCGTAACCACTGTAAACAATGACCGCCACGGCGCCCCCTTCGAACTGGAGAAACGCTGAATAGGCCCCATCAGTCGGCCTGTCCGGATCGAGAGCCCACGAGGCCGAGCGGACGCTTTCCACTTTCCCGCCTCCAAGTAAGCGCACAATGTCCACCTGATGCGGAGCCTGGTTGTAAATCGCCCCGCCGCCGCTTTCGGTTCGGAGTTCCTCGTACCGACGAGGTCGGTAAAGAAAATTAGTGTAATTGAAATTGTTGATCAATGCCAACGGTCCAATTGCACCTTCGCAAATCAAGCGCCGCATCTCGATAATTGGCGCATCAAAGGCGTGAGTATGCCCGACGACAAGAAGAACCTTGGCGTGCTCTGCCGCCTCGATCATGGCATCGCAGTCTTCCAAGGTCAGCGCCATCGGCTTTTCGACGATGATGTGTTTGCCTGCCCGGGCTGCAAGAACCGCATGTTCGCGGTGCAGTTGATGAGGGGTCGCGATATAAACGACATCAACATCTGAACAGGAGCAAAGATCCTCGGGATGCGCAAATGCTGGCGCAGAAAACTCGGTCGAGAATGCATCACGGGCATCCTCGCGAGGATCCGCACCGGCGGCGATAACAACGTGCGGATGGGTTTGGAAGCTTGGAAGCATCTGACGCGCTGCACCACCAAGGCCGATAACTCCAACGCGCATCTGCGGAGCTTGAACTGCTGGCATCGAGCTGTCCTTCTTCGGTTAAAGCCGGGCAGGGGCCGACTGGAAAGTTTCAGCGAAAAGTTCATCCACGCCGACGAGCCGCTGCGTGATTTCCTGTTCGTAAAGGAAGCGGCACAGTGCTTCTATCGTGGCGCGATTGGGTTCAACGCCATATGGCCAGAAATCCTCTCCAAAAAGTCGCTTAGTTGCAGCAACGTGATGTTGAATCCAAGGAACGCTGACAGTTGTCGGCTCGTCTATCGTCAAATCAGCCAGGCAAAGATTCTTGGCTTTTACGAATGCCTCGAACAAATTGGCCGCAATCCATGGATCACGCTCGTAAACATCCCGCCTGATAACGACCGTATGCATGATCGGAAAAATTCGGGTCTTTTTATAATACTCGCGCTCTACCGCCGGCACGTCGGCAAACAGATAGGCAAGCCGCGGATCGCCGGCCAGAAGCGCCGGTGGCACCTGCGGTGCGATCAGAGCATCTATCGCCCCCTCCAGCAGCAGGTCGTTCAAACCTCGCTCTACCTCGTGCTCGATCCTGATCTTGGGAAGGTCAAGATTGACGAGAGGTTTGCGGCCTGGCCCGGTTAACCCTCCAGTCACCCAGTTGATATCTTCCGGACCTACACCGTATTCGTGCTTGAGCAATCCCCTGGCCCAAACTGCAGCCGTCATGCCATATTCGGGAACGCCGACCCGTCTGCCTATGAGATCTTCAGGGCGCGCAATTCCAGCCGCACTGTTCACGTAGATAGCCCCATGTCGAAAAGTCCGTGCCGGGAAAACTGGAATTGCGACGAAGGGGAAGTCTCCTCGTGCGACTCTGGTTACCACCGTCGAGAACGACATCTCTCCAGTTGCAAATTCACCAGACAAGACTCTGTTAAAAGCCTCGACCGGTGTCAGGGCTGTAAAATGAAGATCTATTCCATTTACATCAACAACGCCATCATAAAGCCCCCTAACCCGGTCAGCAATATGGCCAGCGTAACTTAGGGATAGCTTACCCATTGAAATAGTTCTCCCTAATTTATTTCATTTAACCAAGAGATCAAACAAATATTGACAAAGCACCCAAGCCAAGAACAGTCGTGTCAAGGACTGCATACCTTCGCACTAGTCGCACTCCCTCATCACAGAGACGAAGATCGTCCATCCGGTTGGCGGTAAGGATTGCTGGTGCAGCGATGTCTCCGCGGTAGCAAAAAACAGCGATGTTGCTTCGCACTGACAGCAGACCACCCTCCGCACTTGCAACGCGAATATTGCTCACGAACCTTCTGGTTCGAGTCGCGGGATTTTCCGCCCAAGCAAATCGGGATTTGAGTCTTTCTACCCTTGTTCGCAGTGTGCCCATATTTTCATCGAAGTAGAAAGCAGAATGGCTGATGCCGCTTTGATCCCAATTTTCTCGGATAGTCCTGACGGGAGCTTGATAGATTATATCCGGATCAAGCATGTCGAGCCAATCCGAAAATCGTTGATCATCAAGAATTTCGGCTTCGTTTACTAGAAAGTTTGCAGATATTTTCTCCGCGAATTCAAATGATTCTTGACGGACCTGATCTAATTTATGCATCGCCCTGGAACCTTTCAATTTGATGGATCGGCGACATTACGGCCCGAACCTTTCATCCATTTAAGCCATGTCTTGTGGAAAGAGCGAAGACCGCCCTCGCCAGCATTTGAGGAATCTGCAATTCCAGGGCCGTCCCAGATCTCCTTAGGTGGCAATGGCGACATGTCTCCAAGACCCATCTGATAATTGTATCGCATATGATTCATTGCTGCGAAAATCGAACCGCCTGTGCGTGCGCCGCCCGGCCAGACAGATACATCGTCCTGCTCGAAGTTTCCGGATGGACTGAACGAACTCATCCCAATGCGGTAGGCCCGACGCTTGTATTCCTCGGATGCCTCCTTCGGAGCGAGGATCCAACTGACAATCTCCGTCTGCCGCGGGCCTTTCGGCATCCACAATCTAACAGTCAGAAAACCAGCCGCCTCCTTTCCGGATTCCTCGCTGAGGCCTATGTGCAGAAAAGAGAAATTCGGAAACAGAGTTCCATTGTGCAGAAGCGACTCCTCGGCCAGGGCAAATTGTTGCTCATTCAATGCCCCGGGACGAAAGTGGCGCTTAACTTCGGGTGGATAAGAGAAGAATGGCTTTTCACCAGGGCGCCTGCGAATGCTGACAGCATGCCCACTGATATCATGAACATGAACGCCCGCATCTGGTTTTGGTGCGCCAGCAGAAGAAAGGTCTGCTACTCCAATTTCAAGCGCGGATCGATGCGTCATCTGGGTATGGGCGCTGTCTCCACAAAAATTTTCTGCCCCCTGCTTCCAATTTGCATCGACAAGCCAGCGATGCGGCTCGCCCAACACTTCCATGCCCCCTTCGGATAAATGTAAGTTGATATCCAAATACCACGCAAAGTCACCGAGGTATTCTTCGAAGGAAATCGCATCTTTGTTCAGATTCGCAAATATAAGCCCTGAATATACAGTTACGTTCGGTGCCGAATACAAGCCCCATTCGTCGAGTTTAAGCTTGGCGTACCCCAAGTTCTTCACTGGCACACCGGACAGTTTACCAGAATTTGCATATGTCCAACCGTGATATGGGCAGACGAACATGCGGGCGTTACCAGCCTGAACCCGGCAAACATGAGCACCGCGATGCCGACACGCATTCAGCAGAACCCGAATCTCTCCCTTGTCATCCCTGATGACAATGAAGGGATCCTCGCCGATATTCCTCTGCACAAAATCGCCCCGGTTGGGGATCTCGGATTCATGCCCAAGAAATACCCAAGTACGCGTAAAAACCCGTCGAAGCTCAGCTTGATATAGGTCTGGATCGCTAAAAACTGCAGGGGCAATCAAGCCGATATCCAGATCTCTCCGAATGTCGTCGATCAACTCATCGGTCGGTGAGGCACCAAATTTGTGATTCATGATTAGCTTCTCTCTAAATCCAAGATCCGTAAGTCAAATAACTGCCGCTCGAACCTCAATCCGCCGATGTTGCGTAAAAACGCGAGATTCACAGTTGGACGCAGAAGCCGATCACAGCGCCCGATCCCGAATGCGTGGTGCAATTCGACGATCGATAACCGGTGTATTTTTCTGCGACCAACCGCTTCCTCCGATCAGTTGGGTCCGTTTAAAAGTTATACCTCACTGAAAGCGTGTAAACCCTCGGCAATTCATAACTCACGTCAACGCACCCGCACACCGACGCGACGTCGAACACCGAGGTCTTGATCCGTTCGTTTGCCAAGTTCTCCACTCTCAGCCCAAAAGTGAGCTGTTCCGACTGATCCTCCCAGCTAATTCCAGCGCCGAATTTGCTGTGCCCCACGTCCGACACCGCTGAAAAATTGCGAAGCGAAAAGAACATTGAGCTTCGATATGTCCAGTTCGCATCCCAAGTTAGAGTTCCGTTATGGAACGAATGAGAATAGCGCGCATCGAGGTTCGAACGCCATTTCGGAGTGAATGAAGGCCTTACGGTGCGGACCACTTGCTCGGTCACGTCGGTAGGAAAATTGTAGACTTTCGCATCGGTGTACGAAACCCCGGCCGTAATGTTTAACCCGCGCGCTGGAACAGCCTTAATCGAAAGTTCGCCGCCGTTCGTCTTTGAATCCCGATTTAGAACGATACCGCCGACGCCAGCGAACAAGAATGCCTGGTAATCCCTGTAGTCGTAATGGAAGATCGACAGGTTTGCCTGAAGCCTATTATCAAACCACGAGGACTTTACGCCCCCTTCAAAAGCCCAAATCACCTCTGGCTTGTAAGATAGAAGACTTGCAGGAATTGGAAGCCCGCCGGCAAGAGGAGAATTGAAGCCACCCGCTTTGACCCCCCTGTTCACGCCCGCATAAAGCAGCATATCGTTGGTCGGGCTGTAGTTGATCTGTGCTTTCATTGCCCAGAGGCCATCGTCTGACCTGCCGGCAAAGGGAAGCCCACCTGGGAGAGGCCCAATGGTGGCGATGTAGCCCGGGTCCGTTATAGTCCTCGGATAGTACAACTCAGTGGGTCGAAGGAAACTAGTTTGTGTTACCAAAGAACGTTTTTTCTCTTGCGTATAGCGTCCGCCTAGAATCAACTTCCATTTGTCCGCGAAGGACCAGTCGCCCTGCGCAAAAATGGAATAGGAATTGGTTTTTTGGGATGCCAGCGTGCTCAAGGATATTTGTGGATTTGCAAGGCCGATGCCAAGCGCACTGTTCGCATCAATATCAGTATGCAAGTAAAACGCGCCTGCTTGCCACTGCAGGTTTCCGGCCTTTCCATTGAGACGAAGTTCCTGGGTAAATGACCAGGCTTCATTGCCGATAGTCGGGAATATTAAAGCAGTCGGTCCGGAACCGCCGTTGGAGGTTTGCAGCTTTGACAATTTCTTGTAGTCGCTGACGGACGTCAGCGTAATCGCACCCGAGATATCCCAAGTGTTTTTCAGGTTGACGCCTTCCATGTCGACATGGCCCGCCTTGTCAAAGCCGTAAGAGCTAGACGTCACCCAAGGCTTTATTCCCGTAAAACCGAAATAATCACCGCCAGGAACCGGTCTTTCCGGAGGTCCAGGTGTGAAGATGCCTGTGTTTTGGACGTCCCAACCGGCATCGGCACCACCCGGGCCGATCGACAGTCTCGTTTCATTTGGGCCAATCACAACCGTATCGACCCACGTGCCATTTCTATCGATGACGGAAGCGGCCTGTTCTTGCTCAAATAAACCCGCCGACATTGTTCGGCGCAAGACAAAGCCGGTGAGCTCGCTTGAAAACGACTCGCTCGGCTTGAAAAGGAGAATGCCGCGTACCGCCAGCATGCGTTCGGCACCAAGGTCTGCGCCGTCGCCCGAAAGCGGGCCTTCGAATAGCTGTTCGGGATACCTGTTGATCACGAAGGGCGAGAGCTTGAAGCCTTTTGCGGCAATCCGGAAACCAAGCTTGTCTGAGATCGGCCCTCCAACGGCCCCCTCAACTGTGGTGCGCAGCGGGTTCGTCGGGCTATCCAACATACCAGCCTCCAACGAAAGATAGCCGGAATACTCGGTCAGGCTCGGCTTCCTCGAAATGAACTGGATAAGGCCACCGGTTGCATTTCGGCCGAAGAGCGTGCCTTGCGGCCCTTTTTGTATCTCAACGCGCTCCAAATCCATCATCATGAAGGTCTGAGCGCCCTGGAAGGGCATATAGCCATCGTCCAGGTAAACCGCATTCGGAGACTCGACAATGTCATTGTAATCGCTCTGCGTCACACCGCGAATGGAAAAGTGGCTCTCTGTGCCGCCACCGGCGCTAGATAGAGCGAGGCCGGGCGTGACATCAACCAATTGCGTACTTGATTGAATTCCGCGCTCGGCCAGATCGTCGCCCGTGAAAGCCTGAATGGCAATCCCGACCTTCTGAACGTTTTCCGACTTCTTCTGTGCAGTAACGATGATTTCCTCGATGCCGACAGTTCCATTGGGCTCTGCTGCTTGTTCATTGGATACTGCTGTTTGAGCAAGAGCATTATTCCCAAACGACAGAAGCCCGGCAAGAGCCGTCGAATACCCGAAGTATGAAATTTTCGACCTTACCGCCTTATCCTTAGTAACGTTCATGACATCTCCCCTTTTTATGTAAGCTTATATTTAGCTATTAAACCCTAATTTCTTTAATAACATAACCGTCAAGCTCTTACACCCCTTGCGGCTAGTCTCGTCAAAACTTCATCCCTGAACAATGGAAGCTCGTTCAGATAATTGACAAAGCTCAAAGCAACGCTGGCGTAACCGGCATGCGAAATCTTCTCCAGTTCATCCGCAACGTCATCCGGACTTCCGATGATAGGATAGCCTCCGTGGCCCCCAAGAAATCTGGTTTTGTATAATTTGTAATGCTCTGCAGAAAATGATTTACTACTCACGCCAAGTGAAGACATAAGATTTTCTGCCGCCTCATGATCTCCGCATTCTTCCGTATAGTATCGGTGATATTCTTCTGCTTCCTTGCGCGTATTTCGGCAAACAACATAGCAGTTAGTAGATACTGTTACATCTCTAAGGTATTTTTCTTTGGCGCTCCGCTTGATCGCCTCCACTTCCATCTTGCCTTTTTCGGGTGAGACCATCGTGATAAAGCAACTATCGGCGTTCCTCGCTCCGAAATCCTGGCCGGGACCCGACGCTCCGGCGTTCATGATGGGAGGGAGCACGCCACCTGTCGGCTTTGGATGCCCCTTCACGCCGCGCAAATTGAAATATTTGCCGCTCCAGTCGAATGGCTCGCTGCTCGTCCAAATTTTGCGAACAATGTCGAACCACTCCTGGCCGTATTCATACCTTCCCTCGGTCTCAAGCGAGAGCTTGATTCCGAACATGTCAAATTCAGCCTGACTCCAACCGCAGACTATATTGAGCCCGTATCGTCCGCCACCGATGTGATCCATTGTCGCAATCTGCTTGGCCGCGACCACCGGATGAAAGTAGGAAACGTGTGTTGTGGCAAATACCGTTATCCCGGTAGTGGCCGCGAGAAGTCCCGCCGCCCAAGTAACCGTCTCCAAGACGCTCTCCTGAAACTGCGATTCTCCCCCAAAACCGCGCCAGCGCGCGATCGGAAGCATGAACTCCAGACCCGCTTCATCAGCCATGCGAGCAAGCGAGAGATTGTTATCCCAGTTCGCCTCCCACCGTTCTGGCACTGTCGTGGCTGCAAGGCCATTGGAACAGTTCGCGCCGAAGAGACCAATCTTCAAGGCATTGGCGCTGTGCATCCTGTTGCTCATTTTGGAGCTTATCCTTTCCCAAGATATCTGTAATTTTATTTGCGAGACAGCAAACTTCGTATCATCAGCTTTCCCCATTCATTGATCGGAACCGAGCGCACAGTTGCTCAGCTCCGCGCGCAAGGAGAGAAATATCGGTCCCAACGGCAATGAAACTGACGCCAAGTTCTAGATAACGCTTGGCCAATGCCTCATCCGCCATCAATATTCCGGCCGGGACGCCAAGCTTGTTGAGCTCTGCCAAGGCATTCTCGATCAACATCTGAACATCACAATGTTGCGCATTGCCGAGGTATCCCATGTCTGCGGCGAGATCCGAAGGCCCCAAAAATATCCCGTCAACACCTTCGACTTGTGCAATGGCATGCAGGTTTTTGATGGCCGCAACGGTCTCCAGTTGCACGACTACACAGATTTCTTCTGAGGCCTTTTGCAGATACCCCGCCCTGCGGTTCCAGCGACTTGCGCGCCCGATTGCCGAACCAACGCCCCGGATGCCATGTGGTGGATAACGCGTCGCCCGGACTATCCCTGTGGCCATCTCTGCCGTTTCGACCATGGGAACCATCAGGGAGCGCGCACCGATATCGAGGTATTGCTTGATCAAGACCGCATCTGCGCTTGGAATGCGCACCATTGGTTCAACAGGATAGGCAGCCGTGGCCTGAAGCTGGGCAAGAACTAGCGGAATGTCGTTCGGCGCGTGTTCCGCATCGATCAGCAGCCAGTCAAAACCCGAGCCTGCGCAAATTTCAGCCGTGTAGGGAGAGGCCAGCGCCTGCCACAGGCCGATCTGCGCGCGCCTTGCTCCGATGGCCGCCTTGAACGGATTCATAGGTGCCTCCTGCTTGGCACGGAGATGTTCACTCGAACTGACATGACACATGTCCAAAAGTTCCGAAATCGCCGACAATTTCACTTCCGGGAATGGCCTCGATAGGGCGGATGAATGATCCTGACAGGATAACCTGGCCGGCCTCAATCCTGTGGCCATAGGTCGCAAGACGTTGCGCCAGCCAGGCAACCGACATCAAGGGGTTGTTCAAAACGCCGGCGCTCAGCCCCGTTTCCTCGACCTCACCATCGCGTGACACGATCGCGCCAAGCCAACGCATATCAAGTCCGGAGAAATCCGTGACCGCATCGCCAAGGACAAAACCGCCATCGGCCGCATTGTCCGAAATCGTGTCATAGACTGTGCGCAGCTTACCCGTCTGGGGATCCTTGCGAGCGATTCTTGTATCGAGAATTTCCAGCGCCGGAGCAATGTAATCCGTTGCCGCGAGGACGTCTTCCACCGTCGCCGTCCCTTCCAACGGCCCATTCATCACGAACGCGATCTCGGCCTCTATCCGGGGTTGGATGAAGCGGCCAGGCACAATAACCGCTCCATTTGGAAAGCGCATCGATTCCAGCAGAACGCCGGAGTCGGGAATGTCGATCGAAACCGCCGCCTGCATCGCCTTGGATGTCAGGCCGATCTTCCAGCCAGCCAGCTTCTCCCCAGAGGCCAGTTTCATCCCGATCCAGCAATCCTGAATCGCATAGGCATCATCCATCGTGATCTCTGGATAGGTTTCGCTCAGAAGACGGATCTGCTTTCGGCTGCGCTCAGCCTCTTCGAGTGCCGACGCTGCGGCCTGAATGGCTTTGTCATCGAGCATGCGCCCGATCCGGCCACTGACGACAGGCGGGGTTGCAGCCTGCATCAAGCCGCCACCTCGACACGGTTTGTCGCAAATCCCTGCTGAACCCCCAGCAGGGCAGGAGGTTCCTTAAGGCTTTCCTGCCAAAGCAGGGATTCCATCACGATGTTGAGCGGTTGATCCTGGATAGTGAGTTCATAAACCGGCTCATCGAAGCTCGCGTGATTGTGAACCGCCCAGCCCGGCGCCGAAAGCATAAGATCGCCGGCTTTCCACTCATAGACCTTGCCTTCCACCGTCGATCGGCCTGAACCGGAGAAGTAGTAGTTTATCGCCGCTGACGAATGTCGATGCGGCCGATCCACTATCTTCGGCGGGCGAAGGGTCATGGTGGCGAAGAAGTTCGGCGTCGTTCCATTGGTCCGGCCGGTAGCGGGATTCCACAAGAGATAGAGCCTACGCCCAACGTATTCCTTCCCAAGCGCCTCAAGCTTGTCGAGATGCTCCTTTACGTCTGCCCACGGCCAGAACAGCGCCGGGCTTTCGTGGCATGGCGGATCGATCAGGCGCTCGTATGGCATCAGCCACGCCCCACCCTCATTCAGTTGGAACGTTCCGAATGGATTGACCTTCGTAGGATCGTACTCCTCAGAGCCGTGGCCGTTTTCCGAGGGCGACGCGATATCCGGATTTTCCTCCTGGAAATGGATGTTCATCATCTCGAGCAGCGCCGCGTTGGAGTAAGTCAGCCGAGCGTAAAGATCGTCTCCGGTGTTCTTGTGCAGATAAACCCGCATCGAAGGCGTGTTCCACACGTCATAAAGGGAAGTATCGCGAACCTGACCATCGATCTCGCTGCGTCCCTGCCCCCGGATCACGAAATTCACTTGACTCGAGTTCTGGCGGAAGGTCGCTGTTTCCTCCCCCGGGAGAAGCACATCGAGCGATACCTGGATACCGGGGCCAAGCCCGACCGATCTACGGTTAGCTGGATGGACAAAATAAGACCTGCGGCGCCCGTTGGCAGGCTTGGGAATAGCGGCTAGCCGCTCGATTTCCGCGTCGATCTCCTCTTTTGTGAAAATAAATGGTTCCCACAGCGCCGACTGAGGCAAGAGCGGACCACTGCCATCCAGAATATTCCTGTTCGTCATCTTGTCGCTTCCATTCCTAATTCCGGCTCACCCAAGTCATCACGGATCGAGCCGCAGTCTCGGCTCATGAAAAGTGGTGCTTGTCAGCTGACGCCCCATGCCTTTCGCGCGTGCCCGCCGAAGTGCCTCGATCCCGACAGACAAGTCGGAAATCCCCATGCCCATCGCCTTGAAAACCGTGAGATCGGCGTCGGCGGGTCTTTGGAATCGCGTCGCCACCAGTTCGCTCAACGGCCTCAGCCGCGTCCACTTCGCCTCATCGTCATCGAAGGCAGCCATGAATTCCCGGCTAAGCCTCCGCACCTGCGATATGCTGTCAGCAGCACAAACCGTCGCGCGGTCCAAAAGCTGTGGCTCAAACTCAATCCGGTCCGGCCCTATTGCGCCGATGGCATTGAGATGCACGCCAGTCGCAAGCGCATCGCGCGAAATAAAGGGCGCTCCGGCCCGCGTCGCCAAAGTGACGACCGAAGCCCCCGCCAGAGCTTCTTCCAACGATCCTGCCGCCACGGCCTCCAACGAAAGTCGGTCGCGCACTTTTTCCGCCAGCGCCCGGCGGTTGGCTTCGGTCGGACTCCAGATGGCCACTCGTTCGAGCGGGCGCACCGCAGCGACGGCGGCGACTTGCGCCAGACTTTGCTTGCCAGTGCCGATCATGGCCATTGTCCGCGCTGCGCTATCAGCAAGGTGATCGGTTGCCAGGCCGCTGATCCCCGCCGTACGCATCTGCCCCAGTGCGAAAGCCTCGATCACGGCAAGCAGTTTCCCCTTGCCCGCGTCAAACAGCAACAGCAGGGGATTGGCGCCGCCTTTGGTGTGGGTCCAGGTCTTGGTGCCGACAATGGGCCCGCTTTCGAATAGCGCGCCAATGGCATGCAGGGTCGAGCCGCCACCCCAAGTCAGTTGCGTCTTGGTCATGTTGCTGGCGCGGCCGGCCGCTTGTTCGCCAAGACCCCAGCGCAATGCCTCGATCACTTCCGGCAGCGCCAGCAGCGAAACCACTTCGCCTTCGGTGATCCAGAGAGCTTCGCTCATGAGCCAAGCTTTTCGAAAATCGAAGGGACCGGAGGCTGAAGTTCGAGGCCGTTCACGATCAGCGCGTGCGTGATGTAGCGCCCGACAAGAAACATCACGGCCAAGGCCTGATCCGCGCCGACCTGTTCGATAGCAACCTCGATTTCGCGCGAGACGCCTACTCCGCGACGTTCGACCATCGCCATGGCCAGCCGCTGCACGGCACGCTCCTTACCCGAGAGCAGCGGCGCATCATCAGGCGAAAGCCGCTCGACGGCAGCAACCCAATCCTCGCCAAAGCCGCGCTTGACCGAGAGTCTCTCATGCTGATGCAATTCATATGCGTTGCCCATGAGTCTCGCGACCGTCAGCGCGCCGGTTTCCGTCAAACGGTCGGGAAGCGCCTGCTTGAGCGCCTCGGTCATTTCCATGTAAGGCGCAAGCACATCGGGCAGCGCACCACTGTATTGGAAAAACTCGCCGAGATAGCCCAGCCGCTCCACCCGCGAACGCAAGATTCCCTGGAGTCGCGGAGCCATTTCTTCAAAGCTCAAGCGCGGGATACGTCCGCTCATGGTTGTTGGAAACTCCATTCACACGATCTGGAATAGTATTAGCTCCATTCCTCCTGATACTCGTTGTAATAGCGGTTTGAGCGATGTAAAATACCGATTCCGCACTGTGTCATACCGAAAAGGTTTAACCATGGACCTCTCCAAACTGCGCTACACGATTGCCTTGGCGGAGGAACTCAATTTCACCCGCGCCGCAGAGCGGTGCCACATCTCGCAGCCGCCGCTGAGCCGGGCGATAAGGGATATCGAAGACAAGGTCGGGACGAAGCTGTTCGAACGGAGCAAGCATCATGTGCAGATCACGCCTGCCGGCACAAGTTTCGTCAACACAGCCCGAAAAATCATCGACCTGCTTGAGAGCGGGGCTCTGGCTGCACGCGAAACTGCGGATGGCCTTCGAGGATCGCTGACCATCGGATTTGGGGGATCAATGGTCTACTCGCTAATCCCTGCGCTGGTCAGGCAGTTCCGCTCCGCAGTACCAAATGTGGCGATCGACTTCTGCACCATATCGATAACCGGACAACTCGAAGCATTACGAGAAGGCAGATTGGACATTGGCGTCATCAGATTGCCAATCAATGACGCAATGATTGCTCACCATATCATCCGCACTGAACCACTTATCATCGCCCTGCCAAACAACCACCCACTCGCCCGCAACTCAGAGGAAGTAAATATCGGAGAACTGGAATACTGTTCATTTATCTCCTATGAGACCCGGATGGGATACAATTTCCACACTGACCTTCTGGAACTGTGTCGGACGGTCGACTTCAGCCCGATGATTGCCCATGTCGCCCCCAATACGGAAGGCGTGATAGGCATCGTCGCTTGTGGCGAAGGAGTCGCCATTGTTCCGGCCTCGGCGCGGCACCTGTCTATCGATGGGGCCACATTCCGGAACCTCAAGGTTCCTCGGAAGGCCCAAAAACTATCTTCCGTGCGTTTCGCGCTAGCATGGAACCGGGAATCCACCTCGGCTACAGCGCGCCAATTCCTCTCGCTCTTCGGTGCCGATCTGGCCTGAACCCACGCGAAACGAGGCACAGCGGGCACCGCTTTCCGCCAACCTCACTTGACGACGCCGACAACGCCCTTGTCGACTATCTGGGCACCTCCATCAACCTCTCGACATTCCTGGGGTAATTTGATTCACTCGTCCTGACGGGAGGCGGCGATGCGTCAGGCTGGATTGTTTGGATTGTCGGATCATTTGAAGCGTTTATCGGCCTATGGCGACCCGCTGGAAGAACTGGGCCTGATCATCAATTTTGAGGTTTTCCGCCCGACGCTGGTTGCGGCGCTGGCCTCCGGGGACGGAGCGAAGGGCGGTCGCCCGGCTTATGATCCGGTGGCGATGCTCAAGGTGCTGATCCTGGCGGCCCAAAACAATGTTGCCGATGCGCGGATGAGTGGCAAAGTTGGGTCGACTGCCGTCGAAAGCTTTTGGCCCTCATGAAGGTCAGTTATCCTACCTCTGGTCCCAAGAACCTGCCAGTCAGCAAACCACCCCTTTCCGGACATTATAACAGTATCGCGTCCAAGGCCCGCCCTTGCGTCGGCTCCGATCGTGCTAAACGCGAAGGGCAGGCATATACTTAGCTGGCCTCAACACCGCAGTCCGAACCGGGACGTTTTATAATTTTGGAAGGCGTCGGGCGACTGTTGACGATTGGATGATAGCCGTGTCGGTCGATGCGAACGGGACGAAGCGATCAACCACAGTTTCAAGTTCTTGCACGTCGCTAACCACGAATTTCGCCAGAAAACAGTCCGCCCCGGTCACGCGATCCGCTTCGACGACCTCAGGCGTATCGCTCAGCATTTGAGCCACCCTTTTCACTTCGCCTGGCATGGCGCGTATTCCGCATCGTCAAAGCCCAATGCTTTCGCAGCTTCGTTCTGTGATTTTTCCCGATCGGCGACGGCAGCGGCCCGTGCCTTGTCGGCAGCACTCTGGGCTTCAATATTCTTTCCAAACTGGATAGCTTTTAGCCAAGGCCATCCGGCATCGAAGGTGAACCCTTCTGGCAGCAGTTCTGATCGAGCCTGCGCTGGCTTTACGAATTCGGCCTTGCCCTGTGGCACCCATGCAAAATTTCGGAGCTGATGAACAAGGCACGAATCGGCAAAGCGCGCACCATTGCTCTCGTTCTTGCGATACACTGCTCGAAGGGGGTTTTCATATGTAGCCCAGTCATGTTTGTGATGCGTTTCTGGCAACAAACGCATCGTTTCCCATATAAGCTTTGAAAGCCTGACCGACTTTCGCTCTGCGAGCTGTTTGAAATGCCGGATGGCATAGTCGCGATTGATAGGGGAGGTGTAGCGCTCCCCGGGAACGGCCTGCAAATAGCTCAAATTTGGGTTGTTTGATTGACGCGGAAGAAATGTGCATCGGCCCACCGTTGCGAAATCACCAATCCGGCTTCGATAGTTTTGCCAAGGCCAACTTCGTCGGCAAGCAGCGCTCCCTTTGACTGTGGCGATGCAAATGCAAACAAGGCCGCGTCCACTTGATGCGGATTCATATCAACTTGCGCGCCCGCGACAGCAACTGCGAGCTTTTCACTGCTATCGGACGATCTCCGTCGCACAAGGTCACTAGCCAAGTATTTTGAGTGATAATCTGTAATTATTTCAGTCATTCACTTGCGCTTTTATCGGCTACCACTCCAACCGCAAGGCGATAACGAGCATAGCGACGCTCACCGGTGCGGATCAGCGCGCCCTTCTCGACAAGATCGGCCAAATCGCGTGTCGCAGTGGCAAGGGCAGCCCCCGTAATTGTCCGGTAATTTCCCGCACTCAACCCGCCCTCAAACCCATCCGGCCCTTCGCGGAACAAGCGAAGCAGCGCCTTCTCCTGCCGTTCGTTGATTTCCCCGCGCAAGCGATCAAGCAGCCGTGTCTTGTCGATCAGGAAGCGGATGCGGGTGATCGTCCGCGCCTGCGCCTCGATGACAATATCGGCGAACCATGCGAGCCAGACATTGATGTCATTGCTCTGGCTTCCAAGCTGGAGTGCGGCGTAATAGGCTTTTCGGTGGCGGTGGATCGTTTCTGCAAGCGCGGTCAGCGTCGGTGCTGACAGGTTTTGCGCCAACGCCTTTTCAGCAATTGCGCGTCCGATCCGGCCATTACCGTCTTCAAAGGGATGGATGCTCTCAAACCACAGGTGCGAGATCGCGGCACGGGTGATCGCTGGAAGCGGATTCGGTGACGACGGCGCACGGTCGTTGAACCACGAGATAAAGCGGGACATTTCCAGTAGCACGGTATCCGATGGCGGTGCCTCGAAATGCACACGCGGCGCGTGGAGCGCCCCTGAAACGATCTGCATTGCGTCCTCATGCGTCCGGTAGCGCCCGACATCGGCAATATCCCGGCGTCCGTTCATCAACATCGCGTGCCACGCAAATAGCGTCTGATCGTCGAGTGGCGCTGCATGGTTCCGGTAAACATCGGCCATGAGCTCGGCGGCACCGGCCTCCGCCGCACTTGCACGGCGCGAATCTGTGGCAAAGCCCAGATGCTTGGCCAGCGACGATTGAACGCTGTCGCGGTCGAGAATTTCGCCCTCGATGGCGGAGCTCTCGACGACCTCCTGCGATATGAGTTCGACAGTCAGGCCATCGCGCGCATCGGCATCTAGGTGGTGCAGCGCGCCGATGACAACGCCGGAGCCTTTCAGGAACTGCTCTTCTGCCGCACGGATGCTATCCGCATCGAAGCGGAATTCAGGCCAATCGGGAAGCTGCCAATTCCAGCGCATGATGGATAAGATGCCTTTCTATCAATCATGATATAGCATGATTATGATTGATAAAGCGATAGCCAATCAATCACAAGCGGCCAAGATTTTCGGCTGCCGGTGGAAAGACACCGCATTGCACCCCTTTGAGTTCGCCAGCGGCGAAGGGGCGACAAGTGCGGTGACGTGGTGCTGGAAATCTGGACAGGGTGTTAAGCTCATCCCGACCTAAGGAATGGACGGGAATGAAGAAGACGAGAAAGCGCTACAGCGCGGAATTCAAGGCGAAAGTTGCGATGGAGGCGATCCGTGGTGAACTGACGCTGGCGGAACTGGCTGCGAAGCACGGCGTCCACCATACGATGATCGGGGGATGGAAGCGTCAGGCGGTGGACGGGATGGCCAGCCTGTTCGACGGCGGTGAGCAGGCGTCGAAGACGGAGACCGAAGCGGAAATCGAGAAGCTGCATGCCAAGATCGGGCAATTGCTGGTGGAGCGGGATTTTTTGGCGAAAGCCTCCGGTCGATGAGCGCGGGCCAGAGGCGATTGCTGATCGAGCCTGCTCACCAGCGCCTGTCGATCGCGGCGCAGTGCCGCCTGCTGTCGATCAGCCGGTCTTCCTATTATTATACGCCTGCGCCTCAGAGCGAGGAGACGCTGGCGCTGATGCGGGTAATCGACGAGACGTTCATGGACTGTCCGTGGTACGGCAGCCGGCAGATGGTGCGGCACCTGCAGCGGCTTGGTCATGCGGTGGGCCGCCGCCGGGTACGACGGCTGATGGCGCAGATGGGGCTGGCGGCGATCTACCAGCGCCCGCGCACGAGCGATCCGCACCCGGAGCATCGGATTTATCCCTATCTGCTGCGGGACATGAAGATCGAGCGGCCCAATCAGGTGTGGTGTGCGGACGTGACATATCTACCGATGCGCCGAGGCTTCCTCTATCTCGTTGCGATCATGGATTGGGCCACCCGCAAGGTGCTGGCCTGGCGATTGTCCAATACCATGGACGCGGCTTTTTGCGTCGAGGCTCTGGAGGATGCCATGGCCCGCTTTGGCAAGCCGGACATCTTCAACACCGATCAGGGCAGCCAGTTCACTTCGCAGGCCTTCACCGGCGTGCTGCGGGCGGCCGAAGTGAAAATCAGCATGGATGGCAAGGGGCGCTGGATGGACAACGTCTTCATCGAGCGCCTGTGGCGCTCGGTGAAGTACGAGTGCGTCTATCTGCACGCCTTCGAGACGGGTTCCGAACTGCGCGCAGGCCTGTCCCGCTGGTTCGCCTATTACAACCATCACCGGCCTCACTCACGCCTTGCAGGCAAAACCCCGGCAGAGGCATATGGGCAAATCGACGCTTCAGATCATGGGGGGCATGCCCCCCATGATCTGATCACCAGAATGGCGGCGTAAACAACAACCGGATGAGCTTAACTTAGCCGCAAACCTGTACAGGAAGGCGGGACCACCTCAGGGGCAAGCGCGGCGCGCGGGGTCGAGGAGGCCTGTCCTAGCCTTAGGGACCGAGCCTACCCCATGGCCATCACGCGCCTTTCGCAAACTCCAGGGACTGATGTTGACCTGCAGGATCTGCCGGAATGTTGGAATGCAGGCGACAGGCGAGCCCACCCACGCGAGGACATAGCCCACCCGGCGACAATGTTCTGAAGCCAAGCCAATTTGCTATGATAAGGTGATCACTTCGATATCGTAGCCTAGATGCTTGCTTCAGGTCCGATCGTGAATTCCCGCCCACGGAATAGGCACCGCCACCTTTCGTGAATTTCGACTACATCGCTAGGTCACGAAGACAGCGCTGCACTGTCAGTTGTCATCCAATAGTCCCGGTAAGCAACATTTTGAGAGCCAGCAGGTACATTGCAGCCATAGCAAAGCCAGCCGACCAAGCTTCTACAAGCAATTTTCGATTGCGTTTTTGACCGTCATCTTCCTTCCTCATGACAGCCCTCGCGAACCTAGTGCATTTTCGTTCATGATTTTTGCCCCCGCAAAAAGAGTGTCCATCTTCTGAAGCGTATCGTGAGAGAGGCGTAGAAAAGATCTGCGCGCATCGACAGGATCCGGGTACCTTTCGATCATTCCGCGCTCGACCAAGAGGTTGACCCAGCGCAGCGCTGTAGTGGCTGGAACTGCCGCGCCTATGCATGCGCTTGAGATGCTGATCCTGCGGTCTTGGACGGTGGCTACATAGAGGTCGAGAAGTATATCCCAGCCCGGTTCACCAAAGAGAATGCTGTCAAACGCCACATCACGCTTTCTGCGAAATGCGTAAAGTTTTTTGGCGCTAGCAGCAGGGTCATCCCCCAAGTGGGTTTGGGCCGAATCAGTGTCCGACGCTTGCTCAGCTGAATTGGCAAGCAAAGAATTTACGATTTCACGAATCTTGAACAAGTCTCTGCAGTCGTGCGTTCCCATGGCAATTCTGTCCCAAATCAGATCGAATCTATTCGGGCAAAGACTTAAGGGTATATATCCATGGCTAATGAGTTAATTTACTGAAAAACTCATTCCATCGAAGGTTAGCCATGCTTCGACGCAAAGGTGCAATCGGACCAAAGCAGCAGATTTGCGAACCTACATAGTTTCACGTAGTCAGACGAAATAGGTCGTGCCCAGCACATTCACATGAGTGCGTAAATGTTTGAAAATCTTCAAGACGCCAAGAGCGCCGTAACAGGATCCGCAAGCGTGCTGCGGGAGCTAATCGACCTCTACGACCGTCACGGTCTCTCCATCGCGGCGGCGCATTTATCGACGGCACTGGATGCCGCGTGCTCGGAAGCAGGGGTCGATCGGGCCATGCTGAGCGCCCAATTTGTCTCTTCAACGGATGAATAAGGCCTTCAACTCCCTCGATTCGCTTTCGGTGCGCGCAAGAGTGGGATTCGTGGTGGGACACGCACCAAGGGCCTGGCTCTCCGGTCCTGCGTAATTTCAATGCAAAGGGCGAGCAGTCGAGGCGCGTGTGAGCAAGCCCGGTGTGGGGGGCTAGATGAATTCTGAGAGAACCTCCCGCTGCAGGTCAATCGGGCATGCTACTTCCATGTGCTGCAATCCAACATCGTGTTGCAGTCTTCTGTTTCTTGACGACCTGATCGAGAAACGACTTCCTGTTCCCGGCGCATGAATTCTTAGGCAGCTAGAGGCGCATCGGGACATCGCAAACAACGGGTCTTCAAATAGAATTAGTCTCAGTTAAAATATACTATGCTTAACTCGCTGGGATTCGAGATTGGCGGTGAATGCGACGACCCAATGATGGTCGTCGCTCTAGATGCCTCTGGTGCTCTGGCTAGGATCGAACAGGTCGCTCGTGGTCTCGCTTGCTGCTGCACATGTGTCAGCTGCAAGGGGCCTCTCATCGCACGACAAGGTGAGATTAATGCTTGGTCATTCGCCCATGTATCAGGCGGGGATTGTGGCGCCAGAGAGAGCCAAGCGCATCTCTTCGGCAAGCAGATCATCGAGGCGGCCGGCGGACTGCATTTAGCAAGCCGCAAGAAATGGGGCGCGATTGACTCCGACTTTCAACCTTTGGACGAAATCGTCCTAGAGCAGCGCTTCGGTGATGTCCGTCCCGATCTTCTATGCAGCTATCGCGGCGCTGAACTCGCTATCGAGATCAAGGTTACGCACGCCTGCACCCCCCGCAAGCTGGCCATCTATCGGTCTGCGGACATTTCCGTGCTGGAGATAGATCTGAGCAGTGTCCGGCACAAACGCGACGAAGAGCTGGCCACAGCTGTCCTGAGGACCGCCCCCAGGCATTGGCTTCACCGCAGTGGGGGGCGTCTAGTCCCTAGCAAGCCACCCGAAATCGGAAGCTTGAAACAAACATCGACGCGCTTTGCGCGACCGAAGGGTATGAGGGCAGAAGAATGGCAGAACATGGGAACTCTCGAAAAAGTGGAGGCTGTCTATCCCGCGAGCCGGGAGCGCAAGATGCTCGAATCCAAACATGCGACATGGCACGGACGACACGGCAAACGTCATCCCTAAAAGTCATTTGAGCAATTGGATGGGAAGCTCCGCATGGTTGCCGAATTCGGAATAGCCAGTTTGCGGCGGAAATGCCCGTGTTTCAGTCGTTTGTCATCGCACTCGCGAAATCTGGAGGCCGCCGTTTACATTGACCAAATCGAAGGGCGAAGATCTCGGAGAGCGCTCATCCGATGCACATTGCGCGAACGTCTGCAACTCGACGAAACAAGCCTCGCAGCATCGCGGAAACACGTCAACCGACTCCGGGCACCGCCATCAGACGCATGGTGCGGAATCTCTCCGTATCCGAAGTCTGGATGCAGAAGTACGATTAGGGCCTGCCGTTCACATCAACAAAAATATCTCGAAACATCTCGTATTCGGTCTGAAGCGGGCCCCGGCGGCCATTGGGCTTGTCGAACATATCCGGCGGTGAATGCGGATGGGCATGGCACGCTGACCTGAAGTTCTCGTATCGCGCTGCGGCAGACGGATAGCCCGGCCCAAAGTCTAGCCCTGCAGTCCAGGCCTCAACCTCGACCCGGCTCCAGACATTGAAGAAAAGTGCGATCACCGACACCGAGACGGCACGGGCGGCCTCATACTCCGAAGTGTAAACCACATTTGGCGCGTTACCGGCATGTGATATTGCCTCGAACAGGCTTTCGAGGCCGCCTTTGTGCCATTTGCTTTCTTGCTCGCGGTACCAGAGCCCTGACATCATCATGTCCGCAATCGGCCCCTGACCGGTGACCGGCGGTTCCTCAGCAAAGACTGTTGGCGGAATATATATGTAGTCGAGAACCCATTTCGCGGCGATCTGGTCGGCCTCTAATTCCATGTTCTCCCTCGATTTGCGGCGACGCAGCGGGTTCCACGACGGGCGGTGGCGCAAGATATGAGCGAGCTCATGGGCGACGACAAAGCAGGCGAGCGAAATGAGCCTGAGAAAAAAATGCGTTGCGGTTTGGCGGGTGGCGCGCTCGCCCGTGTCCCGCAGTGTTCTTTCCAGGAAACACTGCCGCAGCCTTTCATCCTCCCGCCAAACCCCAGACTCGTTTCGGACAAAGTTCCTCGCCGAACGGGTGATAAGCTTCTTGATCTCCTCGTTTGTCAGGGTCGGTCCGTGAACGAGGCTGCCGTCAAAGGCATAGAGTGCCTCATAGGCAGTGTGGAGTTCGGAAATGTCGCGGATAAGCGACATCACACTCCGGCGGATGGTGATTGTCCCGCTTTTCAGGTCAGTGTTGGCATAGTATCCGGGCGTATTCTCAAAAACGAGATTGAATGTTTCAGGGGGTTGGACAGAATTGTCCGCATAACGCGAGGTTGCTACTAGCCTCTCAAGTGCACTGTCGAAGAGCGGCGCGGGGTTCTTGGAAATCGCATCGACGAATGCGGGCATGCACGCGACGTCCTCGAAGGCCGCCCGCGCCAGAGCCTCATAGTCTTCACGCGCTTGTGGGCTTGTCATCTTCCCGCATTTCCAGCGCGGCTGCCCGTGCTTTCGCAAGTTCCGCATGGGCAACGCGAAGCGCCTCCTGCGCCGCGGACAGAGTCTGGTCGGCTGTGTTCTTGCCATCAATGTAAATGTTGATGTGGCTGGCCGAATTCTTTTCCGTCAGCCAAACACCTACCAACCCGCCCGCGAGGAGTTCACCCGTCGTCCGGGTCAAACCCGCAAGTTCGGTGTGCTCATTGCGCGAAAGAAACCACCACAACAGGGCAAGCCCAATTATAGCTAAAATGGCTATTATGATCCGGCCATTTTGGGCGACAAACTTGCCCTCTGGCTGCCTCTGGCCTGGAACAGGGGTGAACCCCATGGCTTCCTGTTTCTTGAAAAACAGCACGGTTTCCACCTTTCCGCACAGTCACATTCACCTAACCTACACTGGACTTAGCGAAGACTCACGCGCTTTCCGTATTGAACCGCGCCGGGTTTGCAGGAGCCTACAACTCGTGAGAAGGATCGACATCACGAGAAAGACGGCGAACGAGTCTTCTCTTCAAGTGCGCGAGCGGGTCGTGCGGATGGTCTTCGACAACGACAGTCAGCATGGCCCAACCTCGCAGGCGATCATGTCGATCTCGGCGAAGATTGGCGGTGCGGATAGGGATATGAACCGCCGCTAGTGCGAGTCGGCATCCAAGACCTGCCCTTCCGCAACCGGCCAACTTCAGCCATTGGCAGTGATGCATCGACAAGATGTACCACTGCCCCCGGTCTCAGCCGGTGATGATCACCTCGCCCACGGCCTTGGCCTTGTCGCTGCCACCCACCGTGTAAGTCAGCCGCTCTTCGCGGAACTCGAACCCTTCGAAAATCCGCCGCACCTCGGGGTGATCATTGAGCGACAGGACGAACCGCCCCCGGATCCCGCGCAGCTGCTCGGCCATAAGCTCGAACTGGCCTCGGTCGAACAGATCGCGGCCATAGTCGCCCTCACAGCCGAAGTAGGGCGGGTCAAGGTAGAACAGCGTGCCCGGCCGATCGTAGCGCGCGATGAAATCCGACCAGGGCAGCCGCTCAATCACGACGCCGGCCAGGCGCTCATGCACTGCCTCGATCATCGGCCCCAGCTTCGTCACGTCGAAGCGGGCCGGCGTCGACGGATCCACGCCGAAGCCGCGCCCCCTGACCTTCCCGCCGAACGCCAAGCGCTGGAGGTAGAGGAACCGCGCCGATCGCTGCAGGTCGGTGAGCGAGCTGGGCTCCAGCGCCAGCAGCTTCTCGAACCCGGCCCGGCTCGTCACCTGCCAGCGAAGCATGTCCAGGAAGGCGAGGTAGTGGTGCTGGATCACGCGGAAGAAAGTGGCGACGTCTTCCGACCAGTCGTTGATCACTTCCGCCTTGGGCCGCTGGTCGCGGCGCAGGAACACGCCGCCCATGCCGACGAAGGCCTCGGCATACGTGCGATGCTCGATCGAGTTGATCAGCGCGACCAGGCGCTTGGCCAGCTGCCGCTTGCCGCCGATGTACGGCGCCAGCGGCCTCACCGGCTCGACCGGATCGAGGATGGATTGGGGATTCGACAGCATCGCCTTTGTTTCCTATTTGTTCTCCCGCCGATTCGGCAGGCGGGATGGTCCCGAGGCGGGACCGATCAGGATCATGACGAGCGTGCTTCGTCGGACTTGGGGCGTTGGCGCGCCCCGGTCCCCCGCCTATCGACGGGGCAATTTCATCAGCTGGCAGGCAACTGCATCGCGATGGCCGGTCTCTCGAACCTCACGGCCTCCACGCCCAGCCAGTCGTTCACCTCGCGCATGCGCTGCTGGATCGGCATGATCTCCATCTCGTAGAAGACGGCCGCCGCATCGGTGACATTGCCGAAACCGCCGGTGTTCTTGGGCACGATGCCGAGCAGCTGGGGCGGCACGCGGTGCGCGGCGAGCAGGTCCTGCGCGGTCACGTCCTTGATGTTGAGGAACTCGTCCTTGGCGCCCACCTCGGCGATCGGGATCACCTTCACGCCGTTCTCCTTGCCCTTCGGGATATGCAGGTAGAGGTTGCGGAAGTTGCCCGGCCCCTTGGCATCGCGCATCGCCTTGCGGATCATGTCGCTGTCGACGTTCCCCAGCCCTTCCTCCGAGATATAGAGGATGAAGCCCGCATGGCTGCCGTTGAGGTAGTAGCGGCGGCGGAACAGGGTCGCGCTCTCGTTGAGCAAGCCCGACTGCAGCGCCGAGAGATACTCGGGCATGCCGTAGATCTCCTGCATCGGATCCGGCTCGAGCAGGTGATGTACGCGCCCCGGCGCGAACTCTTTCGCATCGGAGATCGACCAGGTGCGCGGCACCCAGAAATACTGCTCCGGCTTGAGCCCTGCGCGCATGTAGGCGGCGGGCAGCGGCGTCACGGCCAGCGCCTTGCCGGAAATGCTGTCGAGCCGCTCGAGATAGGCATTGCCCATGATCAGCCAGTCGAGCGCCCAGCGCGCGAAGTCCGACCGGCTGAAGATCTTGCCGGGCACGAAGCTCGCCGCGAGCAGGTTGCGTTTGAACAGGATCGCGCTCTGGTGGTGCGGCGCCATGCGATAGGCCCGGCCAAGCCCTGCCTGCGAGATCGGCGGTTCGTACCACTTGCCGTTGTGAGCCACCTCGAACAGGTCGAAGATCTCGCGCCGGTCGATCACGCTTTCCGGATCGCCGAAGGTGAAGGCCTGCGCCGAGGGGACGGCCCCGCTGTCGTTCGCCGCCATCGGCAACGTCGTCTGCTCGGTCATTTCAGGAAATCTCCACGGTAGAACCCCCGCCGACAGGTTCGGTGATGTCGAGCGGTTCGAAGAACAGGGCGTGCATGATCGCCCAGGCAAGGTCGGCATGGCCTACGCCGCCGGCACGGCTCGCCACGTATGTCACTTGCGTGCCGCCCTTGGTGATCTCGGGCCGGATCGCCATGAAGGCCTGCATCACGTCCAGCCACCCGGCGTCGAACTCGAGGCGGCCGGTGCTGATGACGTTCTTCGCCTTCAGCACCATGCTCGTCTTGGTCTGGACCGAGTAGGTGATCGCCTGCGCCATCGGGAACCACTTGGACACGAGCTGGTGAACGGCCTTGCCTGCCCCGGTCGTATCGATGCCGATGCGCGTGACGTTGTACTTGGCGGCCATTTCGCGAATCGCGTCGGCCTGCCCCTGAAAGTCCCTGCCCTTCAGGCGTTTCTTTTCCAGAACGCGGAATTTGGCCCCAGGCCTGGTAGGCGCGGCGACGGCGACCAGCGCGGCGTCGTCACCCGTCCCGCTCTCACTGGCGTTGGGATCGTAGCCGATCCACACCTCGCCCGCGTAGGGCCGCAGGGCATAGGGCTGGTAGTCCTTCCACACGTCCCAGCTGTCGACCATGCAGCGGCGCATGATCTGGAACGGGAACATCGACTGGCTGTCGTCCAGGAAAATGCAGCGAAACAGGTTGTCGAATTCGTCGAGCGCGTACTCGAGCTGCAGCTCCTCCACGTCGACCAGGTTGAAGCCCCCGGCGATCGCGTCGAAGACGGTGACGATCTGGCGCCAGATCCCGTCCGTGCCCAGCACCCCGTCCTTCAGCGCATCGTGCCCGATGTCGATCTTGATCCGGTCGGCCTTGGCGCGGCGGCGGTTGAAACGCTCGCCCGTCCACATCGGGTAGGCCTCGTGCGCCAGCGTCGAGGGCGTCGAGAACAGCGTGCGCGTGTACTGCTTCTGCGTCGCCATGGCGCTGGCGACCTTGAACAGCTCCTCGAAGCCGTAGATCCAGAAGCACTCGTCGATGATGACGTCGCCGTGATAGCCCTGCGCCGTGCGGTAGTTGGTACCGAGGAAGTACAGCTCCACCGGCTCGAGGCCTTCGCCCTCCTCGCCCTCGCCGCGCTGGATCACGATGGGATCGCCCTTCAGCGTGATCCCGCAAACCTTCTGCACCCACTGGACGATGTAATTGCGGAAGATGTTCGCCTGAGCGCGGCTTGCCGAAATGAAGATCTGGTTCTTGCCGGTTTCCAACGCGACCAGCAGACGCTCGCGGGCGAAGTACCAGGTCGCGCCGATCTGGCGCGATTTCAGGATCATGCGCGTGCGCAGGCTGGTGGTGTCCAGCCAGACCGACTGGTGCCCGAACAGCGAGCTGCGCATGTCCTCGCGCAGCTTCCCAGCCATCTCGGACGTAATCAGGTTCTTGGTCTTCTCCTTCTTGGCGTTGGTCGCCTTCGCCCCGTTCGCCCGGTCGGGATTGAGGTCCGCCTCGTTGCCGCCATCGACGTACCTGGCGACCCGCGCGAGCCGCTCGAACTGGCGGCCGAGCAGGTCGATCTCCTTGAAATCGCCGCCGGTCTTCCTGTCCTTGGCCATCAGCTGCAGGTAGCGCTCGAGCGTGCCCTCCTCGGCGCGCATGATCGCGGGCGCAACGTCCCACTTGTGCCGGGTCTTCCAGCTCGAAACCGTCGAATAGGGCAGGTCCAGCTCTTCGGCGATCTGGCTGACCGTCCAGCCCCGCCAGTAGAGCGATCGCGCCTTCGTGCGCTGCGCGACGATCGCGGGCACGCGCGCCTCATCGCCGCCGCCGCCGTCATCGGCAGCGCCGTCCTCGTCCTCGGTGTCGATCTCGGCCGCCAGCGTCATGAGTGCCACGCTATGGGCGAAGCGCCGCCCCGGCTAAGGGCTGCGGTTGTAGGCCCTGCCCTTCACAACGCGCCCGCGTTGCGAAGAAGCCGCGGTACCTGTCCTTTGGCGTTCATCAAGTCGGTGCGTTCCCGCCAGGCGCAAGATCCGACCCGCACGACGACAGACCCAAGGACCGGAGCTTACCAATGGCGAAGACGCGATTTTTCCGAGTGGCCCTCGAAGGTGCCACCACCGATGGGCGCCAGATCGAGCGCCAGTGGCTGCTCGATGCCGAGGAGACTTACGACCCGCAGACCTACACCGCGCGGGTCAACATGGAGCACATTCGCGGCTTCAGCCCCGAAGCGCCGTTCAACGGCTACGGCAGCATCGTCGCGCTCAAGACCGAGGAAGTGACCGTCAAGCTCGGCGGCAAGGATGAAAAACGCCTCGCCCTCTTCGCCCAGATCGATGCCAACGACCAGCTCGTAGCAATCAACCGCAAGGGCCAGAAGCTGTTCTCCTCGATCGAGATCGCCCCCGAATTCGCGGGCACCGGCAAGGCCTATCTCGTCGGTCTCGCCGTCACCGACAGCCCGGCCTCGCTGGGCACCGAAATGCTTCAGTTCGCGGCCAAGCAGGGCGAGAATTCCCCGCTCGCCCACCGCAAGCAGGACAAGGCCAATCTCTTCACCGCCGCCGAGGAAGTCTCGATCGAGATCGAGGAAGGGGGTCCGGTCAACCCCGACCCGACCGGCATCTTCGCCTCGATCAAGGGCATGCTCGACAAGATGACCGGCCAGGGCGGCGGCCAGCAGGAACAGAAACACTCGCAGGAACAGCGGCAGGACGATCCGGCCCCGCCGCAGGCGGACGGCAACGCCATGGCCGCCTTCGGCGTCATGATCGGCCAGCTCTCCACCGCCGTGCAGGCTTCGACCAAGGCAACCGGCGAGCAGATCGCCAAGCTCACCGCCGACCTCGCCGCGCTGAACACCAAGGTCGAGGGCGCCCCCGCCGGCACCTTCACCAAGCGAGATCCGGCAACCGGCGGCGGCGAGAACGCCGTACGCACCGACTGCTGATCCACCCACCCATCGCCCGCGCATCCCAGCCCTCCCACCTTTCGAGGACCAAATCATGAAGAACGAAACCCGGGCCAAGTTCAATGCGATGATCACGCAGATCGCGCAGCTCAACGGCATCGATGCGGACGTCGCCCGCACGTCCAAGTTCACCGTCGAACCTTCCGTCCAGCAGAAGCTCGAACAGCGCATGCAGGACTCCAGCGACTTCCTCTCGCGCATCAACATCGAGCCGGTCGACGAGATCATGGGCGAGCTGCTCGGCCTCGGCGTTGGCAGCACCATTGCCGGTCGCACCGACACGGCCAACGGCAATCGCCGGAAGGGCATCGATCCGATCGCGATGGACGATCGGACCTACACCTGCGCCCAGACCAACTTCGACGTGGCGATGCGCTACGCGAAGATCGACAAGTGGGCGAAGTTCAAGGACTTCGAAACCAAGTGGCGTGACAACAACCTCAAGCGCCAGGCACTCGATCGCATCCTGATCGGCTTCAACGGTACCAGCGCCGCAGCCGCCACCGATCGCGTCGCCAATCCGCTTCTGCAGGACGTCAACATTGGCTGGCTTGAGAAAATGCGCACCGAAAACGAGGCGCGCGTGCTGAGTGAAGTGGTCGCAGCCTCCGGCAAGGTGACGTACGGCGCTGGCGGCGATTACGAGACGCTCGACGCGCTGGTCTGGGACGCCAAGGAATCGATGCTCGCCGAATGGGCGAAGAACGATACCGAGCTGGTCGTGATCGTCTCGGTTGACCTGCTGCACGACAAGTACTTCCCGATGATCAACCAGTCGGAAGCACCGACCGAAGAACTGGCGCGCGACGTGATCATGTCGACCAAGCGCCTCGGCGGCCTGCCTGCATATCGCGTGCCGGGCTTCCCCAACGGCACGGTCTTCATCACCCGCTTCGACAACCTCTCGCTCTACTACCAGGACGGCAAGCGCCGCCGCCTGCTGAAGGACGAGCCCGAACTCGACCAGGTCACCGACTATCAGTCGTCCAACGAATCCTACGTGATCGAGGATCTCGAATACGCCTGCCTCGTCGAGAACATCGAGGAATACGTCGCGCCCTGAGTAATGCCCGAGAGGCTTTGACCGGATGACTGCAAGGACCGGCATCATCCGCGAGCCAAGAGAAAAAAGGCGGTTGGTCCCTTGGCCGCCTTCCCTGCCCCCGCCCGTCTCTATCCCAACCGGGCGGGGCAGGTTCCCAACCTGAAGGAGCCCCGCCATGGTTTCACCCGCCCGAGCCAACTTCCAGCGCAAGCTCGCCGCCATGTCCGCAGGCCGGCCTGTCCGGGGCGCCCCCGCGATGCCCACCGAAGGCCCGGTCGCCAGCGAATACCAGCTCCTCCTCGCCGCCCTCGGGCAGGACCTTGCCGCGCTCAGCAACACCCAGTCGACCGAGCGCAAGATCGAGACCAAGCGCGAGATGATCGGCAACTACCGGCCATGGGTCGAAGGCGCCGCCGATGCCGGTGCCGGCGCGCAGGACGAGATCGTCTCGACCATGCTGGTCTGGGCGATCGACGTGCAGGACTGGCCGCTCACGCTCAAGCTTGCACGCTACGTCCTTGGGGCGGGCATCGAGCTTCCCGAACGCTACAAGCGCACGCCTGCCACCCTCCTCGCCGAGGAAGTCGCTGAGATCGGCGTGAAGTCGCCCGGCACCGTGCCGCTCCATGTGCTGCAGGACGTCTCCCAGTTGGTGGCGGACGCCGACATCTTCGACCAGGTGCGCGCCAAGCTGGAAAAGGCCCTCGGCCTCGATTTCAAGGCCAAGGCCGACGCCTTCGAACCCAGCGCCGAGAATGCCGTGGCCGGTGGCAAGCGAGCCCTGCTCTCGGCCGCGAAGACGCACTTCGAACGCGCCCTCTCGCTGCATGAGAAGTGCGGCGTCAAGAAACTGATCGAAGGCATCGAGCGCGAGCTGAAGCAGCTCGCAGGCGATGCCGGATAACGAGCTGCGCCACCCGCGCCGGGGGGCGGAAAAGGACCGGAGGCTATCTGCCGCAAGGTCCGTTTCCCCACCCCCCACTTGATTGAAGGGAAACCCCCAGAAGGAGATCGAAATGGCGTTCCTCGCCCTGCCGCCAGATCCTGCCTCGCCGGAGGGGTTCTCCGTTGAGGGCGATGGCTGGTTCCCGGCGATCGACTGCAACAAGATGCGCGATGCCCTGCGCATCGGTGAGATGGTCACGAACGCCCGCCTGGTCGAAGCGATCAAGGGCGGGCAGCTGACGATCGACCGCGAACTGGCTGACTGGCGCACGGCGCGTGAGGACGAGGGCGCGGCCGACCTGACCGAGGTGGAGCCGACCCGCATGATCGGCGGCGACCACCGGCTCTCCCTGCTCTACATCCGCGCCGTGCGCTTTGCAGCGGCCGCCGAGCTGGCCGAGCTGCACCGCGATCTCACCGCAACGCAGGACGGTCAGGCCCGCGCCGACACCGAAGCCACGACTGCGCAGGAATATCACCGTCTCGCCACCAATGCCGTGCGCGACATCATCGGCACCGGCCGCGTTGCCGTGGAGCTGATCTGATGGCCCGCAATGCTATCGCGCTGCAGGGCGACACGCTGGACCTGATCTGCTGGCGTGAGCTGGGCACGACCGCCGGGAAGGTGGTGGAGCGGGCCTACGAACTGAACGTGGGTCTCGCCGAGGTCGGAACCGTCCTGCCCGAGGGCACTCAAGTCACGCTGCCGGATCCGCCGTCCGCTGCCGCCGGCACCCTCGAAACCGTGAACCTGTGGGACTGACGCGATGAAGAAGCCCGCTTCGCTCCGCAATGCCATCGCCGCCCTTCTGCCGGACATGGCGCGCGATCCGGACCGCCTGGCCATGTGGGTCGAGCGCGGCAACGTGCGCGCCGCCAGCAACCGACAGCAGGGCTTCTCGTGGGAATACGACCTGATCGTCTATGCCGAGAACTTCACCCACGATCCGGCCTTGCTTTTCTTCATCGTCACCCGGTGGCTCCGCACCCAGCAGCCCGATCTGCTCACGGCGAATACACCCGGTTTTCCGTTCGAGGTCGATGTGATCGATGTGAAGACCGTCGATGTGAAGATCACCCTGCCCTTGCGCGAGATCATTACCGCGGCCGACCAGGGCGATGGCAAATGGCAGCTGGCCATTGTCGACGAGCCAGACCCCTTGTTCCCCGATGACGCGCCGCTTCGCGACTATGAGGGTCCTATCACCTCGATCTGGGTGCGCGGCGATGATGATCCCTTCCAGGTCGCGCCCTGATGGCCGATGCCTTCGCCCGTCTGGACTCTGCCGTCAGTGCTTACCTGGAAAGCCTCAGCCCCGCAGAGCGCCGCCGCACGGCGCGAAAGATCGGCATGGCGCTGCGCAAGGCGAATGCAAAGCGCATCGCTGACAACGTCCAGCCCGATGGATCGCCGATGCAGCCGCGCAAGCCGCGCAGACTGAAGGCCGGCAAGGGGCAGCTGAAGCGTGACCGGATGTTTCGCAAGCTGCGCCTCGCCCGCTCCTTCAAGGTCCGCGCGAGCGCAGATGGCGTGTCGATCGGCTTCGAAGGATCTGTCGGCCAGACGGCCCGCGCCCACCAGTACGGCCTGATAGACTTCGTCGGGCGCACCGAGGGCGGCAAGGTCGTGCGGGCCAAGTACCCGAAGCGCATCCTGCTGGGGTTCGGGCCAGATGATCTGGATGCCGTGAACGACATCGTTCTGGATATGTTGCCTAGACTCTGAAACTATCAACTTTGCAGCTATTTGCGAAATTGAAAGCTTCGAAAATTATCTCAGTCAAACTGAGACGATCTGGCGATCCTGAGGCCCGAGATTACAAGTAGCAATTCTTAAGCCATCGAAATGGACTTGCGGACTGGACATTGTTTTGCAATCCAAGCAGTGAGTTAGATGGAAGGTTTGAGCAGTTGGTGAAGGCGCCGCAATCACAAAACGAGGTAGCTCTGGAAGCTAAGGCCACATGCGGCATTATCATGCCAATCGCGGCAATGCTCCCCAAGTACGAGGCATCTCACTGGGTTGATGTTCGACGGGTTATCGATGTCGCGATCGAAAAAGCTGGAATGGTTCCCCAAATTGTATCGGACTCCTTCGAAGGCGACGTTATCCAACGTCGGATCATCAGTAATCTTTACGAGAATCCTGTCGTGGTCTGCGACGTTTCTGGCCTAAATCCGAACGTTATGTTCGAACTCGGAATGCGTATTACCTTTAAGCAGCCAGTAGTTATCATTACCGATGATTACGCAACAATACCGTTCGACACGAAAGTGATCGAACACATCGGGTACCCTCGCGATCTACACATTCATCAAACCAACGAATTCATTGATAAGTTAGCAGATCGCATCAATCGCCTTCATAATCAGAAGGAGGAGGGAAAGTTCCGCTCATTCATCGAGGAGTTCGGCACTTTTGAAGTCCTTGAACCTACGAAGAAGATAGTTGATTCAGAGAAATTCATTCTCGATGAAATTAAAGAACTGAACCGAGCTGTAAGATCACTCAGTAACGTCAAGCCTTCACATAGAAGCATTGCAAATTTGATAAACGGGCAAAGTGGTAATCGAGCAGGCGTCTTAGACATTGAACTGAGACGCGATATAGATAATTCAGATGTCGATCATATATTGGAATTTTTAGGAACGCACTTCAAATCAAACCCAGTCGAAATTCGAGGTGGTTCGCAAGGACAAAAAACTATTCGAGTTATTCTCGGAGAATCAAGTGAAGACAGAATGAATTTAATACAAAAACAACTAATATCCAGTCTTCCGGACGAACTAACTAGAAAAATTCACAGTGTTTTATACTCAAATTAAATAATTTGTTGAATAATATCTAAAACAAACATCGTATTTTTGTCTATTAACTGATTAAATATTACAGCCCGTCGACCGGGGCTTGAACTTCAGTCATGCAGCCGCTCGTACCGCTCGGCCGACGTCTCGCCGCAGACAAAGTTCGAACCGCGCTCATTCATCCAGCGACAGCTGCGCACGGCAGCGTCGTGAACCCGGTCTCCCCAAGCCTCGATCTCGATATTGTAGGCCTCGCGTGCAACCTCATCGGTCGCGATCGCGGCGGTCGGGCGCGGCTTGGCTTGCTGAGCTTGCTCAACGTCCGCCGCAGGCGGGAATTGCGGCTGTATCCTGCCCGTCGCGGCGCAGCCGCTCACAAGCAAGGCGCACCCCAGCATCGTGGCTGTCCCCGGGAGCCGGGCTTTCCAATGCATCATGGTAGTCGTCCTCTTGGGCGCGCTGCGCCCGGTCATCCTTGAGCCGTTGGTCGGCCGCGTGGGCGTCGGCATTGGCCTGCCCCTGGAGCGCCTCGAGGTCCGAAGCGGCGCGATCGTCTTTCACTGCATCCGTCCGGATCGACTGGACCGCCAGGACAAGGGCCGCAGCAACGAGTAGACAGAGCGCGATTCCGGCGATCCACGGCGCTGCCTTCGCCGCCGCGTCTCGCGACAACCCCAGACCCATCAGGCGGCGAGCGATCCAAGCGAACAGCATCAGGCCACCAGTCCGGGCAGATATTGCACGCGCCCGCCGCGCCGAACGGCTGTCAGCTCCATGTTGCGCATGCGGTTCGCGCTGAAGCTGGCATGGATCCAGCCACTCTCACCGAATTCGTAGATAAGCTGGTCGTAGTCGAGATTGTGCCAGATCCATTTGAAGACGGTGATGTTGGGCTGGCCAAGGACGCTGAAGTCTCCGGCCTCGCCCTTGCAGTGCTGGCTCGACTTCGAACCGCCGATCGCGACATTGAGCTGGGGGCAGCGGTAGCCACTGCTCACGATCACCGGGCTGTTGAAGTGCGCCCGCACCGGCTCGAGGACATGAGCGCACAAGCCGCGAAGGTTGGCGACGATCTCTTGGGAAGGCGTATTGTCGATCCCAAGACGCTCGGCCGTTTGCGAGCGGACCATCTCTTCAAGCGTGAAGTGCTTGGACAGTTGCATCGGGTCAGTCCTTTCGGTGGGAGAGGAAGTCGAGCACATGCGTCACCAGTCCGCGAAACTGCGGGTCGATATCCACGATGCGCAGGTGCAGGCGAAGCGAGCGCCAATAGGCGAATGCAGATGCCGCGACGGAGACCAGGACGAGCAGGACAATCCAGATATTCACGGCGTCTCGTCCTTCACGGCCGCGCCGTTAAGCCCCATGCGCCTGCGTACGATCGTCTGCAGCGCGTCGAGGAAGAAGGCGAAGCCGAGCGCGCCCAGCACCATCGAGAACAGCACGACGCCCTCGACCGGCCATGCCCGGATCTTGCCGATCATCACCGAAATCGTTGCAAAGGCGGGTAGCGCCGAGATCTCGGAGATCACGAGCCATCGGCGCTTGCGCCGCCACAGGTCGAGCGCGACCGGATCTGCCGGCGGCACTGGCGCGACACCGAAGAGCAGCCAGCCCAGGCGCGCGCCGCACAAGGCAAGGCCGCCAAACAGCGAGAGCAGCCAGAGCAGAAAGTCGTCGAACTTCACTTGCACTTCCCTCCATCGAATTGGCCGGGCGGCATGGAACGGGCGCGAGCCATCGCCTCAGTCGTCGCTGGGGGCCGGATCGGCCGGCGCCGCGGTGATGACTCCAGCGTCGATCTTGTGCGCCACGCCCATGGCAACTTCCTCGACGCGGGCCTTGGTGGCCGTCTTGTCGTAGCTGCCGTCTGCCTTCAGCACGGCATTGACGTCGCGCTTGTGGACGATCTCGCCACTGGTGAAGGTGACCGAGACGGCTCGGGTCTCGGCATTGAAGGCGCCGATCTTGAAGGAGAGTTCGGACACGGGAAGTTCCTTTCTAGGCTGGAGCGACCGGCCACTCAGCAGCGGCCGGATCGGTGACGGTTTCGGGAAGATCGCGCAGGGCCTGCCGGTAGGCGGCCCAATCGGATCGGAGTTCATCGGCCAGCGGGCTGTCGGGCATCTGCGTCCAGTCGCAAGCCCGCAGCAGCGCGTCCCGCCGCGCGCGCAGCGTCATGAAAAGTTCGGCAACAGTTGCCGCGTATTCGACGGCGACAGGCCGGCCATCGGCATCGGGCCGGATCACTTGGCCCTGCGCCTGACCTTCGAGGACGGCGGCGTATTCCTCGGCGGATAGCTCGACAGCATCCGCCGGGATGATGGTTCCCGCCGTGTCGAGATAGAGGGCTTCGGATTCCGGGCTGAAGAAGTATTTCACGCTCGATCTCCCCTTACCGGCCGATCGCCAGCCACGTGAAATTGGCGCCAGTCGTGCTGGAGTTGGTCACGTAGCCGGTCGTGTTGTTGAAGGTGGTGTTGTGGCACTCGCCTTCGGTGCTGGTGTTCGTCGTGCCGCCCATGGCGGAGAAGAAGCACCTGTTGGAGAAGGCCTGCGGGTAGGTGATGGTGGTCGACGAATTCGAGGCGCAGTAGCCGGTCCCGGTCTGAATGTACCAGGTGACGCCGCCGATCTCGAACGCAAGGACGAGCGCAGAAGCGGTATCGACCAGCACCGTGAAGGCCTTCTGGAAAAAGGCCGCCTGGAGGCCATCGAGCAGGTCTGCGTCCAGGCCGCTGCCAGCACCATCGTTATCGGGCCCCCACAGGTTATAGGCGCCGCGCCACATGCTGGCGCCCTTGATGTTCAGGACATTGCCGTTGAGGTTCGGCTCGGTGACCAGCGCGCCCTGATCGGTGGAATCCACGGTGGCCTTAAGCCGTGCGCCGCTCCACCCGATGTAGATCTTGTTCGTGCCCTGACCAATGCCGCCGCCCTGCTGGACTGGTGTGTAACCAAGGCGGGCGGGGATATCGGCGAACCAGCTTGCATGGGCGCCGTCCAGCAGATCGGCGTCGAGGCCGCTGCCGCTGCCGTCGTTACCCGAATGCCATGCTGTGCCGGCGTTGATAGAAACAAGGCCGGATGAATTGATTGAAATCCTTTCGGAGCCGGCTGTTTCATCGGTTATCGCAAAACTGCCATTGTCCTTCTGCAAAACGCGATAGTTTCGCCCGCCGTTGGGATTAACCAGCGCAATGCCGCCATTAAGGCCGCCACCGCTGAATTGCTGCAGCGTAGAAAACGTGTTCATCGCCGAAAACGTGTTTGCCGCGGCCAGGCGCGCAAGCGCAGTCGCCTGATAGCCGTCCACGCTGTCCGCATCCAGGCCGCTGCCGCTGCCGTCATTACCCGAATGCCAGACCGCGCCGCCGCTCGCCCCGAAGTTGAAATCCAAGGTTCTGACGCCGCTGGAAAAGTAGCCCAGCATCCGGAAGCCGTCGCCATAAACGTCAATAGACGGGTCGCCGGTCATCGTACCGGACGGCGCCCGGGCAAAGTCGATTTGCCCGCCTTCGTTTCCTGCGGCCTGCGCTGCGCCCACCAGGAGGTTGCCATTGAACGCTTGCCGGACGCCTATATCCGTTCTTGCAAACGCGCTGCCATGCAGGCCGTCGAGCAAGTCCGCATCCAAACCGCTGCCGCTGCCGTCATTGTCGGCGCGCCAAACGGTGTTTCCGTTGAACGTAAGCGAAGACTTTACCTCCAGGCCATTGTTCATCGTAACAAGGCCGGTCGCGAGCGTAATATTGAAAGGGCGCGCGGAGTTATAGGCGCCGCTTGCGCTTGCGCTTGGATCGCTCAAGAGGAAATAGAAGTTGGAGCCATCGGCGCGCAGGATCGTGCTGGGCGAATTTGCGCCAGCATAGTGGATAATCAACTGGCTCCCAGCCACGTCGATTACCTGTGCGGAAGTGAACGTGTTCTGCTGCGTCATTCGCGCGAATGCGTTGGCGTGGAAGCCGTCTACAGTGTCAGCGTCCAAGCCGCTGCCGCTGCCGTCATTGTCCGGCCCCCACAGTGCATTCCCGGCGCGGTTCATATAGGCGCCATTGATGCCCAGTCCGCCGCTCGCCAGATAAGGGTCCGTCACCAGGTTGCCCTGGTCGGTAACGTCGACGGTCGCCTTGAGGCGACTGGCAGCACTCCACCCGATCTTGATGACATTGCCGGCAAGCTGTCCGTTGCCCGTGCCTTGCTGGACCGGATTGTAGCCGAGGCGTGCCGGGATGTTGCTGTACCAGCTGCCCTGCTGCCCATCGAGCAGATCGGCATCGAGGCCAGAACCCGCGCCATCGTTGCCGGGGTGCCAGATGCCGGTATTGTTCGCGCCGAAGCGGGCATCGAGCCATGCATTCACGGCGTCCTTGACCATCTTCTCAGCCGGTACGCGGCTCGCGCTGCTCCCCCCGATGGCCTCCGCCAGCGTCGAGAGTTCGACGACGCCCATCTGCTCGGTGGTCGCGGGCGGGTTCAGGAAATTGGCATCGCCGAAGGTCAGGTCCGTCGCATCGACATCGGCAAACTGGACGTCGATCGCGAGCAGCATGAGCGCCTGCGCCGACTTCTCGACCAGCACATCCGCCTGCCCGTAGATCGCAAAGAGCGTGCCGTCGCCAAGGTAGAGCGCGAGACTGCGCACGGTGAAGACGTCGCCGGTCTCGTCCCGCACGATCAGGTGGATCGTATCGTCGGCCACGACATCGCCTGAGAGCGTGACGATGCGCTTGAACTCGCCGGGCAGAGCAGTCGCCCCGGGATCGGGCGTGACCGCGGTGCCGGTCAGGCCGACCTGCGCGATCGTGACCGGGGCGGTGCCGGTGTTGCTCGCATTCACGAGTGCAGCGCGGCCTGCATTGGTGACGGTGAGGGTAAGACCCATGAATTCCTCCGGTCAGGTCGCGGCCGGCGCCGTGCAGGACAGGCGGGCGAAGATGGTGGGGCGCACGGCAGCGACCAGGCCGACACCGGCCTGTGTGTTGATGCCCTGCGTGAAAGTGAATGTGCTGCGCACCGGCTTGGCGCGGCTGACCTCGGCAATGACCTGATCGACGAAGGCGGCCGAGGCCGGGGCGTCGGCGTGGTCTAGATTGAGCACGAGGCTGAAGGTGTGCGGGTCGCCCTTCGGCTCGCTCTGCCACCATTCGCGAATGGCAACCGATCCGCCGAAGCTGGCAATGACCGCGCGCACTGATTCCGCCGTGCCCTTGCGACGGGCAATGGAGATCGCCTGGCGCACACGCTCACGCTTGATGCCCTCGGGCCAGCTGGTCGACCAGTTGTCGAGGCTGAGGCCCCATGCCAGCCAGGGCAGCAGCTCGATCGGGCAGTCGTCGGGCGACCAGACCGAGCGGATCGCCGTGGCAATGTCGAGCCGGGTGGCGCCGACCTGTTCAAGCGCAGCCTCAAGCGGCGTGGATCCAAGAGGCAGGAGGCTCGGGTACGTCATTCGCCGGTCCCGGCGTAGTTGACCGTGGTACCGGTGCAGTAGGGCGCCTGCGTTCGCGAAATAACGATATCGGCAGCAGGCGTGGTCAGCTCCACATTCTGCACGCCCTCGACGTGGAGGGCGGCGAAGATAGCCGAGCGCGTGATGTCGCGGCCAATGCGATGGCTGGCCTCGACATAGGCATCGAGGCTGGCCTGCGAGGCCGCAAGCACGACACCGCCGTCAGGACCGCTGAAAGTGGTCAACGTGGCGTCAACGGCGTACTCGACGATCTCGGCCGACTGGACGGTGACGAAGTCGGTCAGCGGGCGGCGGGTCTCGTCCGAGACATAGGCATCGACCGTGGCCACGAGATCGACCGAGGCCGCGCCATCTCCAGTGCGTGAAAGGACCGATACCAGCACTTCCCCGGCAGCCGGGCTCGTAGCGCTCGCGTCCAGCACATCGGCATCAGCCGAGAGCGCGTGGAAGATGTAAGCGCCCTCCGGTCCGGCGACCGAATAACCTTCGGGCGCGAGAACCATGCGGCGGCGGAAGTCGGCATCGCTCTCCATGACGGCAGGAATGCCCAGCGCCTCGTCGGCCGGGCTCAGCGTGAAGCGGGTGATGCCGAAGAGCGCGGCGATGTTGTCGAGATCAGCGCCCACCGCATAGGCGGGCATGATGGCGCGCGCCGCATCGTTGATGCGCTGGCGCAGGAGCAATTCGCGGTAGGCGAAGAGCTGGAGCAACTTGACGACCGGATCGCTTTCCACCGTCGCATCGAAGCCGGGCAACAGGTCCTGCAGCTGGGCCAGCGCGGCCGCGTAGATCGTCTCGAAGTCCAGCGCCTCGACGATATCGGGCGCGGCGAGGCGGGACAGATCGACAGCGGTGAAAGTTGCATCGGCCATGTGGCAAGCTATCGGCCAGCCTCCGACATCTCTGCCACCCGTGCGCGTTGTGAAAGCCGCGCTCTACAATACCACTGGGTGGCGGCTTGGCGCGGCATCGGCATTTTCGCTGTCATGCGAACTCCACAGGACACGCCCACCGACCCCGATGCGCTGCTGCGCTATGTGACGATCGCCTCGGTCGACCTTGCCGCCGCGCGCTGCTCGGTCACGATCGATGCGAGCGAGGAAGACGGCGCAGTGGAAAGCCCGCCCCTGCCCTGGCTGGCGCCGCGCATGGGCGATACCAAGGCGTGGCTGCCGCCGAGCGTGGGCGAACAGGCACTGCTGCTCTGCCCCGGCGGCGAGATCGGCGCCGGTGTCGTCGTGGGCGGTCTCACCTGCCACGCCAACCCGGCCCCGATCGACGAGCCGGTCGCGCTGCTGCGCTTCAAGGACGGGGCGAGCCTTACCTACGATCCCGATGCGCACGAGCTGCTGCTGCAGCTGCCGGCAGGTGCCACCACGGTGCTGGCCTCCGATGGCGGGATCGACCTCATCGGCAACGTCAACCTGACCGGTACGCTGACGGCCAGCGAGGATGTGACCGCAAGCGGCGTAAGCCTGAAGGGCCACAAGCACGGCGGCGTCCAGGGTGGCGGCAGTCAGACGGGAGGCCCGGTATGAAGCCGCGCGGGCTCATCGCTCTCATACGGCGGGGGCGCCTGTGACCAGTCTGACCGGCATGGCGCGCGATACCGGCGCGCCGCTCTCGGGCGAGGATCACCTGGTCCAGTCGATCGGCGACATCCTCGGCACGCCGCTCGGCAGCCGGGTGATGCGCCGCGACTACGGCTGCCTGCTCTTCGATCTTCTCGACCGCCCCGCCAACCGCGCCACGCTGCTCCTCTGCACGATGGCGGTGGCCATGGCCCTCGCCCGCTGGGAACCGCGCATTGCGGTCCGCCAGGTGACCTTCGAGGGCGACCTCGCCGCCGGGCAAGGCAACGTCACGATCACAGGCAACCGCACCGACATCGCCGCCAATGCCTTCACCCGCCTGACCATCCCGCTCACCCGATAGGAGCCGACCCATGCTGCACGGCATCAAGACCAATATCCTCACCGCGGGCACCCGCGCCATCGCCGCCCTGGCAAGCGGCGTCATCGGCCTTATCGTTACCGCCGACGATGCCGATGCGGCCGCCTTCCCTCTCGACACCCCGGTCCTCGTCACCGACCTGCGCGCCGCGCTGGCCAAGGCGGGCACCTCCGGCACGATGAAGCCCTCGCTCGAGGCAATCTACGACCAGACAAGCCCCATCCTGATCGTGGTGCGCGTGGCCGAAGACGATCTCGATCAGGACACGGCCGTCATCGGCGATGCGGGAACCTACACCGGCCTTTACGCTCTGCTCGCAGCCGAATCGGTCTGCGGCGTGCGCCCGCGCGTCCTGGGGGCGCCGGGTCTCGATACGCAGACCGTCACCACCGCGCTCGTTACCGTCGCCCAAAAACTGCGGGGCATGATCTATGCCGCCGGCATCGGCGACACGATCGCGGACGTCGTTCTCTACCGCGCCAACTTCTCAGCCCGCGAGCTGATGCTGATCTGGCCCAACTGGTCGAACGGCTTTGCTGGCGATGCTGTCGCCCGCGCGCTCGGCCTGCGCGCCCGGATCGATGAAGAGACCGGGTGGCACAAGTCGATCAGCAACGTGGCGGTGAACGGGGTCACCGGGATCTCGCAGAGCCTCTTCTTCGATATCCAGGACGAGACCACCGATGTCTCCACGCTCAACGATGCCGAAGTGACGGCGCTGGTCCGCTCGCCGGCCGGCGGGTTCATCTACTGGGGCAATCGCACTTGCTCGGACGAACCGCTCTTCGCCTTCGAGCCTGCCGTTCGCACCTCGCAGATCCTGCAGGACGAGATTGCCCAGGGCCTCGTCTGGGCGAGCGACAAGCCGCTCACCAAGTTCCTGATCAAGGACGTGCTCGAGACGATCAACGCGCGGATCCGTAGCCTTGTCGTGCAGGGCCGCCTGATCGGCGGCAAGGCATGGTTCGACCCGGCCCTCAATGCCGATGCCGACCTCGCCGCCGGCAAGCTGGTGATCGACTACGAGTTCACCCCCGCCGCTCCGCTGGAAGGCCTGACCCTCAACCAGCGCATCACCGACAAGTACTACGCCGACCTCGCTGCCGAACTGGCCGCCTGATCGACCTGAAACAGGAGAACTACGATGGGCTTCCCCTCGAAACTGAAAGATATGAACCTGTACGGCGACGGCGACAGCTGGAAAGGCGAAGTCCCCGAAGTCACCATTCCCAAGCTGGTCCTCAAGATGGAGGAATGGCGCGGCGGCGGCATGCTCGGCCCGGTCATGATCGACCAGGGCTTCGACAAGATCGAGTTCGAGTTCAAGGCCGGCAGCCTGCTGCTCTCACCGCTCAAGCAGTTCGGCGCGACCACTGTCGATGCCGCGCAGCTGCGCTTTGCAGGCGCCTACCAAAACGATTCCACCGGCGCGGTCAACGCGGCCGAAATCGTCGCGCGCGGCCGCTACAGCGAGGTGGACTTCGGCAGCCAGAAGCCGGGCGACGATACCGAGACGACCTACAAGATGGCCTGCAGCTACTACAAGCTGATCCTCGACAACCAGGAGCTGATCGAGGTCGACCTGGTCGCGGGGATCTTCACCGTCTTCGGCGTCGATCGCCGCGCCGAGATCCGCGAGGCCATCGGCTCGTAACGCCTTTCGGGGGCGCTTTTTCCTCCCCTGAGGCGCCCTCACCTTCCCCCTCCCGGCGAATTCTGGCGGGCGCGCCGGGAGGGGTTTTCCGTTTCGCCTGCCGCTGAGAAGGAAAGCCCGCCATGGCCGAAGCTGCCACCCAAAAAGCGCCCCAGACCATCACCGTCACGCTGGTCGAGCCGATCAGACGCACCGGCGGCGACATTACCGAAGTGGCCCTGCGCAAACCCAAGGCCGGCGAGCTGCGCCACCTCAAGGTCGAGGACCTGTTCGCTACGGACGTCAACGCTCTGATCGTGCTGCTGCCGCGTATCACCAATCCCCCGTTGATCGCCTCCGAGATCGAGCAGCTCGAGACCGAAGACCTCCTCGAGATCGCCGGGGCCGTGAAAGGTTTTTTTATGCCGCCAGCGATGAAGGAAGCCATCGCCAGGGCATTGGGCACCGACCAGAGCTGATCGAGGAATGGATCGCGGACATCGCCGCGATATTCCACTGGCCCCTGCCCGACCTCGAGGCGATGGACCTGCCCGAACTGGCCATGTGGCGCGAGCTGGCCGTCAAGCGCTGGAACCGGATGAACACGGCGGAGAAATAACATGGCCGACAACAAGCTGAACCTGCTGGTCAAGTTCACCGGCGTCGACAAGCTCTCCGGCTCGATCAAAAACATCGTCGGCGCCGGCAAGGCAGGCTCGGCCGCCCTCAATGATCTGCGCAGGCAAGCCGGCCAGGGCAAGGCCGCGATCCGCAAGCTCAATACCGAGATCAAGGAGAACCAGGGCGAGCTTGCCCGGGTGCGTGCCGAACTGGCTTCGGGATCCATGCGCAGCGGCCTTGCCATGGCCGAGCAGGAGTTGGTGCGCGCGATCGAGGAAGCCAACCGGCAGATCGGGGAGCAGGAAGATGCTCTGGGCAGGCTCAACCGGCAGATGGACGCGCAGAAGTCGCGGCTCGAGCGCATCGCCTCGCTCCAGTCCCGCGCAGGCAAGGTTGCCGGCATGGCCGGAAAGGCCGGTGCCGCCGCATCGGTAACGATGACTGCCCCGCTCATCGCCTTCGGCCAGCACGCCTTCACCGCTGCGGCTGACGCGGCCGAGCTGCAAAGCGCGTTCGACTATACCTTCGGCAAGAATGCCGAGGCGATGAACCAATGGGCAGACCGCACCGGCGCGGCGCTGGGCCGCACCAACGTCGAGCTGAAGGAGGCGGCGAACACGTTCGGGATCTTCTTCAACCAGGCGGATCCCGCCAAGTCGGCCGGGATGAGCCAGCAGTTCGCGGTTCTCGCGCAGGACCTCTCCAGCTTCTACAACGTCGATCCGGGCACCGCGCTGGAAAAGCTGCGTTCGGGCCTGACCGGCGAGAGCGAACCGCTGCGCGACTTCGGCGTCTTCATGAACGATGCGGCGATCAAGGCGCAGGCCCTCAAGATGGGTCTGAAGCCGGTAGGCAAGGAGCTTACCGAGCAGCAGAAGATCATGGCGCGCGCCGCGTTCATCATGGAGAATACGAAGAACGCGCAAGGCGACCTTGAGCGGACCAGCGATTCCACCTCGAACAAGCTGCGCGCTGCAAACACGGCCTGGCAGAACCTCAGCCTCACCGTGGGACAGGAACTGATCCCGGCCCTGACGCCCGCGATCACCGCACTCACCGACATGCTCAAGAGCTTCTCGGGCCTCTCGCCGCAGACGCGCAAGTGGGTGGTCATCCTTGGCGCCGGTGCGGCGGTGCTCGGCCCTGTCCTGCTCGGCGTAGCGGGGCTCGCATCGGCGGTCGGCTCGCTTGCCCCGCTGTTCATCACCGCAGGCACCGCCGGGGCCGCAGGCGCGGCAGGTGTCGGCGCGGCGGGAACCGCGGCAGGCGGGGCAGCGGCGGGCTTCGGGGCGCTCGCGCTCTCGGCGCTCCCTGTCATTGCCGCGGTCGCCGCCGTCGCAGGCGCCGCCTATCTCATCTATTCGAACTGGGGCGCGATCTCCGGCTTCTTCCAGGGCATCTGGACCTCGATCTCGGGCGCCTTCACGCGCAACTGGACGACGATCCGCAACGTGCTGCTGGGCGGCGTGGTCATTTTCATGCCGCTCGTGGCCGGCGTGATTTATTTTGCCTCGCTGATCTACCGCAACTGGGACAGCATCAGCGCGGCCACCAGCGCGTTCGTGGCGAAGGTCGCCGGAATCGTCGCGCCATTCATCAAGCCCTTCGTCGCGATAGGATCCTATCTGGGCGGCCTTGCTGCCAAATTCTTCGGCTTCGGCACGAATATCGTCTCCGGACTGATCAACGGCATCGTCTCGATGACCGGGGCGGTGATCAAGGCGATCGTCAACCTCGCGGCCGGTGTCGGCGGCAAGTTCGCAAGCCTGCTAGGCATCAAGTCGCCCTCGCGCGTCTTCATGTCGATGGGCGGCTTCATCAACGAGGGCCTCGGTATCGGCATCGAGCAGAGCCGAAACAAGCCGGAACAGGCAGCGGCAAAGATGGCGCGTACCGTCATGCAGTCTGCCGCGATCCCGGATGACTTTGCGCGCACCAATGCTGCGCGCCTCAATGCGGCGCAGGACCTGCGCAATCTCGCCGCCACTGGCAATCCGCTGAACGGCGCCGCTCCATCCTCGCGCATCGGCCTTGAGCGGTACCCGGCAGGCGACAGCGAAGCGCGCGCCAAGCCTGCTGCCTCCCCTCGCGTGTCGCTGACCCGGATCGTCGGTCTGGCCGGCGCCGGCGCTCTCGCTGCCGCACCGGCAGCTGCGCAGGCAGGTATCGAGCGGGCAAGCATGGCCGGTCTGGGCGCGAACCTCGCAGCTATCCTGAAAGGCAATGGCTCGCCCCCGAACGTCGGCCAGATGGCGGCCGGTCTACTTGCTCGCGGCGGCGAGACCTCCGGGTCCCAACCTGCAGAGTTCAGAGCGCCGCAACGCCTGTCGATCGGCGAGATTGCCAGGGCGATGGCGCCTGCCGCTCGCGGCCAAACCACTGCGCCGCGCGACGGCCCGCCGCCTGCATCGCCCTCGAAAATCGAGATCCACATTCACCAGCAGCCCGGTGAGGACGGCGAGGCGCTTGCCCAGCGCATCATGCGCATCATCGAGCGCAAGGAGAAATCTCAGCGCCTGAGCCGACTTGAGGACAGCTTCTGATGCTCGCAGCCCTTGGCATGTTCGTCTTCGAAACCAACTCCGCCCTCTTCGATCGCATGGGCCGCGATCGCGACTGGCGGCATGAACGCACGCCCCGATTCGGCGCACGCGCTGCCAGTCAGTTCACCGGGCCGGGCGAGGACCGGATCACGCTGGTCGGCATGCTGGTGCCCGAGATCGCCGGATCCTACTCGGCTATCGAGACGCTCGCCGAAATGGCCGACGAAGGCGAAGCCTGGCAGCTCGCGGACGGGCGCGGCTATTTTTACGGCACCTACACGATCGAGCGCATGAGTGAGGACAGGACCAACCTGCTTGACGATGGCCTTGCCCGCCAGACCGGCTTCACCATCGAACTCTCGCGGGTGACCTGATGGCGGGCTCCACCTACAGTCAGGCGAAGGCGGCATGGAAAGTTACGCTGGGTGGCGAGGACCTGACCGCAAAGCTCGCACCGCGCCTGATCTCGCTGCGCCTTTCGGAAAAGAACGGCGAGGAAGCAGATGAGTTGGAGATCGTCCTCCACGATGCCGATGGCAAAGTCGCCATCCCGCCCGAAGGCGCGGTCCTGCGCGTCCAGCTTGGCTGGGAGCGCGGCAGCGCCGTAACGCCCGGCCTTGTCGACAAGGGCAGCTTCACAGTCGACGAGGTGGCATGGGACGGTCCTCCCGACAGGCTGTCGATCCGCGCCCGCTCGGCCGACCTGAAGGACAGTTTCCGCACCAGGCGTAACAAGACGTGGAAGGATGCGACCATCGGCGCGATCGTCGATGACATTGCCGTTCGCCACAGCCTGACGCCGCGGTGCCATGCGGACCTCTCTGGCAAGGCGATCGCGGCGGCCGAACAGGGCAACAAGAGCGACATGCAGTTCCTGCGCGACCTTGCTCGGCGCTACGACGCTACTGCGACCGTGAAGGCCGGCACGCTGATCTTCGCCCCGATCGGCGCGGCAACCACGGCCACCGGCGCGACTATCCCGACCTCGACGATCTCTCGCCAGCAATGTTCGAACCATACCTGGCGCCGCGCATCGCGCGAAAAGGCGCAGGACGGTGTTGAAGCGCAGTGGCACGACAAGGACGACGCAACGCGCAAGACGATCAGCACCGGCGGCACGAACCGGAAGCGGCTGAAGAAGATCTATTCCAGTGAGGCCGACGCTAAAGCGGCTGCCGTGGCGGAATCGAAGCGGCTCAAGCGTGCTTCTGCCAATCTTGAGCTAACGCTTTCCTATGGAGATCCGCGCCTGGCGCCGGGCACGAAGGTCAGCGTTTTGGGATTTAAGGCAGATATCGACGCAACCAATTGGCTGATTACCGACGCCGTTCATGACATGGATGTTCGCGGTCTGTCTACTCGAATAACATTGGAAGTTGCTGCCTGATCGGCAGCATCGGCCGGCTGCCTAGGTTGCGGGCAACTTTTCAACTTGACGAACGGTCAAGCTTCCAATCCGGTGTTGGTTTTCGTCAACTATTGCGACAGCCCGGAGGGTCATGTCGCGATCAATTGATAGCAATGGCATCCTGACACTAAATTTCATGCCAAAGATCTTTTTCTCATCTCCGAAGCCGGGTCTGTACTCCGGTTCTGGCATTTCCTCGATTGGGGGGACACCAATCTGCACGATTGTTTCAACTTTGTCGGAAGATAAATGCTTCTGGATCTCGAAGCTTACCTGCTTTGGCAACGCGTGCGGATCAATAATGATTGTAGCAAAGCAACATAGTTGGGGAATCGTTGCTGGCAGAGACGCCTGTAGAAACATCTCGCCGTTGTACGTACCGACCAAGGTAGTCTTGCCGTTAATCTCGTCCCGGATATCATCACAAAAGATCGCGTAGCCACCAGGCGTTGTCGGATGAATGATCATACTTCAATCGCTGCTATTTTAACTTCGGCAACTTGATCTTCCAAATTCACTGGTTTTCTCGCTGCAGTCTGTCCAGCACCAAAAGCATACATTGGCGTCGAGCCACTCGATGCAGTCTGAGCAAAAACCGGTGGTATCGCCTGAGTGTGGTTTGCTCCTGCGATCGTTGAACGCTCGACAAAATCGAACTCGACATCATAGCCCAGCAAGTTTGCATATTCGGCTACACGGGCAATTGAAATGTCATCACGTCCATTCAGTTGCCGATTCACAACTGATCGATGCACTCCAAGGCAATCGGCCAAGGCAGTCTGCGTCAACCCATCCTTTCGGCGCTTTTCGTATGCCTTTTGGATTGTGCGATGAACCTTAGCTACCAAGCGTGCAGCAGCACGCCGATGGCCTTTAACACCAGTTCGATAGGACATCGTCAGGTTCCGTTCCCTGAATAAATTGTACATCGTCGCCGAATAGCTGAGATCGAAGATGGGCCGCCTCAGCTATATAGCCCCGGTAGGTATGGTGCTCTAGAATTCGCCACTTCGCATCCACTGCAGTTGCGATGAAACAATCCTTCTGATGAAACCATCCGAACATTCGCACATCAGGTGTTTTAAGTTCCCAGACGCCATTTTCCTGAGGAATTAGACATTTGAATTGGGTCCCCACCGCTATTTCAACACCTTCGCAGAAATCGGCCAGCAATCCATCGAGTTGTTCCTCGGGCAAAATCTCAATGTGACGGTCTGACTTCGTTCCTACTATGCGCTGTTCGATCTGTTCCGGCACGCGAGCCAACATGTAAATTCGACGTTCCTCAAGGCTTCCTGGACCTAAGTCTGGATCGTAGGCAACAAGCGCCCCAGTTTCAACGAGCTCTAACAGTGTTGACATGTAAGTCAACAACCCTTGACAAGGGATGAACGGGCGTTTGTCACGACTTGGATACGATGCGCGAAAGCAGCAACGGTAGGCCGATGTCACCCGGCCCATCATCCTTCACCATACCGTCAGCACTGCTTCGAAAGATTGACGCCAGCACAACTGCGCGCTCTTCAGGGCTAAAATCTTCACGTGTTTCCATTGAAAGAAATGCTTGCGTCATAACGGCTTTTTCGAGACATTCCGACTTAAGGTGATGCTCGCTGAGGTACAGCTTGGAGAACAGCCTTCCAGCCCAGAAAATCAGTGTCGTCACGCCCAGAACGGCACCACTGACAACTATATAAACTGGCGTCCTCAACGATTGGTCAGCATTACTTAGCCCTAGCAAGTAATCTGCAGACCAAATCGCTATCTCGTATATTGCCCACGCGGAAAGTGCGAAGTACGCTAAGGTTATAAGCCCCAAGCGACCTCCCAACTCCCATGAGACTTCGCCTTGTCCTTCCAATATTGAACCGGCGCAGCCAAAGCCATCTGCACTTTGTAACGCTGCTCAGTCTCCTGAATACTGGAAACCGCTTCCCAGTTCTCCGTGTACATCTTGGACTGACCATCATTCCAAAGCTTCCGGCTTCTTTCGAAAAGCTTTCGAGCAGCCAAACGATAGGCCTTGCGCCGTGAGGCGTAGCCCGCTCGTTGATCAGCCTCCAGCTTCTGGAATTTAGATTCAATCCGCCCGAGACCTTCGCGATAAGCACGCCGTTCACTATTGAACACCGCTTTATCGAGCTTCGCCAGCGCATAAGCTGCACTTGCAGCCTTGAGCGCTGCAGCAACGCCGACAGGGTCTCCTCTCCAATTAATCTGAGAAGGCGCCATGTCTAGCAGCATAAATTGCATTGCCGGCGTTCGCCCGGTCAATTGGTAGGCGTCCAGTATCCTCATCCCTTCGTCTGATTGACTAGGTCTCGGCCCAAGATGGCTAGGATGAAACAAAGCCTTCAACGCGCGCGCAATGTGTTCCTTACCTTCAGGTTCGGCGAATACGGCATCGACATTTCTAAACTTCGCGATCACATCGGTGAAGCGATCATCGGGAGCCTCCGCTAGCCAGGACCAAGCTTCCTTTTCGCTTTGCCACCAATCTTCTAGATCGCCTCGTGAATGGAAAGTCCGTCGAAATTCGCCCGTTTCGAGTGTAAGATATGCCACTTGCTGTCACCCAACTGATTTACAGAAATCGAGGCGTTTGCGACCTTCCACTAAGAATTGCGCGTACAAGCAGCTGTGAATGACAGGCACTCAGCGTCCCTCCATCATTGCAGCCTCGATCGCTGTACGCAGTTCGTAGATCGCCTCATCGTCCTGTGACTTCGTCGCCTGCACCTCACCTGACGAAGTCGCCAACATCAAATGATAAGTCGGCTTGGGACGAGACCGGTAGGCCAACACCGTTATCACAGCCAGAATGGCAGTGATCCCCCACGAAGCCGTTGAATCACCCTCCGACGAAACTGCCGCGCCCATTGCTGCCAAGGCGAACAGGATCGTCAAAAACAGTAATGCAATCCATAGGCAGCCGGACTTGTGTTCCACCCGCACATCAACCGAGTTGATCTTGTCGATGGCGTAGCTCTTTGACCCGAAGCGGGCGAAGTGGACATCGACTGATACTGTTCCGCGTTGATAGACCATCAAATTCCCCCCCAACGAAATTTTGTATATCACTTCGCCGCTTGCGGCTCAGCGCGCGCCTCGCGCAGATCGATCCTCGCGTTGTAGCCATGCTTGCTGACCTATTCGCGCTTCGACTTGTGTTTCGGTTTGGGTTGCTTCGGCCATATAAGATCGAATCCAGATCCATTACGCCACGCCGTGCCGAACCCGTTATCAATGGCTAACGCGAGATCATCTGCGTGCGGCTTACAGTCAACGACAATCAGAAGTTCAGGATCGCCAGCGTGCTTCTGATGATAGTCTAGTAGCTGCCCAATTGCCGCACGAATAGCAAAGCGTACGGTTGCCAGATCACAAGGCTTGATTTCAACAAGGATATGTCGGCCTTTCTTGTCGACATACCTTACGTCGACCCTCTCAATATTCGGCTCGATCGAAGAGGCGCCGGATCCCGCAAGGTATGACGTGGTGCTGGAAATCTGGACAGGGTGTTAAGCTCATCCCGACCTAAGGAATGGACGGGAATGAAGAAGACGAGAAAGCGCTACAGCGCGGAATTCAAGGCGAAAGTTGCGATGGAGGCGATCCGTGGTGAACTGACGCTGGCGGAACTGGCTGCGAAGCACGGCGTCCACCATACGATGATCGGGGGATGGAAGCGTCAGGCGGTGGACGGGATGGCCAGCCTGTTCGACGGCGGTGAGCAGGCGTCGAAGACGGAGACCGAAGCGGAAATCGAGAAGCTGCATGCCAAGATCGGGCAATTGCTGGTGGAGCGGGATTTTTTGGCGAAAGCCTCCGGTCGATGAGCGCGGGCCAGAGGCGATTGCTGATCGAGCCTGCTCACCAGCGCCTGTCGATCGCGGCGCAGTGCCGCCTGCTGTCGATCAGCCGGTCTTCCTATTATTATACGCCTGCGCCTCAGAGCGAGGAGACGCTGGCGCTGATGCGGGTAATCGACGAGACGTTCATGGACTGTCCGTGGTACGGCAGCCGGCAGATGGTGCGGCACCTGCAGCGGCTTGGTCATGCGGTGGGCCGCCGCCGGGTACGACGGCTGATGGCGCAGATGGGGCTGGCGGCGATCTACCAGCGCCCGCGCACGAGCGATCCGCACCCGGAGCATCGGATTTATCCCTATCTGCTGCGGGACATGAAGATCGAGCGGCCCAATCAGGTGTGGTGTGCGGACGTGACATATCTACCGATGCGCCGAGGCTTCCTCTATCTCGTTGCGATCATGGATTGGGCCACCCGCAAGGTGCTGGCCTGGCGATTGTCCAATACCATGGACGCGGCTTTTTGCGTCGAGGCTCTGGAGGATGCCATGGCCCGCTTTGGCAAGCCGGACATCTTCAACACCGATCAGGGCAGCCAGTTCACTTCGCAGGCCTTCACCGGCGTGCTGCGGGCGGCCGAAGTGAAAATCAGCATGGATGGCAAGGGGCGCTGGATGGACAACGTCTTCATCGAGCGCCTGTGGCGCTCGGTGAAGTACGAGTGCGTCTATCTGCACGCCTTCGAGACGGGTTCCGAACTGCGCGCAGGCCTGTCCCGCTGGTTCGCCTATTACAACCATCACCGGCCTCACTCACGCCTTGCAGGCAAAACCCCGGCAGAGGCATATGGGCAAATCGACGCTTCAGATCATGGGGGGCATGCCCCCCATGATCTGATCACCAGAATGGCGGCGTAAACAACAACCGGATGAGCTTAACTTAGCCGCAAACCTGTACAGGAAGGCGGGACCACCTCAGTAAGTCTCAAAATCCGATTGCAGTTTATGATGCTTCGGCGTGACCTGGACCTCGTTCTCTTGCAGATAACGAGAGTAGGAATTTATCGCCGTTCCAGCACTCCGCACGCCACTGCCGCGACGAGGCGGCGGTGCATTACGGACGCCTGCTGATTGCACAGCATCAAAATCATCCGTGGAAAGCCAAGCAAGCCCAGGATGCGATGCAGGCAGCGCTTCCTGGACAATAGCTAAAGCTTGATCAGGCCTGATCGCCTGATAGCTGCCATGCATTTTGACGATAGCCTGGCGAGGCACTGAGGTTCCTGAAGGAATAACATCGTCGGGAACAATCTCAATTGGTTTGTTGAACCATACGAAATGCGATTGAGGGCATCGCCATTGAACCGCCGAGTGCGCTTCCTTCCAATGTCTATCGAATTCCGCTTTGCTCGCCTTCCGCTTCCTGATCCCCTCCAGTTCCCAAAGGTCTTTGCCGTTTGCCTTCAGCTTGAGGTCCTTCGCAATTGCGCTACGATCGTCCTCGTCGTTCGCATAGACAGCGCAGGCTAGGCCTACAGCATAGAATCGACCATCGCGCATGGTGGTCATAATTATCCCGAGATCGCCCCTAGCGGCATAATCGAACATCAAGCCTTTCCCTTGGGTATGGAAGACCTTCCAGCCATTCCAGACCCAATCGGTTCTGCCGTTCCACTCTTCATGGCCATAGCCATGCTCACCGGCATAACCACCCGAAGTCACTTCGCCTGTGGGACCAAGATAGCCATTGTTGTTCCAAACGACTGGCTTCAAAACCACCATCTTTCCCATCATCGAATCCTACTCATTGTCGGCCCAGCAAGCACCGAATGCTTGCGAACAACTAACGGCCAGAAATTTGCGCTTGAGACAGCTTTAGTGACGAAGAGGACCGCCGATTGGCCGTCCCCTTACATCGGGAAAGTCACTTCCCCGCCCCTTCCAGCTCACTAACCCGCCCGAGCAGCGCATCGGAATGCTGGTAGATGTCAGTCGGACCCGTCACCGAGTAACGTTCCTCGTCCTTGCCTGAGAAGAGACCGAGGTAGCGGGCGGTTGGGCTGTTGAAGTGTAGGCGCGCGATGGTGCGGCGGTTGTTGTCGTCCAGGAGGACGGCGCAATAGGACTTTGCATCGCGCATCACGATACGTTCGGGGTTCACCGACTTTGAGCAGATGGCGCGGATGATGTTGAAGCCATCGATCTCAACCTGCGTGGTTTCGATGCCGTCGCTCTCGGGCGCGGGCTCATCCGCCGGTTCGGGGTCATCATTGCGGGTCATGGCGTTTTGCAAACGCTCGTCGATGCCCTGCCGAATGATTGCGCCGATCGCCTGAGTGATCGCGCCCTGGTATTTCTCGCGGACCTGCTTGGTGAGCATGCCATCGTGAAGGCGTGAGGCGACTACGCGCACGAACTCTTCGGAAGGTTCGGCGAACTCCTTCTTCAGTTCAGCCATCACCTGAGACTGCAGCTTGAGCGTGCCGGCTTGGGCGACGATGCGCTCGACATCGAACTCGGCCTTCTGGAAGGCGCTGAGATGGCGCAGGTCCGACTTGCGATATTCGTCCAGGTTGAACGTGAAGAACGGCTTTTCGTCCATCATGTTGGCTTTGTCGGAGTCCGTGAAAAACTTGTAGACGACGCCGTTGGTGAGGAGCGCGACACGGGCATCGGTCGCCGCAAAATACCGGAATAGCTGACTGGCGTGCTTGATCGACAGATCGCCGTTGACGGGTTTGCACTCGACCAGAACAGTGACCTCACCGCTCACGCAAAGGGCATAGTCGACCTTCTCGCCCTTCTTGGTGCCGACATCGCAGGTGAACTCCGGCTTCACCTCTGCCGGATTGAAAACATCGAAGCCCAGCGCGCGCAAGAATGGCATCACGAGCGTGGTTTTCGCAGCCTCCTCTGTCTCGAGAATCTCGCGATGCTGGCGTAGACGAGCCTGCAGCTCAGCGATGTTGGCTTCGAAGTCCATTTCACCCCCTAGTAGTCAAGCAAATGCCGAGACCACTAGAAGTTCACGGCATATCGATTGCCCCTACTAAGGCAAATGCGTAAATCAGCGATGATATGAACAAATTTTAATCAGGTGAAATTACTGCCCCTGAAAACATCGAGAGATGTCAAAAGCACATAGATTACGCTTGGTCAGATTAATGCAGAGGGCTGAGCCATCACCTGCGCTTGACTTGCCCGCCCTTCCCGGCGTTGCTCGTGCAAATGATCAATTGCCTGTTGCCACTCGACCTTCAGCACATAATGCCCACCCATTCGGCGAGCCAACCTGTCAGCAGTGCGGGACACTTCGTCGATAGCCTCTAGAGTGCGCGGATCGCTGATCGTCATCTGGCCTCCCCTTCATTGGCACTTGCTTTTGTCACTGAAACACATTCCTTTTGCCATCGCAATGCTGCGAGAGGAGGGAAAATGCCGGACGAGCCGAACGCGATCATATATCCTGAATTGGTTTTCGGAATCGCCGGCCCCATCGGTATTGATATCGACGCAATTTCTCAAACGTTGACCGAAGCGTTGCAAGCTGTGGATTATCGCACGCTACCCATCCGCATCACAGACGAAATTGAACGCGAACAAACCGAAATTCTGAAGCCAGTATCGAACGACTACGAATCAACGATGGCTTACAAAATGGATCATGCAAGCGCGATTTGCCGCAGGTATGGTTCTCCTGATACGTAACCGCTGATCCTACCCCACGTATCCGTGTGCTGCGCTGAGGACTAAATCCGCACGAGACGATGAGGAACTCGGCAGTGACGGATGAGATTGATACCGGGTCAAACGGGGATTTGACGTGTGCGTCGCACAGTGCAATTTCGCGTTTATCCGACAGTTTGGCGTCCACACGGCGGCGCTACGAGCGGTGGCCGGATGAAGAGCGTGACCGCATTCTTGCTGAGAGCTTCGCGCCTGGGAGGACGGTGGCGCAGGTCGCACGGGATAACGGTGTTGGCCTGGGCCTGTTGCACTATTGGCGTCGACAGGCGCGGGCAGCGGGCGTTGTCGAGGAATTGCGGCTCGTACCCGTGACGGTCGTTGCGGAAGCGGAGCAGGCGAGCCAGACCGCCGGCATGGAACTGATCGTGCGCGACGTGACCGTTCGTATCCGGGGTGCGATCGAGGCGGACCATCTGCGCACGGTGCTGGCGGCGATCCGCGCGTGATCCCCATCGATGGAAGCGTGCGGATCTATGTGGCCACGCAGCCCGTAGACTTCAGGGCCGGGATTAACCGGCTCATGGGACTGGTGACGCATGTGCTGGGCCATGACGCCTGCGCCGGGGATGTCTTCGTCTTCCGCAACAAGGGAGCAGATAAGGTCAAGCTGGTCCGTCATGACGGGTCCGGCGCGGTTATGGCGACGAAATGGCTCGACCATGGGAAGTTCCATTGGCCGCCGGTGCGAGGTGGAACGCTGGCTCTGAGCGGGGCGCAGTGCGTGGCGCTGCTGTCTGGTCTGGATTGGCAGAAATTGCCGTCGCAAGAGGCCCGTCGCCCTGCATTTTATGGCTGAAATCGGTGGTTTTTAAGTGGCGGCGGGAAGCCTGTGTGGTATAGGCAACCATGCCCGCCGGAGCCGACGATCTTTCTGAAAATATTGAGCAAATGGCAGCCTTGGTGTGTGAGCTCCGGGCTGAAATTGCACAGCTGCGCGCACTGCTCAAAGGCGTAGGCCATCAGGCCTTCGGCAGCCGGTCGGAACGCGCCGGCGTCATCCTGGGAGATCAGGGGCTGCTCGATCTGGGCGATCTGGTCAGCACGCCGGTCACCGCGGCGAACGACGACGAGGTGGCCGAGGAACGGCCCTTGATCCGGCGCCCGCGCAGGAAGCGTGGCATGATGGCATTACCCGCCCATCTCGAACGGGTGGAGCGCGTGATAGAGCCCGAAGCGCTGGATTGCCCCTGCTGCGCAGGCAAGCTTCACAGGATCGGCGAAGACGCCAGCGAAGCTCTCGACTGGGTGCCAGCCATCGTGCGTGTCATCCGTACCGTGCGACCGCGCTACGCCTGCCGCAACTGCCGTGAAGGCGTGGTCCAGGCGCCGGCCCCGCGCCGCGCGATCCCCGGCTCGATGGTCACCACCTCGACCCTGGCCTGGATGGCGACGGCGCGCTTCGCCTGGTCGATCCCGCTTAACCGGCAGTTGCAGATGCTGGCAGGGCAAGGCGTCATTCTCGACCGGGCCCTCCCGAGCCGATGGATGCGCAAGGTCGCATGGTGGCTCAAGGCGCTCTATGAGCGCCTGCTTGCCTACATCCATGGTCAATCCCGAATATTCTGCGACGAGACCCGGATGCCGGTTCTCGAGAAGGGACGAAAACGAACCCGGATCACACAGTTCTGGGCCCATGCCTGCGACGACGGACCCTGGTCTGGCCCGGCAAGGCCCGCCGTCGCCTATATCCATGCGCGCGGTCGCGGGCAGGCTGAAGCGCGCCAGCAGCTTGCCAACTATCAGGGCATCCTGCAGGTCGATGGGTACGCCGCCTACAAGGCGCTCGTCCGCAAGGGGGCGGAAGGGATCACGCTTGTCTTCTGTCTGGCTCATACTCGCCGCAAGTTCGTCGACGCCTACCGCAAATCTCCGTCGCCCGAAGCTGCCGCGATCATCGCCCTGATCGGTGAGGTCTACGCCATCGAGGCCCGGGTGCGCACCGGCAGCGCAGCAGAGCGCCTGATCGCCCGTCAGGCCGAGGCCCGGGAAGCGATGAACAGGATCAAGGCCCAGATCGACGACATACTGCCCAAGCTCTCGCCCAAATCCGATCTGGCCAAGGCGATGCGCTACACGCTCAATCATTGGAAGGGGCTGACGCTGTTCCTGGAGGACGGTCGCATCGAGGTCGATACCAATACCGTCGAACGCGGCATGCGAAATGTTGCCCAGGGCAGGAAGGCGAGCCTCTTCGCCGGCAGCGAGGAAGGGGCCCAGACCTGGGCTGTCCTGGCGTCACTTCTCCAGACAGCTCGCCTCAACGGCCTTGATCCGTACACATGGCTGAGCGACGTTCTGGAGCGGATCGTCTCGGAGAAGGTGAAGATCAACGAACTCGACAGTCTCCTCGCCTGGAACTGGCGCCCTGCACACGAGCCGGTTAAGGCCTTGGCGGCATGAGATCCAAACGGCACGCATCCGGGGGCAGAACCCTCTCGCTCGAGCAACTCGAGATCTGGCTGGACGCCCTCGACCCGCCGGTTGCCGGCGTCTCCTCGATCGACGGCTTCCTCGCTGCGCTGGCGGCAGGCCCTTGCGTCATCGATCCCGACGTATGGCTCAAGAGCATCCTGCGCGAACACACCCGAAGCGCGAGTTCGGCACCTGCACGCAGAACGATTCTCCAGCGCTACAACCGCATCTGCATCGAGCTTGCCGAGCAGCCGGAGATCTATGCGCCGATCTATATGCGCACCGAGGATGGCGAGGTGTTGCTCGAGGACTTTGCCAACGGCTTCTTTACCGCGATGCATCTCGACATGAATGCCTGGACCCCCTTCGTAGATGATCCCGAGTTCGGCTTGCCGCTAGCCGCCATCCTCGGCCACAGCACCCTTACCGGGGGGGCCTCCTTGATCGAGCAACTCGACGATCCGTCCGCCAATCACGCTCTCGCCGATACCTGGCGCATGGTGCCCGAGATCATCTCGTTCCTCCATGACCACTGCGCCTTCGCACGAACCATGACGGCGCTCTGACGGCTACCTCGTCAGCTCCTGCGTGGGGCCGGTGCAGCGGTTACCCTGATACACTGATGCGCTTTGCTATGCGGGCCATAAGGCAACGGCGTGCCGAACAGTTTGAGTGTGCTGAAAAGCAGGAAAATGGCGGAGCTTCGCCGCCGGCGGAAACTGTCTCCCCACAAACCGCATACATCGTCCGGCAGTTAAAGCGGCCAGAAGAAGTTGAACTCCTTCGGAGAGTTTATGGTCGGCAATTTATCCTAGTTTCGGCTTATGGCTCCGCTGAAAGCAGAAAACGGATCATCGAACAGAAATTGAAGCGCTCTTTGCAGCTTGATGTTCCAGACCATGAAATCAGCGCTAAAGCTGACAAACTCATGCATCGAGATATGAATGAAGACGGTGACGCTCATGGTCAGCACCTCCGTGAAACTTTCCACAGAGCAGACGTGTTTATTGATGGAATTCATAAAGAGGAAATGAAAGCGAAAACCGTTCGATTCATAGATGCATTATTTGGCAAAACGGAAATCGCGCCAACCAAAGCAGAATATGGAATGTACGCAGCCAAATCTGCATCGTTGCGGTCTAGTGATCTTTCTCGGCAGGTTGGTGCAGCGATTTTTTCTACTGATGGAGAAATCATTACCCAAGGCTGCAACGAAGTACCCAAAGCCTTTGGCGGCACGTACTGGGACGGTGAAGAACCGGATTTTCGAGATATTAAAATCGGCCACGATCCCAATGATCTTCTTAAACGTGAAGTCATTCGAGATCTGATGGAACGATTGCAACGCGGGGGGCTGCTGTCGGACGAAGCGAGAGAAATAGGCAATTCCGCTCAAATTGTTGATCGCCTCACTCAAAAACCTTCTTCTTCTCCCACGGTTGGAGAGGGAGCTCTATATGGCGCCGCGATCACCGATCTCACAGAATATGGGCGCGTGGTGCACGCAGAAATGTGTGCAATCTGTGACGCAGCCCGGTTAGGCCGCTCATTGAAAGGAGCGACGCTCTATTGCACGACCTTTCCTTGTCACAACTGCACGAAACACGTCCTTGCAGCGGGAATATCAAAGGTCGTCTACATGGAACCTTACCCGAAGAGCAAAGCGAAGGAACTCCACGAGAACGAGATCGAAATCGAACAGGATAGCGATACCCATGTCTCCTTCATGCCCTTCCTTGGAATCTCTCCCTACCGATATCGAGACATTTTCCAGAAAGGGAAGCGGAAGAAAAACGGTGAAGCGGTCGAATGGTATCAGGGATATCCACGCCCGATGATCGATTCACCGGTGCCAACCTATGTTGATCTAGAAGCTTGGGAAATTAGTCAGCTCGCGGGAGACTTCGCAACCCCTTCACAAAAAAACGAACCTCACGAAGCCGAGGTACCATCAGATGTGAAACAAGACAAAAGCTGGTGGCCCTTCAAATCTCGCAGCTAAATCGCGATAACTGGCAAATTTGGTCTTCACATCTTTCGTACAGTAGCAACAACGCGGCCTAAGATGTGCATTTCGTCGTCGTAAGCTGTTGCGTTGGAGACGTGGGGGTTGTCGGCCATCATTTCTACGCCGCCGTTTGGGAGGGCGCGGAGGCGTTTGATGGCGCCTAGGCCGGCGTAGGTTATGGCCCAGATTTTGTCGCTGATGTTGAGGTTTTGTTGAGAGCAGTCGATCAGGAGGAGGTCGCTGTCGCGCAGGGTCGGCTCCATTGAGTCCCCTGCCCCCTGGGCGAAGAATAGTTGCTCCGGCGCTGCTCGCGTGTAGAGGCGCAGCCACTCAATCGGGAAATGCCGGATCGTCTCGGTTACGGGAACGTCCAGGTAAGTCGAGCCCATGCCCAGCGACAGGTCGATTTCACGAACCGGGACAAGGCCAAGCTCTGAGGCCACACTCTCCGTCGACGGCACGGGCACATAGCCCTTGCCCGGATCGTCTGTCTCTCCGGTCAGATATTCTGCCGTAGTTTGCAGCGCACGAGCGATCTTGTGGAGCTGCGACGACCCGGAGCTGATGCCAGCCTCTAGCTTGGCAATCGTCCCCTGAGAGACCTCAGCCGTCCGTGCCAGCTGGGTTTGTGAAAGCCCTAACTCGCCACGACGCTTCGCAATTCGCTCACCTACACGCATAGCAGAGGAGATTATTCCATCGGGAATAATAGGGAAGCTTCGATTTACCCTTGACCGGATTATTCCTTTTAGAATATTCCATAGTCATGCCCGACGCCATCACACCATATGAAGCCCTTCTCCAGGCAGTCGAAACTGCCGGGTCGCAATCCGCTCTCGCTCGAGCCTGTGGCGTCGGGCAACCCGCCGTCTGGAAATGGCTCCAGGTCAAGCGCCTGCCCGCCGAGTATGTCCTTCGTATCGAAGCCGAAACCGGCGTTTCGCGCCATGACCTTCGCCCTGACATCTACCCTCGCGAGGTGCCTCATGCTCCCGGCGCATTCACGGGGGTAGACCGAGGCACGGCCAACGTCTCCTTCAATGGACACGCCATTTCGCAGCAGGCCCGCGCATGACCAAGCGCCGCGAGCCCCTCACGTACCAACACACGCTCACCGGCGTTGCCTCCCTGATCGGGTGGGATCGCTGCGGGGCAATCTGCGGCGTCTCCGAACGCAGCGTGCGCAACTGGTCCGATCCCGATTGCGAGATCGAAATCCGCATGATCGACGCCGAGCGGCTCGACCGCGCCTATATCGAACATGGCGGCGCATACGCACCGTTCCATCGCCTGATGAGCCTGCGCCTCGAGCTGGCGGTGAAGGAAGCCGCACAAGCCGACATGGCGCGCGCCGCGGCAGACGCTGCCAAGGAAAGCGGAGAGGCCGTAGCGGCCCTGATCGAAGCGTCGATGTCTCCCGATGCCGAGACCCGGCGCCGCGCTCGCAAGGAAGCGGAGGAAGCGATCTCCTCGCTCACATGCGCGCTGCGCGCCGTCGAGCGGCAGGAAGCTCTTGGAGTCTGAGCGATGTCCGGGACGAACATGCAGGCACAGGCGCCACGTCAGCTGATCGTCGCGGACGACGATGCTGGCCGCTTTGCACCGCTCTATTGCCCGCACTGCCGGGCACGCGGCCTCGTGCGCTCCAGCAAGCAGGTCACCGGACAGCACCGAGACATCTACTACCAGTGCTGCAACATCGCCTGCGGCCACACCTGGCGCGCCTCGCTGGCCTACGACTACGGCATCGTGCCGAGCGCGATCCCGGATCCGCGAGTAAACCTGCCGCTGCGCCAGATGACGCGGCAGCAAGCGCTCGAATCGATGCGTGAGCGCGACCCGAGCCAACCCGACATGTTCGACGCCGATCCAGATCCACCCGGCTCCGCGGATACCGCCAAGCCGCCGGGCTGATCCCGGCCGCCCCAAACCAGACGCCCGCCAGCTGCCCGCCAACCAGCTTTGACCGACCCGCCACACGGGAATGGAGTGTTGCGCCGTGCCCAAATCCCCGATCCATCCCAACCATTGCCGCTGCCAGCGCTGCGCGCCGCGCCATCCGGCATCGAATGATCGCGCGCCCTCTCCTTGGGCTTTGCTGATCGCAATCGGCGCACTGGTCCTCGCCTCGGTCGCCCTGCGCGACTGCCTCTCCACCTGGTCCAGCTTCTAGAAAACGGGAGACTCCCCATGCGGACGCACAAGCATATCCAGGCGAAGGCCCGAATCGTAGGCTTTCCCTTCACCTTTCAGTGCACTGCCTGCGAATCGGTCGAGCATCGCCGGACCCCGATGCTTCCCGCTGGCTGGGCCACCGTTGAGGCGGCCGACGACGTCTATGCCTACTGCGGCGAGTGCGCCCCGGTACTGCCTGCAGGAAGCGTGCAGTGAACGTCGCCGCACTTTGGCGCAGTACGCCCGCACCGCTTCGCCGGGAGACGGCGGCTCTCGCAGCGCTAACTCCGGCGATCCTCGCGGCCTTCGCGGCCCTCTGGACGATGCTGCCGACATGATCCGGATTTCCCAGCATATCCGCGAGGGCCGCGATGCCGTGATCGCCGAGAGGCTGCACCGCGGAGTTCCGGCCATCAACCCGTACGCCCCGAAAACCAAGCGCGGCCTCTTTTGGCAGCGCGGCGCCGAGCAGGCGCGCGAGGCGATCGACCAGCTCATGAGGATCGGAGCATGAAGACTGCACAACAAGTGTCCCTGCCTGTCGAAATCGGCGAGAGCCGCCGCCCCGCCGACGATCGACTGCGCCTCCTGATCGAGCGGATCGAGCGCCTCGAGGAAGAGAAGAAGGGCCTGAGCGACGATATCCGCGACATCTACAACGAGGCCAAGGCCGTTGGATACGACGCGAAGACGATGCGCCAAATCGTGCGGCTGAGGAAGATGCGGCCCGACGATCGGCGCGAAATGGACATGATCCTAGACACCTACAAATCGGCGCTGGGGATCGACTGACCATGGCCCGCACCCCCGCAGCATTCCGCCAGGCCGATGTCGTTCGCGCGGTCAAAGCCGTGCGTGCGGCGCAGGTTGCCGTCTCCGGCGTGGAGATCGCGCCCGATGGGACGATCCGCGTGCTGACCGGCGTAGCGCCTGAAGCACCCTCCTCACCCTTCGATGAATGGAAGCAGAAGCGCCATGCGAATGCGACTTAAGGGAATCAACCGGACGACGCGCAAGCTCTCGTCCGGCAAGACCGTCACCTACTACTACGCCTGGAAAGGCGGCCCGCGCCTGGAAGGGACGCCCGGCTCGCCCGAATTCGTCGCCAGCTACAACCGCGCCGTCACTGCGAAGATCCCGCCGCGCAAGGACCAGCTGATGTCGGTCCTCGATCTCTTCGAAGATTCGACCGAGTTCACCGACCTGGCCGAGCGAACCCGCAAGGATTACCGCAAGCACCTGCGGGTGATCGCGGCCGAGTTCGGAGACTTCCCGGTCACCGCACTAGAGGATCGCCGCACGCGCGGCGAGTTCCTCGCTTGGCGCGAACGCCTCGCGATCAAGTCGCGGCGGCAAGCCGACTATGCCTTTGCCGTTCTCGCCCGTGCGCTTTCATGGGCGTACAATCGCGGCCTCGTCCCGGTGAACCCTTGCGAGCGCCCCGGCCGCCTCTATCGCGCCGCGCGCTCCGAGAACGTCTGGACGGACGCCGATGAAAAGGCCTTCCACGCGAAGGCACCGGATCACCTGCGGCTCGCCCTCACCCTCGCGCTCTGGACCGGCCAGCGGCAAGGCGATCTCCTGCGCCTGAAATGGGCAGCCTACGACGGCGAAACGATCCGCCTGCGCCAGCGCAAGACGAAGGTGCCGATCGTGATCCCTGTGGGCGCGCCTCTGAAAGCAGCGTTGAAAGCCGAAAAGGATCGATACGCGCAGGAGAACAAGGATCTGCCGGAAACCATCCTCGCGACCGTGCACGGCACCGCCTGGACCGAATCGGGCTTCCGCGCCTCATGGCGAAAGGCGTGCATCAAGGCAGGCGTAACGGACGTCACCTTCCACGACCTGCGCGGCACCGCAGTGACCCGCCTGGCCATCGCCGGCGCCACGGTTCCCGAGATCGCAGCGATCACCGGACACAGCATGAAAGAGGTCGGGAGCATCCTCGACGCCCACTACATGCACCGCGACCCAGCACTGAGCGAAGCGGCCATCCGAAAGCTCGAAGGGAGAACAATTTCTACCAACTAAACGCCCAACTGCCCGGGCGATCTTGTCTTAAATCTGGGAAAAATGCTTTAAAATCAATGGTAGCGGAGGAGGGACCAACGCGCACTACCTATCTATTTGTTATAACATATTTATTTAACAAAACCGTCGCAAAATACCCCCAACGATACCCCCAATTCAGGTCCCTGCGACGAACTGATTTAGTTTTGCGGTAAGCCGATTCTGGTAGCCAGTTTGGAGCTCCAGCCAGCACCCGTTTTGGCAATTTGCCTCGAGAGTTTCTTCCGAATCCATCCTCGGGAGCATCGCGATTCCCGTCACCAGATTGAACATCCCGTATGCGGTTCCTCTGAGTTCCGGTGGGGCGGCGACTGCAAACCTCATACGACGGTACCGAAGACCGCTCCGATGCCGGCCGTCAGTGCCATGGCAAGTGCACCCCAGAACGTCACGCGCAGCGAGGACCTGAAAACATTGGCCCCGCCGGCGCTCGCGCCGATGCCTCCGAGCAGAGCGAGAAAAACCAGCGAGGCGATCGAGACGCCCGCAACCAGAAATGAGCGCGGCATCAGCAGGATCATGGCGAGAGGCATCGCGGCACCAACGGAGAATGTCGCAGCAGAGGTCAAAGCTGCCTGGATCGGGCGAGCTGCAGTGACTGCTGAAATGCCGAGTTCGTCGCGGGCATAGGCGCCAAGCGCGTCTCTCGCCATCAACTGGTCGACGACCTGGCGCGCAAGGTCAGGCTCGACACCGCGCTCCGTGTAAAGACGGGTCAGTTCCTCCCGTTCGAATTCCGGCTGCCCGGCAAGCTCCGCCCGTTCGCGCGCGAGATCGGCCTGTTCGGAGTCCGATTGTGAGCTGACAGAAACGTATTCCCCCGCCGCCATCGACATGGCCCCGGCGACGAGGCCGGCGACGCCTGCGATCAGAACCTCGGAGGTGGCGGCGGATGCCGCCGCCACGCCGACGATCAGGCTCGCGGTCGAGACGATCCCGTCATTGGCGCCGAGCACAGCCGCCCGCAGCCAACCGATGCGCGAGACGAGATGGATTTCGGGGTGCTGGTGAAGACGAGAAATCGGCGTTACTCCTGATCGTGGGACCACACCACTTGCAATGGCATGATCTGGATGAAGTAGCTTCAACGTTGCTCTGATTGTCGAAGGCCAAGTGTTATAAGCGTCATTCCAAGCAGGAATAGGGCGGGTTAACGGCCCGGCCTATTCCTGTTTCATGGCCCGCGCGCGTTCCCACGGAGCCTGATTTACAAGGGTGTTCATGGCGGCATGCTGGGGTTCGGGAATGGCGACCATGAACTTCATCGGCATTTGACAGCCGCGCAAAATAACCGGCAACTGTTGGCCTCGCACTGGTATGACTGCGGGCCAATGGGAGAAACGGCATGCTGGAAATTCTGGACAGTCGCGACGATGTAATAGCCATCAAGATGTCGCACAAAATCACGGGTGCCGACCTGGAAACTACCATGGATTGCCTGGTTGAAGCGTTGGCGAAACACGAGATCATCCATGTGTTCGTGGAAACCGAAGCGATCGACGGAATCGAAATTTCCGCCCTCCCCTCACACATGGCGCGGGCCATGCCCTTGTTCGGCAAGCTTGATCGTTTTGGCCGCGTGGCCGTGGTCGCGGATCAAGCGTGGGTCCGCCTAGAATCACGGCTCGAAAGTGCACTCCTGCCCAACATCAGCTACAGGGCGTATACGCCTGAAGAACGCGAGCAGGCGTTGGCTTGGGCCTGCGGTATCTCCCCTTGACCGCTGGCCCGATGATCGACCGATGGTCGTGCCGACTCCCATCGTTAGGCGCACATCAGCCAGGAAAATCCGGCATACCCCGCAAGCTTGTCCGTGACATCGCCCAATAAGCGCTCGCGCAGGCTGCGCTCGCCCTTGACCCCTGAAACAACCAGATCCGCTTCCCAGAGAAACGCTTGCCCCATAATGTCAGTGCCGGGGTTGGAGTGGGCGCTTGGCAGATGCTCGGCGTCCGCTTTGAGTCCCTGCTCGTTCAGGAATGCCGCAATCTGTTCCAAGCGTTCGCGAGAAACTTCGTCACCGACACCGATTACGTAGATGCGTTCCGCCAAGGCGAGCAAAGGGCGCGAAACGCGAAGCGCGCGATTGGCCGATGCGCAATCCTTCCAAGCGACCACTGCGGTTCGCAGGGGAAGTTCTCGCAGTCCTTGCTGGATACGAAGCACCGGCGTACCCGACCGTACAGCAAGATCGATGGGATCCGCCTGGGTGCAAGGGCCGCTGGACGATTCGATCGTCGCCAGCAAATCCGCACAATATAGCTGTTCCAGTATGCGGTCGTTTGGCTCGCCAATTCCTTCGTACCAGGCGACCGGCAGCCCGGTTTCGGCAAAGGCCGCTTGAAATGCTTTTCGCGCTCCGGCCAAGTGCACGGTCATGCGCGCTTCCTCCTGCATCGCCGAGAGGGGGCTTGCCACGAGTGCTCCAACTGGGCTCGATTTCGGCCAAGCATAGCAAACGCCAGAAAGCCGGGCTTGCAGGCGCCGATTGAGATCGCGCGCGCAAGCAAGCAGAAAGTCCAGATTGTCCTTGGGGCACGCGTCGATCAGCAGGTTGTATTCAGACATATTCCCCTCCCGAGCATATCGCAGCGGTCACAATGAAGACATCGCGCATCGTGCGCCAAGTCGTCAGTTCACATCTCATCGAAAATCCTTGTAAGCAAGCAGCCGCAATGCGTTGAACACGACAACCAAGGTCGATCCTTCGTGCATGGCCACCGCTGGACCAATGCCGAGCCCAAAGATCGTCGCCGGTAACAGGAGTGCAACCACTCCAAGACTGACGAAGACATTTTGGCGGATGATCGAGCGGGTCTGGCGGCTAAGTCCGACCGCAAAAGGCAGATGGGCAAGATCATCCGCCATCAACGCCACGTCGGCAGTCTCGAGAGCGACGTCTGATCCAGCGGCCCCCATGGCGATGCCAACGGTCGCACTGGCCATCGCCGGCGCATCGTTGACACCATCACCGACCATGGCGACCTTTGTCTCCGCGCTCAGTTTCTTGATTGCTTCGACTTTGTCCTCCGGCATCAGGTCACCCCAGGCCTCGTCGAGTCCGACTTGTTTCGCGACCGCGTCTGCAACGCGCTGGTTGTCTCCCGAGAGCATGATCATGCGACGGATGCCGATTGCGTGAAGGCGTTCGATCGTCGCTCGAGCTGCTTCGCGCGGCGTATCCATCAAGCCTATGGCGCCGAGATCCCGATCACCGCGACGCACGACCATCGTCGTATGCCCGCTTTGACGAAGTTGCTCGATGGCCTCCGCCATGGCCTGCGAAAGAGGAGCGACGCCATCGGCGCCAAACATTTCGGCCTTGCCAATGAGAATCTGCTCACCGTCGACCACAGCTGAAACCCCGCGTCCTGTCAGGCTATTGATCTGGCTGGCGGAGGGCACTGCGTGGTCACCAATGTGCGACTTACCATCCCGGGCGATAGCCTGTGCCAGCGGATGGTCGCTGAGGCTTTCAACTGCGACGGCTAACGCCATCAATTCTTCTTTCGACACGCCAGACGCAGGGATGATTTCGCGAATGCGTGGCTCGCCGCTGGTAAGGGTTCCAGTCTTGTCGAAAGCGATGGCATCCAGCGAGCCCAGCAATTCGAGCGGGGCGCCTCCTTTGATCAGGACGCCGCCCCGAGCAGCACGGGCAACTCCGGAAAGCACAGCGCTCGGGGTTGCGATCGCAAGTGCGCAAGGACTCGCTGCAACTAGCACCGCCATGGCGCGATAGAAACTATCGCGGAACGGTTCGTCGACAACGACCCAGGCAAAAAGCAGGACCGTGGCAAGGCCAAGCACCGCCGGTACGAAGACACGTTCGAACCGATCGGTGAAGCGCTGGGTGGGTGATTTTTGCGTCTCGGCTTCGCTGACCATGCGGACGACTTTGGCGAGCGTACTGTCGCTCGCTAGCCGGGTCACTTCTAATTCGATGACCCCGCTGCCATTGATCGTACCGGCGAAGATACGGGATGCGGCATCGAGCCGGTCCGCATTGGCACGGGCCAGAGCGGGGTCGGAAACCGCGCGCTTGTCGACGGGAATGCTCTCACCGGTCACCGGCGCCTGGTTGACCGCGCTATCACCCTTGATAACGAAGCCATCTGCTGCGATCCGCTCGTCGGGCTTGACGATCACGACATCGCCGACCACGAGTTCCTCGACAGTGATCTCCGCAGTGCTTCCATCATTCCTGCGCACAAGCGCGGTTCGCGGAGCGAGTTCGGCAAGCGCTTCGATAGCCCGCCTCGCCCGGCCCAACGCGTAATGTTCGAGTGCATGGCCAAGGCTGAACAGGAAGAGCAGGAGCGCTCCTTCGGCCCAAGCTCCCAGCGCGGCGGCGCCTGCCGCCGCGACAAGCATCAGTGTATCGATCTCGAAGCGTCTGAGCCGGAGGTTGTCGATGGCCTCTCGAACGGTGAAAAAACCACCGAACCCGTAGGCCGCCACGTAGCAGGCGAAAGAGAGCCAGACAGGCGCAGCGTCCCAAAGTTTGCTTACGGCAAATCCAGCCGCCAGCAGCGCGCCGCAAGCCATCGCGAAAATCAGCTCGGTGTTGGCTCCGAACGGCCCCCCGTGATCGTGGTCGTGGTCGTGCTCCTCCTCGCCATCTGCTTCTTCTTTGGGGACGTGGGCAGGCTCGGCCGATAGTTCAGTTGGCGCGGCTCCCATTCCCGTAAGCGCATCGGCGAGTGTGTCTTCGGCGATCACTGCCCGCTCAAATTCGATACGGACCAGTCCGGCCGGATTGACATTGACCTCGAGGATCCCTGGGAGCTGCGCCAGCCGATCGCCGATCGTTCGCGCCCGTCGGGCATGGAGCCCGGCGATTTGCCAGATTATGTGTCCATACTGGCTCGCGATCTCGGCTCCGGCGGCACCGACTTCAGCCCGGACGGTCGAAAGCGAAAGTGTGTCGGGATCGTAATCGATGCACAGCTTCGCTGGTTGATTGGCTGTTGCAGGGACGACGTGGACTTCATCGACGCCAGTGCGCGGTCTCAATCGGCCGATAATTCGTTCGACGCAGGCATCTGCGGCATCCGCCACCCCAGGCAAGACGAGCGGAATATCGAACTGCGCTTTTTCCGTCATGCCGGTTGTCCTTCAATTATCTCGAGGCGAGCCGCTGGATATCCCGGCCCAGCGGCCCTGAAAAAATGAGCGGCCGACGCATCGTCGCTGACACGGCCGCCCACCATATTCACTTGACAGGCAATTCGCTGCCGAACTTGTCGACATCGCCGTAGTCACCCGCGACATGATGCTTGTGGCGTCCCCGCAGCAGCAAGTGGCTGATGGCAGGCAAAACGAACAGCGTCAGCAAAGTCGAGGTGATCAAGCCGCCGATCACGACGATCGCGAGCGGCTTCTGCACCTCGGCGCCCGTACCGGTGGCGAGCGCCATCGGCACGAAGCCGATGGCCGGAACGATGCCCGTCATCAGGACCGCACGAACGCGCTCCATCACGCCTTCGCTGATCGCCATATCAACCGGCTTGCCTGCGTCGATCCGCGTGTTGATGCTGGTCATCACGACCAGTCCATTGAGCACCGTCACACCCGAAAGAACGATGAAGCCGACAGCAGCAGAGACGGAGAAGGGAAGTCCAGTCAGAAGCAGCGAGAACACGCCGCCGGCCAGCGCTAACGGAATTGCCGAATAGACCGCAATCGCCTGACGCACGCCACCTAGTGCCAGAAACAGGATGCCGAAAATCGCGGCGAAGATGATCGGGATAACGACCGACAATCGTGCCGACGCGGCTTGCAGGTTTTCAAACTGACCGCCCCATTCGATGAAGCTGCCTGTAGGTAGCTTGACCTGGTCTGCGACCTTTTTCTGTGCTTCGGCAACGAATGAACCCAGATCATTGCCGCGCACATTGGCCTGCACGACAACACGGCGCTTGCCATTTTCACGGCTGACTTGGTTCAAGCCTTCGGAGAAGCCGAACTTCGCCAGTTCGCGCAAAGGCACCGATGCGCGCGCGCCGCCTTCGCCGGGTAGCAGCACAGGGAGCGCGCCTACTGCGTCGAGATCATCACGCGTTGCCCGGTCGAGCCGCACGACAATGTCATAGCGCCGGTCGCCTTCGAACACGATGCCAGCGTCCCGGCCGCCAAGCGCTATGGAAACAGTATCGCTGACATCCTGAAGTGTCAGTCCGTACCGTGCGATGGCATCTCGGTCGAACTGGACGTCGAGGACGGGGAAACCGGCGGTTTGCTCCACCTTCACGTCGGCAGCGCCGGGGACCGTTTTCAGCACAGCCGCCACTTGCTGGGCTGCGCGGCCCATTTCCTCGAGATTGTCGCCATACAGCTTGATCGCGATGTCACCGCGCACGCCGGCTATAAGTTCGTTGAAGCGCAATTGGATGGGCTGGCTAATTTCAAACGCATTGCCGACGAGTGGCTCGAGCTTCTTCTCCACCCGTTCGATCACATCGTCCTTGGTGCTGACACCCGCAGGCCAGGTTTCCCGAGGCTTGAGAATGATGAACGTATCCGAAGCGTTGGGCGGCATCGGGTCGCTCGCAACTTCCGCCGTGCCGGTCTTGGAATAGATTAAGGCGACTTCCGGCAATGTAGCGACAGCCTTCTCGACCTGGAGTTGCATCTCTTGCGATTTGTTGAGCGAGGTCGAAGGAATACGCAGCGCCTGCATGGCGAGATTGCCTTCACCCAGTGTCGGGATGAACTCGCTGCCCAGCATGGTGAACACCAGACCCGCAGCGGCAAAGGTGCCCGCTCCCGCGCCGATCCACGGCCAGGGACGATCGATCACCCTCCTGAGCACGGGCTCATAGCGCTCCTTCACCCATGCGATCGCCCGAACTTCCTTCTCGGCCACTTTACCGCGGATCAGCAGCGCAACCATTGCGGGCACGAAGGTCAGGGAAGCGATGAAGGCGCCGGCCAAAGCCAGCATGACCGTGATTGCCATGGGCGAGAAGGTTTTGCCCTCGACGCCGGTGAAAGTCAGCAGAGGCACGAACACGAGGAAAATGATCGCCTGGCCGTACAGGGTCGGCTTCACCATCTCGCGCGATGCCTCGAACACCTCGTGCAGCCGCTCGGTCACACTGAGCAGCCGCCCTTCATGATGTTGCCGTTCGGCCAAACGCCTCAGGCAATTTTCGATGATGATGATCGAGCCATCGACAATCAGGCCGAAATCGAGCGCTCCCAGGCTCATCAGATTGCCCGATGTGCGGGTGAGGTTCATGCCCGTTCCCATGATCAGGAACGAGATCGGGATGACAAGCGTGGCAATGATGGCCGCGCGGATGTTGCCGAGCAGCCAGAACAGCACAATCGCGACGAGGAACGCACCTTCCAGCAGGTTCTTTTCAACCGTGCCTATGGTTGCATCGACCAGCTGAGAGCGATCCAGAACCGACTTGACCGTAATGCCGGGCGGGAGCGATTTGGCGACCTCTTCAAGGCGATCCGCGACTGCGGAAGCGACCACCCGGCTATTGCCATCGGCAAGCATGAGCGCGGTTCCGACAACGATTTCCTTGCCGTTTTCGGAAGCCGAGCCGGTGCGCAGTTCGCCGCCGATCTGGACAGTGGCAACGTCGCGAACCGCGACAGGGACACCGCCACGACTGGCAACGGTCGCGCGGCCGATTTCATCGACCGAGCGGATGCGGCCATCGGCGCGGACGAGGAAGGCTTCGCCGCCCCGTTCGACAAAGTTCGCGCCGACAGAGATGTTGGCGCGTTCGAGGGCTTCGGCCAGTTCGGAAAAGGAGATGCCGTAAGTCGAGAGCTTGGACGCATCGGGCTGGACAACAAACTGCTTCTCATAGCCGCCGATCGAGTCGATCCCGGCAACGCCTGACACTGTCTTGAGCTGCGGGCGGATCACCCAGTCCTGAACCGTGCGCAAATAGCCAAGCTTGGCCACCTCATCTGTCAGGATTTCACTAGACGGTGTCATATAGGAGCCGTCTGGCTGGAACCCTGGCTGGCCCGCGACTTTGGGCGCGGCCTTGCTGCCGGGTTTGGCAAAATCGACGGTGTACATGAGCACTTCGCCAAGTCCGGTTGAAACCGGACCCATTTGTGGCTCGACCCCTTCGGGCAAAGTGCCTTTTGCCTGATTGAGCCGTTCGGCCACCTGCTGGCGCGCGAAATAGAGATCGGTGTGATCCTCGAAGATCACTGTTACCTGGCTGAAGCCGTTGCGCGAGATCGAGCGGGAGCTTTCTGTCCGTCGTCAGAACATTTGGCGCAACTCGCGGCGTAAATTAGCGGAGTGCGGGCCTCGTCTGGGGGCTGATGTTATGCGGCGAGCTTGCGGTGTTGCAAGCGCCGATGCTCGATGGTCTGTCGTTTGATCCTTTCACGCTGTTGGATGATGGCCGGTGCCCTGCCGAAGTAGGCGTCGGCGGGTGTCACGTTGTTCAGGCTCTCGTGGTAACGCTGGTGATTGTAGTGCTCGACGAAGGCCTCGATCTGGATCTCGAGGTCGCCGGGCAGGAAGTAGTTTTCCAGCAGGATGCGGTTTTTCAAGGTCTGGTGCCAGCGCTCGATCTTGCCCTGGGTTTGCGGGTGACACGGGGCGCCGCGCACGTGGCTCATCTTCCGAGCCTCGATGTATTCAGCCAGTTCGCCGGCGATGTAGCTGGGGCCGTTATCGCTGAGCAGCCTGGGCTTGTGCAGCACCGTAGCGCTGTCGCAGCCCGAAGCTTTGAGGGCGAGGTCCAGCGTGTCGGTCACGTCTTCGGCTCGCATGTTGGTGCACAGCTTCCAGGCGATGATGTAGCGCGAGAAGTCGTCGAGCACGGTCGACAGGTACATCCAGCCCCAGCCAATGATCTTGAAGTAGGTGAAGTCGGTCTGCCACATCTCGTTGGGCCGGGTGGTCTTGGTGTGGAACTGATCGGCGGCCTTGATCACGACATAGGCCGGGCTGGTAATCAGATCGTGGGCCTTGAGCAGGCGGTAAACCGTGGATTCTGACACGAAGTAGCGCTTCTCGTCGGTGAACCGCACCGCCAGTTCACGCGGGCTGAGGTCGGTCGCGTCAGCCTCCAGCGCCATCTCGATGATCTGGTCCTGGATGTCGTCGCCGATGCGGTTCCACACCCGGCTCGGCGCCGATGGCCGATCCTCCAAGGCTTCCGGCCCGCCCTCGAGGTAGCGGTCATACCAGCGGTAGAACGTCCGACGGGCGATACCGAGCTGGTCCAGCGTCCGCTTGGCGGGCAAGTGCGACTGCTCGACGGTCCGGATGATCTCGAGCTTCTCGGATGCAGGATACCTCATTCGTCGTCGCCCCCATCCGCGATCATGCTTTTTTTCAGCAAACGGTTTTCGAGTGTCAGGTCGGCCACGCATTCCTTCAGGGCACGAGCCTCGCGGCGCAGGTCCTGCACCTCGCCAGTGGTCGCGGCACGAGCGGTGTCACCGGCCAGGCGGCGTTTGCCCGCTTCCATGAACTCCTTCGACCAGGTGTAGTACAGGCTCTGGGCGATGCCTTCCTTGCGGCACAGCTCGGCAATGCTGTCCTCGCCGCGCAGCCCATCAAGCACGACGCGGATTTTGTCCTCGGCCGAGAAGTGGCGACGGGTCTGACGCCGAATGTCCTTCACCACCCGCTCAGCAGGGGCCTTTGTCGGCGATTTTTTCAAGGAGGGTTGGGGCTTCATCTTCGTTCCTTCGTCACTACGACGAAGCCCCAACCCTCCTTAATTCACAACCTCAAATCTGTGCCAAAGGCGCTGACGGGGGACAGTCCAGGTAGTGATCCGCTCCAACTATCCGGGCCAGGCGCCGCGGCTGGTTGAAGACCAAGTCACCTACCCGCTCGCCACCACGATGCTCTCGGTTCCCGGCGCCAAGACGGTGCGCGGCTATTCGTTCTTCGGGGACAGCTATGTCTATGTGATCTTTGAGGATGGCACCGACCTATACTGGGCGCGCTCGCGCGTTCTCGAATACCTCAACCAGGTGCAGGGGCGGCTTCCCGAGGGCGTGACCAGCGCGCTCGGTCCCGACGCGACCGGGGTGGGCTGGATCTACGAATACGCATTGGTCGACCGCACCGGAGGCCACGATCTGGCGGGACTGCGGAGCCTCCAGGACTGGTTCCTGCGTTACGAGCTCAAGACGATTCCAGGCATTGCCGAAGTCGCCAGCATCGGCGGCATGGTGAAACAGTACCAGGTTGTGCTCGATCCCTATCGCATGGCGTCGCTCGGCGTCACCCATGCCGAGATCGTCAAGGCGATCCGCGCCTCCAACCAGGAAGCGGGCGGGTCGATCGTCGAGATGGGCGAGGCCGAATATATGGTTCGCTCGTCGGGCTATCTCGCGACGCTCGCCGATTTCCGCTCCATTCCGCTGCGCGTCGCCGGCGCCGCGATCCCTGTGACGCTGGGCGACGTAGCGACAATCCAGATCGGCCCGGAACTGCGGCGCGGTATCGCCGAACTCAATGGCCAGGGTGAGGTGGCAGGCGGTGTGGTGATCCTGCGCCAGGGGGCCGATGCGCGCAGTGCAATCACAGCTGTCGAAGCCAAGCTCAAACAGCTCAAGGCAAGCCTACCCAAAGGCGTCGAGGTTATCACGACGTATAACCGGGCCCAGCTGATCGACGCCTCGGTGGAGAACCTGACGCACAAACTGATCGAGGAATTCATTGTCGTGGGCTTGGTCTGCGCGCTGTTCCTCTGGCATGTGCGTTCTGCTCTGGTAGCGATCGTCACGCTGCCACTGGGCGTCCTCGCCGCCTTCATCGTCATGCGCTTCCAAGGCGTTAACGCCAATATCATGTCGCTCGGCGGCATTGCCATTGCCGTGGGAGCGATGGTCGATGCGGCGATTGTCATGGTCGAAAACGCGCACAAACATCTGGAACGATGGACGCACGCCAATCCCGACCGCAAACTGGTCGGTCAGGAGCGTTGGAAGGTAATAGCGGACGCCGCGAAGGAAGTGGGCCCGGCGCTGTTTTTCAGTCTTCTGATTATTACCTTTTCCTTCATCCCCGTGTTCACCTTGCAGGCGCAGGAGGGAAGACTGTTCGCTCCGCTCGCCTTTACCAAGACCTATGCAATGGCGGGAGCGGCCATTTTGTCGGTTACACTCGTGCCGGTCCTTATGGGATGGCTGATCCGCGGGAAGATACCGTCCGAAGAGAAAAATCCGATCAATCGCGGGCTCACCCGGGCCTATCGACCGGGACTCGACTGGGTTATGCAGTGGCCGAAAGCCACATTGGCCATCGCAGGTACAATTTTTCTCACGACCCTCATACCCTTCTCTCAATTAGGCGGGGAATTCCTGCCCCCATTGGACGAGGGCGATCTCCTCTATATGCCGAGTGCTCTCCCTGGTCTCTCGCCAGGCCAGGCATCCGCGCTGCTTCAGCGTACCGACCGCCTGATCAAATCGGTTCCCGAAGTCGAGACCGTATTCGGCAAGGCGGGGCGGGCCGACACCGCAACCGATCCCGCTCCATTGACGATGTTCGAGACGACCATCCGCTTCAAGGAGCGCGAGGAATGGCGCGAGGGGATGACGACCGAGAAGCTGATTGAGGAACTTGACCGCACCGTGAGGGTGCCGGGGCTGGCGAATATCTGGGTCCCGCCGATCCGTAATCGGATCGATATGCTGGCAACAGGAATAAAAAGTCCGATCGGAGTAAAGGTCTTTGGTGAGAGCCTGGCTGATATCGACAAGGTGGCTCAAAGTGTGGAGCGCGTGGCCAAAACCGTACCGGGCGTAAGTTCCGCACTGGCAGAGCGTCTGACCGGCGGCCGTTACGTCGATGTCGACATCGACCGCCTCGCAGCCGCGCGTTACGGGCTCAACATCGACGATGTGCAGATGATTGTGTCGGGCGCGATCGGCGGTGCCAATGTGGGGCGAACGGTTGAGGGACTGGCGCGTTACCCTATCAACGTACGCTATCCGCGTGAAATACGTGACAGCGTTGGCGAATTGCGCGCCCTTCCCGTTCTGACGCCTTCCGGCCAGCAAATCACACTTGGCACCGTAGCGAAGATCAAGGTCAGTAGCGGGCCGCCGATGCTGAAAAGCGAGCAGGGCCGGCCCACCAGTTACGTCTATGTGGATGTCCGCGACCGTGACCTGACCTCGGTGGTGAGCGATCTTCAAGATGCGATTGCCGCCGATGTCAATCTTCCGTCCGGCGTCAGTCTTTCTTACGCCGGTCAGTTCGAATATCTGACCCGCGCAGCGGAGCGCATGAAAATCGTCATTCCGGCGACCCTGGCCACCATCTTTCTGCTGCTCTATCTGATCTTCCGCCGCTTCGACGAAGCGCTGTTGATCATGGGGACTTTGCCCTTCGCGCTGACCGGCGGCTTCTGGCTGCTCTACTGGCTCGGATACAATCAGTCAGTCGCCACGGCGGTGGGGTTCATCGCTCTTGCCGGCGTTTCGGCAGAGTTCGGCGTGATCATGCTGATCTATCTCAAGGCAGCGCTCGAGCAGCGGGCCGATCCGGATGTGGAGGAAGTAAACCAGGCAATCCGCGAAGGCGCGCTCCTGCGCGTTCGGCCAAAGGCAATGACCGTGGCGGTGATCCTCGCAGGCCTGTTCCCGATCCTTATCGGCACCGGTGCAGGCTCCGAAGTTATGAGCCGCATTGCCGCCCCGATGATCGGCGGCATGATCACCGCGCCTCTATTGTCCATGTTTGTACTTCCAGCCGCATATTTGCTGATGCGGCGACCCCGGAGGCCAAAACCCACCCCAACCGAAGGAGAAGAACAATGCCTATCCCAACCCGCCTGAAAATCCTGCTGGCCGCTCCGCTCGCGCTCGCCGCGTGCGGCAGTGAAGCAGACAACACGTACAGGAACGACACGGCTATGACGGCCGACATGCCCATGATGCAGTCAGGCGAAACCGGCGTGACTGCAAGCGCCGAAGGTACGGTCACGAAGATCGACGCTACCGCGGGCACCATTACGATCGATCACGGACCAGTACCCGAAGCCGGATGGCCAGCCATGACCATGGGGTTCACCGCAGATCCGGCGCAGCGCGCGTCCGTTACCGAAGGAGACAAGGTGAACTTCACCTTCAGAAAGACCGAAGGCGGAGGAGAAATCGTGTCGCTGGCGAAAAAATAGGAAGATGCGAGAGGTGCGGGGTTGCCATCTCGGCACCTCTCGCAGCTCTGTCGTCGGACTGGGAAAGATGAAGCTGGTGAGCAAAGCCAGTTTGGGACCGAGATGATGCTCCACGCAATTGGCGAAACAGCCTTCGTTCTTGCTGTTCTCGAAGATGGCGGAATCTGCGGCAACGACCGACGCCATTGAACCGGCATCGCGCGCGGAGAGGGTAGTGAGGTAAGCAACAAGCGAAGCCTCGGTACCTGAAGCTTCTTCGTTCACTGCGCTCGAATGGCCGTCCGAATGCATTCCATGGCCCGAGTGATCCGAGGTCTGCGCCAAAGCAGCCACGGATGCTGCCGCGATGCTGAAGGCGATCAAGCATAGCGGAAAAGTCTTCTACATTCATATGTCCTTTTCTGCACCCAAATTTGGGTGCCACCCATGTCCTTGCCGCTGCGGTCGTTTGATGAGCACCAGTCAATCCCTCTCCAGGTGTCCCAGAGTATACGTCTGAGGCGGTCTCGGCTTCATATTTTTTGAGGGGAAGACGTGGCTGGCTCGTATTTCTCTGTGAAATCACTTTTGTCGCCGTGAAAGTACCGCCGATTTGGAAGCAGGACGTTGATAGCGATGCATTTACATGGGCCGAAATTGCCTGGCGCAATGCTCGGCAAGTCTTCAGGTCTGGTCAAGGCATGAGCAAGACGAAGAATTATACGCCCCCGTTGGGAAAAGGGGCCACGTCGGAATACGATAAGACAATCCGCCGGTGGACGAGGGAAATGGTCTGGCGGAATGCAATGTTGGACTTGCTCGCTCCAAAGCCGGGAGAAGCCATTTTGGACATCGGCAGCGGCACGGGGAGTTTCGCGCTTATGGTCAAACGCCGTGCGCCGCACGCAATTGTCGCTGGAATCGATCCCGATGAGGAAGCGCGAGGCATTGCCCTCGCGAAGGCCGAAGCTGCCGATTTGCACATTCAATTCGGTAAAGGTTTTGCAAGTGATGCGATCCCGGCAAGCGCAGATGCTGTGACATCGAGTCTCGTGCTGCATCAAATGCCGCTTGCCGAAAAAGTAATCAGTCTGGCAGCAATGTTCGAAGCGCTTCGACCCAGGGGACGTCTAATTTTGGCCGACTATGGCCAACAGAAGCTCCTCATGCGGCTCTTGTTTCGGCTCACGGTCCAGCGGCTCGATGGCGCGGCCGACACCCAGCCCAACGCGGACGGCATTCTTCCCGAATTGGTGGGTGAAGCCGGTTTCATCAAGGTCGTCGAAAGGTTGCGGGTACCAACCGTCACCGGTTCGATCGCGATTTTCACGGCGAAAAAACCATAAGGAAGGGATCGTAAGGCTATGAATAGGATAAAGAGTATAAAATCCGCTGTTGCCGGCCTGTTGTTGGCAGTTCTCATCAGCCTAACTCTGGCGGCAGGCCCTGCATACGCGCATGGCGAGGAAGAGCATGGCGAAACTCTCGCCGCATCCGTGAAAAGTTCGCCCGGCCATGATGAGACAATGCCATCGGAGCAGATGTTCGGCGAAGCCTCCGAAACCGGTCACTCAGATGGTGGACACGATGAAGTTTCAGGCGGTCACGCTGAAGACCAAACTGGCGCTCTCGGGGTACTCAAACGCCTGCACCCTGCCACGGTCCACTTCCCGATCGCGCTCTTCCTGATGGCCGCGCTCACTGAGCTGTTCATAATGTCTCGCCGAGGAGCAGGTCTCGATACAGCCGTGCGGGCCATGATATATGGCGGCGCAGCGGGCGCGGTCGTCGCAGCCGGGTTCGGGTGGATACACACTGGGCTGTGGTTTGGCGGCGAAACCACAATGCAGGCGCACCGTTGGCTGGGTACACTCCTGGCGATATTCGGACTGGTCCTTGCTGGGTTGGCGAAGCGTGGCGGCGATAGCCGCGCGGCGCTTCGCACGCTTCTCTTCCTCATCGCCGCTGTGGTCATCGTTCAAGGGTTTCTGGGCGGTGAACTGGCGCACGGTCCCGACCACCTCAAAATATTCTAACCGAAGGATGATGCAATGCGAAAAACCTATCTAACGCGGCTGACTGCGCCAGCTTTGGCCGCAACGTTGATCCTTGCTCTGACTGCTTGCGGACAGGAACCGCAAACACCCCCAGAAGAAGCAAATTCGGAGGTCGCCGAGACAGCAGATCCGTCAACTCCGCCCGAACCGTTGCCGACCGAGGAGACGACTTCCCTGCCAATAGAAAGAGAACAAAAGTCCGCCGCCGAGCCGGTTCAGCCTGCGCAGACCAAGGCAAGTAACGCTACCCTTGAGCGCGGCCAAGCCGACCCGCACTGCAAAGGCGGCGGCAATAGCTGTGTGCCGTCAGACGCAAGCGCTAGCGCGCCCATCGATCCGCATGTCGGCCACGACATGGAGACGATGTCTGATCACGACATGAGCGGAATGTAAAAAAGATTGACAGTGAAGCGACCCGGGGCACTTCCTTTGTTAAGACTGGAGAATTCGATGGACGAGAAAAGATCGAACGAACAGAAAAAGAAGGCAGTTGGCGCGCCGCAAGGTACGATTCCGGGATGCGCTGCCCGAAAGGAAATCAAAGAGATAGACGATGCGGGTCGCGACTCGTTTCCCGCCAGTGATCCGCCCGGTTGGACGTTAGGCAGGGACAAAGCCGCTGAAAATCTGTGTCCTCAAGACGTCGCGGCAAAGAAGGACAGGAAAAGAAAGCGCCGATCTTGACCGCACCGTCGGTGCGGGACGTTCCGTATGCAGGGGTCAGGTGGGAATGCTGTCAGGGTGGATTGTGTCCTGCGGCAGGCTGCGGATTCTGTATATCATGAACACCAGGTAAAATGACATCAGTGCGCCCAGGAAGCAGAATACGGAGATATAGGCATAACTAAAGAACGCGTATGTAGTCATTGTGGCAATGGCAATGAGAACTCCGAAGACCCGCACTTCGCGGCGCGTCGCCAGAAGAGCCGGCAGAATGATCAATGCCAGATAGGCGGCGTAGGTCAGGTTACGGCCGGCAATGAAATCGAACAGCTCCACCCCGCCATAGATGATGATGTTGTCGAGCAATTTTACCGTGAGCCAGTCCGGATGCACCAGATAGGGCAGGAAAAGGCCCGCCCCCAGGATGCCGCCGATGATGGACGCCACGAGATAGAATGGCTTGCGCTTTACCGGTTCGACGAAGTAGATGGAAAACGGTATCCAGACCGGCCAGGCGAGCCAGGAAAAGAACATATAGGCGGCCGAAAACCCTTGAACCGCTTGCAGATCTCCGGCTGCACCGCTCGTCCACACAAAGCCTTCGAAGAGCTGCTGAACACCGAAAAGAAGCGGCAGTGTGCATAAGGGAACGAAGCGGCGGTCTGTCCGATACGCGAGATAGACGCTCAAGCCCCCTGCGGGTATCAGCGAAGCTGCGGCTGTGAAACTGGCTTCGGCCGAAAAACACATATCGCTCCCCTTCGGCCTCTCGTTTTCGTCAATGGTACAGTCCATTGCAGATCATCGACAAATTTCCAACCCAAGAACGAACATCGGATGCCGTTCTGATTTACTAAGCAGCATTGCGATGTTCTGGTTCGGTTTCAGCGGGTAAGGGAGTTGGGATTCAGTAGTTGCCCATGTGGCACCTGATCACCGATACCAACCTCAGGTTTCATTTGGTGACTTGGCGGGAGCCGCAAAAGAAAATGGCAATTTCGCTCGGATTTCTGATTGCAGTGCTCGAATGGAGCATTCGCTTCCTTGCTTTGATGATTGTGCCTTTTCGGCGAACTCCTGATTCGGCGAGGACGTGGCTGTTGCTTATCCTCTTTCTACCCATACCGGGACTCATTCTTTACTTTCTGATAGGCCGGGCCCGTTATTCCAGGCGGAGGCGCGCCGCTCTCAGGGACGCCGCAAAACTGTTCGACGATGCCGCGCAGGAGATTGCGCACTCAAAAGCGTGCCAGAAGCCGGTTCTGCCCGACAGATTTCGGCACGCCGCCCAGCTTATCGAAAAAATGGGCACACTTCCCCCGCTTGGCGGGAACATCGTCGACCTGCTCGGCGATTACGAGCAGGTCGTCGGATCGCTTGTTCAAGAAATCGAACGCGCCAGACATCACATTCACCTCGAAACCTATATCTTTGCCGCCGATCGCACCGGCGGGCTAATAATCGATGCGCTCGGCCGCGCGGTGGCCAGAGGTGTGACATGTCGTGTGCTTATCGACGCGGTGGGGTCGCGCCGCTGGTCCCGTGAGGTGGCCCGGCGTCTTCGGGATTGCAAGGTTGAAGTCGAGTTGACTCTGGAGGTCTCGCTCTGGCGAAAAGGATATCGCCGAGCTGACCTGCGCAACCATCGCAAAATCGCCGTATTCGATGGAGAAATTGCGTATATTGGCTCGCAAAACATAATCGATTCCGAAGCGGCAAAGGGTATTGTTAACCAGGAACTGGTGAGCAGGGTAGAAGGTCCGATCGTGGTTGAGGCGCAATCGGTTTTTGCCACAGACTGGTTTCTTGAAAGTGGTGAAACACTGGTCGGGTCGTCCTATTTTCGCCATCATCCAACCTCGGGATCAACCACAGCCCAACTCCTGGCAAGCGGTCCCGACTATGGCTCGGCCGGCATTGGCCTGCTGGTTGATGCGTTGATTCATGCCGCGGGAGAAAGCGTGGTGATCACCACACCTTATTTTATTCCCGAGGAGCCTCTCCTTGAGGCGCTGCGAACTGCAGTGCTCCGCGGCGTAGCGGTGCACCTGATCGTGTCCCAGATCAGCGACAGCCGAATCGTGCATCTCGCTCAGCGATCCTATTATTCCCAGCTACTGGAGATGGGAGTCCAGGTTCATCTGCACCGGAAGCACTTCCTGCACGCCAAGCACATTTCGATTGACGAGGAAATTATGCTGATCGGCTCGAGCAATGTCGATGTTCGTTCCTATCTCCTCAACGCAGAAGTGACCCTTATCGTTTATGAGCGAGATGTTGTGCGCGATCTCGCGCGGCACCAGCAAAGGGATATGGCCGCGAGTGAAGATCTCGACAGCTTGGCCTGGAAGGCTCGCCCGCGCAGTGTCCGGTTCGCCGAGAATATCGCGCGCCTGCTTAGCCCCTTGCTATAAGGAAGGGGGATCGAAGCCCATTTCGATGTCTGCTTTGGCCCAACTACCGGCTCGAGTCCGAATTTGCGGCGCGCCGCACGCTGCGATCAAGACTGTCCGACGCGTACGAATTAGTTAGTATCCTGATGTGCTGACAAAAGAACCGAGCAGTGGGTACTTCGAATCAAGAAACAGGGGTGCACGAACATGACCGGTATATCTATGGCAGCGAATACTGCTGCGCAGCGAGCAAATGCAGCATGCTTCTGCATCACGCTCGAGCGATCGACGCTTATCGACCTGCTCGATCTGCAGACCGGATCCGATGGCTTTGGAGACAGCCTTGTTGGCACCCACCCATATCTATTTGCTGCATCCCCCGTCTTTCTGACCGCGCCAGCCATCGCCGAGATGAGATCGATCGTCGCCGCCATCGAGGCGGCTATTGCGCTGCCCCAATTTCACGCCGCGACGCTGAACTGGGCACCGCCGATCGCAATGCGAGACTTTGGTCCCGCAGGAGCAATGATGGGATACGACTTTCATCTTGCAAACGAGGGGCCGCGACTTATCGAGATCAACACCAATGCCGGGGGTGCCTTTCTCAACGCCGTGCTCGCCAAGGCGCAGCGCACTTGTTGTGACAGCGCTGCCGACGTTGAACGGACCAAGCCCACGGATACCGGGTTTGAAGATCGTGTCGTATCGATGTTCCGGAGCGAATGGACCCGTCAGGGCAGGACGGTACCCTTAAAAACGATCGCGATTATCGATGATTTGCCGAGAGAGCAACACCTGTTTCCCGAGTTCCTACTGGCCAAGGCTGTTCTGGAAAGGCATGGAATCGAAACCATCATTGCGGATCCGCAGGAGCTTACGTCAAGCGCGGCAGGGGTTTCAATTGGAGATCGGCCTATCGACCTCATTTACAATCGACTGGTCGATTTCATGCTTGATGAGCCGAGGCACGATCAACTCCAAGCCGCCTATCTGAGCGGCCAGGTTGTTGTGACTCCCAATCCGTATCTGCATGTCCGGTACGCCAACAAGCGCAATCTCGCATTGCTTTCCGATATGAACCGGCTGAGCCAGTGGGGTTTGCCCACCAGCCAGCTGGAATTGCTGCGAAACGCAGTCCCGCGTACCGTCGTGGTAAAGACTCAAGACGCAGACTCGCTCTGGGCCGACCGGCGCAATCTCTTTTTCAAACCCGCACAGGGATATGCGAGCAAGGCGGCGTATTATGGCGGCAAGCTTACCAAAAAGGTTTGGCAGGAGATCCTCAAAGGCGACTACATCGCGCAAGCCTACACGCCCCCAGGTAAGCGGCGGGTGATCCGAGATGGCATTCCCGTTGAGCTCAAAACGGATATTAGGCTCTACACCTATGGCGGTGGTGTGCTCCTGACCACCGCACGCCTCTACCAGGGGCAGACCACGAATATGCGAACGCCGGGCGGAGGATTCGCGCCCGTGCTGGAACTGGAGGACGAGCGTGGATTGTAAGATCAGGCGGGGTGTGCAAAAGGCTGTGCAGAACCGTTAGCGGCTTTGCCTTGCTGGTCTCGCCTGGCGATTTTGCCAGAATTCGATTGGCTAAGGGGCAACAGCGGTCGTCATCATCGCCGGTCACCCATAAAGCGGAGCAGAAACAGGAACAGGTTGATGAAATCAAGATACAGCGTCAGTGCACCCATTACGATCGCCTTGCCGCGGAACTCGCTACCCTTAACCTCAGAATAGATATTTCTGATCTTCTGGGTGTCATAGGCCGTGAGCCCGGCAAACAGCAGAACTCCGATGCCGCTCACGATGATGTCCATCACCGAGGATTTCAGAAACATGTTGACGAACATGGCGATGATCAGGCCGAAGACGCCCATGATCAGGAACGCTCCCCACGCGGACAAATCGCGCTTGGTTGTATAACCCCACAAACTCAACGCGGCAAAGGCCGATGCCGCCACGAAAAAAGTGCGGGCAATGCTGACCCCAGTATAAGCAAGGAAAATGGTAGCAAGCGACACGCCCATGAGTGCCGCGTAGCTCCAGAACATGGTCTTGACCGCCGTTTCGGAAAACCGATTGATGCCAAAGCTCAGGGCAAGCACCAGGGCCAGAGGCGTGAAAACGGCGACCCATCCCAGCCCTGTCGGTGCTCCGGATGCCGCAAAGAACACTGCGCGCACGCTGTCCGTGCTGGCCACGAATAGCGCGACCAAGCCGGTAAGCAGCAAACCGCTCGCCATATAGTTATAAACACCCAGCATATAAGATCGCAGCCCCGCATCGTAGATTTGCGCGGGAACACCCGGGCGGGACCGCAAGGGGTGCCGATCTAGAGTTTTGAGTGGATCTGCCATTGTGGAACTCCTCCTGCGTCGGACCGCTGACGATGCCGAATTTCTAACCCCGCTCCCTGAAGACGTTTGAGCATCCCAGGGGTTACAGTTTGCGGTCATAATGCAGAACCGCGCGTCAGACGACAAGAGCGGGACGGAGAAGGAAGACCTTGGACGCCCCTGGAACGGACCTGTCCAGCGGGGTCGGCTGCGGCGCGATAGGTTTCAGTCATGGGTATAGGTGAAATGCGCCGTTACCGGCGCAATACGATGCATGGAGTGTGGGATCTGGTTCGACTGTGAAGGCGGCATGTGGGGAGGGCGTTCAACCTTGATGCCGATCCGATAATCAATTCCCCGGGCGAAGGTCGTGTAGCCTCCGAAGGTAAGCGCACCCGCAACCGTCATCGGCTGCAGGCGAACCGAACGTTGTATTCCGCCGGGCTCAACTATATGCGCGGTGACATTGGCTTTTGTTATTCGCGCCCCTGAGGTCTTGTTGAAGATCGCGGCGACAATATGCATGCTGTGAGAGCTTGCAGGCCCGCCGCCATGCATCCTGGCTTCAGGATGACCACTGGGGTGCCCCCGCACCGTTGCGGCGGGGACAACGCCCAGATAGATTGTGAGCGCGCCCGCCGTCTGAACGCCATCGACGACGCCGGCCGTGCTTGCAGTCGGCGCGAATAGCATTCCCAGAATTCCGGCCAGAGCAATCGCCTTGCGCCAGAGTAAGGGTGATGTCGCGATCACGGGGCTTCTCCTTCTGATGTTCGCCAGTTGCCACCCAGCACGGGTAAGGATTATATTGAACCCCCGCATTTGGCTCTCCAATGCCCTCCCCCGTGTTCATTTCGCCCTGTCGCGAGAGCAGACAGCTTACCTGATGTGCTACGCCCGGTTGGAATCTGTCTGGCCTCTTTGCTTGGCAAGGGTTTCGAACACGCCTCCCAGTTCGATGGGAAACGGGAAGACAATCGTTGAGCTTTTGTCGCCAGCAATAGAATTCAGAGCACCGAGATAGCGCAGCTGCATTGCCTCGGGACGCGCCGAGAGGGTTTCGGCGGCTTCCAGCAGCTTTTGGGCCGCCTGTTGTTCCCCTTCCGCATTGATTACTCTGGCCCGGCGCTCGCGCTCGGCCTCGGCCTGCTGGCCGATCGCACGGATCATGCTTTCCTGAATGTCGACATGCTTGATTTCGACATTGGCGACCTTGATGCCCCAGGCGTCGGTTTGGGCGTCGAGAATCTCCTGGATGTCCTTGTTGAGTTTGTCGCGCTCGGAGAGCATCTCGTCGAGTTCGTGTTTGCCGAGCACCGACCGAAGCGTGGTCTGCGCCAGTTGACTGATCGCGTATTCGAATTGCTCCACCTGGATGATCGCGCGCTCTGGATCGATCACGCGGAAATAGATCACGGCGTTGACGTGGATCGAGACGTTGTCGCGCGAGATCAGGTCCTGGGTCGGCACGTCAAGAACGATGGTGCGCAGGTCCACGCGTGCAATGGTCTGCACGAACGGGATGATAAAAATCAGCCCCGGACCCTTGACCCCGGTGAAGCGACCGAGCGTGAATATGACCGCGCGCTCATATTCACGTAGAATGCGGATTGTGCCTGCCAAAACTGCCAGCGCAATGAACAGGATGATAATTATGGCGAAGATGTTGCCGGGCGCTTCGTACTGCATCTCTTTCCCCTATCGCTTTTATTCTGACATGTGCTGCTTCCCCGAATCGGATGCACTCACTTCACCAATGACGCGACAGAAATTGGAACCTTACAGAGCCATGAAATGGAGCAAGGTCGCCAGACCATAAATCGCCGCCGTCCATAGCAAATCGGCGTATGGGGGAATGACGGTGATGTCCCGAGTCCGGTCCGGGGCGGCCTGCCGTGAAATGATCCGGGCTAAGCAATGATGCATGTCAGGTGTTCGGGCTCAGGACCGGGAGGCTGGGAAAAGACCGATATTATTGCATCGACCAAGCCAGGTTCTTTGGGGCGGCGCAGGCTAAGAAATCAGATTCCAAGTGTAAGAATCGCAGATGAAGAACGTCAAAATCAATGGCAACCACTGCAGCGGTCCCAATCGCGCCGCAGTTGACAAAAACGACTTTGCAGACGGAGATTCTCACATGCAGTCCAGCTTGAAACACGCCGAAAACCATTCGCACAAATCAGATGGCTGCCGCGACAAGCCACGATCCGGTCGAGAGCAAGGCAAGGTAAAGCGAGAAGCGCCGACCGAAGCCAAGCCGTCGGGAGATGCTCCTCGCTGCTGTTGCTCGCATTCATGATTTTGATCGTTCCTGCGCGCGATAATGGTGATAAACAGCACCGCGCAGGCGTTGTTCGAGGGGCGGAGCCCTCCCCCCTGCCCGTTCTCCGCCTCTCGAACCTTGCACAGTTGCCGGCAGTTCGGTCGCCAAAGACAGCTGGCAAGTGCATCTGGCACGATGTCACATGAACACTGAAACGCGATCATCGAAGGCTGGCGTAGTGGTCTCGGTTCGCGGCAGTGTCGTTGATGTTTGTTTCGAGGATCATTTACCGCCCATCTATTCGGTGCTTCGCGCCGGCTCGGACAGGCAGATCGTTATTGAAGTGTTGGCGCAGCAAGATGCCCGCCATGTGCGCGGGATTGCCCTGACACCCACACAAGGCCTTGCTCGCGGAACGACTGTGGAGGACACAGGCGGACCGTTGAAAGCTCCCGTAGGCAAGGCAGTTCTCTCACGGATGGTCGATGTATTTGGTAACGCGATAGACCGCGAAGCTGCCTTTTCAGATGTCGAATGGCGTTCGGTTCACAGGGCTCCGCCCTCGCTGATGCACCGTTCCACCAGATCGGAGATCTTCGAGACCGGTATCAAGGTCATCGACGTCCTGGCGCCGCTGGAGCGCGGGGGCAAGGCGGGACTTTTCGGCGGCGCGGGCGTCGGCAAGACGGTGCTGCTGACCGAAATGATTCACAATATGGTCGGACATAATGCCGGCGTCAGCATCTTCTGCGGCATTGGCGAGCGCTGTCGGGAAGGCGAAGAGCTGTACAATGCGATGAAGGACGCCGGCGTCCTTCAGAACATGGTGATGGTGTTTGGTCAGATGAACGAGCCGCCAGGCGCGCGTTTCCGCGTAGGGCATGCGGCACTGACAATAGCCGAATATTTCCGCGACGATGAGCATCGCGACGTGTTGCTGCTCGTCGACAATATCTTCCGCTTCATCCAGGCGGGCATGGAGGTATCGGGCTTGATGGGCCAGATGCCGTCGCGACTGGGTTATCAGCCCACCATGGGTACCGAGCTATCGGGGTTTGAGGAGCGCATTGCCAATACTGATACCGGCGCAATTACTTCGATACAGGCGGTCTATGTGCCCGCCGACGATTTTACCGACCCGGCAGCGGTACACACGTTCTCGCATCTCTCAGCGTCTATCGTGTTGTCGCGCAAACGGGCCAGTGAAGGGCTCTTCCCGGCCGTCGATCCTCTGCAGTCCAGATCCAAGATGACTACTCCTGGCATCGTTGGCGACCGCCACTTTGGTCTGGCTCAGGAAGTCCGACGGACACTCGCGCAATATGATGAACTCAAAGACATCATCGCCATGCTTGGCCTGGAACAGCTTTCGCCGGACGACCGCAACATCGTCGCCCGCGCGCGCCGGTTGGAGCGATTTCTGACGCAACCCTTTTTCACGACCGAACAGTTCACGGGCCAAAAGGGCAAACTGGTTAGTCTTGAGGACGCGCTGAGCGGCTGCGAGCGCATCCTGCGCGATGAGTTCAAGGACTACCCCGAAAGCTCGCTCTACATGATCGGCGAGATCGATGAAGCCAAGGCGAAATCTCAGTCGGAACACGAAGCTGCGGCCTGACCCATGAATCTCAAGATTCTCCTGCCGTTCGAGATATTCGCCGAGAAAACTGGCGTGATGCGCATTATCGCGGAGACGCAGGACGGATCATTTGGCATTCTGCCGCGTCGCCTGGATTGCGTGGCGGCCCTCGTCCCCGGGATATTGATTTACGAGACGCTCTCGGACGGGGAAACCTTTGTGGCCGTCGATGAAGGCGTAATCGTCAAAGTTGGGGCCGACGTGGTCGTCTCCGTCCGCGGCGCCTTGGCCGGGACCATCCTTGGCCAGTTGCGCGAGGCGGTGGAAAGGGAATTTCTGACATTGGACGAGCGCGAACAAGACATGCGCTCTACATTAGCAAAGCTGGAGGGCGATCTTATTCGCCGTATGGTGACGATCCGCGATGAGCGATAAGCCGAGCAATACTCCTGAAACGCAAAAGCGGTCGTTCGGTCAGGCGGTCGGCACTAAAGCGGCGCGAAAGCTCAAGGCTCGGCGCAATACCGACAAAGGCGTCTGGTTCGGTTTGGGAATGATGGGGCTCGTCGGCTGGTCGGTAGCGATCCCGACGCTGCTCGGCGCTGCGCTCGGCATTTGGTTGGATCGACGTCATCCAACCGAATATTCCTGGACGCTGGCCCTGTTGGTGGCGGGCCTTGTCATCGGCTGCTTCAACGCGTGGCACTGGGTTGCCAAGGAAGACAAGGAGATGCGCGACGATCTGGACGACGGCCATGAATGAATTGGGAGCGCTGGCACCATCCTTAGGCGCGGGCCTTCTGCTCGGTGCGTTTTTCTTTGGCGGACTCTGGTGGACCATCATCAGGGGCGTCTCATCGAGGCAGCCGGGACTTTGGTTCATGGGCAGCATGCTGGTGCGGACGGGTATCACCATGGCAGGATTTTATCTTGTGGGAGGAGCACATTGGGAGCGATGGCTGTCGTGTCTCCTTGGCTTTCTGGTCGCGCGTTATATGATCAAATGGCTGACGCGTTCGTCAGGAAAGATGCTCACCCGCTCGGCAGCGGAGACGCGTCATGCGCCTTAGTCCCGACGACATGATCTTCTGGCAGCATGGCTTTCTCAAGCTCAATGGCACGATCGTGTTCACATGGGTTCTGATGGTCGTGCTGGCCGTTGGTGCAAAGCTCATCACGCGCAATCTCTCCACGGCGTTGCACCGTTCGCGCTGGCAAAATTTTCTGGAAATCATCGTCACCGGCATCGAGAAGCAAATTGAAGATGTGGGCCTCCGTCCCCCGAGGAAGTATATCGGCTTTCTGGGCACGCTCTTCCTGTTCGTCGCGCTGGCCAGTCTGTTCACGATTGTTCCCGGCTACGAGCCGCCGACGGGGTCGCTTTCGACAACCGCGGCTCTTGCGCTGAGCGTTTGGGTGATCGTGCCCGTATTCGGCATTCAGGAACAGGGCCTGGGCGGATATCTCAAATCATATTTGGAACCGACAGTCATGATGCTGCCGTTCAACATCATCAGTGAGCTTTCGCGCACATTGGCGCTCGCGGTGCGCCTGTTTGGCAATATGATGAGCGGAACGATGATTCTAGCCATCTTGCTGACCGTCACGCCGTTCCTCTTCCCGGTCGTCATGAGTGCGCTCGGACTGCTCACCGGCATGGTGCAAGCCTACATCTTCAGCATCCTGGCCACGGTGTACATCGCCGCCGCTACACGCGTCAGCGGTCCCCGAACAGTACTAAGGCCAGGCCCTTCAGCATGAACACCGCCAACAAAAAGGAGCCACCATGGATAGCGCGACGCTTATTGCGATTGCTTCAATCGTCACTGCCGGACTGACGATCGCGTTGGGGAGTATAGGACCCGCGCTCGGCGAAGGGCGCGCGGTTGCCACGGCCTTGAGTTCGCTGGCACAGCAGCCTGACGCTTCATCCACAATCACGCGAACCTTGTTTGTGGGATTGGCCATGATCGAGTCGGTCGCGATCTATTGCTTCGTGATCTCGATGATCCTTATTTTCGCCAATCCGTTCTGGAATAATGTAATCGCTCAGGCTGCGGGAAAATAGGTAGTGCTCGTCGATTGGTTCACTATCGGTGCGCAGGCGCTCAATTTCCTTATCCTCGTGTGGTTGCTGAAGCGCTTTCTCTATCGGCCCATCCTCGACGCCATCGACGTGCGCGAACAGCGGATCGCTGCGGAACTTGCCGACGCCGACGCAAAAAGGGCTGAGGCCCAACGCGAGCGCGACGAGTTCCAGCACAAGAATGCGCAGTTCGATCAGCAGCGCGCTGCCCGCATGACCACGGCGATGGAAGAAGTGAAGGTGGAACGGCAGCGTCTCATGGAGGAAGCGCGCAATGCCGCCGATGCCTTGAGCGCCCGATTGCGGGAAACGCTGCGAAGCCAGGCTCAAGACCTCAATCAGACCATCGCCCGGCAAGCGCAGCAGGAAGTGTTTGCCATTGCGCGAATGGCGCTGAAGGATCTTGCTGCGGCAAGTCTCGACGAGCGCATGGGCGAGATATTCATCGCGCGACTGCGTGCGTTGGACGGGGAGACCAAAGAGCGTTTCGGCAAGGCCATCAGGACTACAACCGAACCGGCGCTCGTGCGCAGCGCGTTCTCTTTACCTCCCGCGCAGCGCGTGGGAATCCAAAGGGAGCTCAAGCAAATTTTTTCAGATCAAATCGACGTCCGGTTTGTCGTCGCGCCCGACTTGGTCGGGGGCATTGAACTGATCACGAATGGACAAAAGATTGCCTGGACCATCGCGGATTACCTGACATCGCTTCAAGACCAGGTCGATGCGCTTCTTGCGAAAAGCGGTGAGATCGAGCCCCAACCCACGGTTGAGCCCGCGCCGAACTCCCGGGCGAAGAGCGTCGCGATGACGTCATCGCTGGCTGAACCGTCAGTGACGAATAGGAAGCGCAAATGAGCGCCGAGCCCGAAAGCTTGCAGAGTGCTCTCGACAGTGCATTGGCCGGAATAAGCCAGGCGCGGGAAACGTTCAGACCGCAGCTGATCCCAAGAGAAGTCGGCACCGTCACCAGCATCGCCACAGGTGTCGCCAAGGTATCCGGGCTTCCTTCGGTCGGCTTTGAGGAACTGGTGAGATTTTCCGACGGCACGCTCGGCATTGCGTTCAACGTCGATGAGGATGAAATCGGCGTCGTGCTGCTCGGTTCGCATTCTCATCTGAACGCCGGCGATGAAGTCGAGCGCACGGGCCGAGTCATGGATGTGGTCGTGGGTGATGGACTGCTAGGGCGCACTATCGACCCGCTTGGTCGTCCGCTCGACGACAAAGGCCCGGTCATCGCCAACGAGCGCCTGCCTATCGAACGCACCGCGCCGCACATCATGGATCGCGTGGCGGTCACGACTCCGCTCCAGACCGGGATTAAGGTGATCGATGCCCTTATTCCCGTTGGCCGCGGTCAGCGCGAACTGATCCTCGGCGACCGGCAGACAGGCAAGACCGCCATTGCCATCGACACCATTCTCAACCAGCGTGGTCAGAATGTGCTGTGCATATATTGTGCCATCGGCCAGCGCGCCTCCGCTGTCGCAAAGGCGGTAGCGACCCTGCGGGAGGCGGGCGCACTGGACTATACCGTCGTCGTCGTTACCGAGGGCAATGATCCACCCGGACTGACCTTCATCGCGCCCTACGCCGCGACCAGTATCGCCGAGCATTTCATGGCGCAGGGGCGCAACGTCCTGATCGCTTATGATGATCTCACGCAACATGCCCGCGCTTACCGCGAGTTATCCCTGCTGTTGCGCCGCCCGCCTGGCCGCGAGGCCTTTCCCGGCGATATCTTCTACATTCACGCGCGGCTGCTCGAACGGGCAACGCATCTGCGCGAGGAACTCGGAGGTGGGTCTCTCACGGCGCTGCCGATCGTTGAAACCGAAGCGCAGAACCTGTCTGCATATATTCCGACCAATCTGATTTCGATTACCGACGGCCAGATATATCTCTCGCCTTCCCTTTTTGAATTGGGCATATTGCCTGCCGTCGATGTCGGCAAATCCGTCTCGCGCGTCGGCGGCAAGGCGCAGCGCGCTGCCTTTCGCGCCGCGGCCGGCAATCTCAAGCTCGCCTATGCACAGTTTGAAGAATTGGAAAGCTTCGCCCGGTTTGGTGCCCGACTGGATGAAGATACCCGCAAGACCATCAACCATGGACGCCGCATTCGTGCCTGCCTCCAACAGCCCGAAAGTGCGCCGGTGTCGGTCCCGGCGCAAATTGCGATCCTGCTAGCCGTAACCGCGAAGCTCTTCGATCCGGTTGCGCTTGACCAGATGTGGGCTGCCGAGGACGCGGTCCAAAAAGCAGCTTTGAAGATCCCCGACGACGTGCGTACTCGATTGGTGAGCTCTGCCAAGTTGAGCGAGGAAGATCGCGAGACGATCATCAAAATCGCCCGACAGGCGCTCGCTCCGCTCCAAACCCTACCGGTCTCTCAAGGCAGCGAAGAGACCGGAGGCGGTTCCGCGTCACTCGCTGCTCGACCCGAACCTGCGGTGGACATGCGGGACAAGTCATGAGCAACACAATGGAGAGCCTGCGGCGAAAGATTCAGAGCGCCGACGATCTCCAGTCCGTCGTCCGGACGATGAAGGCCCTGGCCGCATCGAGCGTAGGACAGTTTGAAAGATCAGTACGCGGATTGGCGGATTACCAGCGCGCTGTGGAACTGGGGCTAGCCGCCTGCTTTCGACAAAGCGCGGTTCCGCTTCCGATGAGAGACGAGGAAAGGCTCGGCCAGACAGAAGCAATCAGCGCCATCGTTTTCGGTTCGGATCAAGGTCTGGTTGGGCAGTTTAACGACGTGATCGCCGATTACGCGATCACGACGCTTGCCGCGTTTTACGGCAAATCCCGGGTGTGGGCGGTCGGGGAACGCGTTTATGCACGCCTGGCGGATGCCGGATTGCAACTGGTGGGCCTCTTGCCAGTGCCCAATTCCATTCAGGCCATCATTCCGCTTGTCGCACAGGTTCAAATCGCCAGCGAAACGGAAGCAGCCAATGGGGCAAATAGCAGTCTTTGGGTGTTCCATAATCGGCCGTTGTCCGGCGCCCTATACGAACCGACCAGGCAACGGCTGTTGCCGCTCGACAAGCAATGGCAACAAGATCTGCTCCATACCCCCTGGCCAACTACGAATTTGCCTGAAATCGTGGGTGGCAATTCCAGGACCACGCGTGCCCTCATTCGCGAATTTCTCTTCATCTCACTCTTTCGGGCCTGCGCAGAATCGCTGGCCAGCGAGAATGCGAGCCGACTGGTAGCTATGGAGCGCGCCGACAAGAACATCAGCGAATTGCTCGAGCAGCTCCACGGCACCTTCCATCAGCTACGCCAGGGCGACATCGATGAAGAACTGTTCGATGTCATTTCCGGCTTCGAAGCGCTGGCAGGAACGCGGTAGCTGCAGCGGCCAGAGCAAACCTCACCGGACTGGCATTGCCCATCATCGCTCTATGATACGCCCAAGAGCCAGAGCCAAGGGATAGCAGCGTTTTCTCGCAGATTCATACTCGATAAGGGGCCGGTGCGGATCTGCTGAAGCAACTGTAATATCGCTCGCTGCCGTGCGTCCATGATCTTGAGGCGAGCTCTCCTTTGTTTGAAGGCGATCGCCCTTTGGCCTTTGGTGGGAGCAAGATATGAGGCAAGGTCACAAGCACGCGTCGGATAGGCGGGGATGGCGGATGCCGATTGTCTTCCTCGGTTTCGCAGCGATTGCGGGGTATTTCCTGTTTACCGAACATAGGGTTCACGCGCTCAGCATTCTCCCCTGGGCTTTGCTCTTGTTGGCCTGCCCGCTGCTCCACATGTTCATGCACGGAGGACATGGTGGACACGGAGGTCATGGCGGCCAAGGCGGTGACGATGATCAGGGCGTCAGCAACGACGGCGAGAGGCAGGTCAGCGATCAACACAGCAGGCATAAGGTCGCTGATACCCGTGCCCGTCGCCGATAGTCACGGAGAAGCCTGACATGCATAGCGACTCATCCGCCGCTTATGGACTTTGGGGTCTGGTGATCCTCAACTCCGCGATCTTCATTTTCTTCGCGTTCAGCTTCTTCAAGCCGCAAACCAAGCGCGACTGGCGATCATTCAGCGCTTTCAGTGCCTTTCTTGTCGCCCTTTTTGCCGAAATGTATGGATTCCCGCTGACCATCTATCTGCTCTCGGGCTGGCTACAGAGCAACTATCCGCAGGTGGACTGGTTCTCGCATGACGCCGGCCATCTGCTCGAAGAGCTGTTCGGCTGGCGAGCCAACCCTCATTTCGGGCCGTTCCACATCCTCAGCTTCGTCCTGATCGGCGGTGGCTTCTGGATGATATCGAGCGGTTGGGCACGGCTGTACCGTGCCCAGAAGCAAGAAATGCTCGCCACCGAAGGTATCTATTCCTACGTCCGGCATCCGCAATATGACGGCTTCATTCTCGTCATGCTTGGCTTCCTGTTCCAATGGCCAACCGTCTTGACGCTAGCGATGTTTCCGGTCCTGGTTGTCATGTATGTGCGGCTCGCCCGGAGCGAAGAGCGCGAAGCACTCGCCGCTTTCGGCCAGGATTATCGGGCATACATGGCGCGCGTCCCGGGTTTTATTCCCAGGCTGTCGCGTTCGCGGTCAGATGAGCCGAAGCCGCCCAAAACCCGACCGCGCCGTCCGTTCTAAACGAAGTCCTAATAGAGATTGTCAAATCGATATGAGCAAGAACAAGCAGGACAAATCTACGCCCGGCTACGGCGAGCAGCTCCATACGCTTCAGATCGGGCTTAGCGCGTTACAGCGTCAGGTGATTGCCGGCGGCCGCAAGTTGCTGATTATTCTCGAGGGGCGAGATGCGGCTGGCAAGGATGGCACGATCAAGCGCATCGTCAAACATCTGAGTCCACGAGACACCCGCGTGGTAGCCCTTGGCGCACCGTCCGACCATGATCGTCGATCCTGGTACTTCCAGCGCTGGACGAGCCATCTTCCTGCGGCCGGCGAAATCGTCCTGTTCAATCGCAGCTGGTACAATCGTGCTGGTGTCGAGAAGGTGATGAATTATAGCACGGAAGCTGAATATGAGGAATTCATGGCGACCGTGCCGCTGTTTGAGCAACTTCTCGCACATTGCGGCATCACACTGGTCAAATATTATCTCGATATTTCGAAGGATGAACAGAAAAGGCGTCTGGAGGCCCGCCGGAAAGATCCGCTGAAGCAGTGGAAGCTCAGTCCGGTGGATGATCGAGCAATTAAACGCTGGGATGCCTACAGTGCGGCTCGCAACGAGATGCTTGCCCGTACACACAGCGTTGCCGCACCTTGGACGGTGGTGCGAGCCGATGACAAACACCAAACCCGGCTTTCGCTCATCAGCGATCTTCTGACCCGTTTGGGGGAAGCGCCGCGTACCGATTTAGGCTTGCCCGATCCCAATACCGTTTTCCTTTACGACAGCGCTGCCCTCAAGCAGGGCCTTATCGCGCCGTGAAGCGCGACACGTCGACATGTGGTGCCGATCAAAAACGGTTGCGACTCCACAAATCCCACATCCCGGGATGCCGCCACTCCAGGAATCCGGATCCCACCTCGCCCCGGCAGCAAGGGGTCCGTTGGTTGAGGGCTGGCCAGGAATCCGTCCCTTCAAAATCGATAGCACCTGATTTCTTAAGATCGTCAGTAACGCGCCTGGAAAGGTCCTACCCCTTCCCGATATAGCCTAATGAGAGCCTAAGGGCCGCGCCCGGTCGATAGGCGCTACTGTCCAATATGCACTATCGAATCGCCTCGGAAGGCATATGGTGGAACAGCGAGATTTCGCGGCGCCGGGCCGCGCCGAACACGTCCTGAAGCATCGTAAACCGATCCGTGGCAAGGGCAGAACCATCCACCATATCTTCCCCGGGGATCTCCGGGGCTTTGGCCGAGAGGAACGCAGCCTAAATGCGTACAAACACCAATGACAATGAGCCATGGATCTCTCTGCACCCGCTCAGCGTCCGTTTGCGGATCAATAAGACTCGAATTGGCATCGTCAGCTCTCGCCCGGGCAATCTCTTCGCCGGTACGACGGGCGATGAAAACGGGCTGCCCTCGCCAATTGACGGTAATGCGCTGTCCAGCTTCAACTGAAGCTAAGTCAACGTCTGTCGAAGACTGCGCGAGGACCTCAGCCGACGGATTCATGCTATCGATCAATGGCCACAAAGCAATTACCGCTCCGGTCCCGGCGGCTGCAACCGGAGCGATATTCAGGAAATCCCTTCTTCTCATTTCCGGGGGGCGGATGGCCGCACCGGATGCACAGGCTTGAGGCGGATCGCTGCTCATATCGTTCTCCATCCGGTTCGGCCTGTGACGTTTCCTTTCCCAGATGCGTCTATTGCCGTCGAAATTGTAGACGCGGCGCGCGCTGGGCCCTTACAGTTTGCCGTGCGGATCAAACACCGCTCGAGCACTGATATAAGCCTATTCGCAGCGGTACGTCCTTCTCCGCGGCGCTTGGCCCTACCGCCGAGAACTCTTGGAAGCCAAGAAACGTCTAATAATGTTGGGAGCATCACTGCAAATGATCATAGCCCTCGGATCAGTGGGCCCGATTTTTGCCGCTGCGCTTCACACACGCAAAATCAAACTGAAACAGCGCTTGAGGTTCCTATCAGAGGCGCAGGACATCATTCCCTATCGTCTGCCTTCCTTGAATCCGATCGAAGAGCACAAGGATTTCTCATCAACTGCCTTGCCCTTTCGGCCTGCATGCGAAATTCAGCGTCCCGCGCGAATTCTGTAATGTCCAATCCGGGCTCAAGGACTGGTAGATAAGATACTGTTATAGTGCCGGGTTTTTTGAGGCTCCCACCAACGCCCCAAAACTTGCCTGAGTCGACGACAACCGGCAGAACCTTTGCCCCCAGTGCACCGTAGAGCAACTCGACCCCGCGCTTGAAATGAACTTGTTCATGCGCGCTTTTGCGCGTGCCCTCGGGGAAAATGAGTACTGAACGTCCTTCGCTGAGCGCTGCGGCGCCCTCGACTTTCATCTTGCGAAGCGAAGAGGCCGCGGAACCGCGCGCTATAACGATCATCGGTGAGTTCTTCAGGAACCAGCCAAGGATAGGAATACCCAGCAGTTCGTCCTTGGCGATGATCGATACCTCCGGGAACAGCACCAGCGCGGCAAGCGTCTCCCAGACCGATTGATGATTGCAGATGATCAGACAGGGCTCCGGCGGGATATTGCTCCGTCCCTCTTCGCGGAAATCGAGCCCGACAATCCAGGAGAGTCCGAACAGGACGCCGCGTGCCCAGATACGCGTGAATTTTCTAACTGCCTTTGGCGGCGATCCCAGGAGCCATAAGACCGGTATCACAATTCCGAACGGAGCTGTCCATAGTATCCAGGCGGCATCGAACGCCCAGGAACGCAAGATCTTCATTGCACTTTCCCTGCGAATGCCGAAACCAACGTTAGCGCGCTGTTTCGTCGTGCTCTCAAGACCAGGGTTCGATAGTTCAGCATTTCCCAGCAAACCTTTGCGTGCGCTCATCGTTCGATTCCTACTTGTTCAAGAACGGGCGGCAGCGATGCAGGCCTGAATTCCCAGATTGGAACGCCAACCATAGGGACGGCGCTGGTTCGTCAGGATTACACTGGCAGCGGCGTCTGGTTGTCCCGTATCGTTCAGCGACGCACGCAATGGGGTCCAGCACGTGTAATCAGGCCGAGTGATATGCGTCTGACTAGGCTCAGGACTCATTGATTGAGCCAGAAGATGACCGTTGCGGCGATACAGATGGCGGACATGAAGGTGTGGGCGCATCTGTCGTAGCGGGTGTGGATGCGGCGCCAGTCTTTTAGCCTGCCGAACATGATCTCGATTTTATGGCGCTGGCGGTAGAGCGCGGCATCGTGCGGGATCGGCGTTTTCCGGTTGCTCTTTGATGGAATGCAGGCGGTGATCTTGCGCTCTGCCAGGGCGGCGCGGAACCAGTCGGCGTCGTAGCCCCTGTCGCCCAGCAACGCCTTGGCCTTGGGCAAGGCATCGACCATCAGCGCCGCGCCCTTGTACGCGCCCTTGTAGTCGCTCATCTGCCCTTCGCTCAGCAGCATGACCAGCGGTCTGCCCTGGCCGTCGCACACGGCATGGAGCTTGGAGTTCAGGCCGCCCTTGGTGCGCCCGATACGTCGGGGAACAGCCCCTTCTTGAGCAGACTGGCCGCCGTCCGGTGCGCCTTCAGGTGAGTTGCGTCGATCATCAGTCGGTCAGGCTTGCCGCCCTTTGCCGCGAGGTCCGCGAAGATCTTGTTGAACACTCCCATCCGGCTCCAGCGAATGAAGCGGTTGTAGATCGTCTTGTGCGGGCCGTAGGCAGCCGGCGCATCACGCCATCGCAGGCCGTTCCTGATCACGAAGATGATGCCGCTGATGATCCGACGATCATCGACCCGCGGCACCCCGTGCGACAGTGGAAAATGCGGCTCGATCCGGCGCATCTGCGCCTCCGACAACCAGATCAGATCACTCATGGCAGCGCCTCCTCGCGCCGCCATTGAATCAACCGATCATCGCCTCCGCAAGCAATTTAATAGGTCCTGAGCCTAGCTGCTCCGGATCATTGCCCATCGTGTTTTTGCGACCGGAAATGAATTTCGACGCCATTATAAAAGCCTTCCGATAAGGTCGGTTCGCCAGGCACCTGATGCGTGCCGAGCTTGCCGAAGAATTTCAGAGTGACAAGCCCGTTGCAGCCAGAGGAAGGGGGCACCGGCGCTTGCAACTTGAAGCACGGCGGGACGTTCCTGGACGGCGCCTGCCTCCCTCGGGAGGACGGTTACTTCGCGCTTTCTTTTGCCCTCGCTCCACTGTGTGCGGGATTCAAGCCACTCGTAATCCTGCCGCGCGGGGCCGCCAAGATCTTGGTGACCCTTCATTCGATCACGGCCTGCGGGATTGCCTCCGTCCGGCAAGTTGGCGGCAGGCGTGCTGCCTCTGTGTAAGAAGATCACGTGTTTATCGTCTGTAACTTCAGCTCTGCTTTAGTTCGGGAAGGATGATCTTCTATGCACACTCCTGTTTCGCCATCGGCGCGCTCCCTGCCGCTTTTGTCGCCTATGCTGAAGTCCATGATCCGAAAGGGCCACTTGGTTATCGTCGACGCAAGGGGCGAACGGCATACATTCGCCGGGGATGGTGATGGCCGAAGGGTTACGGTGCGACTGCACGACAAAAGCCTGCCGCTGCGAATGGTGTTCAATCCGTCGCTGGCCTTGGGTGAAGCCTACATGGACGGCAAACTGACGATCGAGGAGGGTTCGCTGCAGGATCTCCTTCATTTGCTGTTCCAGGGTCTTGACGCGTTGGATGGTCATCCGGTTCAGCGCGCGCGCGCAAAATTCGCGCGAGGCCAAAGTCAACGCAATCATCGGCGCCGCTCGCAAAGAAACGTGGCCCATCACTATGATCTGGCGGGCGCGCTCTATGATCTGTTCCTTGATCAGGATCGCCAGTATTCATGTGCCTATTTTACGGACGCCGGGCAAACTCTCGACGACGCACAAGCTGCCAAAAAACGACACATTGCGGCAAAGCTGCTGCTCGAGCCGGGCTGCGAGGTACTCGATATCGGTTCGGGCTGGGGTGGTCTTGCGCTCGAACTCGCGCAATCGGCAAACGCCAATGTAACCGGGATCACGCTGTCGACCGAACAATTGGCCGCAGCAGGTGCGCGCGCCGAGGCAGCCGGTCTCTCCCACCAGGTTCGGTTCGAACTCAAGGACTACCGGGAGACCGAAGGCACGTTCGATCGTATCGTTTCGGTCGGCATGTTCGAGCATGTAGGACCGCAAGACTATTCGACTTTCTTCCAAACGGTAGGAAGCAGGCTCAAACCTGACGGCGTGGCCCTGATCCATTCGATCGGGCGCATGGAACCGCCCGGAGGTGCCGATCCCTGGATCAGCAAATATATCTTCCCCGGCGGCTACATCCCTGCGCTTTCGGAAATGATCGCGACAGTCGAAAAGGCGGGCCTGTGGATCACCGACATCGAGATCTTGAGGGTGCATTATGCCGAAACGCTGCGCCATTGGCATGATCGCTTTCAGGAGCGGCGCGCGCAAGCGGCCGAAATCTACGACGAGCGCTTTTGCCGGATGTGGGAATTTTACCTCGCTGCCTGCGAAATGCTGTTTCGCGAAGGTCCGTTGATGGTTTTTCAGTTGCAACTCGCCCATCGCCGGGACGCGGTGCCACTTACGCGTGACTACATTACTGATCATGAGAGACAGGCACTTGCTGACGTGCCCGAGAATGTCAGACACAGGGCGTGAATTGGTCCCACGATTTTGTCTGGTTGACGTGGTCGCTGGCCTTCCTTTTGGCATTCGCCCTGATCTACTTCGCATTTCCCCCGCACAGAAAGCTTATGTTTCGGGGCGCGCTTGGCACGGCGCCACTCGGCTTGAGCGAGCCTTTATTCGTGCCTGAGTACTGGGATCCTCCCAGCCTGTTCGATCTCGCCCAAAAGACCGGCTTTGACCTTGAAAGTATCATCTTCTCGTTCAGCATAGGTGGCATTGGCGTGGTGCTGTATAATCTGATGACCCGTCAGGTGACGGCGCCCGCCGGCTTCCATGACCGGCACCGCTTACACCGTCTTGCGCTGGCGACACCGGTGCTTTTCTTCGTGCCGCTCATGACCCTTGGCTGGAACCCGATATATCCGGCGGTCGTTGCAATGGCGGCAGGCGCTGGCGCTGCCATATGGTGCCGCCCGGATCTCTTCGCCAAGACGTTGATTGGTGGGCTTCTGTTCCTCGTCTTCTACACAATTTTCATCCTCGGACTTCGGATAACCACGCCGAACTATATTGAAGAGGTCTGGAACCTGCCGGCCCTATCAGGATTGCTGCCTGCCGGAATACCGATTGAAGAACTGCTATTCGGGGGTGCTTTTGGCCTCTACTGGGCAAGCGTATACGAGCACCTGACCTGGTCGAGGTCCTCGCCGTTACTTAAACCGGGAGATGTCTGATCAAAATGGCTTCCCCGTTTCATGGAGGACCGTCACTTCGAACCACTGGCAAACCATGCGCCTGACAATTCTTATGCGACGAAAGGCGATGAGAAGAGGGCTTCGGCGCCGAGCTCGCGTTCGATTTCCAGCAAGCGATTGTACTTGGCGAGCCGCTCGCCCCGGCAGGGTGCCCCACCTTTGAATTGACCACCGGTCATCGCAACAGCAAAATCAGCGACAAAATCATCCTCCGTCTCGCCGGAGCGATGGGAAAATTTATAGCGCAGGCCAGCTCGCCGGCAGAGTTCGATTGCTGCCACCGTCTCGGTCACAGTGCCTATCTGATTGGGCTTGATCAAAACAGCGTTGGTCGCCTTCTCGTCGATCCCACGACGGATGAAGCGCGGGTTGGTGACATACAGGTCATCGCCGACAATCTGGATACGGTCTCCCACTGCGGCGGTCTGTTTGGCAAAGGCGGACCAGTCGCTTTCCGCAAAGCCATCCTCAATCGAGACGATCGGGAAGGCAGTTATCCAATCAGCGTATACCGCCAGAAGGTCGTCGCTCGATATGCTCGATGGGCCCAGTCCGGGCAGAGCATATCCATCATCTCCAAAAAAAGATGTCGCAGCGGGATCCAGAGCGATCGCGATCTGTCGGCCAGGTTCGTAGCCCGCCTTTTCGATTGCTCGCACGATCAGTTCCAACGCCTCACGCTCGTTTTTCAGGCGGGGCGCGAACCCGCCTTCGTCGCCTACGCCTGTGGCAAAGCCGTCCTGTTCGAGAAGCCCCTTCAGCGCATGATAGGTTTCCGAACCGAAGCGCAGCGCTTCACTGTAGGTCGGCGCGCCGTGCGGCACGATCATGAACTCCTGCATCTGGAGTCCATTGGCGGCGTGCTTGCCACCGTTGATGATGTTCATCATAGGAACCGGGAGACGCCGCGCCGTGGAACCTCCGAGATACTGGTAGAGCGGCATTTCCATTGACTGAGCAGAGGCGCGGGCGACCGCCAGCGAAACGCCCAGGATAGCGTTGGCACCGAGCCGCGCTTTGTTCTCAGTTCCGTCAAGCTCACACATCAGCCGGTCGATTTCCGGCTGCCGCACAGCATCTATTCCGATGAGGGCGGGCGCAATTTCGCGTTCGATATTTTCGACGGCCTTCAATACCCCGCGACCTGCATAGCGCGCGCTATCGCCGTCGCGAAGTTCATGGGCCTCGAACTGACCCGTCGATGCTCCCGAAGGGACCGATGCACTCGCAACCGTGCCGCCCTCCAGGCGGACCGTCACCTTGACCGTAGGCCAGCCGCGGGAATCGAGAATTTCGCCAGCTTTGAGCCCGGTTATCGTTCTCTTCATTCGATGTGCTCCTCAAGCGGGCCGCTTTTCAAACCCGCGGCCCTTGATCAATACCGATCTGCCAAGCCTCGCCCTCAGGATGCGTAATGCGTCAAAGCCAGGCAGCGGATTGAGCACCATTCTCGCCACCCCTTCTACGTTGCTCGTCTCGATGACAAACTGACTGCATTTCCGACTCTGTGTGAAAGAGACGTCAAAGCGATCCATTCCTTACCGTTTCATCGCCTTCATCCATTTCGGCGGCATTCCTCCGCCTGGCTCGAACGTCAGTTCGGACCGCGCGCTGGCCTGGATTGGAACGATTTCGCCCTGTGCCAGGATTGGCACCGCACTGTAAGATCGTTTGGTGAGCAGCGTCCTTCTCAGGGAAAAACGCTACCTCTGCTTTCGAGAGCATCTCAGGAGAGAGATCTCCGGTTTTGCCGTAAGCGCGGTCGGACGCGAATAATTTGGTCAGGAGGCAACCTTTCTGACCGTGTACGCAAGGAGCCCATCGATGACGGAAAAACGCATAGCCTGGTTTGAGACCCTGAACGTAGGCGACGTTCCCCGCGTCGGCGGCAAGAACGCCTCTCTTGGCGAGATGGTACGCACACTCAAGGATAAGGGGGTGCGTGTGCCGGGCGGCTTTGCGACAACTGCCGCCGCTTTCCGCGAATACGTGGCTGCCAACAATATTGAGCCGGAGCTGCGCGCCCGCGTTGAGGCATTGAAAAACGAACAAACATCGCTGCACGAAGCGGGCGAAACGATCCGCCGGCTGTTTCTCGACGGAGAATTCCCGGAGGCGATCGCCGAGGAAATCCGGGATGCCTATCGCGAGCTTTCCCGCCGCAGCGGCCAGGCCGAGATCAGCGTTGCTGTGCGCTCGAGCGCGACCGCTGAAGACCTGCCCCAAGCGAGCTTTGCCGGCCAGCAGGAGACCTTCCTCAATGTGCGCGGCGAACGCGCGCTGCTCGACGCTTGCCGGCGGTGCTATGCATCGCTGTTTACCGATCGCGCGATCAGCTATCGCGAAACCCAGGGGTTTGATCATCTGGAAGTCGCGTTGTCGATCGGCGTTCAGCGGATGGTGCGCTCCGACCTGGCAGGGTCGGGGGTCATGTTTTCGATCGACACGGAAACTGGATTTCCCGGAGTCGCCGTGATCAGCGCCGCATGGGGTCTCGGCGAAACCGTCGTTCAGGGCGCGGTCGACCCCGACAAGTACCTCGTGTTCAAGCCATTGCTCGACGACCGGCGCTACACGCCCATCATCGAGAAGACTCTGGGCGCCAAAGAGACCAAGATGATTTATGCGACCGGCGGCAGCACCCGCACCGCAACGGTCGCCACCACCCAGAAAGAGCGCCAGGCTTTCGTCCTCAGAGAGGACGAGATACTGGAGCTGGGCCGCTGGGCCGCGACGATCGAGGATCACTACGGCCGGCCGATGGACATGGAATGGGCCAAGGACGGAGAGACCGGCGAGCTTTACATGGTTCAGGCGCGGCCGGAGACGGTGCAGTCGTCCCGTCAAACCGGTCATATCAAGAGCTATCGCCTGAAAACAAAGGGAAAGCCGATCATCACCGGCGCGGCGATCGGCGAAGCGATTGCCTCGGGTCAAGTCTGCGCCATTCGCAGCGCCGCCGACATCGACACCTTCCGCGAGGGCGCCATCCTGGTAACCGGTATGACGGACCCGGACTGGGTACCGATCATGAAGAAGGCAGCCGGCATCATCACCGATCATGGGGGCACCACCAGCCACGCCGCCATCGTCAGCCGCGAGCTGGGAGTGCCCGCCATCGTCGGCACCGGCCACGGCACCGAATTGCTGCGTGACGGACAGGAGATTACCCTATCGTGCGCCGAGGGTGACCGGGGCGTCGTCTACGAGGGCATCCTGGAGTTCGAGTCATCGGAGGTGGATGTTTCCGATCTGCCCGAAACCCGAACCGCGATGCTGGTGAATATCGCCAGCCCCGCCGCCGCATTCCGCTGGTGGCGCCTGCCTGCGCGGGGGGTCGGCCTTGCGCGGATGGAGTTCATCATCAACAATCTAATCAAGATCCATCCCATGGCGCTGATCCATCCCGACCGCGTGGCCGATCCAGAGGCACGGCGCGAGATCCGCCAGCGCACGCGCGGCTACGATGACCCCGTGGACTTCTTTGTCGAGACGCTGGCGCTGGGAATCGCCAAACTCGCGACACCCTACCACCCGCACCCCGTGATCGTGCGCTTGAGCGACTTCAAGTCCAACGAATATGCCCACCTTATTGGCGGCGCCGCCTTCGAGCCCGAAGAGGAAAACCCGATGCTCGGCTGGCGCGGTGCCTCGCGCTATTACGACGAGCGCTATCGCGAGGGTTTTGCGCTGGAATGCCGTGCGCTCAAGACGGTGCGCGAAAGGATCGGCCTTGAGAACGTTATCGTCATGGTGCCATTCTGCCGCACGCTCGAGGAGGCTGATCGCGTGCTTGCCGTGATGAAAGAGAACGGACTCGAGCCCGGCCGGGACGGCCTCGAGATCTACATGATGTGCGAGATTCCCGCCAATGTCTTCCTTGCCAAAGAGTTCGCACAGCGCTTCGACGGTTTCTCGATCGGTTCCAATGATCTCACCCAGCTCGTACTCGGGGTAGATCGGGACTCGAGCGATCTCGCACCGCTGTTCGATGAGCGCAATGAGGCGGTCAAGCGTGCGATCCGCGAAGCGATCGTCCAGGCGCACGCCGCCGGCATCAAGATCGGCATCTGCGGCCAAGCCCCCAGCAATTATCCCGAATACGCCGCGTTTCTGGTTGAAGAAGGCATCGATTCGATCTCGCTCAACCCCGACAGCTTCGTCACCACGCTTCGCAACGTTGCACAAGTGGAGCAGCGGCTGGATACCGCTCCGGCGCAAACAACCTCCGAACCCGGTACTGCGTCATGAAGGTCGTCGTGTTCGAGACAGAAGAGTGGGAACACCAAGCCTGTCTGCGGCTTGAACCCCAGCATGAGGTCGAATGCACACGCGAGCGCCTCGACCCACATACGGCCGCGCCCTACGCTTCCACAGAAATCGTAAGCACCTTCGTGAACTCGCAGCTCGGTGCCGATGTGCTGACCCAGTTCCCGCGTCTCAAGCTGATCGCAACCCGATCTACCGGATACGATCATATCGATTTGGACTGGTGCAAGGCGCACGGTGTCGCGGTAGCGAACGTACCCGACTATGGCGATTCGACCGTGGCGGAACATGCCTTCGCCCTGCTCCTGGCCGTCGCGCGCAATCTGGTCGAGTCGGTAGAGCGTACGCGACGCGGCGATTTCTCTCAGACCGGGCTGCGCGGTTTCGAACTGCGCGGCAAGACGCTCGGCGTCATCGGGACTGGTCGTATCGGGCGCCGTGCGATTGAGATTGCGCGCGGTCTTGGCATGGATGTCGTGGCATACGATCTCTATCCGGATGAAGACGCGGCAACACAACTCGGGTTTCGTTATGCCGATTTAGACGAGGTTCTCGCAGGTGCGGATGCGCTGACACTCCACGTGCCGGCGACCGCCGGAACCGCGAGTCTCATATCCGATCGCGAGTTCGCTCTAATGAAGCCGGACGTCATCCTCATCAACACCGCACGGGGCAATATCGTCGATGTCCCAGCACTGGTGCGGGCGCTGTCCGACGGCAGGGTTAAAGCGGCAGGGCTCGACGTCCTGCCTCAGGAGCCCCTGGTGCGCGAGGAAGCGCAGATCTTTCGCGAGACCTCGACCGACGGCTACGATCTGAAGGCGCTCGTCGCCAATCACGTTCTCCTGCGCTTCCCGAACGTGATTGTGACGCCGCATATTGCCTACAACACTCAGAGTGCTGTCCGGCGCATCATCGAGACTACGGTAGAGAATATCGAGGCGTTCGGGCGGGGAGAACCGCGCCACCTCGTCTCTCTTGCCTAAGTCCGGATCGCGCAAGCCCAGATGGCAGGCAGTGTCAGCCCTTGACTGTTCCCTGCCGTTTTATCTCAGACACTCAGATTGGTGGAGGTGGCTGATTTTGACTGCCTTCATCGTGATCAAATACCGTTCCGATCCTTAAATTGTTTTTTGCGCGGCGCTTGGACTATCCTCGGTCTTCTCGTCGAATCCGTCTATCTCTCAGTCATGCGGGAGCGGGGCGATTCTGCGAAGAGTAAGGAACTGCTGCAATTTCGAGCTGCCACATGCGCGTTGGCCGTCGTCGGAGGACAGAGTGCGGGCGAGGCCTTGCGAGTCTGCAGAAAAGAGGGAAACACATTCCATGGAAAACCGCCGCGCCGCTATGATCAAAACAATTTTTGTCTCGTTATTTCTCCTAGCGGGTCTTGGAATCCTAATTCATTTTGGAGTGAAGCTGCTGGAGTAGGACCGAGAGAAAAGTCTTGGACCTGGTTACTACCTCATGCCTCTAGGATGAGATATGAGCAAAGCAGCTGTTGTGACCGGTAATGCCGACGCCACTACTCTTGGCGATATCTGGCGGGCATTTGCCAACGAGCAGATCCGCAGTGGTCAGTCTGTCTCCGGTAAGGGGCTTTTTGCCCAAATGGCCGAGATTGCGGTTGCCAAGGCAAAGGAGGGGTGAGGTTTGATGGACTTCACTTATAACGCCACAATCGCCTTCATGCTGCCGATCTTTCTGTTAGCGACGCTCAAGATTATGTACGTTATGAGCTTGGCTTAGTTTTTACCCCGCCCCACAAGATCGTCAACAACGGTCGAAGTTCTGGGAACACCCTGATTGGTTATTTCGCGTTGAAGTGAGGCAAGCAATGGCAGACATACTCACCCGCCGCCGGGCCTTGCATCTCTTCGGCGGGGCAGCGTCGGCGCTCGCAATCGGTCCCCTGAGCGGGTGCGACGCGCTTTCCGACACGCGGAAGGCTGCGACACTCGCATTGGATCGCCGCCCCTTAACGATTCCGCCGCTAGAGCAAGGAAAGCAAATTTCTGGCCAGCGGGTCTTCGATCTGGTCTTGAAGCGGGGCACAACCTCGTTCTTTGAAGGCGTTCAAACTCCGACCATCGGCATCAATCAGTCCTATCTCGGTCCTACTCTGCAAATGCACCGCGGGGATCGCGTGCGCATGTTGGTCAAGAACGAGCTTGGCGAACATGCAACTCTCCACTGGCATGGTTTCGAACTGCCCGCGTCTGCCGATGGTGGGCCGCACCAGACGATCGCCCCCGGCGCCAGTTGGTCGGCTGCCTTTGAGGTGCGGCAGCGCGCCTCACTCTATTGGTGCCATTCGCATGCGCTGCGCCGGTCTGGACCGCAGGTCTATGCTGGACTTGCCGCGCCCATTTATGTCCGCGACGAAGAAGAGGATGCTCTCGGCCTGCCCTCAGAGTACGGCGTCGACGATATACCACTGGTGGTGCAGGATCGGACTTTCGCGAGCGACGGCTCACTTGTCTACTCAAGCAACATGCAAAACGGGATGATGGGCATGATTGGCGATGTCCTGCTCGTAAACGGCACTCATGAACCAGTTTTTGAAGCGCGCTCGAACAAACTGCGGCTGCGCTTGCTTAACGGCTCCAATGCCCGTTTTTACGAATTTGCCTTCCGCAATGGACAGACTTTCGATCTGATTGCGAGCGACGGTGGTCTGCTTAAGAGGCCATTTCGGGCGAGCCGTGTCCGACTTGCTCCCGGCGAACGCGCGCAAATCGTGATCGACCTCGTGGACGATCGCCCTATCGATCTTGTCGCTGACAGTGTCAGCAATATGGGAATGATGGGCGGTGGCAGAATGATGGGAATGGGGGGTATAATGCGCGGTCAACGTGGTGATGCCTTACGAGCTGACCAGTTCGCCGTCCTTTCCATTGTCCCGGCCGAGGATCGGCGCAAGGGCGAACCGCTTCCATCCGAACTAACAAGCTTTGCAGCGCCAGACCCGGCACTCGCCGTTGCGACACGCCGCTTCGTTCTTGGAATGGGAATGGGGATGATGAGCGGTTTCACCATCAACGGAAGATCGATGAACATGGCTCGCATCGATGAGCGCGTGCCGATCGGCCAGTGGGAGATCTGGGAGGTCGAGAACGCCTCGATGATGGCTCATCCCTTTCATATCCATAATGCCCAATTCCGCATTCTTGATCGCGGCGGCCGGGCGCCCCCGCCTCTCGAAACGGGGTTCAAGGATACGGTCGTGGTCAATCCTGGAGAGACGGTGCGGCTGTTGCTCCGCTTCGAGCAGAATACCGATCCCGAACTTCCCTACATGTATCATTGCCATATCCTTGAACACGAGGACGCGGGGATGATGGGCCAGTTTGTAGTAACTACCTGAGGGAATGTTCTGGCGCGTCAAGGCTTATTGGCACAGGGAAGCGCTTGGGACCAAAGTTCGCCGCCGGCATCAGCCGTCACCGGGTCAGCCGAATGCTTGGATTCCGCCATTGGCATTTGCACACTCGTTGGGCCAGAAGGCGTCGGGGAGTGAGCCGCTAGTAGAGCCAGTCAAGTCTGCTCAGGTTATGACGGAAGGCTCTTCTCGCCCAAGTCGCTTGGGGATTTCAGCAAAATCGCGCGCGATCGCCGTAAGCTCGGTCAACGCCGATTGCACATCCTGGCCCTGGCGCTGCAAATCCGGTTCGTAGCGTTCCAAATAAAGCCGCAAGGCAGCATCGCTGCTCCCGGTACCGGATAGTCGATAGATGATGCGAGAGCCGTCCTCGAACAGTAGCCGAATGCCCTGATGCGGCGTCAGACGGTGATCGACGGGATCTGAATAGCTGAAGTCGTCGGCAAAATGAACCATCGACCCGCCAAGCTGGCGTCCGTTCAACTCGCCGATCCGCCCGCCCAATGAATCCATAAGGGCATTGGCGGCCGCGACATCGAGCGCTTCGTAGTCGTGCCGGGCATAAAAGTGACGCCCATATCGTCGCCAGTGATCTTGAACGATCTGGGCCAATGGTTGCCGCCGCTCCGCCAGGATAGTCAGCCACAGCAAGACGGCCCATAAGCCATCCTTTTCGCGGATGTGATCCGAGCCCGTCCCAAAACTCTCTTCGCCGCATAGCGTTATCTTGCCGGCATCCAGCAGATTACCAAAAAACTTCCAGCCAGTCGGCGTTTCGAAGCAGGGAATGCCGAGATCATCGGCGACCCGGTCGAGCGCGCGACTCGTCGGCATCGAGCGCGCGACGCCGACGAGGCCCGCACGGTAGCCCGGTGCGAGATGCGCATTTGCGGCAAGAACGGCCAGGCTGTCGCTCGGAGTCACGAAGAATCCGCGACCCAGGATCATGTTGCGATCACCATCTCCGTCCGAGGCGGCCCCGAAATCAGGTCCGCCGACACCATACATGATCTCAACCAGTTCCCGGGCCCGAGCCAGGTTCGGATCTGGCTTGACGCCGCCGAAGTCCGGCAACGGCACGCCGTTGACGACGGTTCCGGCCGGAGCACCGAGACGGTCCTCAAGGATTGCGCGTGCATAAGGACCCGTAGCTGCATGCATGGCGTCGAACCGCATTCGGAAGCCGCCGCTCCCGAGAAATTCCCGAAGGCGATCGAAATCGAAAAGAGTCTCCATGAGCGCTGCGTATTCGCTGACAGGATCGACGATCTCAATCGTAGTACCGCCGAGACTGGATATACCGATGCGGTCGATATCAACATCCGGCGCATCGATGATACGATAAGAAGCGATCTTCTGGCTCAGTGCATAAATCGCTTCGGTGAGATTCTCCGGTGCCGGGCCACCGTTCGAAGCATTATACTTGATCCCGAAATCGCCATCGGGGCCGCCGGGGTTGTGGCTTGCCGAGAGGATCAGACCGCCGAAGGCGCCGCGCATACGAATAAGATTGGAGGCGGCCGGCGTCGACAACAGCCCTTCACGGCCGACGACGATACGGTCAAAGCCGTGTGCCGCGGCCATCTTGATCACAGTTTGAGTTGCGCGCCGGTTGTAGTACCGACCGTCGCCGCCGACGACGAGGGTCTGGCCATGAGAGCCACCGACAGCATCGAAGATCGACTGTATGAAATTCTCTAGATAATGCGGCTGCTGGAAGACGGATACCTTCTTGCGAAGGCCTGACGTGCCAGGTCGTTGATCCGCAAAAGGACGGGTGCGGATCGTGCGAATGTTCATATCTTTCCTGTCCGTCCGCCTCATCGGGCAACGGGCTCGTCGGGTATCACGCGCTGTAGTCGAACGGTGATCCAACCCACTATTATCATGGCCGATTACTCCACCGTTTGTTCCTTCAAGGCATGAAACATGGAACCCACTTCCTTATAGCCCGGCAAGGGCCAGCATCGCCGAACTACCCTTTTCCGCCTCGTCGGCATGGAGACGCATCATGGCGAACAGCTCGCGGCCAAGACCTGGGTGCTCTTGTGGCGGCGCAACAGGCTCCCGTCGTTCCCATTCCGGCTCGCTTACCAGAGCCGCCAGCAGACCATCGTCCGCCGAGAGGCGAACAAGGTCGCCGTCGCGCAATCGCGCGAGCGGGCCGCCGCCGAGTGCTTCGGGCGAGACGTGGATTGCTGAAGGCACTTTGCCGGACGCACCCGACATCCGCCCATCGGTCACGAGTGCAATTCTGAATCCACGATCCTGCAGAACACCTAGCGGGGGAAGGAGTTTGTGCAGTTCGGGCATACCGTTCGCGCGCGGTCCCTGAAAACGTACGACGACGACCGTGTCGCGGTCGAGCTCACCCGCCTCGAAAGCCATCACCACGTCATCCTGATTTGAAAACACGCGTGCCGATGCCTCGATTGTCCAGCGCTCAGGATCGACTGCACTCGTCTTCATGACGCAGCGCCCAAGATTGCCCTGAAGGAGCCGTATGCCGCCATCGGGGAAGAACGGCGCACTGGCGGGTTTCAGCATGTCGACATTGCCGCTTTCCTGCGGCCCGGCGCGCCAGACGAGCACATCGCCTTCCAACACCGGCTGCTCGGTATAGGCACCAAGGTCGCTGGTCCAGACCGTCAATAGATCCCGGTGGAGATGGCCCGATTGGATGAGCTCACGAGTGACATAGGCCATGCCGCCAGCCGCTTGGAATCCGTTCACATCGCCGGCCCCGTTCGGATAGACCTGCGCAATGAGCGGTACGGCTGCGCTCAACTCCTCAAGGTCGCTCCAGTCAATCTCTATCCCTGCGGCCCGGGCGATGGCGGGCAGATGGATCGTGTGATTTGTCGAGCCACCGGTCGCGAGAAGCCCGACTGCGGCATTGACAATCGCTTTCTCGTCTACGCAGCGTCCGAACGGGCGATAGTCGTTTCCGCCCGCCCCAATCTCGGTCACGCGATGCACCGCTGCGCGCGTCAACTCCTGCCGCAGCTTCGTGCCAGGATTGACGAACGCCGCGCCTGGCACGTGGAGGCCCATCACCTCCATCATCATCTGGTTGGAATTGGCAGTACCGTAAAAGGTGCAGGTGCCGGGCGCATGGTAGGAGGCGCTTTCCGCCTCAAGCAGTTCGTCGTGCCCCACTTTGCCCTCCGCGAAGAGTTGGCGAACGCGCGCCTTCTCTTTGTTGGGAAGGCCGGACGGCATCGGCCCTGCGGGAACGAGGATCGCGGGAAGATGGCCAAAACGGAGCATGCCGATCAGAAGCCCCGGCACGATCTTGTCGCAGATACCGAGGAGAAGCGCACCCTCGAACATGGCATGACTGAGGCCTACCGAAACGGCAAGCGCGATCGTATCGCGGCTGAACAGCGACAATTCCATGCCATCCTGCCCTTGGGTCACGCCATCGCACATCGCGGGAGCCCCGCCCGCAACTTGCGCGGTTGCGCCGACTTCCCGTGCGAAGATCTTGATCTGCTCTGGATACCGGTAATAGGGCGCATGGGCGGACAGCATGTCATTATACGCTGTAACAAGACCAATATTGGTTGCGCGAGCGGCAGAGATTGTCTGCTTGTCATCGCCCGATGCCGCGAATGCATGCGCCAGATTGCTGCAGGATAATGTGCTGCGCCGGGGGCCTGCATTCAGCTGCCGGTCAATGAACGCAAGATAGTCATCCCGGCGCGGCTTGGAGCGCTCGGCGATCCTCGCAGTGACGGCTTCAACGACTGGATTCATGAGTGACTCCGTAAAATCGCAGGGATGGTGCAGACATCAGTGTACATCGCTGCAGAAAAGCCGATTGAAGACTCACTTTGCAGGCGGCTAACGGCGCAATTCGTCAAGCTGATCAGGCAGATTTGCCTCGGCACTTCAGGCTCTCCGCCAGACTATTATACCACCCAGCCATATGCTCCCCACGCATAGGGAGGCATCGGTTCGACGTTCATCTCCAGACCTAGAACCCCTGGCACATTCTCAGCGGCGACTCGGAGCGCGTCTACCTGATCCTGTGAATTCACAATTCCCCAGATTTGCACGATACCCTTCGCAACAATCACGCTAATGCCATAGGACGGCCCCCAATCCGCTTGCTCGATCTCGTCAAGAAGCTGCTTGCGGATCGCCTCATCGGAGACTGACATGGGAGGAGGCACCATGTCCTTGCCCGCCGCAAGTCCGCGTATAAGATCGGCGCGGCTGACAATGCCGACCACTTTATCCTCGCGTAGGACCGGAACACGCTTGATTCGCCTGGATTCGAGCAGGTGTGCCACCTCGCTGCTCAAGGCTTCCTCCGTGACAGTGACGACGTCGCGCGTCATCACGTCGGCGGCGAAACGTCCGCGTGCCTTCACGTAATCCGCCGCGCTGGCTCCGCGCTTGGAGAAATGCCGCAACCACCAGGAACCATGCGGATGGCTACCATCCTCGGTTCTGCGCAGCAGGTCCCCTTCGCTCACAATTCCCGCCAGCTGACCGTCAGACCCGATCACCGGCACAGCGCTGATGTGCCGCTCGAGCAGGAGCCGGGCAACTTCCGGGACCGAGGTTTCCGGCGTAACCGAAACCACCGACGTCGTCATGATATGCTTCATCTTCATCATTGGCCTCCCAGTGCTTGTGTGACCGCACCGATGCCAAGTGCGGCATTGGTCTTGGCGATGGATTCTTTCGGATCGCGCACTTTGCCGACCAGAGCCCTGATCGCATCGATGGTCTCGGGAATGACGATCGCCTGGTTGTCGACCATGTAGCCGTAGAAGAGTTCGTCGCCTTCCACTTTCAGCATGTCCGACCACAGAGCTACCTCATAAAGGTTATCGTGAGGCCGGCCGAGATCGGCCATCAGCTCCTTCACTGTGTTGATTGCCGTCAAACCGTCCGCCATGCGAATAAGGGCGATGCGGCTTGACGACCGAAAGGCTTCGAGTACCTCCTCCTTTTCTGCAGGGCGCGTCAGCTGTACCGCCCAGTAATGCAGGTGCGCCAGGGTCTCGGGCACCTTCACTGCCATCGTGATGACATCGAGTTCGGGATCGACGCTCCGGGCATCCGGGCCCTGGTGGCTCGGAATTTCGGGTTCGGGGACCAGCGTATTCATGATGCCGCCGAGATGGCTCTCCCACGGGTCGGTCGCCCGGCGCAGCAACGTGCCGCGCGCCCGGTGGAGCAGGCCGGCAGGCTTGAGCGCCGTCAACGTCCGGACGATCGAGGTCGTGTTGCAGGAAACAACGCGGGTGCTGTCGCGGTCGAGCGCACTTTCGTAGCTCGCCTCGGCAACGAAAGAATGCCCGGTAACCGCATGTTTCTCACCGCCCTGGACGATGAATTTGATACCCTTCTCACGGTAAATTTCGACGTTCCTGGCCGCAACGTGTTTGGGTGTGCAATCCACCACGATTTCGGCCACCGAGAGCAGATCGTCCAGGGCTCCGGTCACATCGAGACCGCTATCGCGCATCGCGTCGTTGTGCTCGCTCGCTGCGCTATAGAGCCGGAAACCTTTTTGCGTCACCATGCGCGATCGCCAGTCGGCGTTGATGTCCGAAACCCCCGCTAGTTCCATGTCTTCCTGCCGGGCAACCGCGTCGGCCACGCGCTTGCCGATTACGCCATAACCGTTGACGGCCACGCGTGTCTTGCTGGTTGCGTTCATGTCTTTCTCCCCGGATAGATCCTGACTGCTCTTATCATGTCGAAATTCGGTCCTTCTCAAGGTCGGCCCGAACGGGCAACTGCCGCGACCAGTCGAAATCGCCCCAATTCGAGCCGGTATCGGCCTTATGCGGTATGTCACCAGCACCCGCGCGGGGTGCTTCTGAGAGAGACGCGAGAGCAACGGATATCTTACAGATAAAGCGCTTGTGACGGCGAGATAAAACGCCCGGAGAGGGCAGCATTCATTCTTCGGATGCGGGCCCGAGAGCCTCTACGTCCAGACGCCACCGTTCGAGCCAGGTTAAATCGGTATTTGGACCCAGCCCAGAACTGTTTGCAGGTTTTACAAAGTCCTTGAAGAATTCTATTCGGTGAGAGCGATGGCCTGCCGCCTCAAGGCAGGCGAGTACGCCGCGCTGTCCCGCGGCAACGCTGCTTTGCACGCCCTCGCAGTCAAGTTGGCACGCGAGGCTGTCGACGGCGCCGACCATTGCCAGTGGAACTGGCGCGCAATGGCCGACGCCGAACGCTGCCAGATAGTGCGCAACGAGGTGCTTAGGCTTTTGGACCGGTTCGACCCGGTACAGGCAAAGTCCGTAGAGATGACCAGAAGCCACGCTTGCCGCCAGAATCCCGCGCCTATGGTAACTGTCCGGTATTGTCAGCGATCCAGCGATTTGGGCCCACTGGTCGAATGTTAGATCAGGCGTGACCGCCCGGACCAGCGGAAAAGCTTGGGCAATTTGCTCTCTTTCAAGCGGAGCAACGCTGACCACATTCTCAAAATTCGCCTGCTGCGGCATCCGCAACTCCGTCACTGCAGCCAGCAATACTGCCGGGAGGCGAGGAACGTCCTTGATGTGGCTCAATCGCCGCGTTATTATCTGGATGGATCGGAACAGGTTATGAGAAGCGTTTGCGCTGGAAAGACAGAGCCACTCTCGCCCGGTCAGAAGCACATACCAGAACCCTGTGCCACATGCGCCGCCCGCGTCCTCAGCGTGTGCGATGCGATTGATGACTGCGATCTCGACCGACTTGCAGCGATCACCAGGGTGCACGAGATTGAGCCGCATCGAACATTTGTCACCGAAGGCGACCCAGCGGACTACCTCTTCAATATCACAGAAGGTACGGTCAAAGTGTACAAGTTGCTGCCCGACGGTAGGCAACAGATTACCGGTTTTCTCTCCGCTGGCGACTTTCTTGGCCTCTCCTTCCAGGAGAATTATGGCTGCAGCGCCGAGGCGGTTACGCAGGTGCGCTTTTGCCAGTTCCCGCGCAGGAAGCTTTCACAGCTTCTGACCGACTTTCCCGAAATGGAGCGGCGGCTTCTTGGAATAGCCTCCAACGAACTTGCGGCGGCGCAAGATCAGATGCTTTTGCTCGGACGTAAGACCGCACGCGAACGCGTCGCCAGCTTCCTCCTCATGCTATCCCGCCGCGCTGTACGCGCCGGACGGGAAATTGATCCTGTCATCCTTCCTATGACCCGCGCGGATATCGCCGATTATCTGGGCCTCACCGTAGAAACCGTGAGCCGCACTTTTACCCAGCTCAAAAAGGCGGGTGTGGTAGAATTACATGAAGCGGGCATCGTGCATCTCCCCGACCCCGCGGCACTCGAGGAACTCGGCGGGGGCATCTAGAGGACACGACTCCTGCGAAGCCCGTCCTCTCGGTCACAATTGTTCAAACCCCTTTGCAAAGGCAGATCATGCAGCTGCTTCAGCAGGGCGAGCGTTCACCTCCGCGTCGGCTCTGCCGTGCCCTACCCCCTCCAGACGGGTACGCTTGAGCAGCAATGCGTTGACCGCAACCAGCGCAGAGCTGCCCGACATCGCCAGCGCCGCCAGCTCCGGACTGATGACCAGAGGATAGAAAACGCCTGCAGCGGCCGGGAAGGCAATGACATTGTAGGCCACGGCCCAGAACAGATTCTGGTGCATCTTGCGCAAGGTGGCGCGCGACAGCTCGATAGCGCCCACGACGTCATACGGGTCGCTCTTCATCAACACTACGTCCGCGCTTTCCATCGCCACGTCGGTTCCGGCACCGATAGCAAACCCGACGTCGGCCTGCGTTAGCGCTGGCGCATCATTCACGCCATCACCGACCATGCCGACGCGCTTGCCCTGACCCTGCAACTCCCTGACCTTGTCGGCCTTCTGGCCCGGTAATACGTCGGCGAGCACGATGTCGATACCCAGTTCCGCAGCGATACGCTTGGCTGTGCCTTCGTTGTCGCCCGTCAGCATCGCCACGTCGACACCGCGCTCGCGCAGTTTGGCAACGGCGGCCTTCGCGGTGGGACGCGGCGCGTCGGCAATCGCCAACAGACCAAGAATACGTCCGCCATGCGCGACATGAACCACCGTACGACCGTCTTCCTTGAGGCGTTCGGCTTCCCTGGCAAGTTCCACGAAATCAACTCCCTCCTCATCCATGACCCGCCGGTTGCCGAGCAGCACTGTCTCACCGCCGACCTCGGCAAGCGCGCCCTTGCCTTCAATGTTGCGAAAACCGCGCGCCTCGGGCAGCGCGAGACCATCGGCCCGTTCAATGATCGCCAGGGCGAGTGGGTGCTCGGAATCCCGCTCGACAGCCGCGGCTATCCGCAGCACATCATCGTCGCTCTGCCCTTGGGCGGCAACAACTTCAACGACACGCGGCTGACCCATGGTCAGCGTGCCGGTCTTGTCGAATACGATCACGTCGAGTTTGGTGGCATCCTCAAGCGCCCCTGCATTCTTAAACAGAATGCCGTTGGTCGCGCCAAGGCCGGTGCCGACCATTACTGCCATCGGCGTCGCCAGTCCAAGCGCATCGGGACAAGCGATCACGAACACCGTGATGGTCAAGGTAAGCGCGAACAGCAGCGGCGAGCCTATCACCCAGAACCACACTGCGAAGGTTGCGAGCCCAATCAGGATGGCAATCAGAACCAGCCACTGGGAAGCACGGTCGGCGAGCAGCTGGGCCGGCGCCTTCGAATTCTGCGCCTCCTGCACCAGTTTGACGATCTGTGCGAGCGCCGTGTCAGCCCCCACTTTGGTGGCGCGATAGCGGAAGCTGCCGCTCTTGTTGATGGTTGCCCCGATCACCTCGTCACCAGGTGCCTTATTCACCGGCATCGACTCTCCGGTGAGCATCGACTCGTCGACGAGCGATTCTCCCTCCAGAATAACGCCATCGACCGGGATCTTGTTGCCCGGTCGAATAAACACGGTTTCGCCGGCCAGCACCTCCGAAGTTGGCACTTCAACTTCGCGCCCGTCGCGAAGAACCGTCGCCATGGGAGGGGCAAGATCGAGCAGCGCCCGGATGGCCGCAGACGCACCGGCGCGGGCGCGCATTTCGAGCCAATGACCAAGCAGAATGAACACCAGTAGCACCGCCACGGCTTCAAAAAATTGCACACCAGGAAAAAGGAAGGTCGAGCCGACGCTGAAGAAGTAGCCGGTGCCGACCGAAAGGACCACAAGCACGGCCATATTGAGCACGCCGTTTCTGACCGCCCGCCATGCGGCAGTGAAGAATGGCCAGCTCGGATAAAGGATCGCGGCGCTACCGAGCAGGAAGAGCCAGATATCAAGCTTGAGGCCGAAAGGCGGCGCGGGCGGCGTGAACATGCCGCCCATCGGCGAATAGATGAAGATCGGTATGGTGAAGATCAGCGCAATCCAGAAGCGGTTGCGCATGTCGCGGACCATGTCGGCCATGTCCATACCGGCGCCGTGGCCCATTTCATGCGCCATCTCGTCCTGCGCGGGCGCAGACCCTGAATGACCGGCGTGGGCAGGAGTGGCGGCCGGGTCTTTCACAGATGCCGCCATGTCCGGCTCACAAACATGGCGCGGCGTGACACTGCCGCGACAACGAAAGCCGCAAGAAGTCACGGTGCGCCGCAGCACCTCGGCAGAGGTGACAGCCTCATCATAGTCGACGGTCACGCTGGCAGAGGCCGGATTGGCAGCCGCGCTGCGCACCCCTTCCTCTTCATTCAGCTGCTTTTCTACCCCGAGATGATCGAGAACTTCGAAGAGGCCGCCGACCTCCAATGTCACGGTGCCCAATACCTACCTCCTGCAATCTGCCGTCTCGAGTGTCTCTAGCGCCCCGCTGCTCGCCGGGCACATCTGCGTCTGTTCGGCCGCCATCTCACTTTCCTCATCACGCTCGACGCCAATCATCGGCAGGAAAGCAATATCCACCGTTCGCGCGCCGGAAATCTGCACTCCTGAAAGCGAAGCCTCGTCGGTCACAAAGACGTCCCAAAATTGCGGACATTACAGTTTGGAAGCACTTACCAGTTGTTCGCGGCGGCGGCGCCAGCGTTCGGCCTCGTCGCAGCGGCAATCGAGGAAACCATGTATCGGGCAGGTGAGGCACATCTCTTCGAGCCGCTTCTTGAGCGCCTGTCGGCCCCGATGAAGCCTTACCGTGACATTGTTCAAGCTCACGCCAAGGCTCGCCGCCACGCGGTCGCGCGGTTCTTCGAGCAGGTCTACCCGCCAGATCACATCGGCATATTCGGGCTTAAGCGTCGGCAAGAGCTTGTACAGACAATTGCAGATCGCCTCTTCGAGCTCGTCATCCGGCTCGATCGACAGATCTTCCAGGACAATGGGATCCACGATTTCCTCCCGCTTGCGCCGCCTTCCAGAGCTACGTTGATGATCAACGATCGTCGTGGCGAGAATGCGGCTCAGCCAGCCGCGAACGCTGCGCACATCGCGCAAATCGGCAGAGCGCTCGACCGCTCGCAACATAAAGGCCTGCAAGACCTCCTCGGCCTCGTCTGCATTACCCAATCGGCGACGAAGAAAGCCAAGAATCTGCCGATGCCCTTCCACGAGTGCCCGGCGAACCGCAGCATCCGCCGCTCTGGCAGCGATATCCGGATCCTGATCCGTGTTCTGGTCGTCACCCGTCATCAAGCATCTCCAATTTATAGACGTGCCACCTGCGCCGTCCTTACAGGTTGAATTTTAGCTACCAGGCCTGTCTCGCGCGCGCTGCGCAGCTGCCAGGGCTTGCGCGAAGAATGTGAGTGTCCGATGGCCGCGTGCCGTCACATCCGCTCTTAATCTCGGCCCTTGATCAACCCTGACCTTTTATGATGGAATCAAATTTTATTCTTGCGTTCTGGGAGATCTGCTCAGACCTGTCTCGGGGGCAACTGTGACCGATCTCGTGCCATACCGGGTGACCAGACTTACACCCGCTATGGCGAGCGCAATACCGGTCAGCTGCGGCCAGCCCAGGGTTTCTCCATAAAAAAGCGTGCCGATCATCAGTCCGAAAATCGGGATCAGGAAGCTGAAGGCATTGGCCCGGTTGAGCGGTGCTTTTTCCAACACCGAGAACCATAGCCAGTAGACCAGCGCGGTGCCCAGAAGGCTGAGGCCAACAAGCGCGCCGATAAAGGCAAACGACCACTGAATTGACGCTGGCTCCTCCGTCGCCCAGGCGACGATGCCAAGCGGGACGCTGCCAATCAGCATCTGAAGACCCATCGCCATCAGCGCGTCGACCTTTCCCGCAATCCGCTTGATCATCACATTACTAACAGTGATGCCCAGCGCAGCCAGAATGATGTAAGCAATACCGATGACATAGGTTTTCTGCCCCCCGGAAAGGAACTCGGGGGCAGCGATGCTCAGGATACCGACAAATCCCAGCAGCAAGCCAGCCATTCCTCGCCACGTGAGCCGTTCGTTGAGGGCCACGCTCCCGAGCGCGGCGGCAAGCAATGGCTGCGTGTTGGCGATTACCGTGGCAATGCCCGGTGAAATGTACTCCGCGGCGTGAAACATTCCGAGGAACCCCAGACTCGTAGCGCCAAAACCAATGAGAGCCACCATCGCCCATTGGTGCGCTCCCTTCGGCAGCGGCCGACGAAGCGCCAACGCCAGAAAGCTCAAGGCCAGACCCGCCAAAAGGGCCCGGCTTGCCGCGAAAGTTAGATGCGGAGCATATTTGATTCCTGTCGTGATGAGAGGAAAACAAGCGGCCCAGAGCAGCATGACGAGAATAACTTTTGCTATCGTTGAAACCGGCACCGGACTTTGACCTCATATATTCTTGATCCCGGCAACTCCCGCGCCGAGCCGCCATTCTCTTATTGGGAAGGATAACGCCGTGCGCTCAGCAGCGCATCAAAGACGGTCTATGCCATAGCCGCTCGTCAGCGAAACTGCACTCAGATCTTCGAAGATGAACCCTCGCTTTCGCTCCGACCGCGAAAGCCTTCTCACCGGCGCCGACTGGAATTTCGCAAAACCAGTCGGCGCGCGGTAGATCTCAGATCGATGCTCCAGCCACGACGCCACCGTGCAGACCGGTGCGGCGATCGGATGAGCCAGCTGTCCGGGTTGGCGGACTGCAATCGCAGTTCCGGTAACTTCCGAATGAGCAGGAAGAGCATCGTTCCTCAAGCTTGTCCTTCAATGCGCGGCGAGCCCGGTGCAACCGCACACCCACATTGTTAGGCGTGAGCCCGAGACCGGCCGCGACACGTTCGCGCGGCTCCTCCGCGAGATCAACGCGCCGGACGATCTCAGCGTAGTCCGGTCGGAGCGTTGGCAAGATGTCTCCAACGCAGCAGCATGGATTTTCAACCTGTTCCATATCTGGTTGAACAATTGCTTCTGCAGGTTCGGCTGCATAGGCATCCATCGCCCGCTGCCGCGTTCCGCGGCGCCTGTAATGGTCGATCAGCGAATTGCGCATGACCCGGCGAAGCCATGCGTCGACTTTGCCGCTGTCCTTTGGGTTCCGCGCGGCGCAGATCACCTTCACGCAGAAATCCTGGAAGGCATCCTCTGCCTCATCGGGCCGGCGAAGCCGGCGCTGGAAGAAGCCCAGGAATTCGGAACGGCATTCGGTCAGACGTTGCAATACGGCGTCATCGTCGACGGCAGATGGGGATCGGAAAGATCCTTGTGTTGTTGCGGTTGGCATAGCAATACCTCCATGCCGAAAGGGAAATCAAAATGGCGCCCTGCTCGGAGAATGAGCAGCAGACCGCCACCGCGAAAGGTCAGGGATGTGCTCCCAGACGCGGCGGCCGAAATTGACGGCCAGCCCTTGCCGATCGCAAATTCTTCGACTGTTCGCTCGCCCAGTGGCCCGATATCGGTGCATCGAGAGGAGGAATTAAGGAGCTATGCGGTAGAAGGGCGCAGCATGCCGATGACCGGCAATGACCGGCGGTTGCGGGCGAGCGGCCTTGATCGCCCCGGTCCGCGCAATGCTCGGCCACGTGGGCCACTTGCGGAACGGTTGTTGCTGCAGCGGCTGTCAATCCCGTTTCCTGGATATGAAATAGGCTCAGACCGGCGATGAGCAACAGATAGAGAACGAGCCGGCGCAGGCCCACTACAGAAACACGATTTATTAAAAAGGCTATTCTCACCGATTGACACCAAATGCGAAGGCTGAGAAGGTACTCAGTACCATCTGACACCCGCGATGCCTGCCGCGCATTGATCCATATCATCCGGCGTATTTGATTTTGGAGATTCTTCAGGATCGGCCGAAGTGACAGCAACTTATGTGTGGGCTGTTTTTCCGTCGGTCAATTCTGTGCTCTCATGAGTGAGGTGGCGTCTGAGTAGTCAACTCGCCGTAGAGGCGCTCGACGTCCTCCCGGCGGCACAGGCCGGTGCCGGACGACAGCACCGCCGCAGCGCCAGCCGCCATGCCGTAGGCGAAGGCATCGTCTGTCGGGCGGCCCTGCGCAAGAGCAAGAGTCATGGCGGCAACGAAGCTGTCACCAGCTCCGACCGCGCTTTTTGCAACCACATCGAGCGCTGGCTTGCGCAGTACGGCCTGAGCTGTGACGAGCAGCGCACCCTCACGTCCCAGTGTCAGCGCAACCATTTCGGCAGAACCGGCGTCGATGAGTTCTTTTGCCGCCATGACTTGCGCCGCCGGGTCAGCAAGCTTGCGGCCGGCCAGAAATTCAAGTTCGCCAAGGCTGGGTTTGACCAGGTGGACACCGCGCGCAAGCCCTGCCCGAAGTGCATTTCCGGAGGTGTCCAGCACCAGTCGGAAACCCTTGCGGTGCGCGAGGGTGGCCACGGTCTTGTAAAACTCGTCAGGAACACCGCGCGGCAAGCTGCCGCTCGCGACCAGATAATCGCAGTCGAGTTCCTCAAGAGTGTCCAGAATTGCGCGCCACTCCCGCGCCATCACCAACGGACCCGTCGGCACGAAGCGGTATTCCTGGCCGCTTGAGCGTTCGAAAACTGCATGACTGATACGGGTATGGTCCCGGATCGGTATCCGCCGCCGCGCGACCATCGCAGCGTCAAGGAGATCATCGAGTACACCGCCGGTCGCACCGCCGGCAAGATACACCGCGAGTACCGGACCGCCCAGTTCGCGGATGACCCGAGCCACATTGATACCGCCCCCGCCCGGATCGTAGCGCTCATCCGACGTGCGAATCTTGTGGATCGGTCGCACGACATCGGTCTCGGCGGAGCCGTCAATTGATGGGTTCAGGGTCAACGTCACAATAGTCTTCATTTGCTACACTTCCTGGGTTTCTGCCTACCCTGAGACACCATAGGTCTTGCACCGCTTCCTTGAGGCGGGCACCTGCAACGGACGATGCCCGTCGCGATTCGTTACGCGTATTCCGCGGCCCTTGCGACACATCGCCTCAGGACGCAGATCATGCTTCTGGCTATAATTCTTGCGCTGGCGACGATACTATCTCCGCAGATCGGCTCTTGCCTGAGCCAGGGCGGGGTTGCAGCCTGGTTCTAGTGTCGTCCTCAAAAACCTGAAAAATCTCCGGCCCTCGCCGGGACGCGTAAGCGAGGCTTCAAGTGTAATGTGCCGACGGCGAAGCCGTCCTTACAGCGGATATCTTTGTGGCTGCTGCCAAATGCACGCTCACAAAACGGTATGAGTCGCCTGGGACCCACAGCAAGGCAGAGCGCGGAACATGATGCATGAATGAATCGGCGCAAAATGGAGACATTGTTAATCGATGAGCAGGACTCGGATCGATCCGAACGAGGAGGGATACGCCGCCTTCATCTTTGACCTTGATGGCGTTGTCACCCGAACGGCGCGCCTGCACGCTGTCGCATGGAAGCGGCTGTTCGACGAATATCTTTCGCAGCGCAGCAGCCGGCGCAACGGATCAATTCGCGCATTCGAAGATGACGATTATCGGCGCTTCATCGATGGCAAGCCTCGTTACGAAGGCGTGCGCAGCTTCCTCAAATCTCGCAAGATCACCCTGCCCTACGGCGATCCTGCCGATCCCCCCGATCGCAAGACGATCTGCGGCCTCGGCAACCGCAAGAATCTTCTTTTCCAGGAGCAATTGGCAACCGGCGGCGTCGAAGTCTTCAAGAGTAGCGTCGCCTTCATCCGGAAGCTTCGGCGCCTTGGCGTGAAGACGGCGCTCGTCTCCTCAAGCAAGAACGCGGCCGCTGTCCTCGATGCAGCGGGCCTCGTCGACCTGTTCGACGTGCGGCTTGACGGTGTGGAAGCGGAGCGGTTCTCGCTTCGCGGCAAACCCCACCCCGATACCTTCCTCGAAGCGGCGCGGCGCCTCGGAGCGACCCCGGAGCAATCCGTGGTCGTTGAGGATGCCATTGCCGGCGTGGCGGCGGGGAAAGCTGGCGGTTTTGCTCTCGTGATCGGTGTCGACAGGACTGGCCAAGCGGCCGAACTGGAAGCAAATGGCGCCGATATCGTCATCGAAGATCTGGCCGAATTGAAAGTACGGCCGATCTCATCGGTCCAGCGCAGCAAAGCGGCGGAGGCGCTGCCCGACGCCCTCTCCTGCGCCGCCGGCATCTGCGCATTATTTGCCGAAAAGCGCCCTGCGGTGTTTCTGGACTATGACGGCACGCTGACGCCGATTGTCACACGGCCGGAACTTGCCGTACTCTCCGCCGACATGCGCGCTATCCTCGCGGAGCTTGCATCGCATTGTTCTGTCGCCATTGTCAGCGGGCGCGACCGCGCCGATGTCGCCCACCTGGTCGGACTCGAAAGTCTCGTATACGCAGGAAGTCACGGCTTCGACATCGCCGGACCGGGCGGATTGCAAGAGGAGCATGAAGGCGCTTCTGCATTTCTTCCGGCTCTGGATCGGGCCGAGACGCAGCTTCGCGGCGAAATTGCCGGGATCAAGGGCGCGCTGCTCGAACGTAAGAAGTTCGCCCTCGCAGTTCATTACCGCTTGGTCGCGCGCAACCGAATCGCGCACATCCAACGCGCCGCAGCGGGAGCCGCTGAAAACCAGGGCCTTCGCCTTACGACCGGCAAGAAGGTCTTCGAACTGCGTCCCGACCTGGACTGGGACAAGGGCAAGGCCGTCCTCTGGCTGCTCTCGGCCCTCGATCTCGAAGCGGGCGATGTGGTGCCGCTTTATATAGGTGACGATAATACCGACGAGGACGCCTTTGCCGCACTCTGGGACAACGGGATCGGCATCCTGGTGACGGATGCTAGCCGCCGCACCTCAGCTCAATATATCTTGTCGGACACTCAGGCAGTCGAACGCTTTCTGAGATCCCTTTCCGAAAGGCTGGTGCGCCGTGACTAGCTGGATTCTGTCGTATGACAGCTACGACCCGGACCAAGAAGCCTTGCGCGAGGCATTGTGCACGCTCGGCAATGGCTATTTTGCTACCCGCGGCGCTGCCGAAGAGAGCGCCGCGGACGAAATCCATTATCCCGGCACCTACCTCGCGGGCGGCTATAATCGTCTGGTGACCAAAATTGCAAAACGAGAAATTGGCAACGAGGACCTCGTCAACCTGCCCAACTGGCTTCCGCTCAACTTCCGGCCGGAAGGCGGCGAATGGTTCAATTTGCACACCGCCGAAATCTTCTCCTACCGCCAGGAGCTTGACCTCAAGCAGGGCATACTCCGGCGCACCCTGCGCGCGCGCGACCGCGAAGGGAGGGAAACGAGCCTCGCCGCCTGCCGCCTCGTCCACATGGGCGCGCCGCACCTTGCCGCGATCGAATGGACGCTTACCCCGGAAAACTGGTCGGGACGGATCGAAGTTCTCTCCGCTCTCGACGGGCGAGTGATCAATTCCGGCGTAGCACGCTACCGCCAGCTCGGCGGCAAGCACCTGGTCCCGCTGGCATCCGAAGAGTTCGGCGAGGACGGCATCCTCTTGGTGGCCGAGACCAGCCAGTCGTACATCCGGATAGCCGTGGCAGCCCATACCCGAGTCTATGCCGACAAAGTATCGGATAAGATTGAACGGCAATTTCGGCAGGCCGAAGGCTATGCCGCACATGCGTTGAACTTCGAGGTGGCGGAGGGACATCCCGTCACCATCGAAAAGATCATCGCGCTGCATTCCTCCCGGGATCATGCGATCTCTAGCCCGGGGCTGGCGGCCGTAGAAACGCTGAGTGAGGCAGGGCGGTTCGAGAGCCTCCTCGAGGATCACGCCCGCGCCTGGTCACACCTGTGGCACCGCTGCGACATCGTGATGGAGGGTCAAGGCCGCACGCAGATGATCCTGCGGCTGCATATCTTCCATTTGCTGCAGACCGTTTCGCCGCACAGCGTCGATCTCGACGTCGGTGTGCCGGCGCGCGGGCTTCATGGCGAGGCTTATCGCGGCCACATTTTCTGGGACGAGCTCTTCATCTTTCCCTTCCTCAATATGCGGATTCCCGAGATTACGCGCGGCCTGTTGCGCTACCGCCATCGGCGGCTGCCTGCTGCTCGGCGGTTGGCACGGGAAGCGGGATACCGCGGCGCCATGTACCCCTGGCAGAGTGGCAGCGACGGGCGCGAGGAGACGCAGATTCTCCATCTCAACCCCAAATCCGGCCGCTGGTTGCCCGATAATTCGCACCTGCAACGACACGTCAACGCCGCCATCGCCTACAATGTCTGGCGCTATTACCAGGCCACTGGAGACCGGGAGTTTCTGTCCCTTTACGGCGCTGAAATGCTATTCGAAATCGCCCGCTTCTGGGCCAGCATCGCCACCTTCAACCAAATTCGCGGTCGATACGAAATACGCGGCGTGATGGGACCGGACGAATACCACGACCGTTATCCGTGGTCGGACACACCAGGCCTCAACAACAACGCCTATACCAATATCATGGCGGCTTGGGTATTTCGCCGCGCGTTGGAGGCCCGCGCCCTCCTCGATACCGATAGACGGGTCGAACTCGGCGAGACGCTGGCGCTCACCGGCGACGAGATCACCAGCTGGGATGAGATTGGGCGCAAGCTGCTGGTGCCATTTCACGAGGGGGTGATCAGCCAGTTCGAAGGCTATGAACGGCTTCTGGAGTTCGAGTGGGACATCTACCGCGAAAAATACGGCGACATTCGCCGCCTCGACCGCATCCTCGAGGCGGAAGGCGACACCGTCAATCGCTACAAGGCGTCCAAGCAGGCTGACGCGCTGATGCTGTTCTATCTCTTTTCGGCCGAGGAGCTTCGAGAGCTTTTCTCGCATCTCGGATATAACTTCGAAGGCGAGATGATCACGCGAACCGTCGACTATTATCTGAAGCGAACCTCAAACGGCTCGTCGCTAAGCGGCATCGTCCACTCCTGGGTGCTCGCCCGCTCCAACCGTGCGGCATCCTGGACGCAGCTCAAGGAGGCGCTTGAGAGTGATATCGCCGACGGTCAGGGTGGAACGACGCGCGAGGGAATCCATCTTGGTGCGATGGCTGGCACCATCGATCTCGTCCAGAGGGGCCACACCGGGCTCGAGATCCGCGACGACTTGCTGCACCTCAATCCTTGCCTGCCAGAAGAACTCCAAGGGCTGAGCTTCCGCATCCGGCACCGCGGCCAGTGGCTCGATATGGAAATCGGATGTGGGCGTTTAACCGTATCTGCACCCGAGGGATGGGACGGGCCCAGGCGGATTATGGTCGGTGACATGAGCTTCGCCCTGCACGCTGGCGAGCGCAATAAGATCGCATGCGACTACGAGCAGAATGGCTGTAGCCCGATTAAGAAGGTCTAACATATTGAACATCCAAAAAAGTTATAAATCCCTGCCCGCCAGAGACAGCTGCCTGTCCAGGTAGCAACAAGTGACGATTTGGTCCTCTACGAGCGCTGTGTTCGCAGCCTTCGGCCCAATCAGACTCAATTGGGGACGGAAACCAAGCGCATCGACAAAGGAGAAGCAGATGTGAGCTATTATTTTGCCAAGACCATAGAAGCCGGCGACATCGACGCTGCACAGGAGCGCGTGAAGGAAGCGCTGCAGGAGAAAGGCTTCGGCATTCTCACGGTGATCGACCTGCAGGTAGCGCTGAAGGACAAACTCGGCGCGGACTTCCGGCCTTACCGAATTCTCGGCGCGTGTAATCCGAAGCTGGCGTACAAAGCACTTCAGTCCGAGGATAAGATCGGAACGATGCTACCTTGCAACGTCATTATTCAGCAGGCGGGCGCCGACGCGTTCGAAGTGGCAGCGGTCGATCCGGTCGCCTCGATGCAGGCGATAGAAAACGAGGCGCTCAGCGAAATCGCTGCCGGAGTGAGAGACAAACTGGAAGCAGTGATTGCCGCGCTCTGACAGCGATTCATGAATGTATTTCACCCGTTCGTAGCATTCGCTCCTAAGAAGATACCTTCGTATAGAAGGCTCAAGATCAACCCAGCAAGCAAGAAGGAAATGACGATGAAACGTATATTTTTTGTAACCGCGCTAGCCACTGGCCTCGCGATGTCTCCTGCCATGGCACAACAAGCGCAGCACCAGCACGATTCTTCTCACACCGAGGCGGCCGGTCAACCGGACAAAGATGCAGGCATGATGATGGGTTCTGCGGCAATGCAGGAGCACCGTCAGAAGATGGAGGAGATGCGTGCGCTGATGCAGCAGGCGCGAGCCGCCACTAACCCTGCGGAGCGCCAGAGGCTGATGGCCGAGCACCGCCAGAAGATGCAAGAACACATGGCCCGCATGATGCAAGGCGACCAGTCGGCCATGATGCAGGCGTGTCACGAACGCATGATGATGATGCATGACATGATGGAACAGATGGCGGCCCAGCAGAGCGCAACACCGTCCAAATAAGACCGAACCAAGAATGGGCGGTCGTCGGTGAAGCCGGGGCCGCCCACTCTCATCTTCAAAAGGGGCGAACGCCCTGCCAAGAACATGCCGAATGTTGGTTGCGCTCGCCAGCTCCCACCGACGGGCAATTGGTAGCTCCCTCAGTGCCCCCTGGGGTTTTGCTGCGTCAGGGCCAGTAAACGGTATGCGACATCAAATACATGAAGACAATGTTCCGCATCCCGCAGAGGAGCGCATGACGCAAGGGTAGGCGCTTCTCCGCAATCCGCGCCCCCCGCAGCTTGCCCAGAACATCATCATCGCGCCGCTCTGGGGACTCGCCAAAACGCTGTCAGAGCATCACGATGCAGCGCGACAATCAGGATGCGGTGGTTAGAAGAAAGACGATCATCCCTGACAATAATGCGTAGCCGAGCATCGGCACCAAAGTGTAACGAATGATTGTCCCTTCCTTTCGCAAGAGGCCGACGACAGCGGCCGCGGCAACGACGTTTAGAACCGAAACCATATTTCCGGCGTTGGCACCCAGCATTTGCCCCGCCAGGACAATCTTTGCGGACAACCCCGCCTCGCTAGCGGCAGTTGCCTGAAACTGGGCAAAAGTCATGTTACTAAACGTCGCGCTGCCGGAGAGAAAACTGCCGAGCGCGCCAACCAGGGGCGCCACGAGAGGATAGGCCGTGCCGAGTGCGTCGGACGCAAGGCGGGCGAGCTCCATCGGCATGCTTCCCAGTCCGGCGGAGTTCACGTCTGACTGAATGAATATGCGAACCATCGGGACCGCCGCGCCAAGCGCCCAGGCGCTTTTCAACACAGTACTCCAGGTCTCGCGCAGTACCTGGCCGGTTGCCCGGCTGTTCAACCTCTGCAAAGGAAACGTGACGAGGACAACAGCGACGAAAATGGCGCCAGGAAGGTAGAGCGGCGCGACGGTCACACCGATCTCGGTTCCGAAAATTCCATCCCAGGAAACAGCCAACCCCAGAAGCCAGGCCTTCAAGGGGAGATACTCGGTGCGCGTCGCAATGAGCAGGAAGGCAAGGAGCAGATAGGGCAGCCACGCCCGTGCCAGCGCAAGCATGTCGATCGCCGGTTCATCTGCATGCACGACATGACAATCCGGAATCGAGCAGGCAGGCAGCATCCAGCCCTTGAGGGCGATGGGGATCACGCATGCCAAGCCCAGGAGCGAACCGAGCAGTGCTGGCAGTTCCGGCCCGAGCCAACGTGCTGCGCCATAGGCGGGAACCGTATAGGCCAGGCCTGCAAACAGCGCAAAGCGCCATGCCGCAAATCCATATGCCCAACTGCGGCTTTGCGAGAAAAACCGCGAATACATCACGATCAGGACAAGGGGAATCAGGCTGCCGGCGACGATATCGATCGCTGCTGCTTGGACCGCGACATCCTGGAGGAAAGTGGCTGCTGTCCTGCCTCCCATGGCTTCAAGAGCAATTGGAGAAAAATTGGCACCTGTCTGAAGGCCCTCGGCCAATCCGATTTGAACCGGGGTTCCGATCGCACCAAATGTCACCGGGCTACTGTCGGCAACAAGGGCGAGCACAACAGAAGAGATTGGCGTGAAACCGAGCGCTACCAACATTGGCGCGGTGATCGCTGCCGGCGTGCCGAATCCTGCAGCCCCCTCCAGGAAAGCGCCGAATAGCCAACTGATGACAACGATCTGTGCCCGCGGGTCGGGCGTAATGCGGGTGAAACCGACGCGAATTGTCGCCATTGCTCCACTTGCGGTCAGGACCTTGAGCAAGAGGATAGCACCGAAGATGATCCAGAGGATCGATGCGGCGATCACCGTGCCTTCGGCTATTGCCGCCAGAACCTGACGAAGGGGCATTCGCCATGCGGTGACCCCGACAATGGCTGTTAACGCTAGGCTGAGCGGCATGGCCCTGGCGGCGGGCATACGCGCTACGACCAGAAGACCGAAGACCGCAATTAGCGGTGTCATTGCCGCAAAGATCAGATGCAAAGCCAATGAGCGCCTCTTTCTCGTTGCCCTACGATGCAAACAACGACCAAAAGGCCGGCTTCGTCTGGCGTTAAATTCTGACTGCGCGACTCGACCATTGCAAACGCACGTGCCGTGATAGCTGACCCGATCAGCCCATCCACATTCCTCGCCTACCAAAGCGAAAATCTACAATGAACAAGCAGCACGATCCGAGCCCCGTCTCCAGGAAACGGATCTTCGCCTCTCGTTTCAAGTTCCCGCTCGCCTGACCACCTTCCTCGGCAATTGCGTGTGACGAACGATCGTCGGACTGATAAGAGTTTCGACCGATTCCATCGTAAGATCAGCTGATATGAAGATTCAAATGCGTTTGCGGCAGGTAGTGGCGATCAGTCTTTCGGTGCTTGTGACTGCATGTAACCAAGCAGAACCCCAACAGAGCGGGAAGGCGGCCAAGAGTGTGCCCAGCGAGGCCATTTCGTTCGATCTTGGCCCGTTCTTCTATGCCGAAACCGCCATGTACGACAACATGAGGTCTGCCATTGGGACCAGTTCAGGCGACAACTGGGTAAGAATGATGATCGCGCACCATGAAGGTGGAGCAGAGATCTCGAGGATTGCCCTTCAGCAAAATCCACCCCTTCGAATCGCTGATCTGGCAAGGAGAACCGTGAAGGCCCAGGAACGGGCTGCCGTCCAACTCGAAAAGCTGCTGCGCGATGGTCCGGTCAACATGGAAAGCGCTTTTATCTTCGTGAGCCCGATACAATCCATGCACGACGCGTCCATGGCTATTGATGGTTCCGATGTTTCCGAAATCTGGTTGCGAAAGATGATCGAGCACCATCGCGGCGCGATAGAAATGTCCAACGTCTTGTTGAGCCAACCCCGTATTCCAAAAAAAACCGTCACTGCCGTCGAAGAACTCAATAACGCGCAGCACGCCGACATGAAAGTGCTGGAGCAAGCACTCGATGATCAAAAATCGCAGGAACATCGCGGATCGCCATAACTCACATATTTCGGCGCCTAGGCGAACCCGAACCTCACGCTTTCAATGCTTCAACTCCCGGTAACGGCCTGCCCTCGAGCCATTCGAGGAACGCTCCGCCGGCAGCCGAAACGTAGCTGAAGCGTTCGGTAACGCCGGCTTGATTGAGAGCTGCAGTTGTGTCCCCTCCCCCCGCGACTGCTCGAAGCCGGCCAGTTTCTGCCAAATCGGCAACCGCGCGCGCGACCGCTATCGTGCCCTGGTCGAAAGGTGAAACTTCGAAGACCCCAAGCGGACCGTTCCAGACGAGAGTACGCACCTCCTGCAATTTGTCTTCAAAGAGAGCCACCGTCGCGGGACCGATGTCGAGAATCAGGTCATTTGCACCGACCTGATCGACCGACACCGTGCGTGTTTCAACTCCCGCGCTTAATTCGTCGGCGACAACCGCGTCGACGGGCAGAAGCACTGCGCAGCCCGCCGCTTTCGCGCGCTGGATCACCTGGCGCGCAGTGCCCAGCATCTCACTTTCGACCAACGATTTTCCGATTGGATGGCCTTGGGCTGCCAGGAAGGTGTTGGCCATCGCACCGCCAATACCGATGACTTGTACTTTGGCTACCAAATTGACGAGAAGATCGAGCTTGGTTGAAACCTTGGCGCCTCCTATGAGCGCGAATACCGGGCGATCCGGATCCTGGAGAACCAGTCCGAGGGCCTCGAGTTCGGCCTGCATAGCGCGCCCTGCCACCGCCGGAAGGATGTGCGCAATGCCTTCGGTTGATGCGTGGGCGCGGTGTGCGGCTGAAAATGCATCATTCACATATACATCGCCGAGGCTCGCGAACTGGGCAGCCAGTTCCGGATCGTTCGTCTCTTCACCCGGATGAAAGCGGGTATTTTCCATAAGCAGCACATCGCCCGGCGCGGTGCCCTCCAGAGCAGCCGAAGCGCGGCCATCGCGCCAGTCCGTCGCAACGAAGCGGACGGGCCTCGCGAGTATTGCAGACAGCGCGCTGGCGACCGGCTCGAGGCTCAAGTCCGGTGCGGCCATTCCCTTTGGTCGCCCCAGGTGAGAAAGAAGAACAACTTTCGCTCCTTTGTCGATCAGTTCGCGAAGCGTGGGAACTATACGCTTAATCCGAGTGACGTCCGTCACCGCCCCGTTCTCAACAGGAACATTCAGATCAACCCTGACCACGGCGGTCTTGCCAGCAACGTCGATGTCATCGAGCGTACGGAAGGATAAAACAGATGAGTCTACCATGGAAATGTTCTTCCTGAGGAATTGCCTATGGCTTCACAATGCGCCTCAGAACCACAAGCGAATGCCAACCACATAGTTTGTCACGCTTGGATCTTCTCCGGCAGCTCTGGCGTAATCGGCGCTCTTGCCCACCTTCCATTCCTGTTCAACACCGATATAGGGCGCAAACTCGCGCACAAACTCATAGCGCAGACGCAGGCCCAGCTCGGCACGGTCGAGGCCAGCACCGATACCGAGCTCAGGTATGTCCTGGGCCGACAGACTGAGTTCTGCGCGAGGCTGGAGGATCAGGCGCTGGGTAATACGCTGGTCCAGCTCACCTTCGATCCGCGCGGTGATGTCGCCCTTGTTTGAGACAAACGCTGCCGCATCAAGTTCGAAGAGATATGGCGCGAGCCCTTGCACGCCTATGACCGCGTGCGTCCGTTCGGGGCCAGTCAAATCCTGTCGAACACCAGCCTGAATATCCCACCTAGGTGCGATCGCATGGCTCCAGAGGGCCTGAACTTCCGCAGATTCCGGTTTCTCGCCGAAGTTGCCCTCGCCCTCACTCTTGAACCAGAACTTGTCGATATCGCCGCCATAGTAGCCCTGTACATCCCAGAGATAACCGTCCTTGCCTTCTCGCGCCCGATACTCGGCTCGATCAGCCTGAAACCAGTAAACAGGCACGCCGCTGACCTCACGCACGACGGACGCGCGCGACGCAGCCATTTTGTCCGCGCCAACAAATTCGTCTGCCGCAAATGCCGGGGCAGAAAAGGCTTCGGGCGGCGGTGGCCCCGCCGGTATCGGTGACTGATCGACCATCGATGCATGGTCCATTTTCGAAGCGTCCATGGGCGCTTCCTGTCTGGGCATGGGCACCGAACCATGATCCATTTGTGAATGAGCCATCGGTTCCTGGTCGACGGGCATATCCATTTTCCCGTGCTCCATTTCGCCGTGTTCCATCGCGGAATGGTCCATGACCTCCTGTTGTGCCGCTGTCGTTGTAGCAGCTGGGTCTGCAGGCTCTACCTGAGCGGCCGTGGCATGGTCATGTTGCTCCGCCCAGCCCGGCGCGGACAACGCAAGCAAGGGGAGCGAGAAGAGGATGGCGCGCTTCATCAGCCTTCTCCTCCATCGAGCGGCCGGACAGTGACGACCTGAAACATGCCGGTGTGCATGTGGTATATGAGGTGGCAGTGGAATGCCCAGTCGCCGGGTTCGTTGGCGGTCAGGTCAAATTGCGCACTACCGCCGGGCTGGACAATCACCGTGTGCTTGCGTGGCTGATGCATGCCGGGCGCCCCATTAACCAATTCAAAGAAATGCCCATGCAGATGGATCGGGTGCGCCATCATCGTATCGTTGACGAGCTTGACCCGGACTCTCTCATTAAAGGCAAAACGAATTGGGTCGTCAGTGACGGCGGAGAACTTCTTGCCGTCGAATGACCACATGTAGCGCTCCATGTTTCCAGTAAGATGAATCTCCTTGAGCCGGGTCGGTTGCCGCATATCCGGATTCATGCGCGCCGCTACGAGCTGCTTGTAGGTCAATACGCGATGCCCAACGTCCTTCAGACCGGTGCCCGGGTCGCCCATCCGGTCAACCGGGTTCATCGCCACCATGTCAATCCCGGGACCCACCTTGACATTGGGCGGAAGCAGGGACGTGTCGCGCATGGACATGGAGCCCATATCCATTGCGCCGCCAGCGGAGGCTTCGCCGTGATCCATGCCAGTCATAGATCCTGCCCCGCCCTGACTCATCCCCATGTCCGCCATGGTCAGAAGGGGCGGATCGCGGAGCGGCGGAACTTGCGCGCGCAGGCCGGGACGACTGGTCAGCATCGCCAGCCCCATGCCCGATCGGTCCATCGCCTCAGCGACAATTGTGAAAGCATCGCCAGCTCCGGGCTCGACGATGACATCATAGGTTTCCGCATTACCGATCTGAAATTCGTCAACCTCGACAGGGCGGACATCCTGACCATCGGCGGCAATGACGGTCATTGCCAGCCCCGGTATACGGACATTGAAAAAGCTCATCGCCGCACCGTTGATGAATCGCAGGCGTACCCGCTCGCCCGGCCGGAAAGCGAACTCCAGCCCGTCCTCGGGCCCGTGGCCATTGAGGAGATAGGTGAAGAGCGGCGCGGATACGTCCGAGATATCGGTCGGCATCATCCGCATGCGCGCCCACATCCGCCGCTCCGCACCGCTCAGTGGATAGTTGTCGGTCGCGGTGGTCTTCTGGAAGTTGAAGGGCGCATCGGCCACCTTCAGTTTTTTCATGATGGTGTGCGGATGCATCGGCGACCAGTCAGACAGCATGACCACATAGTCCCGGTCATAGCTATGGGCCTCCTCCCCGGCCGGATCGATGATGATCGGGCCGTAATGACCCATCGGTTCCTGCAGCGTATGCGCGTGCCACCAATAGGTCCCCGCCTGACGGATCGGGAATTCGTAGCGAAATCGCTCACCCGGCTCGACCGCAGCCATGGTAACGCCCGGCACGCCGTCCATCAGAAAAGGCACCAACAACCCATGCCAATGGATCGAAGTGCCCATCGAACTGTCGTTGACGAGATCGACGACCAGGTTCTGGCCCTCTTTCAGCCGCAATAGCGGTCCAGGAATTGTCCCGTTGACGGTAACGCCGGGTCCGCGACGAGTCCCTGTCGTAAACATGGCGTCCGCGACTGTCATCGTCTGGTAGTCACCTGAAAGGACGTCACTTCCGCGGCGGGCGAGAGTCCCGTCCAGCGTCCCGCGCGCCCAGGCAGGCATTGCGCCCACGAATCCCAGAGCGCCGAGAGAAGCTGTGCCGGCGGTCAAAAACTTTCGTCGATCAATTGATGTCATTTGCTATCTCTGGTCTGGCTGTTCTGGTTAATCTACGAAGGAAAACAGTCCGCCCCTCAAAATTTCTCGAACTTTTCCTTGAGAGAGTTTCGGGCGCGGTAGATGCGGGTTTCTACGGCCTTTTCACTGATGCCGAGAATTTGGGCAGCTTCGGCCTGGCTGTAGGATTCGAGCGCTACGAGCACAAATGGCTCCCTGAACTTTTGGGGAAGGAGGGATATCTCCCGTTTTACCCTCGCGAGCTCCTGACGGCTTACGAGCTCTCTCTCCTGGCCGGGACGATCATCAGGGATAACGTAGTCTTGCTCGCTGCCATCGATATGAAAGAACAATGCGAGCCTCCGCCTGCGCAGGCCATCGCGGCACTTGTTCATCGTGATGGTCGCAAGCCATGGCCCCAGGGGACGCTTCTGATCGAATTGTCGGAGTGCTAACCAAGCCGCCGCCAAAGCATCTTGCACAGCATCTTCGCCATCGGCCGAGTTGCCCATCATCCTCTCGGCCAGGACCAGCAGTCCGGGCGCGTAGTGGCGAGCAAGCTGGTCAAAGGCCGCACGGCCTCCGATCCTGGCTGATGCGACAATCCGCTTTTCATCTTCTAGCGTTTCGCCCCGCACGCCGATTCATTCTCGGGGTTCGCTGGTAAGGGCACTTCCAACCTGTCGGTCGAAGGCTTCCTGCTGCCTGGCGTTCAGCAGTGCCCGCATGTCGAAGACATGGCGGACAGTCGCCTTCTGAAGGTCACCCATTCTTTCGTGGACTGCATCGATCGCGGTACCGACCTTGGGGCCGTAGCGATGTTCATCATCCATCGCAGCAGCAAGCCCGGCATTGGCAGCTTGAAGCGACAACTCCAGGCGCCTCTTCTCAATCGCGAACTGAGCCTCAAGCGCTTCGAGGCGCGCATCCTGCTCGGCTGTCAATTGCAGCTCTTCATGGACGAAAGCGTGCAGACCCGCGCGATCGCTCTCCTCATTGAGCCAATGGTTCGTCGCAACGGCGCCTATGGATCCAGCAAGAATTGCAAGGATGAGGAGCGCGAGGACATAGAGCGGCGACAGTTTCATCGGCTGATATGCAACAAAGCTGCGGGGGACAGGTCGGCTCCTTCAACGATCGCATAGCGATGCTTTTGTGCCGCCGCTGGAACCCCGGTCGTCGCCATGCCCGCCCCAAGCCCGAGAGCAACAATACAAAACGCCGCCATCATTTTGTGCCGCGACTCTCTACCCTGCTGGAGTCGGCCAATCCGCTCCCAGATACCATCGTAAAACTCGGGAACGATGCTCTCCGGCATATTCTCAAGCGCTAGCTTCTGAAGAAGCCTATCGATTTCTCTATCGTCCATGACCCAGATCAATGCCGATTTGTTGCTGGTATTTATCATACGCAGGAATTGCACTGACCCCTCGAAAATTTTTCTTGAGGGATTTGCGCCCGTCATTCGTAGTTGATTCAGAGGCACCTGAAGCTTGAGGCCCAAAACCTCTTGACCTTCTGTGCAAGCAGTCTCTGATCTTCCGTGATTAGACCCATGGAGGATGAGCAAAAGTAGCGGCTTCGGAAAAGGGGTACGGCACCGAATGAGACGAGCAGTAAGAAAATATGCGGCAGGTGTGCTGCTAACCACGTTGGCGGCCTGCACGAATGTTGCGCAGGCGACCAGCTATACCATGCACCGCGATCCGCAATGCGGGTGCTGCGAAGCCTGGGCGGACCATGTCAGCGACAATATGGACGCCCGGGTGGCGACAGTGGACGAACCCGATATGAGCGCCTTCAAAGATGCGCAAAATGTACCGCAAGATTTGCGCTCATGCCACACTATGATCGTGTCGGGTTATGTCATTGAAGGTCATGTTCCCGCCGACGCGATCGCAAAACTACTCCGCGAGCGGCCGCAAGGCGTGGATGGTCTGGCGGTTGCCGGGATGCCACTTGGCTCTCCCGGAATGGAAATGGGCGCACAGCGACAGTCTTATGAGGTCATTGCCTTTGGAGACGCAGGACGCAGGGTCTTTGCAAGATACTAGCTCAACTGCCGCGTGAGGCGTTCCAAGAGGAAAGCCGTTGAAGAGCAACAAACAGCAATAGGCCAGCGGCAGGAACCGGAAAATTCTGAAATCCTGTCCTGTCCGAGTATCCATCGGCAATATTGCCTGGTTGAACCGAAGCAGGAGGAGATAGCATGTCTGAAATATCGATCGGGCGCGGCATCTGGATCTGGGGGTGGACGCTCAGTCTTTTCGTGCTGATCAGCTATCTTCTGTGCGTCGCCTTCGGCCTGCTCGTTCCGGGCCGGTTTCATATGGTGGAAGCCTGGGCTCCGCTCTTGCCAGGCTTCGAATGGCTCACTGTCGAGGGATTTTTAGCCGGTGCAGTCGGAAGCTTCCTTTACGGGTGGTACGCTGCACTTCTACTGGTCCCGCTGCACCACTTTTTCGCTCGAAGGTCCGCGGGACCGGACACATCCCGCGACCGTTGAAACGAGGACGGGAGCAATTAGAAATGGGATCAAGCAACGACGCTACTTTACAATTTCTGGGCGCCACCGGAACGGTGACCGGATCACGCTATCTGGTAGAAAAGGGCGGTCGGAGAATCCTCGTCGATTGCGGACTCTTCCAGGGCTACAAGCAACTCCGGTTGCGCAATTGGAATCCCTTCCCCATCCCGCCGCAATCGATCGACGCGGTGTTGCTCACCCACGCACATCTGGATCACTCGGGCTATCTTCCGGCGCTGGTACGTGATGGGTTCAGGGGAAGGATACATTGTACGCCCGCGACGGCCGAGCTTTGCGGACTTCTGCTTCCCGACAGCGGCCACCTGCAGGAAGAAGAGGCGCGCTATGCCCGCAGGAAGAGCTATTCGAAGCACAAGACCCCTTTGCCGCTTTACACGCAGGACGACGCGAACCGTGCGCTCGAGCAGATCGACGCTGTCGACTTCGGCAACGAGCTGGAGCTGGGAGACGAGCTAGAGGCGCGTTTCATTCGTGCCGGACACTTACTCGGGGCGGCGCAGATCAGATTACAGGCAGGTTCTCGAAGCATCCACTTCAGCGGTGATCTTGGGCGCCAGACCGATCCCATGATGCGTGAGCCAAAAGCATTCGAAGGCGCGGACATTCTCGTCAGCGAATCTACCTACGGCAACCGCAAGCATCCGCACGTGGATGCGGCGCAGGAGCTTGCCGACGTCATAAATCGCGTCTCAAAAAGGGGAGGCGTCATCGTCATTCCCGCTTTCGCGGTGGGTCGGATTCAGGGCGTCATGTTGCAGATCGCGCGGCTGCGCAACAGTGGCGCGATCCCCTACGTACCGGTCTACCTCAACAGCCCGATGGGGATCAGTGCTACCGAAATCTATCATCGCTTTCACGACGAGCATCGCGTTTCCTGGGAAGACTGCAAGGCTATGAACGATGTGGCGGAGAGGGTCCGAACTGTGGAGGAGTCGAAAGAGCTGAACCGCCGCAGCGGGCCGCTTATCGTCGTCTCCGCCAGCGGAATGCTCACCGGCGGCCGCGTCCTGCATCATGTCGCCAGTTTCGGTCCCGATCCCAGGAACGCTATCGTTCTAAGCGGTTTCCAGGCTGGCGGCACCCGCGGCGCCGCGCTCGTGCGGGGCGAGCGCACGCTGCGCATATTCGGGCGTGAACTCGAGATCGAGGCAGAGGTCGTCGAGCTTGGAAGTCTTTCGGGTCACGCCGACGCTGACGAGCTAATCGGCTGGATGCGCAAGGCTCCTCCACCGAAGATGACATACGTGACTCACGGCGAACCAGAAAGTGCGGATGCCCTGCGCTTTCGCATCGAGCACGAACTCGGATGGCGCGCTCGGGTGCCCGAGCATCTCGAGCAAGTCAGCATGCAGAGTCCGGCATGAAGAAGGATGTACACTCGCTTGCCCTGACTAGAGCCGGTATCGACACCTATCGCCAGCCGGTCGTCTACATGCGGGAGGATTGCGACCTGTGCCGCGCAGAAGGTTTCTCGGCGCTGACAAAAGTCGGGATCGTTCTTGGTGAGCGCTCGATCGTCGCTGCACTGAACGTGGTCACCGCCGCCGATTGGCTCTCACGTGAGGACGCAGGCCTGAGTGAGGCTGCATGGCAAGCGTTGAACGCTCAAGACGGCGATCTTGCGACATTCTTCCATCCGGAACCGGCGCAGGCGACCTCTTCCATTCGCGCGAAGGTTTATGGCCAGCGACTTGACGCAGCGGCATGCCAGGCGATCGTTTCGGACACCATTGGCCATCGTTTATCCGATCTCGATCTGGCCGCCTTCATTACCGCGTGCGCCGGCAATCGCCTCGACATCGACGAGACAATCGCTCTGACCCGTGCGATGAAAGAGGCTGGCCAGACTCTCGACTGGGGGCAAGGCCCTGTGCTCGACAAACATTGCGTCGGGGGTCTCCCGGGCAACCGAACGACGCCGATCGTCGTGGCGATTGTCGCGGCGGCAGGCTTTCGTATTCCGAAGACATCGAGCCGGGCAATCACTTCGCCTGCGGGGACGGCCGACACAGTGGAAGTCATGACTCCGGTCGCGCTGGATCTTGCGGCTATGCGCCGCGTCGTCGATTTGGAAGGCGGCTGTCTCGTTTGGGGCGGCAAGCTCGATCTCAGTCCGGCTGATGATCTCTTTGTCAGAATCGAGAGGCCGCTGGACTTCGACAGCGATGGTCAACTCGTGGCCAGCGTTCTGTCCAAGAAAGCGGCCGCCGGTTCGTCGCATGTGCTGATCGACATGCCCGTGGGTCCAACGGCCAAAATCCGCTCGCCCGAAGCGGCCCGTTCTCTCAGCCAACGATTGCTTGCCGTCGGCGATGCGCTCAATCTCAAATTGCTAATCCACCACAGTGACGGATCGGCACCGGTCGGCAGAGGCATCGGCCCGGCGCTCGAAGCGCGCGACCTGCTCGCGGTTCTGCGCCGCGATAAGCATGCGCCTCTCGATCTTCGCGAGCGTGCGCTCGATCTCGCCGGAGCGTTGTTCGACCTGATTGGCGATGACGCTCACCGTGGCCGTTCAAAGGCAGTCGAACTGCTCGATAACGGCGCGGCCGAAAGAAAGTTTTTCGCGATCTGTGATGCGCAAGGCGGATTTTCCGAGCCTGGCGCAGCAGCGCACCGCTTGCCGATCGTTGCGAGTTCCAGCGGCCTGGTTCGCGCCATAGACAACCGCCGCATCGGCAAGATTGCCAAACTGGCCGGTGCGCCGAATCGCAAGTTGGCCGGCGTTCTGCTCATGACCAAACCAGGAGTGCGCGTGGACCAGGGAGAAACCTTGTACGAGATCCACGCAGAAACCCCGGGCGAACTTGCCTGGGCGAAAGATTTTGCCATGGCAGGCCCTGAGCCTGTAATCCTTGAGAACCAGTCGTGAACACTGTGCTTGCCGCTTTTCCACAAATGGTCCCCTTGGGAGCGCAAATCGCCGCTGTTGCGGGTTTGCCATACTTCGAGATTGGCCTTCATCACTTCCCGGACGGAGAAAGCCTCGTCTCTTTTCCAGAGGAAATCGCCGGACGCGATGTGGCGATCCTGGCGACTTTACGCGATCCGGATACGCTCGCCCTTCCCATGCGCTTCGCGGCTGAAACCGCACGTGAACTGGGTGCCCGGCGCGTAGGACTAATCGCCCCTTACCTCGCCTACATGCGGCAGGACAGGCGGTTTGCGCCCGGGCAGGCAGTCAGTGCACCCCTATTTGCCCGTTTTCTCGAGCAAAGCTTCGACTGGCTGGTGACCGTCGATCCGCATTTGCACCGCATCGCCAATCTGCAGAATATTTTCACGATTCCGGCGCGGCGTGTGATCACGGCCCCCATCATTGCCCGCTGGATTGAAGACAATGTTCCCGATGCCATCCTCATCGGACCCGACAGCGAGAGCGAACAGTGGGTTTCTGAAGTAGCTGGTCTCGCTGGGCGCCCCCATGAGGTGCTGGCCAAGCAGCGTCACGGGGACCGCGAGGTCGAAATCAGCATCCCTACCAGCGCTGTGCTTCGCGGCGGGACCCCGGTGATCCTGGACGACATTGCGTCGTCCGGACGGACGATGGCCCAAGCCATCACGCGTCTCCTCGAGGCCGGGACGCGCGCGCCAGTCTGTATCGTAATCCACGCGGTGTTCGCCGGCGAAGCACAAGCAGACATCCGCGCCGCTGGCGCGGCGCGCCTCGTGACGACAAACAGTATTCCACACCCTTCGAATGCGATATCGCTGGCAGGCGCCCTGGCAGAAGCGATGACTACGCTGCTGCCGACTGCCGATTTTCCCCGCCGACGATCAGAAGGACCGGGGGCATGACCAATAAGAATGAGGTAACTGCCATGAACGATCACATTGAGCACGAAACGAAAAACGGCTCCGGCGATGTGGTCTTTACTTGCCCGATGCATCCCGAAGTACGGCAGACCGGCCCCGGCGACTGCCCCAAGTGCGGCATGCATCTGGTACCCGAAGATGCTGTGGAAGAGAGCGGCAAACATGCCTGTCACGGGCACGGTCATAGCGCAACGATTGCGCCTGCCGAGAAAGGTGGGCGCTACGACGAAGTTCCCCGGGACTATTCCGGCCCTGTCTATACCTGCCCGATGCATCCCGAGGTCCGGCAAGTGAAACAGGGATCCTGTCCGATCTGCGGCATGGGTCTTGAGCTCGAATCTGCCACGATGCAGGAAGAGGGGCCCAATCCCGAGCTCATTGATTTCACCAGACGGTTCTGGGTCGGTGCAATTCTGACTGTCCCTCTGCTCGTGCTCGCAATGGCACCGTATGTCGGCCTTTCGAGTATCCGCGCCTTTTTCGGCGATCGCACAGCCATGTGGCTGGAACTCGCGCTCGCCACTCCGGTCATCCTGTGGTCGGGCTGGCCCTTCTTCGAGCGTGGCTGGAACAGTTTCCGGACCTGGAACCTCAACATGTTCAGTCTGATATCGATGGGCGTTGCCGCCGCCTATTTGTTCAGCGTGGTCGCGCTTGTCGCGCCAGGGATCTTCCCGGATGGCTTTAGGGACGAGGAAGGTCACGTCGGGGTCTATTTCGAGGCAGCGGCGGTCATCGTCACGCTGGTTCTGCTTGGCCAGGTGATGGAGCTTCGCGCCCGCGAGGGAACGGGCAAGGCCATCAAGGCGCTCCTCGACATGGCGGCAAAGACCGCTCGAAGGATCCGCGACGATGGAAGCGAGGAAGAGGTGCCGCTTGAGGACGTCGAGGTCGGCGATCGTCTGCGCGTGCGCCCCGGCGACAAGGTCCCCGTCGACGGCATCGTCCTCGATGGCCGCAGCTCTGTCGACGAATCGATGATTTCGGGCGAGCCGGTCCCAGTCGAGAAGGTCTCCGGCGATCCTGTCACCGGCGCGACCATCAACGGAACGGGCAGTCTTGTCATCGAAGCGAGGCGCGTGGGGTCTGACACCATGCTCGCGCAGATCGTCGAGATGGTGGCCAATGCCCAGCGCAGCCGGGCACCGATCCAGAAATACGCCGATCGGGTCGCTGGGCTGTTCGTGCCCGCCGTTATGGGCGTCGCGGTTCTTTCTTTCATAGCCTGGGCCGTCTGGGGGCCTGTGCCTGCGCTTTCCTATGCCCTCGTCTCGGCTGTCGCGGTACTGATCATCGCCTGTCCCTGTGCGCTGGGCCTCGCCACGCCCATGTCGATCATGACCGCAACTGGCAGAGGGGCCCAAGCCGGCGTACTGATCAAAAATGCCGAGGCGCTGGAGCGGTTCGAAAAGATTGATACGCTGATCGTCGACAAGACGGGCACCCTCACCGAAGGCAAGCCCCGGCTCGTGGCCGTTTTGCCCGAAGCAGGCCACGAAGAGGTCCAGGTTCTGCGGCTTGCCGCATCGCTCGAGCGGGGATCGGAGCATCCCCTCGCCGAGGCGATCGTCAGGGGCGCGGAGGAGCGCGGAGTGCAAATGGCCGAGGCTTCGGAATTCGAGGCGGTAACCGGCAAGGGCGTCAGGGGCATGGTCGACGGCCGCCCTGTAGCTTTGGGCAACCTTGCGCTCATTTCAGATATGGGATTGGAGGCCTCGGCCTTTACCGACAAGGCCAATGCCCGCCGCGACGAAGGCGAAACGGTCATGTTTGTCGTGCTCGACGGCGCTGTCGCCGGACTCGTCAGTGTAGCGGACATGGTCAAGGAGACGACGCCGGCAGCCATCGAGGCGCTTCACCGTCTCGGTTTCCGGATCATTATGGCAACCGGCGACAACGAACGAACCGCGCGCGCGGTGGCCGGCCGGATCGGAATCGACGATATCCGCGCCGATGTGCTCCCACAGGACAAAGTCCGCATCATCGAGGAGTTGCAGGCCCAGGGACATAAGGTCGCGATGGCGGGTGACGGCGTGAATGATGCGCCGGCACTGGCGCAGGCTGATGTTGGCATCGCCATGGGGACAGGCGCGGACGTTGCGATCGAAAGCGCGGGCTTTACGCTGGTCAAGGGTGACCTCGACGGCATCGTCAGGGCCCGGCGGCTGTCGCGGGCAACGATGCGCAACATCAGACAGAACCTATTCTTTGCGCTGATCTACAATGGCGCGGGCGTGCCGGTCGCAGCGGGCATTCTCTACCCGTTCTTCGGCATCCTGATCGGTCCGATCTTCGCCGCCTTTGCGATGAGTGCTTCCTCCATCTCCGTCGTACTTAACGCACTGCGGCTGCGCAACTTGCGCTTCTAAGAGAGGACGATCCGATGCAGTCTCAACCGCGCAATCGCAATCTTCCACACCGATCCCGGCCCAGTACCAGCTTCTGGAAGTTGCGCGCAGGCGTGGCCGTCCTGTTCTTCCTTGCGGTTGGCGGACTGCTCCTTGCCTACGAGCACCGCGCGCATCTCTTTTCAGGCAGTAGCCTGCTGATCTTTCTCTTGCTGCTTTGCTCGCTCATGCACCTGTTTTTGCATGGCGGGCATGGTCATGGAGAACACGGGAAATGACCCACTATCCCGCTGCCTACGGCTTGTGGTTTCTGGTGTTCGGCCCGAGGTGCGTGCGCTTCGCGCGAATAGACGAGCAGAAAAGGCGGAATTCCTTTCCTGATGAAATCAGGAAGTACGCCACCCGCTCCCCGGCTCTTTTTCCAGGCCCCCGAGGGGGTTCGAGAGAGCTTTCTCCAGAGCCCATCTGCGGAACGGGGCGCAAATAGTTGGACCATACCGACGCCGATACGCACCAGGGCGGCCAAGCCGGCTATACGCCCGGATCGATTAGTTTGAGCGGTGCCGTCGCAATGGGCACGGGCGTCATGATCGGTGCGGGAATCTTCGCGCTGACAGGGCAGATCGCCGAACTGGCAGGACCGCTGTTCCCACTATCCTTCATCGCAGGCGCCCTGGTAACGGCCTTGGCGGCCTACAGCTACATCAAAATGTCGAACGCCTGGCCCTCATCAGGCGGGATCGCCATGATCTTGCAGAAGGCCTACGGTCCTGGCACCATCGCTGCAGCGGCATCGCTGCTCATGGCCTTGTCGATGGTCATCAACGAGAGCCTGGTCGCCCGAACCTTCGCCACTTATGCGCTGCGCCCCTTCGGTCTTGAACAAAACGGGGTTTTACTGGCCATAGCCGCACTTGCGCTGATCGTGTTTGCCTACCTGGTGAACGCGTCGGGCAATCGCTCGGTCAGCTTGTTCTCGCTGGTAATGTCGGCGATCAAGATCGGCGGGATTGCATTGTTCGCCATCGCCACAATTACATTCAGCGGGTTCGCCTCGGGTGCGTTTTCCGAGACCGCACGTTCAGCCGGCCCCCTCGATTTTGTTGCTTCGGTGGCTTTTTCAATACTCGCCTTCAAGGGCTTCACCACGATCACCAACAGCGGCGGCGAAGTCGTCAACCCCCATCGCAACGTCGGCTGGACCATCATGATCTCCATTGCGATCTGTGTGGTGACTTACCTCTTGGTTGCCGTTGCGGTCGGCTCGAGCCTGACGATCGCGCAAATTGTCGAGGCCCGCGACTATTCGCTTGCTGCCGCGGCCAAGCCCGGCCTGGGCCAGATTGGCTTCTACTTCACCGTTCTGATCGCCCTGACTGCAACAACCTCGGGCGTTATCGCGAGCGTCTTTGCCGTCTCACGGATGCTCACGATGCTGACCGAAATGAAGATGATCCCGCACAGCCACTTCGGCATGAGCGGGGGCATCCGCAGTCACATGCTCATCTACACTGTCGTCATTGCTGGCACCCTCGCCGTATTTTTCGACCTGTCCCGGATCGCCTCGCTCGGTGCGTTCTTCTATCTCGTCACGGATATGCTGGTCCATTGGGGCGTGTTTCGTCATCTGCGGCGTGAAATCGGCGCCAGAGCGTCTGTTCTTCTTTGCGCCCTTGCTGCCGATGCGATCATCTTGATCGCCTTTGCCGGAGTGAAAATCAGAACTGATCCCGCAATCGTGATCCACGCCGCAGCAGGCATGCTCGCCGTGTTTATCGGTGAGCGAGTGTTCCTGCGGGGAAAGAATAGTCCCGGCAATGGGACTGCTTGAATAATGTGCGCGATCAGATCGATTTTTAGACGAAGGCAGTATCTTATTATGATGGCACGGCTCCAGAGCCACGCAATTTCTCTGAGGGTGCTCTGGACGTATCGGGAGCGACTGCTTTTGCCTCGCAGTCAATCGGCCGAACGGCGGGTATGACGCTCGCCCTGCTCCTCGCCACGCTGCTGTTTCTCAGCTCGCTTGCTCTTCACCTTGGGATGATCCGCTGGGCTAAGCGTATTGCGCCACCTGACCAGGCGTGCAGTTTGACGCGCACACTGGCCGGCCAGCTCGTGGTGTTATTGAGCCATCTGTTAGTGGCCGGATTGTTCGCACTGGGTTTTGCTCTCGCTGCATCGATCGGTCTCGGCGGATTTGAGAAAGAAGTCAGCATGACCTCGATGGATTATTTTTATTTTTCGCTGATCAACGTCACAACTCTGGGTCTCGGAGATATTTATCCCACGGGGCACCTGAGGGTGGTCGCAGGCGTTGAGTCGCTAACGGGGTTTTTACTGATCAGTTGCAGCGCCCAGTATGTTTACAAGCTGATGAGCAAACAGGAGACGTAAAATGGCCCAAAGTCACGATCAACATAAGGAAGCTGGGGCTGGTGAAGACTACGCCCGCTTCATGGCGATGATCGCGACGTCAACAGTCGTGATGTTCTTCCTGATGTATGCAAACACCTACAGCGCCGACCACATCTTCTGGAGCGAAACACGTTTTTGGATGGCGTTTGTCATGGGTGCGGCAATGATGGTGATCATGCTGCTGTTCATGTGGTCGATGCACAAAAACAGGACGAAGAACTTTATCATCCTCAGCGTTGCCGCCGTGGTGTTCTCGCTCGCCCTGTGGCTGGTCCGCAGCCAGGAGACGATCGACGACGTCGAATACATGCAGGCAATGATCCCGCACCACTCGATCGCGATCATGACCAGCGAACGCGCGCATATCCGAGATCCACGGACACGAGAGTTGGCGAAGGACATCATCATCGCGCAGCGACGTGAAATCGCCGAGATGAAGTATCTGATTGAAGACATTCAGAAGAATGGTGTGAGAACAGGCAAGCGCATGCCCCGTCCGACTCAAACGCAGGCGGCGGTGCCGATTGTCAATCCGGTAGAGGAGAATTCCCAATGAACCGCCTCGCAACGTCTTGGGTCCTTACCGCAGCCTTCGCTCTCGGGGCCTGCAATCAGAACTCGGCCCCCGGCAATGACAAGGAAGCTAAGCTCGATCCGGCGCTGGCGCCGGCTCAGAAGATGGGCGCTGCCGAAGCGCTGTCCGGAATTGCCACCGGAGCAATCCAGCCCGAGACAATGAGCGACGCCGACGTCGCAAGTCTGGGCGGCTTGGCGGGCAAATGTACGATCCGGCTCACTGCGGTCGGCTTCCCCTCTTTCCTCTATGACGAATCCCAGAGAACCGGCGTAATCAAACTCAATGGTAAACTGATTCCACTTGCCTCGGTGGACGAAGGTGTTTTCCGGGACGGCGACCTCAAGGTCACGCTGCGGGCTGTCGACAAAGACTTTGGAGATGATGGACGGCGCGAAGCAGAGATGATCATCATGCTGCCACAAGCAGAAGATGAACTTGGCTTTCGCGGATATGAGGTCTGTCCCAGAACCTGAATTGCCACTGCTCTTTTCAGGCGCGCGTTTCCGCAAGGAAGCGGCGCACGAAGAGAGCGGTTTGTAGGGTTCCAAAGGGCCCGGATTTGTATTGAACCTGCGGCTCAAAACAGATCGCGGAAGGGAGAGTGACCATGGCACGAAAGACAGCAAGGGAGCATTTACCGAGTCTTACGTTTACGGCAGTTCTGCTCGGCGTATTGCTTCTGGGCGGAGCGGCGTTCGTATATTTCGGCATATACAATATCGCTGCCGACGATCCGCATACTCCATTTGTCTATTCGGTTCTCGATGACGTTCGGGACCGCTCCATCGAATCTCGTGCCGCCGACATCCAGGCTCCGGCTGATCTTTCGTCGGCGGATCGGATTGCGAGAGGCGCTGGCCTTTATCAGGAAATGTGTGTCAGCTGCCATCTTGGACCAGGTGTCGAGCCAAGCGAATTGAGCCAGGGCCTTTATCCCCAGGCGCCGAAATTGGCCGGCCAAACCGATCACTCCCCCGGCGAGCTCTTCTGGATTATCAAGCACGGCGTCAAGCTCACGGCTATGCCAGCCTGGGGCAAGTCCCATTCTGATCCGCTGATCTGGGATATGGTCGCCTTTGTCGGCAAGCTGCCGGGGATGTCGCCGGCTCAGTTCCAGGAGACCATCGCCAGCGCGCCGGCCGGGCACGACGAAATGATGGAGATGGGGTCGGACCACCACACAGAACAACAGGCGATAGAAACCGGCCCTCGGCAAGCGCAAGACGCAGTCGATCACGAAGACGCGGAGGGTTCGGCGCCGCATGGACATTGATGTGGCCCAACCATGAACTCCACTGCGCATGTCGCGGTCATCGGCGGCGCCTCGACAATTGAACGCAGGACGCGAGTTCAGCTCTTTTGTCAGGACCAGAGCTAGCGGATTTCCCTCTCGGCCAACGGCATCATGCCGAAAGGCCGGACGCGCAAGACGCAGCGTGACATGTTACCCAGACGATCATTCCGATCGACAATGAGCTGCCCGACCTTTGCCCAGATTCGGGCTTCGCTCTCGGCGGTCTATGACATGGCCAGCGCTTCGCAGATTCGGATGAAAACTTGTTCGTTCGCGAGCAAGACGGCCCAAACAATCTGAATGACGTTTACGGGGCGGCGGGCTGCGGTGTGATATGTCCGCCCTGCAGTTCGTCGAACCAGCCCAGCCTGCGCATCAGCAGTTTCTCGCATTCCAGAAGAAGCATCATTCCGATCCCCGCGACAATGATTGAGCCGAGTTCGAAGATCGATAGCGGCCTGCTTTGAAAGATGTCGTTCATCACCGGTAGGTAAGTAAAGACCAGTTGAGCCAGGAGCACAATGCCCACGGATATCAGCACCGCTTTAGTGCCCAGTATTCCACGCCAGCTGAAGGAGCTTACATGCAGATAGCGGACGTTGAACAGGTAGAAGATTCCCGCCACTACCAGCATGTTGACCACCATGGTTCGCGCGGTTTCCAGGCTGCGATCCATATCAAGAGCCACAAAGAAGACGCCAAGTGAGAGGCCGGCGAAGAGGAATGAAACCAGAATCACCCGCCACAGCATGAAGGATGAGAGCAGCGGCGCATCGGATCTTCGCGGCCGACGCTCCATCACTCCGCGCTCCGATGGCTCGAAGGCCAATGCCAAGCCCAGTGCGCTATCGGTGACGAGGTTGATCCACAGGATTTGCGTGGCCGTCATCGGCAAGGTGAAACCCACGAGAATCGCAAGGAGCACTGCAACAGATTCGCCGCCATTGGTCGGCAAAGTCCAGGCGATCAGCTTGCGGATATTGTCATAGACCGTACGGCCCTCGTGAACCGCAGAGACAATCGACGCGAAATTGTCGTCGAGCAGCACCATTTTAGCCGCTTCTCTTGAGGCTTCGCTGCCCTTCTGGCCCATGGCTGTGCCGACATCGGCCTGTTTGAGCGAAGGAGCATCGTTAACCCCGTCTCCCGTCATGGCAACAATGTGGCCCTGCGCCTGTAAAGCCTTGACGATGCGCAGCTTGTGCTCGGGGCTGGCCCTGGCGAAAACCGATACCTTGTCTACCGCATTGCGCAGTTCCTCCTCGCTGAGCCGCTCCACTTCGGTGCCGGTCATCGCTTTGGGCTCATCGGCGAGCCGAAGCTGCTTGGCGATCGCCAGCGCCGTGGCGACATGGTCGCCCGTGATCATCTTAACGTCTATTCCCGCTCGCCTACATTCGGCCACCGCATCCTGGGCCTCCTCGCGAGGCGGGTCGATGAAGCCGACAAGGCCGAGTGGTTCGACGCCGACCGTCAGGAGATCCGGGTTGATCGCGTCCTCCGCATCGTCCACCCTCTTCACTGCAAATCCGAGCAAGCGCTCGCCGGTCGCCGCCGCGGCAGAAATGCGCGTCTCCCATTCTTCGTTCAATCCCGGCTTGCCGATCATGCGCAGCACGGCTTCGGGAGCACCCTTAATGAACACGACATGCCCACCCTCCGGCGATCTGTGCAGCGTCGCCATGTAGCGATGCGACGCGTCGAAGGGGATCTCGTCGACTCGCGGCCATTCACCGCGCTCGCGTTCGGGATCAAGTCCCGCCTTCATCGCGAAGGCGATAAGCGCACCTTCCATTGGATCGCCCTCGACCGACCAGCCTTTCTCGCCTTGGTCGAGCCGCGCATCGCCGCACAAAAGACCGCCACGAGCGAGCTCCCGCACGGCTGGGATGGCATCTTCCAGACCGCCCTGGGTGGTACTCAGCTCTCCTTCGGGTGAGTAGCCGGAACCACTGACCTGAAGCTCCGTCTCGCCAGCAAACACCCGGCGGACCATCATTTCGTTGCGCGTGAGTGTTCCAGTTTTGTCGGTGCAGATCACCGACACCGCGCCAAGCGTCTCCACAGCCGGCAGCTTACGGATCACGGCGTGGCGTGCTGCCATCCGCCGCACGCCGATGGCGAGCGTGATGGTAATGACCGCCGGTAGGCCCTCCGGAATCAGGCCTACGGCAAGCGCCACCACCATTATCAGCGCTTCGCTCCATTCGAATTGCCGCATCCAGATCAGGAAGCCGAAAAGCAGGACCGCTCCCACCAGTATTACCCGGGTGAAGCGGGTGGCGAAGCGGTTGATCTGCCGAAGCAGCGGCGTAGAAAGCTCAGTCACTTCCTGCAGCATGCCGCTGATCTTTCCGATCTCGGTCGCCCGGCCCGTGGCGGTCACAACCGCTGTCGCCTGGCCGGTCTTTACCAGAGTGCCCGAAAAGACCATGCTGCTGCGGTCACCCAGCGCGGCCTCGGCCGGCACCGCGGTCGAGGCCTTGTCCGCGGTGAGCGATTCTCCGGTCAGCAGGGCTTCGTCCACCGACAGCGCGCGGGCCCGCACGATCCGCGCGTCGGCTGGCACCTTCTGCCCGGCTTCCAGTATCACAATATCGCCGGGCACAAGTTCCGCCACCTGAACGCTCGTTTGCTGTTCTTCCCGTTTGACTGCCGCCTGGTGCGAGATGAGATGTCCGATGGCGCGCAGGGCCTGCTCGGCCTTGCCTTCCTGAACGAAGCCCACAATGGCGTTGACCAGGACGACCATGGCGATCACCGCGCCATCAATGATGTGCCCGAGCATGAATGAGGCGAGTGCCGCGGCCAAAAGGAAATAGATCAGGCCGCTGTTGAATTGCGCCAGAAAGCGGCGCACCGGACCAATCCTAGTAGGTTCAGGAAGGCTATTGGGTCCCCAGGTCTCAAGTCTGCGCCGCACTTCCTCGCTGCTGAGCCCATCCATCCGGCTTTCAAGACGGGCAAGGCTTTGATCTGGGGAAAGCGCATGCCAATCGGCCGTCTTCGAAGGGGTCGATGAATTGCCGGCAGTGTTCACTTTGACCCCTATCAATGCCCGTACAGGTAGATGGCGTAGGAACTCAGTAGATAAACGGCGAGAAGTGACAGGCTGATCCAGCCAAGGAACCCGAAAAATCGGTTGCCGGGCCTATATAGCAGGCCGACGATGCACAATCCCGCCATGATTGAGGCCGCGAAGGCGGTCACCGCATGGGCCGGCGAGACGACGGCGAAGAACGAGTCCTGCGTATAGGCTAGGTCGTCGAGGGCGATGACCAGTATCGCGAAGAGATTGCTGCCGAGCAAATTGCCAATCGCCATGTCAGCCATTCCCATCCTCAAGGCGCTGATGGTGACGATTAGTTCAGGAAGCGATGTCGCTGCGGCAACGAGCAGAGTGCCGACAAAGCTGGTTTTCCATCCCATGACTTCGGCGATTTCGAGCCCGACGAAAGGTAGCCACGCTCCAGTTGCTCCAATGACGGAAGCTGACAGTATATAACGGATGAGTGCACGCTTCAGCGAAATGCCTACTTCTTCCTTGTCCTGCACTGGAGTGATCCGCTCGGGACGACGCTCATAGAAGAAGGCTGCGCGCATCGCCACGGCGTAGAGCACAAGGAGGAGTGGAGAATATACGCTGACATGACCGATCCGGAAGTTGAGGTCGCTACGAGCAATCAGTACCAGCGCCCCAACAAAGCTGATCAGAATGATCCCGAAGCTCGCGGTAAGGATATGGCCCTGGTCAATGCGCCGCCAGACTGGCGTATCGCGTGACAGAGCGTCGAGCAGCGCTAGCATGACCAGATTAAAGATGCAGCTTCCCAGCGCGTCGCCCATCGCGATGTCCGGCGCATCGGCGATGGTGACGGCGCTGATACCAGTGAACAGTTCTGGCAGGGATGTCGCGGTCGCCAGCATGACCAGCCCAACCCATGAAGCCGACATCCCGGTAAGTTGCGCGATTGCCTGGCCGCTGCGAGTCAGGACCGGTCCGGCCAGTCCGATCGCGAGGAGACAGAGGCCAAATTGGCCCCAAGGGAGAACGAATTGCATCAACAATTCATGGTCGCAAAGATAGCGTCTTGCGGCGCTTCGGTGCGAGCGCGAACAAGCGATCGATGGCTTTGGCAAAGACAAAGTCTGTACCCGGGGTCAGCTCCGCTGCGGAGCCCGCAGCCATTGCCAAGCGGAAGACGTCGACCGTCGGATTCATGGTCAGCGTGGCTATACTCTTCATGCAGATGGTCCATTTCGTCGCGCTGGTGAAGGATTGACATTACGCAATGAGATTTCTCTAAATCATGCGTCAATTCAGTTCCAGAATTGACTCCTCGTTGTAGCATTCGGATCCAAGAGCCGCTTTGCCTCTGGCCGTCGCTCTTGGATCCGGTCACGATCCATCTGTGAGGAAATTGCGCGGTTCGGCGCGGCCGAACGCTTCGATATTCGAAACAGTAGTTTCGATGATCCGCCGGCTAGCGGCTAGGGTATTGTGCGCATTGTGGTGCGTGACAATCACCTTACGGTGGCGAAGATAGGCCATTTTTCGTTGCCGGCGGGCTATACCCGAACGCAGCCGGCCGCCAAACCCAAGCTTGGGTCCACTGCTGCCCGCAATCAATGAGATCCTGGATTCGGACCGGGTGGCGCCGATAAAGCACCGGCATTCAGCGAAGCAGTCTTGAGCGGCTACGCGACGAGCATAGCTTCCGCGGTGGCTACACGGCGGTGAAAGAATATGTTCGGCTGTGGCCGGACGCGCGAGCGGGAGAAGTTCGTGCCGCTGGTGCACCCGCCGGACCACCCGCAGGCCTATTTTGGCGAGGTGATGGGCGTCATGGGCGGGGTGCGCCAAAGGCTCCGCTTCTTCTGCATGGATTTGCCGTAGTCGGATGCTTGCATCGTGAAGGCGAAACCAGCGGAGACGACCGAGGCGATTTCCGTGTGCAGGAGAGCATAATGGGCAAGAAGGAAGCCACCGCGACAATGGCCGAACTAGCATCTAAATGGCAGAAATTTCGCGAATCTGCCTGGCTTGGTGTAAGAAATCTCAGCCGCATGCGTCTGATAATAGTGAGTCCGCAGTGGGGCGTCCGAGCCATGAAATTGAAGCTTCGACAAAGGCATCATCCAATCACGTTGCCGCATATCGAATTGCGGTTGCGTGATCATCGCCACGATCGTCGGCTGTAATGGAACACGAACTTAATTCACTGACGCGCGTTGATCAATAAGGAGGCCCACCATGCAGACGTCCCGCGCCATTCCCCTTCATCCGGATGTCCATAATGGCAGCGGGCCAAGCCGGATCGTTGCCTGCATTGATCATACCGGGATTTCCGATCATATTCTTCCGCACGCCTTCGCCATGGGAGAGGCGCTCGGCGCGCCGGTCACGCTCTTGCAGGTTTTGGAGGCCCGGACGACGCAGGAGTTCCGGCCCGATCCGATAGAATGGGACATCCGCCGCCGCGAGGTGCGCGGTGTGCTAAAAAAACTGGCTGTGGCGCAAGATGAAGGTGCAGCCACCTATAATGTGGAACTGGTCGAAGGCGATTGTGCGGACGAGATCAACCGCTGGACGAAAGGAAAGCCGGAAACCCTGATCGTACTCGGTACGCGGAGTCGATGTGATAAGGCCAAATCGGGGCTCGGCAGCACGGCACGCAATGTGATCGAAGGCGCTACGGGTCCAATTCTTCTCGTTCCCGTTGCATCCAGATATGACCCGGCTCCTCGCTATCGCCGCTTGCTGGTCCCGCTCGACGGTTCATCTTGGGCAGAAAGCGTTGTCCCGCTCGCCGTCCGCATCGCTCGGGCATTTGATGCCGAACTTGTGCTAACTCATGTCGTGTCAGCACCCGAGTTAACCGGAAACAGCCCTCCCGAGCCTGAAGATATGGAACTGCGCGAGGGCATCGTGAGGCGCAACACACGGGCCGCAAACGCCCACCTTGATCGGGTCCGCAGATATATTGCCGACCAGGGCCAACGGGTTCGCGTCGTCTGCGTCCGCGGTGACGATGCACGGGTGAGTCTCGCCCGGTTGGTTCAAAGCGAGGGTGCCGATCTCGTTGTTCTGTCGGCACGTGGTCAGGGAGCACGTCGCGTTTCCGATATGCCCCATGGCACGGTAACCACTTATCTGACAACGCACTCGCCTGTCCCGATGCTCATCTTGCAAGCTGGTGGCCGTTATGAGCCACCGGAGGAGGAGCGTAATGGCCCCTATTCGCGCGAGCCGCAGATGGTATGACGGGTCAGGACGTAGACCCAATAGAGCCGGTAGAAACTGCTGCGCGGGACCTTGCGGAATGCCATTGTCTCGCACAAGCGCAACCGCGCGCAGTGGCTGTTTGGAGCAGGCTGGAGCGGGTGGGCGCATGGCTGCCCGACGTCCTCGCGGCAGCCCGGGACGCTGAGCCGGCAAAGATGCCCGCCGCCGAGTGGTTGCTCGACAATGATTATCATGTGCGCCGAGCAATCCTGCAGATCCGCGAAGATTTGCCTGCCAGCTTTTATCGCCAGTTGCCCAGTCTCGCCTCGGCCGAGGCAGATGGTTTTCCCCGCATCTTCACATTGGCCCATGGCGTATTGAGCGCGTCGCATCTGCAACTCTCCCCCACGACGCTCCTCCAGTTCGTGCTCGCCTACCAAGAAACAGCCCCGCTCACCATGGCGGAGATCTGGGCTTTCCCCACGATGCTGCGGCTCGCTTGTCTGGAAGTTCTCGTCACTGGGGTTTCGCGCGTATTCGACGCACTTGAGGCACCGTTCGAGGTGAGCAGTCTGGCTTCGGCATCGTCATCACTGGATGACACGGAATGCGTTTCACGAGCTCTTGCCAATCTCGCCGTTATCGAAACCATCCAGTGGAAGGACTTCTTTGACCGCACCAGTGTAATCGAAGAAATCCTGGCGCGTGATCCCGCCGGCATCTATTCGCGGATGGATTTCGATACGCGCGATGATTACCGGCATACGATCGAGCGATTGGCTAATCGCAGCCGTCAAGCGGAATGGGAGATCGCCGAGCGGCTGCTGATGCAATGCCGCCTGCAGAGCCCTGAGCGGGCTCGGGACCATGTGGGCTTTTGGCTCATCGGCGAAGGCCGCGCACAATTTGAAGACATGCTCGAGGTTCGCCCCTCTGGATTTGAAGCCCTCGGCCGCAAACTACTTCGTCACCCCACTGCGATCTACGCATCATCCGCTCTCACTGCAGGCTTGGCAGGTCTGATCGTACCGGCGCTCTATCTTGCCTACACCGGGGCAACGCTGCTGTTCTGGATTATCGGCATCGTGCTCAGTGCGCTGCCCGCCTCGATACTCAGTATCACTGTCGTCAACTGGATCGTTACGCTGCTGGTTCCGCCACGCAAATTGCCGAAGCTCGACTTCGAGGACGCGATCTCCCCCGACTGCGCGACGGCCGTAGTGATGCCCGTTCTCGTCGCCAGTGTGAAGGAAGTGCAGGAGCTGATTGAGCGAATCGAAAGCCATCGCTTGGCAAATCCCGATCCGCTCCTGCAGTTCGTTCTCCTGAGTGATCTTGCCGATGCCGATGTGGCCGAACTGCCGGGCGATATTGCGGTTGAACGGGCCTTGGTCGATGGGATCGAAGCGCTCAATCGTCGTTACAGGGCCCGGGATGGCGATGGGCCGTTCCGCCTTATGCACAGACGCCGTCTCCACAATCCCGCGCAAGGCTGCTGGATGGCATGGGAACGCAAACGCGGCAAGATCGAGCAGTTCAATGCGTTCGTATTGCACGGCGATCTAAGCCCCTTTCCAGTCCGGGCCGGTAATATCGACGCTCTCCGCCAGGTGCGTTTCGTAGCACCCATGGACGCGGACACGCGGCTGCCGCCCCGTGCCGTGCACCGACTGGTCGGGACCCTCGCGCACCCACTCAATCATGCCTGCTTCGATGACACCACCAACCGGGTCATCTCCGGATATACAATCCTGCAACCCCGCGTGGAAATCGCGCCCGTTGCCGCAGGCGACTCTAAATTCACACAGATTTTCGCGGGCGACACCGCGATCGACATCTATTCCCGGGCCGTTTCGGATGTCTACCACGATTTGCTCGGCGTCGGCATTTTCGTCGGCAAGGGCCTCTACGAGGTTGCCCCCTTCGAGCGCAGCCTCAAAGGGCTTGTTCAGGAAAACAGTATCCTCAGCCATGACCTAATCGAAGGTCTTCACGGCCGGGTCGGATTGACGAGCGACATCATTGTTTATGAGACATTTCCATCAAGCTATCTTGATTGGGTCCGGCGCTGGCACCGCTGGATACGCGGCGACTGGCAGCTTCTTCCGTGGCTCGGCCGAAAAGTTCGCGGACGCGAAGGCAAACGCATCGCCAATGGACTTTCGGGAATCGATCGCCTCAAGATATTCGACAATCTACGCCGAAGTCTCATTGCTCCAGGCACGCTCGCATTATTGATCGCAGGTTGGTTCTGGCTGCCGGGAAGGCCGTGGGCTTGGACGTTGCTCGCGGTGGCAGCACCCGGCGCCTATGTGTTGACCGACTTCGTCACCGGATTGGTGCGCCATGGCCTGACGCGAGGTTCGCTGCAACGCTTGACTGCCAATAGTAAGCGATGGGCGTTGGTGCTCGTTCTTCTGGTTAGTGACAGCGTGGTGGCGGCAAGCGCGGTTCTGCTCTCGCTCTGGCGACTTGCGTCACGCCGTCATCTGCTTGAATGGACATCGGCGGCCCATGTCAGCGCCAGTCTTGCCGATCAAAATCCACGGAGGGCGGCATGGCGTCAAATGTGGGGTTCACCGCTAGTTGCCGCGCTGGCTGCCGCGGGACTGGTCTTCTTCAATCCCGCCGCGTTGATACCGGCCGCTCCACTTCTTCTCGTTTGGCTTTTCGCGCCCGAAATCGTCTTGTGGACCGGTCGACCCATACGCCCTGCTGTCGAGGAAATCGATCTAGAGGGCAGCGTCTTTCTCCGGCGTCTTGCACGGCGCACCTGGCTCTTCTTCGAGACATTCGTTCGCCCTGAAGACAATTGGTTGCCGCCCGATAATTATCAGGAGCGTCCCGACGAAGACACCGCGCATCGGACATCGCCGACGAACATCGGGATGATGCTGCTGTCTTCGCTGACTGCGTGGAAGCTCGGCCATATCGGCCTCAATGAACTTGCCGCGCGGACGCGCAACACGCTTGCGACGCTCGATCGGCTCGAAACGTATCGAGGACACATTCTGAACTGGTACGAGACCCGCCATTTGGAGCCGCTGGAACCGCGATACGTCTCGACGGTGGATAGCGGCAATCTCGCCGCCAGTCTGATCGTCGTCAGTCAGGGCTGCCGGGAGGCGGTATCGAGTCCAGCGCTGTCGGCCAACATTTGGGACGGTCTGGGTGATACGCTTGATCTGCTCAACGAAGCTCTGGACGCGGCCGCTATTGAATTCGGAGATGAAGCCCGAATGACGCTGGCAAGGATGCGCGATGACACCAGCGCTGCGCGTTCATGCCGCAATTCATGGAACGAGAGTATCGAAGATCTTTCGACCCGCGCCTATCCACTTCTCGAAACCCATGTCCGCGATGCGATCAACCGCAGCAATGGCGTGGAACCTTCGCTGTTGCGTGGGGTGCAAAGCTGGCTCGAGCGGACGCGGCATCATCTTGATAATATGCAGCGTAGCGTAACGGAATTTTCCCCTTGGCAAGATTTTCTAAATCGCGCTCCCTCCCAATATGCCGCTTGGGCGGCGCAGATGAGGGATGCGCTTACCGCTGAATGCTCACTTCTGGAGATAGAGGCAGATTGCCAACAGGCGCGTGATTCACTCAGCCAATTGGCGTCAGGATCGGAAGCGGCAGATTGGATCAGTGGTCTGGATGAGGCGCTCGACCGCACCATTAAAGCGCATCGGCGGCTGCGCGAGGAGCTCGAAAACATCGCCAAACGTGCTGCGGCCTGGGCCTATGGGATGGACTTTCGCTTTCTGTTTGATGGCGGGGCCAGGCTTTTCCATATCGGCTACAATGTCAGCGCTGATCGCATCGACCCCAACCATTATGATCTGATGGCATCGGAAGCTCGGATCGCCAGCTTTTTCGCGATCTCCAAGGGCGATGTTCCGGTCGAGCACTGGTTCTTCCTTGGTCGCCCTATCACAAAACAAGCCTTGGGGCTGTCGCTCGTTTCCTGGAGCGGGTCGATGTTTGAATATCTCATGCCGAACATCTTTCTGCGCAGCGATCCGGCGACCTTGCTCGGACAAAGCGACCGAAGCGCCGTCGATTTTCAGCGCGCCTATGCGAAAACGCATAACGTTCCCTGGGGTATTTCAGAATCGGGCTTTGCCTCGATGGATCCCGAGCGCCACTATCGCTATCAGGCATTCGGTGTACCCGGTCTCGGGCTGCGTCGAGGCCTGACGAACGATCTCGTCATCGCACCTTATGCAACAACGCTAGCGCTCTCGGTGCGGAGCCACGCTGCGCTCGATAATCTGCGGACATTGGTAGGCCTTGGATTGCTCGGGCGCTATGGCTTTTATGAAGCGGCGGATTTTACGCCGGAAAGAGTGCCGACAGGGCGACATTTCAACATCGTCCGGTCCTATATGGCCCATCATCAGGGCATGAGTCTGGCTGCAATCGGGAATGCCCTCTTTTCAGATATCTTCGTGGACTGGTTTCATGCCGAACCCAGTGTTCGCACGTTCGATCTTCTCCTCAATGAACGCGTCCCCTGGGAACTGCCGCCCGCGATCTCCCGTGAGGAAGTTCCGGAGAGTCGCTCCGGCCGCGAGACCGCAATCCCGGCGCTCCATTCATGGGCTCCCAGACGATCGGACGGTCTTGCCCAGTGGCACACGTTGGGGAACGGCAGGCTCAACAGCCGGATCACCGCCAACGGCGCGGGCAGTCTATGGTGGCACGATTACGCGCTAACGCGCTGGAAACCCGGTTATGGAAGCGATCAGGCCGGTCTGTGGCTTTACCTGCGCGACGAAGACGAGGATCATCTGTGGTCGGTAACAGGCACGCCGGTCGATACTCATGACGATGTCCGCGTCGTGTTCCATGGGCATCAAGCTGAGTTCCATAGTCGTCAACATGATGTCGCTGTCGGCATGACGGTTGGCGTGCCTCCCGGCGATGATCTCGAAATCCGCCGAATCACGATAACAAATGAAAGCGACAGAAGACGTGTTCTCGAATTGACCAGCTATGCCGAAGTCATGCTCGCCCCGCCCCGGGATAGCGAACGGCATCCGGCGTTCAGCAAGCTTTTTATCGGCAGCGAAGCGCTTCCCGGTCTCAAATCTCTGCTCTTTACTCGTCGCCCGCGCAATCCGGACGAGCGCCCCCCGGTCCTGCTCCACCGTCTGGTTGCCGATGATCCCAAGGTGGCCGTCAAGGCCTTCGAGACCGACCGACGACGTTTTCTTGGGCGCAATGGACGCGCCGCAAATCCAGCGGCCATCACCAGCGCTGGCCTTTCGGGCACGGCGGGTTGGACGCTCGATCCCGTCATGTCCATACAGGCTCGGATCACGCTCGAACCCTTTGAGCGCTGCGAGCTGGCATTCGTCACAATTATCGCTGGATCACGTGAAACGGCGCTTCAGGTGAGCGAGCGTTATGCAACAGTCGACGCACTTGATTGGGCTATGAACGACGCGGCGCGCGAAATGGCCCTCAAAGCCTCGCGTGCTAGTCTTGGTCCAGATCAGCTGCCCGATGCCCAGGCGCTGCTTTCGGCGGTGTTGCAACCCCATCCCGCGCTGCGTGCGTTACCTGCAGCCGTCGCCTTGAATCGGTTTGGACAAGCGGGTCTCTGGGCGCTGGGGATTTCCGGAGACCATCCGATCCTGGCAGTGCGTGTCGGCGATGCGCAGATAACCGATGCGCTGCGTAGTGTCCTCGCCGCCTGGCTGTTCTGGAGCCGACAGGGGGTGACAATCGATCTCGTCGTGCTCCACATCGGCATTTCGGGCTATATCGAGCCCGTCAGGGATCGGCTGATCGAAGTCTTGCGTGATGGCAACGCGCACGAACTGCTTGGCCGTGATGGCGGTGTCCATCTCGTCGCCGTGGACCCCGCCCAAGCCGATCGGGCCGCGCTTGTGGAAGCGGCTGCCCATGTCCTGTTGGACGAAGCAGCCGGGTCGGTACGCGATCAGCTCGCCACGCTGTACGTTGCGCGGATCGAGAGTCCGAAGTTCGAGCCTGGAGGCCGAGCCAATTTCGATGAATCCCCCAAATCAGAGGGTGTCAGGCGTCCCAATACGTTGCAGTTCGACAATGGCCTGGGGGGATTCAGCGCCGACGGGACCGAATATATAATCCATCTGGAGGCGGGCGAAACGACGCCGGCACCATGGGCAAATGTCCTGGCGAATGACGAATTCGGTTCGATCGTCACTGAGGCCGGTCTGGGATTCAGCTGGGCGATCAATAGCGGTGAAAATCGGCTGACACCGTGGAGTAACGATCCGGTTGCCGATCCACAGACCGAAATCCTCTATTTGCGTGATGAGGAAAGCGCCCGGGTGTGGACACCGACCCCCCAGCCGGCCGGCGCTGATGAAACCTGCCAGATTCGCCACGGAGCGGGGTATACAATATGGACGCAAAACCGAGACGGACTTGAACAGGAATTGTTGGCTTTTGTCCCATCGGACGATCCGGTGAAAATTGTCCGGCTGCGGCTCCACAACAGCCTTCCCCGGCCTCGTCGGATCACCGCAACCTATTACGCCGAATGGCTGTTGGGCTCGATGGAAGCGCAGCCCAATTCGCTCCTTGTGACCGATTACGATGCCGCGGTTCACGCGATCATGGCAACCAACCGATGGAACAGCGAATTTGGTGAGCGGATGGCATTTCTGACGAGCAGCCGTCCACCGCATAGTCTGACGACGTCGCGCTCGGACTTTTTCGGTGACAAGGGCGATCTTGACTGTCCAGAAGCGCTGCGACGGTGGGATCTCGGCGGTCGTCAACAATCGGCTACCGACAGCTGCGGCGCGCTCCAGGTTCACCTCGATCTTACGCCGGGAGAAACCGCAGACGCCGTCTTTGTCCTCGGCCAAGGTAGCAACCGCGCGCATGCCCAAAAACTGGCCCGTCGATGGCAGGATGAAGGTGAAGTGGAGCGTGCGCTCGAGGCCCGCAAGCGCGGTTGGAACGAGCAGTTAGGCGCCGTTGAGGTGAGCACTCCCGACGCCGCCTTCGATCTGATGATCAATCGCTGGCTACCCTATCAGACGGTGAGTTCGCGCCTGTTGGCGCGCGCGGGTTTCTATCAGGCAGGCGGTGCATTCGGATTCCGCGATCAGCTCCAGGACGTGCTCGCGCTGGTTCATTCGGATCCGGCGCGCATCCGAAGCCACATTCTCACAGCGGCCGCACATCAGTTCGAGGAAGGCGACGTCTTGCATTGGTGGCATCCTCCGTTTGATCGAGGGGTGCGGACCCGCTGTTCCGACGACCTGCTCTGGTTGCCCTATGCCACGAGCAGTTATGTGGCCGCCACTAGCGATGAAACGATCCTGTCCGAAGACGTGCCGTTCCTGCAGGCCCCGGCGCTGGCGCCGGAAGAAAAGGACCGGTATGCGCGGTTCGGACAGACAAACTATGGCCGTACTCTGTTCGAACATTGCGAGCGGGCGTTGGAGCGCGGGTTCATCCGCGGCGAGCGCGGCCTGCCGCTGATCGGTTCAGGTGACTGGAATGACGGCATGGACCGTGTCGGCGAGCATGGCCGGGGAGAAAGTATCTGGCTCGCATGGTTTACGATCGCGACGATCGACGGCTTTGTCGGCCTTTGCAAACGGGTCGGGCGTACCGACCTGGTCGAACGATGGGTCGAGCGCGGTGCGGCGCTTAAGCGTGCCGTCGAGGATTCCGGCTGGGATGGCAACTGGTATCTGCGCGCAATCGATGACGAGGGGCGGCCCTGGGGCTCAGCATCCAATGACGAATGTCAGATCGATTCGATCGCTCAATCCTGGGCCGTCTTGTCGGGCGCGGGGGATCCAGAACGGTCGCGGTCAGCTATGATGGCCGCGATGCGCCATTTGGTCCGGGACGATGACCAACTCGTTCGCCTGCTCACGCCGCCCTTCGACCTCACGCCGCGCGACCCTGGCTATATCAAGGCTTATCCCCCGGGGATTCGGGAAAACGGAGGTCAATATACCCATGCTGCGGCATGGCTTGGAATTGCGCAGACAAAACTCAGGAACGGTGACGGCGCGATCGAGATTTTCAATCGAATCAATCCGATCAATCATACTTATTCATCGGACGCCTGCATTCGGTATTTGACCGAACCTTATGCCCTTGCCGGTGATGTTGCTGGCAGCGCACCACATACTGGCCGCGGCGGTTGGAGTTGGTACACAGGTGCTGCAGCGTGGACCTGGCGGCTCGGGGTTGAGCATATCTTGGGCCTGCGGCTCGTCGAGGGTCGTCTGGTCATAGATCCCTGCCTTCCTAAATCGTGGAAATCTTTTTCAGCGACTATCTCCCGGCCGACAGGATCGCTGAACATCACCGTTGAGGATCCCGAAGGTCTTGGCACAGGCAAAGTCTCGATTGAGATGGATGGCGAGCAGTTAACAGTTGAAAGCGTCGCTTTTCCTGACGACGGCTCAATCCATGAAGTTATCGTTCGCATATGGCCTATTCCTCACCAGACGAATCGACCTGATCGGTATGCAAGGACAGATATTACCGATGAAATTAGATGAAATCATAAAAAGCGCACGGCCGGATCGCGATGCCCTGGCGCTGACCGGCCCCCATCGAATATTCAAGTATTGCCTCTTGCAATTTCATCTATCCAGTCGTTGATCTCCGCTTCCACCCACACCGCACACTTCGGACCAAGCGATCGCGATTTTGGAAAGCGGCCTTCGCTCATGCGCTGATAGATGGCCGAACGCCGCAAGCCGACGCGATCCATGACTTCGGGCAGCCGCAAGAGCCGTGCCAGTGGGGGGACTTGCGGTAGCGCCTTGCCTTCAGTCGCGCCGCCATCAGTAAGCTGGGGATGTGCATTCATGTTCGGTCCTGTCGGGTCAATTCTCAGGGGTCCCCTCCGAGGTGAACTGGATCAGCGCGGCAGCGCCATCGAAATGTCGCGGTTGGTAATATCATCGATATGCTTGGCAAGCATGCGGGCGACGAGCTGCGAAGTTCCGTTCGCCCACCGCGGCCGCAAATCTTCCACGCGTCGCCCAAGCGTGCGCTCGAGTTGGCCCGGCAAGGCCGTGAAGAAGTCCTCAAGGAACTCCCCCATTTCGCTGCGCATCCATTCGCAGGCGAGATCCTCCTGACCTGCCAAGGCGAGGATCATGCTGGCGCGGGGAAAGGCGCCGCACACGTCGAGAACGCGCGCGGCCTCATCAAGTCCGATCGGCCGATCGCCGCGCATGACACGAAGCAACGTCTCGCGGTGGATACCCACTTCCCGAGCAATCTGGTGCTTGGGCTTGTCAGACGACTCGATCGCATGGGCAAGAATGTGCGCGAGGCTGGTGTTGGCTTGGCCTCGGAATGGCGCGGGCTGGTGCATCGACAATAACTCCAACTATGAAGAACTGAGTCGTAGCCATATCGCGCGTGATGCATGTAGGAAAATAAAAAGAACATTTACGGAACATATCGTTTCTAGGCGAATCATCCTCTAGCACCGAGTCGCCGACGATCGCCGCCACTCCTGTCGGGATCCGTCGACGCTAACCACCAAATAAACCGCTGTTTCTGCATATTATCGCCGACGCCGTCCATTCGATGCGTCCATATCCGTCCGCTGCATTGGCGCGACAGGCCATCCGACTTTCCTACATCCATTTCCTAGATGCATGTGGAACACACAGCGAACGTAAGAACGCTGAGTTCACCCCTCCAGATGGAGCTCCATATGCAGTCTCTCACCCTCTCCCGGCGTTCCGGCGCCACCGATCAAAGCCCCTCGAAGCTTGGGCGGGCCATGACCTTTGCAGTACCGCTTGCGGTCGCTGCACTGGCCGCCAGCGCCGCCTACGCGGGCGCCGACACGACCTTCACCCCTGCCCTCACGAAATTCACCGATTTCCTCGAAGGCTCGGGCGGCAAGATCATCACCGTCCTCAGCCTTGCAGGCGGCCTCATCGGTCTCGCCTCGGGCCGGTTCTCGCTCGGACAGGTCGCTGTTCCGGTCGGTGTCGGCATCGGCGTCGGCACGGGTGTTCCGATCGTCACCTCGGTCGTCACCGCGGTCATCTGACGCATCGGACGGGAAGGCGCGTCGCCATGGCAGACCCATATATCATCCCGCGTCGGCTCGACGATCCGGAGCTCATCGGCTTCTGGACCATCGACGAGTTCGCCGGGATGCTCATCCCCTTCACCTGGGGGATCCTAAGCCAGCATATCTTTATCGGCATCATCGTTGCCTTCGGCGCCTGGTTCGCGCTGCGAAAGGCAAAAGCAGGACGCGCCAGTTCCTGGGTAGCCCATGCCGCCTATTGGTATCTGCCGGCCGGATTGTTGGGCCTGAAATCGACGCCGCCTTCCCACTGCCGCCTGCTTGCCGGTTGAGGGGAGATATCCATGTTTGCCGACATTTCACACGAGCGTCAGCAATCGTTGCTGCGCCAGCGCAACCTCTTTGCGCTCACCAGCACGGGGCTTGGCATTGCGCTTGTCGTCGCCGTCAGTCTTGCTGCCACCCGCGACCGCGAAGTCGTGCTCCTGCCGACCCTCCCCAAGCAGCTCACTGTCAGCAGCGCGGGGGTCGACGCCGACTATCTCGAACTCGTGACCCGCGATGCCGCGCTCGTTCTCCTCAATCGCAGCCCCGAGGGCCTCGATTACTGGATGGACGAAATCCTGAAGCTCGCCGATCCGGCAAGCTACGGACGCCTCAAGGCCGATCTCGTCCGGATTGTCGAAGAGCAGCGGGGTTCGGACGTCACCCAGGCCTTCGTCATCCGCTCGATGACCGTCGACCCCAAGGGGCTGACGTCCGACGTGACGGGCACGCTCAAGACCTTTGTCGGCGCCCAGGTCATCGCGAGCGACGAACGCCGTTTCCGCTTCAACTGGACCTACCGGGGCCTGCGTCTCGCGCTGTCAGGCTTCAGCCAGTTGCCCCCCAAAGACCCATCGAAGGAGGCCCAGTGATGGCTTACCGACGCAAGACGCGCGCGTGGAGCCTGGCTCTTTGCGCCAGCACCATATTCGCATTTTCAGGGAGCGGCGCCCAGGCCGCCGACCAGTTCAAACAGGCTGCAGACGGAGCGAGCATCGAATGCGCCGTGTCGGCCCGCGAGCTGACGCGCTTCGCGCTCGTCGACGACCAGTTTGCCAGCGTTTCGAAGATCTCGACCGGCACGCCCTACAACGATTTTGCGGTCACCAACGAACCGCTGCGCGGCGACATTTATGTGTCGGTGCCCGAGACCTATGCGGCGCGGTCGATCAGCTTCTTCGCCACGACCAAGAAAGGCTTCGTCTACAAGGTTTCCTGCCAGGTCGAGACTGTCCCGGCAGTGCAGGTCTTCATCACCAACCCGGCGATCGCGACCAACAAGGCATCTGGCTGGGAAAGCGAAACGCCGCTGGAGACGAGCGCAGTGCGGCTCATCCAGGCTATGGCCAATGACCAGACGGTCGATGGCTTCGAAGTCAGGCAGTCCTCCGCCCTTCCGGCACGGGTCGGCGATCTCGAAATCCAGCTCATCGCCGATTACCGCGGCAGCGCGCTTGCCGGAAAGGTCATCCGCCTGGCGAACCGTGGCCGCAAACCGCTGACGCTAGCCGAAGCGGATCTCGCCTCGTCCCGAACCCTTGCGATCTCAATCGCCCAGCCAACTCTCCAATCGGGAGAGAGCACCGTCGCCTTCATCGTCGGCACGAACGGGGAGATCGGTCAATGAGCGACGCAGCCACCCCCTCGACCCCGGTTCAAGCCGATCCCGCATCGCCTTCGCCTGTGACCAGCCTCAACGCCAAGACCGCGCGGCGGCAGAAGCTTCTGCTTGGCTCCTTGGGCGCGCTCGCGCTTGTCGGCGGCAGCTGGTTTATTTTGGGAGGCGACGACGGCGCGAAGAGAGACGATCCCACCGCCGCCCAGACCATCGACACGGCCGGGCTCATCAATCGCGACCTTTCGCAGCGCGAATTCGTCGCAACCTACGGCAACCGTCTCGATGCCGTGACCCGCGAGCAGAAGGCCCTGAAGGACGCGAGCCTCCCGCGTGAGGAAATCGAAGCCCAGCTCGCCGCGCTCAAGGCTGAGAACCAAGCCATGCGGGTCGACGGCCAGGCCGCGATCGATGCGATCTCGGCTGAGAACGCGGATCTCAAGTCGCGCCTCGCCAGCCAGGCCGCCCCGGCAGCCGCAAGCCTGCCGCCACCGGCCTATGGCCCGCAGGCGGGTGGCTATGATGCGCGCGGTCGACCGCTTCAGCCTGCCCCTGCGGGTGCCGCGCTGGGCGCGGGCGAAACCGGCCTGCCCGGTCCCGGTGAGGTCAAACTCATGAGCTTTACCTCCGACAAGGCAGGAGCCAGCGGACTGAGGGCGGCTCGCCCGGAAGCGCCGCCGGTCGTGGTCGAGGACTCGCCGGACTATCTCCCGCCCAATTCCTATGCTCCTGCCAAGGTCATCGTCGGCGTCGATGCGTCGGCGGGGGTCGCGAGCCAGACCGATCCGCTTCCCGTGGTGCTGCGCATTACCGGTCCGGCGCGATCGGTCATGCAGAACGGCAAGGTTCTGACGACGCGGCTTCAGGGCTGCATCGTCAATGGCGCAGCACGCGGCGATCTATCGTCCGAGAAGGTCTATGTGAAGCTGGCGCGGATGACCTGCGACCAGCCCGGTGGGCGCGTTGCGGTGAGCGAGGTCAAAGGCTTCATCAGCTTTGCTGGAAAATCGGGCGTGCGTGGCCGTGTCGTCAGCCGCGAGGGCAGCCTTGTCAGCCAGGCTCTGCTTGCCGGGATTGTCGGCGGGTTCGGGCGCGGCTTTTCGGCGAACGCCAACAGCGTCTTCTCCGGCGTCACGACCAATGCCGATGGCAGCCGCTCGAAGCTCTCTGCCGGCGACATCCTCGGCGGTGGGCTCGGCCAGGGCGCTGCGGATGCCGCCGATACGGTCAGCAAATATCTGATCGAGCGCGCCGAACAATACCAACCCGTCGTCGAGATGCCGACCGGCATCGATGTCGAGATCGTCTTCCTCGACGGCGTCTACGTGAGGAACTCCCAATGACCCCCGCCACAAACGATCCAACCCCGACCAAGCCGCAGCGCTGGCTGCGACCGGTGGCGACCGCTGCTGCCGTCGTCGCCCTGTCAGCCGCAACGGGTTGGGGCGTGGCCAGCCTCGCTTCCCCGGCCCAGGCTCCCGACACGGCAAAGGTGCGCGCCGCGCTCAAGCTGCGCCTCCCGAAGACGCCGATCGACGCCATCACCTGCGATGGCCTTGGCGGCCTGTGCGAAGTCGCCTCGAAATCGACGCTGTTCTACGTCGATCGCGCGGCCAAATATCTGGTGATCGGGCGCATCTACGACATGGAGGCGCGGCAAGACCTGACGGCAGCCCGTCTCCTCGCACTCAACCCAGACTTGCTGGCTGCTGGTGCTGCACGGCGGAGCAATGCCAACGAAGAAAGCCAGCCCGCCCCGCGCGCCACCCCGCAGAAGGTATCGCTCGCTGGCCTGCCCGCGAACGGCGCGATCACCTGGGGACCAGCCAACGGCCCCAAGGTCGTCGTCTTCTCCGATTTCCACTGCGGCTACTGCAAGAAGCTCGAAGCCGAACTGAAGGCGATCGGCGCGCGCGTCGAGGAGCGGCCCATTTCGATCTTCGGGGCCGACAGCCGCCGCGATGCCGAACGGGTGCTGTGCTCGCCGCGCCCTGAGGTGTCCCTGCATATGGCCTATTCGGGTCTCGCCCTCGCCAATCCAAAGCCGTGTGACACGAGCGGGCTCGATGCCAACGAGGCCTTTGCCAAGGCCCATGGCTTCAACGGAACGCCGGTGATCGTACGCCCGTCCGACGGCGCGATCCTTGAAGGGTATCGCCCGGCTTCCGTGCTCCGCGAATTCCTCAAGCCCGCAAAAGCGGTCGCTCTCGCTCCGGCCAAGAAAGGATAATCGTCATGGGAATTTCCTACCGTATTCTCGCCTCTGCCTGCCTTGCCGTGCTGACCAGCGGCTGCGCCACCTTCGGCACCAATATCGAAGGCGATTTCACCTGCCGTGCTCCCAAGGGCGACTGCGCACCCAGCGAGGTGATCGATGCGCGCGCGACCAGGGATTTGTCCGCGACCGGACCGGTACAGGATAGCCTGCGTCCGCCTGTTTCCGTCGCGTCCGGCGATCAGGGCCGCACCTCCGAGCGGACGCTCAGGATCGTCTTTCCGGCGCACATCGATGAAACTGGAACGCTGCACGACGATGCTGTCGCCTGGGCGGTGGTCGAAAATCCGCGCTGGGCCGCAGAACTGCGCCGCAAGGCAGGCGAGGATACCGCCGCGCCGCTGATGCGGCAGCTCAGGCGCCAACTGAAGGCCGCACAGGCCAAGAGCGATCTCCTGAAGGAAACCACTACCCTTCCCCCGGCCGAACAGCCTGACGCCGAGACGTTCGATCTCGGTCAGCCCTTTCAGCCTTCGTCCTCGCTTGAGGACATCCCCTCTGCCTCGCCGCTGGTCCTCCCCTCCACGGCGCGCGAGGCGGTTGCCGGTGCGAGCGCACCGGCGGTCGAGGGGTTCGACATGGCGCAGCCCCCGCATGATCGAACCCCTCGGCCCTCTGCCGACAAAGCCCCGCTGATCTTCCCGACCATCGAGGCAATCGAGGCCGCCAAGAACGCCGCCAAGGCACAGAAGGAGCCCAAGTGATGGCCGAGAAACTCAAGACTATAGTTGACAGGCTCCTTACCGGGCTTCTGGGCGATGCCGAGCACGCTGAACATGACCGGCCTGCCTTGATGCTCGATCTGCTGTCGGACTGGCTCCCTTACCGGGTCTATGATCCGACGAGCCGGCTCTATTTCAACGCGCGCTCGAAAGGCTTCGTGCTTTCGGTTACCCCTCTGATCGGGGCGGACGAACGCACCGGCGAGATCCTCGGGTCCTTCTTCTCCGAGGGGCTTCCGGCAGGCGCTTGCCTCCAGGTCCTGCATCTCGCCTCTCCGCGCATCAGCCGGATCGTCGCACCCTGGTTTGCGCCGCGCTATGTCCAGGGCGGCGTCTACGAGGCGATTGCCCGACACCGTGCGCGTCGGCTCTACGGCCTTGTCTGGGAATCGGGCTCGCAGGATGCGCCCTTCCACGCCCGGCACCATCAGGTCATCGTTTCAGTCGGCGTGCCTGCCGCCAAGGCGGTCAGCAATGAGGATCTCAAGCAGACCCGCGACGGCCTTATTGCCATGCTGAAATCGCTCAATCTGGGCGTGGCCGAAGTCCAGCCCCAGCAACTGATCGCGATCATCGACGACCTGACTTCGCCGACCACCGCGCCGCAGGACGATGCCGTGCCCTATAATCCGAACGACGCGATCGCGGCCCAGGCGATCCGGCACGATATAGAGCTCGTCATCCACGAAGACCGGATGCGGCTCGTCACCGAGCGGTTTCGTGCGACGGGCAAGATCGAAGACGGCGTTCCCGAGATCGGCACAGTCTACCCCGATGCCTTCGACGTGCGGCATTTTTCCTCGCGCAACATGCCCCAGCGCTGGGCGCCGTGGGAATGCGCGCGGCTCATTGGCGACATGTTCACCGACAAGCTGCGCTTCCCCTGTCCGGCGGCGACGATGCTGTGCCTGGTCTATCCCGACCAGGAAGCCGCTTCGGCCAAGGCCGGCTTCAAATTCATGCGCACGACGAGCCTTGCCGGAACGCGCAGCGCGCGTTTCCTGCCCCGCATCGGCGAGCAGGCGGCCGAGTGGCAGCATGTGCAGTCCGAGCTGCAGGAAGGCCGCCGTTTGGTGCGGGTCTTCTATGGCCTGACGACCTACTCCCCGCTCGGCCGCGGGGACCGCGACGAACGCGCGATCAAGTCGATCTACAAGGCGGCGGGCTGGGATCTTGCCGATGAGCGCTATCTGCAGATCCAGGGGCTGCTGGCGGCCATGCCGATGACGCTGGCCGATGGGCTTGGCGCGGACATGGAGCGCCTCAAGCGCTTCAAGACCGTGCTCTCGACGACAGCGGCCAATATTGCTCCCATGCAGGGCGAGTATCTCGGCAGCGTCCATCCGCACCTGCTGTTCGTGGGCCGGCGCGGCCAGCCCTTCTTCTGGTCGCCGTTCGAGAACGATGCGGGCAACCACAATGTCGCGATCTGCGGCAAGTCGGGATCGGGGAAGTCAGTGCTGCTCCAGGAAATGTGCGCGGCGCTGCGCGGCGCTGGCGCGCAGGTCGTGGTCATCGACGACGGGCGCAGCTTCGAGCATTCGGTGAAGCTGCAAGGCGGCCGGTTCGTCGAGTTCACGATGAAGGCGGGCTTCTGCCTCAATCCGTTCTCGATGATCGACGGCGAGCGCGCGGCCGAAGACGAGGATTACCGGCTCGACTGCTTCGGCATGGTCAAGGCCATTGTCGGCCAGATGGCGCGGCACAGCGCAAAGCTCAATGACACCGAGCGCGGCCTGATCGATCGGGCGGTCAACATGGTCTGGAGCGAACGGGGCGTCGATGCCTCTATCACCGGCGTCGGCGAAGCACTGGCCGGTCTCGGCAATGAAGCCGCGAGCGATCTCGCCACCGCGCTTGCTCCATACATGACCGGCGGCACCTATGGCGCGTTCTTCGAAGGCCAGGCGAGCCTCGATCTCGACACCGATTTCACCGTCTTCGAGATGTCGGACCTTGCCACCCGCGAGGAACTGCGCAGCGTCGTTCTCTCAGCGATCATGTTCATGACCAGCCAGGCCATGACCCGCAGCCCGCGCTCGGTGAGGAAGCTGCTCTTGATCGATGAGGCGTGGTCGATGCTCAAGGGCGGCTCGATGGGCGAGTTCGTCGAAACCTATGCCCGCACCTGCCGCAAATATGGCGGGGCGCTGGCAACCGCGACGCAGTCACTCAACGACTATTACAAGTCTGATGGGGCGACCGCTGCGCTGGAAAACAGCGACTGGATGCTGATCCTCCAGCAGAAGCCCGAGACGATCGCCGATTTCAAGGCGTCGAAGCGCCTCGACATGGACGACCGCACCGAGACCCTGATCCGCAGCCTGAAGCGTTCGGGCAGCGATTATTCGGAAGTCTTCATCAAGGGCCCGGAGACCGAAGCCATCGGTCGGCTCGTCCTCGACGACTATTCGGCGACGCTGTTTTCAAGCTCGCCCCAGACCTTTGCCGCGATCGATGCCGAAGTTGCGCGCGGCCATCAGCTTGCCGACGCGATCGAACGGATCGCCTTTGCCAATCGCACCTGACTTCTCCCTCCATCCAAGGACATCCAAAACCGATGCCACTCCATCTCGTCACGCCGATCGACCGGGCCCAGGATGCCCGTGCCGACAGCGACAGCCTCGATCTGCCGGTCAAGGGCTGGCGCTCCCATGCCGCCGACCTTTGCTACATCGTGCTTCGCGGCAGCACCTTCCTCGCCTCGAGCTACCTCATGGCGCTCGGACTTCCGCTGTTCTTCTTCCTTCTGATTTCCGGCGGAGATGCCGGGGTCTTCTTCGCCCATCTCGCCAATATTTCGGACCGTTTTCTCGGCGCCGAGCAAGGCCGCCAGATCGGCTTCCTCGACGAGTTCAAGTTCGTCCTCATCGGTGTCGCAACGCTCGTCGTGGTCTGGCGCCTGCCGCGCTTCATCAACGATCTCGAGCGCGAGCTTTCGGGAGACAAGCTGTGAAGAACATATTGGCAACACATTCCCTGCGCGGCCGCATGGGTGCGGTGAACTGGACCGCCGTCGCGCTCGGTTTGAGCATGGTTGGCTCGGCGCTCTGGGGCGTCTGGGCCACCGACAAGCTGCTCGCGCTCGACAAGCGCGAAGTGGTGACCGTGCAGCTGAGCCGCATCATGGGCGACTTCATCGAAGCCGAAGCGCGCGCAGGCCGACCGCCCGAAGAAACCAAGATGCGCGTCCAGGCCTACCTCCAGGCGGTCGAAGCCTCGGTCGAACATCTGGGCCGCGAGGGCCGCACGGTCCTTGTCGCCGAAGCGGTGGTGGCCGGCAGCACGCCTGATCTCACCGAAGCCGTGCGCGCCGATGTCGCGCGCCGCGTGGGAGCCATTCCCGATGCGCGCCGCTGATCTTGTCCTCCACTCGCCAACCGGGCGGCGCCTCGCGCTGTGGGCAGGGCTTGGCGCGGCAGCGCTTGCGCTCACCTCGCTCGCCGCTTTCTCGAAGGACCATGCCCTGATGATCAACGCCAGTCCGAGCCTGCCTTACTGGGCGATTTGGCTCGATCGCGGCGCGCTGCCGCAGCGCGGCGAGATCATCCTGTTCGATCCGCCCGCCTCGCCGCTGCTCGAAAGGCACTTCGGCAAGAAGCCCAAGCCGTTCGGCAAGAAGGTGAGCGGAATGCCCGGCGACATCGTGACCGAGAAGGAGCGCAGCTTCTTCGTCAATGGCCGCAAGGTTGCGGTAGCCAAGCGCGCAAGCCGTTTCGGCGAGCCGCTGGCGCTCGGTCCGACAGGCGTGGTGCCTCAAGGCTGCTATTTCGTCACCACCGCGCACAAGGACGGCTTCGACAGCCGCTATGCGGCGATCGGGTGGATCTGCGCCAGGCGCATTCTCGGGGTCGGGAGGCCGATCCTGTGACACCGCTGCGCGCCGCCCCATTCCTCGTAGCCGGTCTTCTGATGGCCGCGCCGGCAAGCGCCCGCGACTACGGCCAGCAAGGCACGGTCTGGTCCGTGATCGAGCCTGACCTGCTCGAGCAAATCCATGCGCGTCTCACCCATCTCGAGAAGACCGGCGAGACGGCCAAGCTGGGCGAGGAGCTGAAGCGGCGCACGATCGCGCGGGTCAACCGCCCTGAGCCGGTCGCGGGGATTGATTCGGCGGCGGCGGCGCGCAGCTGGCGTTTCGATCCGACGATCAGCGTCGAGCGCGACATTGCCGACGACAAGGGCCGGGTGATCGTGGCGGCCGGAACACGAGTCAATCCGCTCGACACCGTACCGCTGCGTGTGCCGCTCGTCTTCCTCGACGGCGATGATCCTGAGCAGCTTGCCTGGGCAACCCGGCGCTATGCCAGCACCAGGGCCAAACTCATCCTCGTGCGCGGCGCGCCGCTCGAACTGATGAAGGCCCGCCAGCGCCGCTTCTATTTCGACCAGGGCGGCAACCTCGTGAAGCACTTCGGCATCCGCGCCGTGCCCGCAACCGTCGAGCAGCAGGGCCGCGTGCTCATCATCACCGAGCAGCCGGTTCGACCCAAGGAGCGTGCATCGTCATGAGCAGAAAAAATCGTGTTCTCACATGGATATGCTGCGCGCTCCTTGCCTGCAGTCTCAGCCTTGCTGCGGCTTCGCCAGCGCAGGCATCTGCCGGTCCGGGCCGCTGCACGGGCAAGTTCGTCAATCCGATCACCGACATCTGCTGGTCGTGCCTGTTTCCGATTTCGGTTGGCGGCCTGAAGATCTGGCCGTCGAGCCGTCCCGATACGAGCAATCCGACGCTTCCCGTTTGCCTCTGCGGTTTGCGACCGGGCATCGCCATGGGCTTCTGGGAGCCGGTGCGGCTTGCCGACGTCAGCATGAAGCCCTGGTGCTTCGTCAATCTCGGCGGGATGAAACTCGATCCCGGCTTCGACATCGGGTTCAAGTCGATGGCGGGACCTTCGGCCGTGGGCGGCGCGACGCAGTACAATTCGCAGTGGCATGTCCACTGGTATGCCTATCCGCTGATCTACTGGATGGAAATCGTTGCCGACTTCCTGTGCCTCGAGCAGGGCTCGGTCGACATTCTCTACATCACCGAGATCGATCCGCTCTGGCAGGACAGCGAACTTACCGCGATCATCAATCCCGAAGCGGTTCTCTTCGCCAATCCGCTCGCGCTTGCAGCCTGTGCGGCTGACTGCGTAGCTGCGACGGCAAAGCTCCCGACCGACGAACTCTTCTGGTGCGCGGGATGCCAGGGCAGCATGTATCCTCTGAATGGCAATGTCTCGGCGACGATCGGGCATGTCCAGGCATCGCGGCTCGCCCTCGCGCGCTTCTCCTACAAGCTCCACCGCGAACTCGTTGCCTGGGGCACGATGGGAAGCAAGGGGCTTTGCGGCAAGTATCTGATGCCGGTGATGAGGAAGCAGCAATACCGCTTCCAGGCCACCAATCCCAATCCGCAGACCAAGGGCCGCTACGCCTGCGCGCCCATTGGCGCCTCCACCACCTTCATGTCGGCAGGTCAGGTCTATCCCGCCATCGGCGAGGACATGGGCTATCTGGTCTGGCGCAAACGGAACTGCTGCGCGTGAGCGCCGTGACGGCGCAGAAAGGAAATATGTATGTAATACAACAACATATCCTTTCATCGTCTTGCTGACGAATGACCGGTGGCTGCGATGCCACCCCACCCGGCGGAAGGAGTCGGGGCGGAAGGGGGTCTCCAAGGTTTGCCGCGTTCCGGCGGTCGGCCTCAGAGCAGGAGACCTGAACTGTACCGGATGCGGCCCGTCAGCCGCAGGCCGGGCTACCACAGGATCTATGGTGAGATACAAGCGAATGACGTGTCTGAAGCCTCTTTATTTACAGTTGAACTCCCGATCACCTGACGGGGTGGGGAAATCGCGGTGTGAACCGGTTGGCGTGTTGCGCTGCCTTCTGGTGGGTGCTCGCAGAGCACTCGTGTGCGGGTCGTCCTTTCTTGTCCGCACGCCCGAGCCGCAAGGGGTTAAGCGTCGCACCTACGGGTCCAAGGTTGATCGTCGGAACACGGGAACCATCATCGCCCGCCTGCTTCGGAGCAGGCTATCCGCGGAGACCGGGGATGGGCGCTGGTGGGGCGGAGCCTGCGTAGTAGTCCGAGGGCGGGAAAGCCGTCCACATGGCGAAGGCAGGCAGGAAGCCGGTGGGCTGTCATGACGGAGGAACTACCAGTGGACTCTGGTAATCAGGCCGCACAGGTCTGGCTCCTCGGCGTTCAGCGAAAGCTCTACCAGTGGAGTCGGGAACACCCCGAAGAACCATACTGCGACTTGTGGAATTGGGTAACCGATCCCCGCAATCTGCAGATGGCCTGGAAAACGATTGCCGGTAATCGCGGCAAGCGCACTCCGGGAGTCGACGGGGAGACCGTAGCGAGAATTGCATCCGGTATTGGTGCCATGGAATTTCTGCGGAAGCTTCGCGAGGAGCTTCGGTCGGGCGGCTACCGCCCGTCCCCTGCACGCAGGAAATGGATCGCCAAGCCGGGCAAACCGGGGAAGTTCCGACCCCTCGGTATCCCTACAGTCAAGGATCGCGTGGTGCAGTGCGCGGTCAAGCAAGTACTGGAGCCGATCTTCGAGGCCCGGTTCTGGCCAGTCTCTTACGGGTTCCGGCCCGGACGGGGCAGTCAGGCCTGCCTTGAACATATCCGTGTGACCATCCAGTCGCGGGGCAGACCTGCGGCTGACGGTCGCCGACACAAAGCGCCGTACCAATGGGTAATCGAAGGCGACATTGAGGGCTGCTTCGACAATATCGGACATCACCCGCTGATGGAACGCGTGCGCCACGGCGTCGCGGACCGCAAGGTGAACCGGTTGCTCGTGCAGTTCCTCAAGGCCGGGGTTCTCGAGGATGTTTCGTACAGCCCGACAGACACCGGCACGCCGCAAGGTGGAGTGCTCTCACCGCTGCTGGCCAACATCGCGCTTGGCGTGATCGAGGAACGGTATCGGGACTGGGTAAAACGCCCCGAGGACCCACAGCTGAAATCCGATGGGATAAGGCTGGCGGCAATCAGGCGCGACAAGGATCGCAAGGCCGGGCGACCGGTCTTCTATCCCGTCCGCTATGCCGATGACTTCCTGATCTTCGTGTCGGGAACGGAAGCTGACGCTCTTGCCGAAAAGCAGGCGCTGGCAACCTACCTGCACGAAGCGATGGGTCTGACGCTCTCGCCCGAGAAGACGCGCATCACCGCGCTGACCGAGGGCTGTCGATTCCTTGGATGCCGCGTGAGGCTCAAATGGGACAAGCGGTTCGGGCTGCACGCCCGCATCGAAATCCCGCGCGAGCCGATCAACGGATTCAGGATACGGTAAATCAACTGGCCCGACGGCAGACGCTTCGGCGTTCGCTCAAGGCCATGCTTCAGGAACTCAATCCATACCTTCGCGGGTGGTCTGCCTACTACCGCTACTGCGTGGGGGCGAAGTCGATCTTCGCCAGTCTCGACTGGCATGTGCGGCAACGTCTCTGGCTGTGGCTGCGGGCCAAGCACAAACGTGTCCCCGGGAGGAAAATCGCATCGTGGCGCAGGCCGGGCATCGCCCATCCGGGCAGCAAGGTCTGGGCTGAAGGCAGCACGGAGCAATTCTTGATGAGCTACGTGCCAGTTCGGAGGTTCGATCTCAAATGGATGAAGAAACCCGAGTACGCCAAGGCTTCTGGAGAGCCGGATGCACAACGAAAGGTGCACGTCCGGTTCGGAGAGAAGGCGTGGGAAACTGGGCGTGGAGACACGCCGCAGCGCCCACGTCTTACTCTACTATGAAAATACTCCCTCATCTCCTTGTAATTGCGTCTATCACTTGCGCCGCCGCCATGGCGGGAGCCGCAGCGCAGACGAGCGAGCCAGAGCTCGATCTCGAAGCGATACGCGCCCGCGCCAAGGTCGAGGCGAGCGAAGTCGATGCGCTTGCCGCCAGTGCCCGCGCGCGCGCCGAAGCGGTCCTTAGCCAAGCCAATGCCAGCGCCGCCGAAGCCCAGGCGCACGGCAAGCGCTACACCGAGCAGGCGGCAAGAACCGCGCGGCCAGAAAGCGAGGACGTCTTCGACTTCGACAAGATGGTGGCCGACGCGGGCACCATGGCCAGCGAGGGCTTGGGTGAAGCACCCCGCTTCATCGCCTTCGCTTCGCTCTCGATGCCGCCGGCGGCCTTGCGCACCATGGCGGACGACGTCGCCCGTGCAGGCGGTGTGGTCGTGCTTCGCGGGCTGCCAGGAGGCAGCGCCAAGACCCTGACTGCGGCGCTCGCGAGAGTCGCAGCGGACGGCGGCAAGCTCGACGCGGTCGGCATCGATCCGCGCCTGTTTCGCGCCTTCGGGATCGAGGCGGTCCCCACCTATGTGGTGAGCAGCAGCGATTTCGATCTCTGCGATGGCTTCGAGTGCCGGACCCAGGTTCCGCCCCACGACCGGATGAGCGGCAATGTCAGCGTGTCCTATGCGCTCGAAACCTTCGCGCAAGGCGGTGGTCCCGGCGCCCTCCTCGCCTCCCAGCATCTTGCCCGCCTGCAACGGAGTGACCCATGAAGCGGCTTCTCCTTCCCCTTCTCTATCTCGCCTGCGCCTGTCTGCCGGCAAGCGTCTCGGCCCAAACCACGAGCGATGCCGCCAAGGCAGACGGCAAGGCGTTCGGGCGCGATCAGGCGGCCGCTGCGCAGAGCGCGGCGACGACCGACCCGGATGCAAACCGCGTTCCCAATTTCGGGGGAGTGCCGAACCAGTCGGGCTATTTCGACGATCCCGACCGGATGGCGCGTGAAGCCGCGAGCCAGGCAACGGCGAACACCGGCTACCGGACCATGCGCGATTCGATGGATCGCCGTGCGCAGTTCGCGCCCCAGGACCTCGACGCGGTTGTCGCGCGCAGCAATGTCATCAACGACGATCCGCTCTCCTACACGAGCGGCATGAGCATCAGCGGGAGCCAGGGCCGCTGCGTCCCCCTGCCTCCGGGAACCGGCACCGCAGCGCGCTACATGGCGACCTGCAATGTCGGCTATACCGCAACCCAAGAGACCAGATCCTGCCCGGTGACGCTGAATGCCACGATCGAGCAGCGGCAGGTCTATGGCTACTACTGCGTCGGCGGGAGCGGCGTCGATCCGGCGTCGATCTACAATTGCAATCGCTACCCGGCGCCGCAGTGCACGGTCACGCAGTCCTATCCGATCAATCTGTGCGATCCCTATCTCGGCATCTACTGGGGCTGCAACTCGGGCGACCTGCGCGTCGATCTCGTGAGCTGCACCGCGCCGATCGATGGCGCGACGCCCTACACCGTGACCGGCGAGAACGTCGTCACGACGAGCCGCGATGAAAGCCAGTGCGCGAGCCTTGCTGCGGACAATTCATGCCAGCAGGACACCGAGACCTGCACCGACAGCGATCCCGTCACCCGGATCGTCGATGGCATCGCGGTCACCCAGCCCTGCTGGGCATGGTCAAGCAGCTATACCTGCGCCGAACTTACGCAAGCCCAGGACTGCCAGACGCTGGAAAGCACGCCCGGCTGCTCGCTGGTGCGCGAAGACTGCCTTTCGGGTGAGCCCTGTCGGACCTGGGAGCGGGTCTATGATTGCCCGGTCCCGGACCAGCCTGCCGATACCAGCCAGTTCATCTGCGACGGCGACGTCTATTGCATCGATGGCTCGTGTGAGACGATCGAGCGCGAGGCCAATGACGAGTTCAAGGACGCGGTTGTCGCGCTCAACGCGATGGATCAGGCACGGCGCGAGTTCGATCCCGACACGCTCACCCTGTTTAAGGGCACGCGCAATAGCTGCTCGTCCAAGGTCTTCGGCGTGCTCAATTGCTGCAAGGGCAAGGGTTTCCCGCTCATTCCGGGTATCCAGCTGCTTGTCGCTCTCGGCTGCAGCCGCGAGGAAATGCTGCTTCACCAGCGCGATGCGCAAGGTCTGTGCGCTTATGTCGGGACCTATTGCTCGGACAGCTTCCTGGGCGTCTGCCTCACCAAGAAGAAGGTCTATTGCTGCTTTGAATCCAAGCTCTCGCGGATCCTGCAGGAGCAGGGCCGCCAGCAGCTGAACAAGCCCTGGGGCAAGCCCAAGACCGAGCAGTGCCTTGGCTTTACCATCGACGAGTTTTCGCGGCTCGATCTCTCGAAGATGGATTTTAGCGAGGTCTACGCCGAATTCACCGACGCCGCGCGCCTGCCCGACGAGCTCCAGGCCGCCACCGAAATCCAGCAGAAAATCGAGGACTATTATGCCCGCGCCAGCCAATAAGGCCGCCCGGCGGCTGCTTGCCGCCTTCCTCTCGCTCACCGCTGTTGCGCCCGCGCTCAGTGCTCCGGCACGCGGGCAGGAACCGCCGCTGGTCACGACCAGCGACAGCCAGGACAGCTTCTACTGCGAGGAGCGACGCCTTGGTTACTGGTTCTATTGCACCAGGCCCAAGCCGCCCGAAGGGCAGGAGGAGACATCCGAGCCTGCTCCGAGTGCGACGAGCCAGCTCGATGCCATCACCGCAAATCTGCGCGAACTGAAAGCCAAGGCGATCCTTGAGCCGACGCCGGCCAATGTGACGGCCTATATCCGCTTCCAGCGCGCCCAGCTCGACCGGGCATCGCTATTCAGCGATGTCTGGCAGCGGGCGATCTGGCAGGATCCTGATCTCGACTACACGCTCCAGCGGCCAGTCTCGACGCTTGGCAAGCGCCAGTGGCAGGACTCGCGCAATGCCGAACGCAATGCGGTGATGGCGCAGATCTCTGAACGCTACGGGCTGTTCTACTTCTTCGCCCAGAGCTGCGGCGCCTGCGAAGTCATGTCGCCGATCGTCCAGAGCGTCGCTTCGACCTGGCACATCGCGGTGCGCGCGATTTCGACCGACGGCGGCCCCTCACGCCATTTCCCGAATTACACGGTCGAGACCAATCAGCGCAGCCGCATGGGGCTCGAGCCCAAGGTCACGCCGGCGGTGGTGCTCTGGGATGCCGCCAAGGGCCAGCCCATCCCGATCGGCTACGGCGTGATGAGTGCCGACGAGCTTCAGGACCGCATTTACCTCCTCACATCGAAGGAAGCCGGACGTGACTACTAGGATGAAACGTGCCGTCGCCGCGATCCTCGCGGCCACCCTACCCCTTACGAGTGCATCGGCCGATGTCGGCAGTTCGATGGATTCGTTCCTCAATGATGTTGGCGGCGCCGCCAACGTCAACGGGCCAACCGCGTTCGAGGGTCAGTCGGCAGGCTATTACAGCCTCGGCAACGTCTGGACGCGCTTCCCGCAGAAGACGACCAACATCGCCAATCTGCAATTGCCGCGCGCCCGTGCGGGCTGCGGCGGAATCGACATCTTCGCCGGATCCTTCAGCTTCATCAACGCGAGCGAGATCGTCGCGATGCTGAAGGCTGTCGCCAACAATGCGGTCGGCTTTGCTTTCAGCCTGGCGATCGACACAGTTTGCCCGGAATGCTCGAAGATCATGCAGGAGTTCAGCCAGAAGGCTCAGCTCATGAACAACCTCAACATTAACTCCTGCGAAATGGCGCAGGGGCTGGTGGGCGGCATCTGGCCCAAGGGCGATCTGGCCGACAAGGCCATCTGCGAAGCGATCGGCAATTCGGAAGGCATCTTCACCGACTATGCAGCCGCCAAGCACGGGTGCGGCACCAAGGGCCAGCGGTCGAGCACGACGGCGCAGGGTTCGGGCAAATATGACGACGTCAATCCCGCCGTGGCGAGAAACTACACCTGGACGATCCTCAAGAAGTCCGCGTTCTTCTCGCCGAATGGCACCTTCGACGAGGAACTCGCCGAATATGCAATGACGCTGCTCGGCACGATCATCTATGTCCCGCCCAGGGATGATGAGCCGGGCAAGTTCGTGCCGATCGTCGGGGAAGCGTCCTCGACGCTGGTCACTTCTCTGCTCGATGGGACGAGCAACGGGAACGTCCTGATCTTCGACTGCGACGAGCCGGACAAGTGCCTTGATCCAGGCTTCAAGTCGCTCAGCCTTCCCGCGTCCAAGGCGCTGCGCCCGCGCGTTGCGGCCCTGATTGCCGGCATGATCCAGGCGATCCATGAGGATACCGCGATCACCGATGCACAGAAAGAGCTGCTCCAGGTCGCTTCGATCCCGCTCTACAAGATCCTGACGGTCCAGGCGGCCTATGGCCGCGGCATGCCGACCGACGATCGCGAGACACTGGCGGAGATCGCGAGCGTCGATCTTCTCTTCGCCGTCCTCGACCGGATCGTCAGCGAAGCGGGCCGCTCGATGTCGAGCTTCATCGGCGCGGACGAGGCCAAGATCGCGATGTGGCAGGGCCAGGTGAATGTCGTCAGGCAGGCACTCGCCGACAGGCAGGCGAACACGCATTTGAAGGTCAATGCCATCATGCAGATCATCGAGAAAACCGCGTTCATCGAGAACGTGCTCGCCGCCTCGATGTCGCCGGGCATGGCCGCCTCGCTCGACTGGTCGCGCGGTGTGCAGTCGCGCGCCCTTACCCACTGATCCCTTTCATCGCGCCGAAAGCGGCGGGAGCCCAGCATCATGGTCGAGATTTTCACAGTTGGCGGCGGCGACTACCTGGTCAATGTCTTTCAGGCGGTCGCCGCCTGGACGGGCAGTGGGGGCTACAAGAGCCTCCTGCAGGTCGTCATGGTCATGGGGCTTGGCCTCTCCGCCATTACGCTGGCGTTCAATCAGGACTGGCGGGCCTGGATCAACTGGTTCCTGGGCGCGACGCTGATCTATTCCTGCCTGATGGTGCCGCGGCTCGACGTCCATGTGACCGACCGGCTTAACCCCAGTCTCGCTCCCGCCAATGTCAGCAATGTGCCGCTGGGGCTTGCACTGATGGCGAGCTTCACGAGCCAGGTCGGCGACTACCTGACTGGCTCGGCCGAGGTGGTGTTCGGGCTGCCGGGCGATCTCAACTACTCGAAGAATGGCATGATCTATGGCGCACGGCTCTACGATGCCACGCGCTCCTTGCGCATTTCCGACCCGGAATTTGCGGCCAATCTCGACGAGCACTTCCGGCAATGCGTCTTCTACGACGTGCTGCTTGGCCGCTATTCGATGAAGGAGCTCGCCGAGACCAGCGACATCTGGACGACCATTGCGCCCGGCAGTCAGGCGCGGGCCCAGCGCTTCCTGACCCGCGACACCGGGACCGGTCAGGTGACATCCAATATCATCACCTGCCGCGAAGCCTATGATGCGCTGAACGCGCAGTGGGCCGGTTTGATCGACGGCATGGGGACGGTCTTCGGACGCCAGCTCTATCCCAACCAGACCGCCGCCCTCGCCAAGGCCAAGCTTTTTGCTGACCTGCCGGTGGCTTACCAGTACCTCACCGGGGTCTCGGCCAATGCGACCGAGATCTTCAAGCAGACGCTGACGATCAACGCGATGAGCCAGGCCATGCATTCAATGGCGGCCACGAGCGGCGCGGGCAACATCGACGTCTACGCCCAGACGCGCGCCGATATCCAGACCGAGCGGACCTATGGCTCGATTGCCAGCAACGCGATGAAATGGGTACCGCTCTTGAATGTTGTGCTGACCGTGCTGTTCTACGCCCTGTTTCCGGTCCTCTTCCCGCTGTTCCTGCTGCCCAAGACCGGGCCGCTGGCACTCAAGGGCTATGTGACAGGCTTCTTCTACCTGGCGGCCTGGGGACCACTGTTCGTAATCCTGCACATGATGCTGATGTACAAGGGGGCCTCGGACATGAGCGCGGTTGCTGGAAGCAATGGCCTGAGCCTCGCGAGCTTCACCGGCATGGCCGATGTGAACAGCGATATCGGGCTGCTCGCAGGCTATCTCATCGCCTCGGTGCCGTTTCTGGCCGGCGGCGTGGCCAAGGGCGCCATGGCGATTTCGCACCATGCGACAAGCTATCTCAATCCGAGCCAGAACGCTGCCGAGGAAGCGGCGCGCGAGGCAAGCACAGGCAACGTCTCGCTGGGCAATACGAGCTTTGAGAATTCGAGCGTTCTGACGCGTCAGTTCGCACAAGGGACAATCGCACCAAGCTTCACCTATGGCGCGGCGCAGACCCGCACGTTCAGCGATACGGGCTCGATGACGACGAGTTTCCCCGAAGCCAGCTATGACCAGCTTCCGAACTCGAGCTATCCCTTCACGCCCAGCCTCGGACAGGAGTTCACCTCGCGCCTGTCGACGATGGCATCGCAAGCCCGCTCAAACAGCGAGAGCTATGCGAACATTGCGACGGAATCGACCACCAGCGCGGTCACGAAGTTCCGGGAGCTGCGCAGCCAATTCAGCCGCGGATCGGCTTTCGAGAGCACAACCGGCACATCCAACTCCGACAGCATCCAGACCGCCTTCAACGAGGTCGACCAGGCATCGACAAACCTCCAGCGTCAGTTCGGCCTGTCGCGAAGGGCTGCTGACGACATTTCGACCGCTTGGTTCCTTGGGGGCGAAGCTGGCGCAAATGCTGGCGTTACTAATGGTGTTCTTTCGGCAAACGTAGGAGCGAAAGCTGGCGGTACCCGCACATGGACCGACAGCGATATCGGCATCGCTTCCGAGGACCGCTCACGCATCTTCGGCAGCCTCGCACAGATGTCGGACAGCCGGAACTGGTCGAGCACGCGCGACGGGTTTGTTCGCAGCGTCAGCACCTCGTCGAGTTCCTCGATTTCGTCGACCGCGAGCGGCATGAACGCTTCGCTAACCGAGGCGCAGAGTTACAGCCGCGAAGCGCGGCGGGCTGAAGAACTGGCAAATCGCCTTGAAAGCCAAGCGTCGTTCTTCGAAGGCAACAGCGCCGCAGGCAGCCTCAACCTGTCACAGGCCTACCGCGAATGGGGCTTGGTCGAAATCGAACGCAATCGCGACTTCTACGGCAATGTCCGGTTCGACGACCTGACGTTTCAGCTCAGTCCGGAAGGTCAGGCGCTGCAGGGCAAATTCATCGAAAGCTACGCGGAACAGCTGCGCGACGGGATCGAGGACAGGCTCGTACTGACGTCAGGGCAACCAATCTCTCGCCCGACAGTCTCAGGACCGGGATATGTCCGCAGTCGAGCCCAAATCGGTGGAGGGAGTTCAGGAAGCGTGCCGCAGGTGAACCCAGGCACTATTCACGACGAAGTGCTGCGCGCTCAGGATGCCGGTCGCCAACGGATCCGCGGACCCAGAGGCCGCCTTGATGCGGTTACCAAGGGCGCACAGGGTGCGAGCGCGGAGTCTGCCGATGAAGTGAAGGAATGGTGATCTACAGCCCAATCACCAGAGCCCGAACGAGGCACCTGCCAGGAACAAGAACACCGCCAAGATAACGGTCACACCGACAATTGTGAGCTTCCGCCCCAAGGGTCGGCCCAGGACTTCTTGATCCGATACTCCATCAGGCGATTGTCACGGATCGCTTGATCGAGTTCCGAGAAGCCCTCCCAACATTTTGGGCGCTGTGACTCTGCTGCATCGATATCGAATTTAGTCATGATCGCATTCATCTCGCCTCTCTTGAGAACATAGCAGAAACAGTGTCAGGGGACAGGAAATTCGACAGACGCCGATGGGCTCCTACCATAAGTAGGGCTCTCTCCTCTCGCATGGCGAGTGTTGGGGACGGTCCGGACACTCGACTGGCGTGACGGCCAAGGGCTGGCGCGGTTCACGAGAGCACGGCCCGCAAGGGCGCGGCATTAATCGGCAGGTAGTCGAGGGCGAAACGGGAATTTGCAATGCGGCAATAGTCGGACTGCCACGGGCATCAAGGTTTTCTGATCACCTTGGTCTTGTAGACAGTTTCTTTAACGTCGCCGACTGTGCGTTCGACACCGACCCACATATCTTTGCCGTCGCCATCGTATTTCGCGCTATCAGTGAGCTTCTTATACGAACGCGAGGAAATATAGACGCACCACGGATAGTTCCGCACATCGGAAAGCTTGGCCGAGAATGCCGGTGCTTTTCCTATCCAAATGAGATCGTTATTATTTCTGATGCCAGCGCGAACGGCGCGGGCCACACCCACGTCGATCCCTACGCAGTGGGTGATTTGCAAGTCGTTGTCGCGCACGGATTTAAATTTTTCCCGTGCTTTCGGCGCGATGATCTTTTCAACGACGTAGTCTATCTCTCTCGCGCAGTTCGCAGCGTTGCTGTTTGGCGTGTCTCCGATAAAGACCCCCATCACGCGATCACCGTCGAAGCTGCGAATCTCTCCGCCCCAGGCCCTGATGAGGCGGGTGGCAACGTCAAGATAGGCCCGGATAATCTTCGCCGTCGTTTGCCATTGGCAAACGCGGGCAAGGCGAGACGATCCAGCCAAATCGGCGTAGAGGAACACAGCATCGAGCTTCACGGCACCGTTGCGGAGCGTCACGCTGTCGGAATCCGGCACGGTACGACCCTCGCGCTCATCCCAGGCGACGGAAAAAATGTCATCGACGGAATCGCTCAACGTATCGACGAAAGAAGACATTCGGACCTCACATCAAGCAATCAGCGGGCGCGCCTGTCGGTGAACACGCCTTCCTTTTCAATGTGCTCCTTCGCTTCGATGCAGGCGTTGCGCACCGTGCGCTTCATTTCATCGTCGGAGCCGGTCCGATATCGCAACGTGGTCAAACCTGCGGCATCGCTCGGCAGACGAACGCCGTCATCGGCGCAAACCAGAAGCATTGATCGCCGACGCCCCAGCACACCGAGAGAAATCCCAAATTCGAGATGGACATTGTCACGAGCAACTTGATGGGTTTCGCCTCGCATGGTGAGGGTGTCATCCGCACCGACAACGGCAATCGTGAAGTCGGACGATTCAATCGCGTCCATCAGCGAGCTTATGGGATAATCGGAAATGCCGAATGTCCCTTTATCCCACAGTTGAACTGCAATTTCCTTGGAATCGAGATTTCGCACGATTTCATTCGCGACACCGATCTTCTCAGATGACGAAATCACGAAAATTCTAGGAATGTCATTTGTTTGCCCAATGCCCTTGTTTCGCTCGTCAAGCCGTCCTGCGACCACATCAAGCATCCGCTTCAAATAGGCAGGGCTATCGCGTGTAATCTCATCCAGCACAGTGCGCTTGAGGCGAAGTACTAGCGCCTCGCCGATCGCCGAAACGGTAGCCGTGCGAGGCCGCGCTGGGGATGTACCAGTAAGCTCCCCTACATGCGTACCAGCCTCGCGTACCGTCTGCGGACGCCCGTTGATGGTGATCTGCATCTTTCCGGCAAGAATGAGAAACAGGTCGTCGTCCCAGTCGCCTTGCTTGATGATGACATCGCCATCGGCAATTTCCTGCAACACCCCGGCGGCAACAATCTGTTCGGCAAGGTCCTTGTCATTCGCGACCAAATCCTGGCCGCAAACCGCTTCTATGAGCCTACCTTTTTTTTCGTCTCCACTAAATCTATCCAGCAATGCGCCCATAGTATTCTCCAATCCTTTCAGCGTAATCCGCACAACTTCATTTTACCGCAACAAGTTTCGCCCAAAGCGCGGGCATCCTGCCAGTATTTTTCAAGATGAAACTTCCTCTTCTGCTCACAAGAGACAAGTTCCAGCATTAGCGTCCGCTTCTTGCAATCCTTGCGCACAATCGGCCACTTGCGACGACTTTTGTGCTTGCACCCTCTTGGGCATGGCGCCCGACCGTTGATCGGGTTGCCCTTCTTGTCGAAAAAACGAAGATTGGGATCGGTGATCCATGAGGGCTCGCCCAGATAGGCGGCGGCGTATTCCTCTTCAAAGCCAAGCTCGCGTGCCGCGATGAGCGCCTTTTCGTGCCATTCGCCTGCACCGCCATGGTCGAGCGCGTGCGCTGGCGGCCAGATACCTGTCTTTTCGGCAATCGACTGGCAGCAAAGGTACTGTCTTAGTTGCTCCCACCATTGAATGGCCGTCTCGTCCGATACCACTTCGAGAGTATGCAGGCCCAGACAAAAGGTCTGATCGCGTTGTATGTGGCGTTCGGGACAACGGGCCGGGAATTTTGTGCCGGGAGATTCTTCCCTAACGCTGAGCGTCGAATATCCCTGTATGTGCAATTTGACGCCGGAGCCCGACCAGAGAGTGCCGGGCACATACGCTGTGCCTACAAGAAACAGCGACGACGATGTTTCTATCGAAAACCAGGCGGGGCATTTGCCTTCTAAATGACGGGATGGCATGGCCACTCACAGCTTCGCATGTGCCCTCATTGGCTCGGGTGCGTGCGCGCGCATCGGCTCCGCCTGCACAGACGAAACGTAAGGCGATGCCATTGTTCCCAGAAGCATTGCCGACGCATCATAATCCATGTTGGAAATGACGCGCTCACTCCCAAAGATTTGCCGAACGGCGGCAGGCGCAACCGCATAGGCCTTCTCGCCTATCGCGGTTTCCGTTCCTGTGCACCGGCGCTGTTCGTTCTCCGAAACGCAGGTGGCGCGGCTTGTCGCAGTCCTGACGCTGGCCGCACCGCGAAGCCCGATGCGGCAGATTGGTGTCGGGCCGAAGTCGATGCCGATGGCAAGGCCGAGGCCCGCGATACCTGGCAAGGCCATCTTGCAAAGATCGAAGGAGGAACGAATACCACCTGCCGCGTTCACTGAGGCACGGATGGAATCCATCGCGTTGGTCTCGCGAGAATTTCCCTCTGCGAGAAGTCCGTGCACACAATCGCCGACGAAACGCACTTTGCGGCCCCCAAAATCTTCCCGCAGCACAGCAGCCATCTCGGCGCGGAGCACATGCAGATTGGCAACGGCTTCAGCTACATTTCCGGTCTGGATGGCGTGATCCACATAGGCAGTGAAACCGTCGATGTCTGCGAATATCGAGGCCAGTGGCATGCGTATCGCGTTGCTGGGGGGATGCTCGGCAAACACGATGTCCTTGAGCGGCGGTTCCTTATGGTGAAAGCGGAAGGCTGCATCTGAAGCCTGCTCGGGATATTCGCGGCGCTTCATCTGAGTTTCAAAATCAATATAGGCTTTCGCCAGACGCGTGTCGGCATCGAATGTCTGGCCTCGGGCACTGACGCCCTCTTGCAGAAATCCTGTTTCCACGGCCTTTGCCAGAGCGGTGAAGGAAGTTGGCGCGTTCTGGTCTCTCGCGTGCTGCACACGATTGCTGAGAAAGATGCCTTCTTCGTCTCCGTCAGCGAGCTTGGCCGCATGGTTTGCAGGGCTACCGATGAAAAGGGGGTCGGGCTCGTCACGCTTGCCGCTATCGATTGCCACCGCCGGGCCGCTGTCTATGCCGACCCCCACCGCCGTTTGAAACTCGGGGAAATCGTTGCCGAGGCGTTCGACCATCTGGCGAAATGCCGCTGCAAAAGAGATTGCCTTGCGAATGCGCTCCGGTTCGTTCTCTCGCCCTTCGGGGGTGAGCACGACAGCATGGAGACGTGAGCCGTGGAAATCGACGCGCTGGATTTCGAATTCATCGATAAGGCTGTCGCAGGCACTGTAGTGTGTATGCAGGAATTCCAAAGCGCGCCGATGGCTCGCTTCGGTCTCAATGCCAGCGTCTTCAAGGACACCGTTGAAATCGATGAGGTTCGCATAGATATGCGCACCGTGCGTTGTGATGGCGCGGTTGCGGGGTACACGAAGAATTGCGAGCTTATCGTCGGTAAGCCCGCCGCTCGCCTTCAGAAGTCGCCTTTCACCCAGATACCGGGCAAAATCCTCGACGACAATTTCACCTTGCGGAACGGTCTCTTTGAACCGCTGGATGCGTAGTGCTGCACGTTCCTGATTCCAGGCCATTCTACCTCACTCTCCGCAGCATCACAGGCTGCGCTTCCATTGTTGACCGCAATCAGCCCTTTGGCGGATTGGGATCGTTGCCATGGCTGTCGCTGCTGGCGATGCGGCCATCCTTATTGTGGATGCGGAATTCGGTGCCCTGATTGCGGCTGATCTCGCGACCCCGATCGATAGCTTCCCGCTTGGTGTCCGCATGTACGCTCGCGCGTCCTGCTCCACCCCGTTTCACGTCCCATCCGCCGTTTGGATTTGGTACGACGTGGTGGGACTTTGGCCCTTTGCCCATGAGCTGTGCTCCGTAAAGCTCGCGAGGCACACATTATACCTCTACTCCGAACATGCTTGCACAGTTGCTATTCGGCAGTCAAGCCTATAAAATACCTCTACACCGAACACAGCAAGGCGGGAGAAGCGGTTTTGGCAAATATCCTTGGGGAAAAGATTCGTAAGTTGCGCAAAGAGAAAGGATTGACGCTGGACAAGCTCGCCGATTTAACGGGGTCGAGCAAAAGCTATATATGGGAGCTGGAAAACAAGAACCCTCCAAGGCCGTCTGCAGAAAAACTCGCAAAAATTGCCGAACAACTTGAAACGACAATCGAGTTTTTACTCGACGAAGGTGATGAACTCTCGCAGGAAGATGCGGCCGATGCGCGTTTTTATCGTCAATATCGAAAGATGGATTCCGCGACGAAGGCAAAAGTGCGTCAGATCATAAAGCTTTGGGATGAGGATACATGACCAAGAGCTGGTCGCCGCAACGCTGGGCAAACTCCATCACGACAATGCTCAATGCAGTGTACGGCGATGCACCGGAGCGTTTTCCGGTCAACATTCCACAGCTCGCCAAGGAATATTCAAAGCAGCGTTTCCCTGACGACCCGATCACGCTGGTGAAGGGTGCGTCCTTGCCGGGGTTCGATGGCGCGCTCTACCGCGCCCCATCGCCGAAGAAAGGTTGGGGGATCGTTTACAACGATGCGATCAGGTCGCCAGGCCGGATCAATTTCACGCTGGGACATGAGTTCGGTCACTACCTGCTTCACCGCCTTGCATATCCCGATGGGATGGAATGCGGCGACCAGGACATGGTGCGCTGGGACAGCGAATACGCACAGATCGAGCAACAGGCTAACGAATTTGCCGTCGGCCTGCTTATGCCTCTCGATGATTTCCGCAGACAAATCGACCCAAAAGCGAAACCCACCCTTGATGAGATCGGCGCTTGCGCTGCGAGATACGACGTTTCGCTGATAGCGGCGACGTTACGTTGGCTTCAATTCACCGAGCGCCGGTCCGTGCTCGTCGTTTCGCGAGACGGCTATGTTCTTTGGGCAAGATCGAGTGATCGCGCGCTCAAGACCGGTGCATATTTCAAGACGGTTGGCCGCCCACCGATTGCGGTGCCCGCTCTGTCCCTCGCCGCGCGCTCCGATCCTCTGAATAGCAAGGGCGCAATCGAGCATGGCGCAGACGTATGGTTGGCCGAGCCATGCGAGGAAATCGCCCTCGTCTCCGACCACTACGATTTCACGATCTCGCTGCTGCATCTTGGTCGAGCCGAAAAGCGGACGTGGATGGACGAAGACGAGGTTGAAGATTCCTTCGACCTGATGCGGCGCAAGTTGCGCATTGAGTAGGGGCGTGGGGCACGACAGCTTTGTCCCCAGATCAGGCCGGTCGGTCCACCGTGAGAGCTTGATGAACGAACGGAAGGTTTCGTGAAGCCGATTTGAACGGCTGAACGACGGCCATGGCGGCGGTGTCGGACGATATCCATTTCGCATGGCGCTTTACTGGCCCCATAGCATGGCGTGACATTGGCCAAGTTTGGCTTAGCGTCAGATCGAAATAAAGCGTGCTTGCTCCCGATCATATCTAAGATCAGTCACCGTCCCGTCGCTGATCCGGGCCACGAGTTCGTCGATCGCATTTAGCGGCACGAGAAACCATTCGCGGGGCTGGACGGTCTTGCCGAACCGGTCCCCAGCAGACAGATCAAGCCGCGCTGGAGAAAGAGCGCGGTGAATCAGTCCTTCAAGCTTGCTACGATTGATGTTGTAGAGCTTGTACTCGGCAACGACCTCGACATCGGCGAGTAGGAAGGTCGGGTCATTGCGGGCATTGGCGATCCGGCTTGCGATAGGTTGGCCCGTGACCCCGATCTTGTGGATCAGCTCGCGGTGCTGGTCCACGTAAGGGTGAGCTGACTTGCTCCGCAGGACGTAGATCGTGCCGCTGGCAAGATCATCCGGCTCGGCAGTATCGCCAAACAGAGGCCCAGCACTAAGCTCGGTGATGCGGCGCGCCGTATCGTCCCGGTACAGCGCTTTCTGGAAGGATCGCGACAGAACTGTCGCCTCGGTTCCGTTGTCGTAGATGACGCGGACACGGCGGTCCTTGCGCTCATACTGGGTAACGAAATCCTCGGTCGAGCCGGCGATATAGGCAAGCTGTCCGCCGACGATGAAGAAGTTGCCCGGCTGGATCTCCGCCAGGGTGACCTCGGTCTGATCAAGCACCTTGGCCTGCCGGGCTCCTGCCCTAAGGTCCGCCTGGGCCCGCTCGAACAGTCCCTTGAACTCCGCGAAATCCTTGCAAGGTTCACGGTTGGCGATCTCCTCGGCCGCCCGCTTCTCCGCGCGCGACGATACGTGGCGAAGTTGAGTAATGTCGTTGCCGGAACCGCTCGCGATGCCGAGTTCGGCGAGCAGGGCCTCGTCGTCGAGCGCCGCAGGTGCAGCCACAGGTGTCGCTCCGTCGAGAATGCCGTCGGCATCAAGCGGCGCTAGCAAGTCACGCGCTTCCGGCATGCCGCGAAGTTGGTCGAGACGCACGGCATAGAGCCGCTCAAAGATGTCGCGGTCGTCGCCATGCTGCGGCAACCGGCCATTGTCGGCAACGAAGCGCTGAATGTCCTCGAACCCCGCGACAATCCGCTCTTGCAGCGGCGTGAGCGCGCGCTGCACCTCGGGCGTCATGTCGACGCCAAGTTCCGCCAGCAGTTCGAGGTCGCTCAGTTCAGCCATCAGCGCCGGCCTGTGCAGCATGGCGCTGAAGGAAGGCAATGCCCTCGGCCATCTTGCGCTCCCAGGCGTCCTGCGAGATCAGCGAGGGCAGCCGACCACGCTCACGCTTGAACTCCAGCGCGCGCTCCGCCAGCGCCCGGGCATCCTCGTATGTCAGCTTGTCCTTCTTGGCGTTGATCACCGCCTGCACCTGGAGCAGCGTCTTCTCGTCCATGGCTTTGGCCATCACCGCTATGGTCGCGTCGAACGGATTGACATGATCGATCAAGTCGATGTCGAGGTCAGTGACGCTGAGCGCGAATTTGCGGACGCCGTCGATGAAGGCGGTGTTCGCCTTGATCTCGCCGTCAACGACGTCTCCACCCATCATGGCCTTGGCCTGCTGCGTCACGTTCATCGCCGCGATCGCATGTTGGCGCACGGCCTCTTGGTCTTCGGCGCTCAGTTCGGGATACTTCTCGCGGATGATCTTGCCCATCTTCAGTTGAGACAGTTCCTCGGGCACTACGTCAGGATCGAACATGCCGCGTTCCACCACCGACTTGTCCTGCACGAAGCTGGCAATCACTTCGTTGAGGTCCTCACGGCAGATCCGCGTCGCCTCGATGCTGGTCGGCAGCTTCAGGCCCTTGATCTCGAAATGCATCTGGCCCTGGGCGTTGATGCCGATATTAGTCTCGCCGGGCTTGTAGCCGTCTTCGCCGTAGTCGAACCCTTCCTTCGGCCCGGCATCCTTCGGCGTGAACTCGAACCGGGGCGCGAGCACCTGCTCCATCAGCAGGCTGGCAGCAATCGCCTTGAGGTAGTCGTTGATCGCATCGACCACGAGCGGATCGTCTGCCGCTGGCTCGGCAATCAGGTTGGTGAAGCGCGCCCGCGTCTTGCCGGGAGCGTCGCGGGTTGCGCGGCCGATGATCTGGATGATTTCGGTCAGGCTGGAGCGATAGCCGACGGTCAGCGCATGCTCGCACCAGATCCAGTCAAACCCTTCCTTGGCCATGCCAAGCGCAATGATGATGTCGACGAAGTCCCGGTTGGTCCGGGCTTTGGGCGATTTGAGCGAGGCCACGACCTTGTCGCGCTTGGCCGCGTCGTCGTCGACCAGGTCGGCCACCTTGATCGTACCGCCAGAAGCGGTGCGCACCAAATGGAAGCCTGTATCTGGATCGACGCCATGCCAGTCGCCGAGGTGGTTCATGATGTCCTCGGCCTCGCGGTGCTTGTCCTTGAGGCTCTCGCGCGAATTGACCGACGGAATGTGGACGATGGTCTTCACTGTCGGGTCGAGCAACGCTGAGATCTTGTCCGTGTAGCGGCCGATGTAAAAGCTGTAGCCGATGTCGAGCACCTTCAGGTGCTCATAGCCGTTGAGCTGCTCGTAATAGGTGTAGGTGACGGTCTCGAATTTCGCCTCATCTTCTGGCGCCAGCACGGGGATGGCATCGCCCCGGAAATAGCTGCCGGTCATGGCGACAATGTGGGCCTTGTCGCGCCCGATCAGCTGCGCAAGCTGGGCGCCAAGCCGGTTGCCAGCATCCGCCGAGACATGATGAAATTCGTCGATGGCAATGACAGTATCGTCGAAGGCCTCCACCCCAAGCTCGTCAAATGCGAAGCGGAACGTGGCGTGGGTGCAGACCAGCACCCGATCATCCCCGGCGAGAAACTCGCCGACGGCCTTGACCTTTGACTTGGCCACCTTGGGATCGTCCGCGCCGGGCGTGTTGCACAGGTTCCACTGGGGGGCGACCACCCAGTCGGCCCAAAAGCCGTGCTTGCTGAGCGGTTCGCTTGCAAAGCTCGCACCGATCGAGCGCTCCGGCACGCAGACGATCGCCTTCTTCACGCCCTGGTTTGTCAGCTTGTCGAGCGCGATGAACATGAGAGCGCGGGACTTGCCAGAGGCTGGCGGCGACTTGATCAGCAGGTACTGCTCGCCCCGCTTGTCATAGGCGCGGGCCTGCATCGGCCGCATGCCGAGTTCGTTCGCCCTAGCCGTCGCACCGGTGCCGGCGGGGCGGAAGGTGACCGTGGGAATGATATCGCCGTTTGCCATGCAGTTCAGGCCGCCTTCTTGCCGGTCATCTTGGTATAGAGCTCGAAAAGCTTCTCGAGCCGTTCGGTGTCGTTACGGAACTTCCGTCCAATATAGATCCGCTCCAGCACTTCGTCATTACGCTCATGTGCATGTCGAAGGTTGTCGGGCATCTTCGCGGGATCGTAGAGTTCGGCAATCGTCTTCGGGAAATGGGCCTCTCGCGCGAGAAGGATGTCCTCCGCGCAGCGGGTAAGGTCGGCCTTGCCTTGTTCAGTCAACGTGGTCGGTATCGGGAAAGTGTTCCATCCCATGGTATTGGAGTAGCGGTAACGCGTTTCCAACTTTCCGCAGACGGCGCCGACCCAAACGAGGTGCAGCCGGGAGGCTACAACTGAAAGGTTCCAGAGAGGCGCGTCGTAGATGGCGAGAGCCAGGTTAGATACCCGCACGTCCGGGGGCATCAACCCACACGGCAAATATTCACGACGTTCGGAAGAGACGCTTGGCACCACGATGGTGTGCCTGTTACCGATAATCGTCCGCTCGAACTTGTAGGGAGTGTCTAAACCGGCGCGCCCGCGTTCGCTACCGTTCAGCCGATACTCCCGGATCTTTGAAAGCCGTTCCGCGATCGGAGGAATTGAGAAAGCCAGTTCGGCCTGTTCGTCCGAAATCCAGAGGCAGTATCGCCGCAGGCCGTTAATGAATTCGGCCGAGCCCACGATCGGCCTAATCAGAGGCTTTGACTGCGGGTATTCATTCACAAGCGCTTGCATCTCGTCTGTCGAGAGCAAGAGGTTGCCCTGATCTCGCGGAATATTCCCCCCGAACATCACACCAACCTCTGAAATCGGCTCGGATGCCCTTGCCACGATGACGGTGTCGCCAGGCGACAGGTAGGGGTTGATGTTGGCAACCTCCTTTCGTGCCGCGTCGGAATAGATGAATTTCCGCCGTTCCTGGGCATCGGCGACGCCAACAATAATGCAGGTGACCTGCGCATTGCGGGCGGCGTTGTTGCCCCACATAAAGTTCTCGTGCGCAAAAAAGATGGCCTGTCCGTTGCCGAAAATCTTAGGCCAGATCAGCGGCACTTGAACCCCTTGGCAGATGGAGTTGGTGGATACGAAGGCAAAGCGTCCTCCGTGCCTGATGTAGTCTGACGCCTTCCAAAACCAGCCTGCTATATAGTCGACCGCGCGGACCTCCTGCTTTCCGGACTTAAAGGTCCGGAGATCGTCCTTCTGCTCCTTCGTCTGGTATTTGTCCCCAATATAAGGGGGATTGCCGCAGATGTAGGTCTCGCCGCCTTCATTCTCGAAGTCGATCTCAGACTGATCCAACGGTGTGCCAAACAGGTCATCGGCCTGCATACGGACCCCGGACCCGGCCGGCGGACAAAGTGCCAGCCAATCAAGTCGCAGCGCGTTCCCGTTCGTGATCCAGTTCTGGCTGTCGAGAGGAAGAAAATCGGCCAGAGCCTCCTTCTGCCCTCGATAAATCACGTCGCACTGGAACTCGGCGATAATCAGGGCCAGGCGCGCGATCTCGGCCGGAAAATCACGGAGTTCGATACCCCTGAAGTTGGTCAAGGGGATGGCCGACTTCCGGTTGGCGTCGCCTCGGCGCACGTTGATCTCGGCCTCGATCTCCCGCATCTGCTTGTAGGCAATGACAAGGAAATTTCCCGATCCGCATGCCGGGTCAAACACGCGGATGTGCGCCATGCGGTTGCGCAGATTGAGCAGTTTGCGGCCATTGTCGGCCGCGTCTTCGAGCGCCGCCCGCAGGTCGTCGAGGAACAGCGGGTTCAGCACCTTCAGGATGTTGGGCACGCTGGTGTAATGCATGCCTAGCGCGCCGCGCTCCTCGTCGTCGGCGACCGCCTGGATCATGCTGCCGAAAATGTCGGGATTGATCTTCTTCCAGTTCAGGTTGCCGATCTGGATCAGGTAAGCCCTCGCGATCCGGCTGAAGCGCGGCACATCCGTGTTGCCTGAGAACAGCTGGCCATTGACGTAGGGGAACACGTCCGCCCAGCGCGGCGTACCGGCTGCCTTGCGATAGCGCTCGTCCAGCTTACCTTCGTGCCGCGTGGGGGTGTCCATCGCCTGGAAGATCTGGCTGATGACCTCGTGTGTGTTGCTCGAATCCCGTGCGCTCATCTGCTCAATGGTCCGGGTGAACAATCCCTCACCGTTGAAGATGTCGGTATCCTCGGCGAAGAAGCAGAAGATCAGCCGGGCCATGAAGTGGTTCATGTCGGCCCGGCGCTCGGCCGTCGCCCACTCCGGGTTGTCCTTCAGCAGCTCGACGTAAAGCTTGTTCAGTCGGCTCGTCGCCCGAATGTCGAACGTACTCTCGCGGATCTGCTTGACGGTCGTAATGCCGGCAAGGGGCAGGAACAGGCCGAAGTGGTTGGGGAAGTCGGCAAAGGTACAGGCGACCGTTTCACCGGTATTGAGGTCTTCCGCCTGGAAATCCTCTCCATCGGTGGCAAGAATAAACTTGGCCTTGGCCGCGGCGGTCTTCGGACTTTCGCGCAGCGCCTTGAGCGCCTGGTCAACGGCCCCGACGTCACAGGTGGCGATATGGATGTTGCTACGCTGAAGCACGCCGCCCAGCAGATCGGACGCGTTTGAGGCCCCGCTACGCAGCTTCTTGAGCGTTGTGGCTTTATTTCCAAATGCTTCAAGGAACGCAAACGGGAACTCAGCCCGGTCAAAGGGAAGCTCCGCTAACTCCGAAATTGCCTGTTCGATCTCAACTGCATTCATGCGCCATCACTAGAACGTGAACGGGGGTGAGAACAAGCCGAGACCGCCTACGGTTCGCTTCTCGACGGCACGGTCATGAAGAGCTCTTCTCCATTAGAAATTGCCTCACCCGCTCCTGCGTCTTACGTCTCGGCCGGCGACCTTCGCGAAGATCCTGAACAAACCGTGGGTCCCCGACGGCCTGCCTACCAAACATGCTGGCCTTCGTACCGCTACGCGTCAAATAGCCCTCAATCTGGTCCAGGAGCTCCATCGCCTTCGACTCGCTTTCCGCTTGTGTTCTTGTTATGTTCTTATTAGGAAGGCTTCCTAGAGTCTAGGATCGAATTTCCTAGACGGATGCGATAGGACCCGCAGCGATGGAAGATGCACGCAAAGCCCTGGACGATCTGATCCAGCAACGAGGATGTAATTACTCCTCGATCTCCCGCCTTCTCGGACGCAACGCGGCCTACATCCAGCAATACATCCGCCGTGGCAGTCCCCGGCAACTGGACGAGCAGGACCGCTCCGTGCTCGCCCGCTTCTTCGGAGTAGACGAGAAGATCCTCGGTGCGCCCGAACGGCGATCCGGCCCGGTCGTCGAACTGGTCCATGTCCCGGTTCTCGATGTCGAAGCCTCGGCAGGGCACGGCGCTTTGGCCGAAATGGAATCCAAATGCGCCCAGTTCGGGTTCGACGAGAAGTGGCTGCGCCGTCTGACAGCAAGCAAGGCGACGAGCCTTTCGATCATCGCCGTGCACGGGGACTCGATGGAGCCAACGCTGCATGACGGTGATGAAGTCATGGTCGATCTCAACGATGGGCAGTCGCGGCTGCGCGACGGGATCTATGTGCTGCGCATGGATGACATGCTCAGCGTCAAGCGGGTGGCAATCGAGCCACAAGGCAAACGGGTCTCTGTGCTCAGCGACAATCCGGCCTATCCCAGCTGGCGTGGCCTGGAGAAGCGGACGATCAATATCGTCGGCCGCGTGCTTTGGTTCGGCCGCGCGCTTCGCTAGATAGCTCGCCAATGCTTGCCTTCCTCGCTGCCTCGATCGTCGCCGCCGGCCAGACCTTTACCTGCACGCCCACGCATGTGTGGGATGGCGACGGGCCCATATGGTGCGCCGAAGGCCCCCATGTCCGCATTGCAGGAATCGCCGCACGCGAAATGGACGGGACATGCCGGACCAATCAGCCATGTCCCGACGCGTCGGCTATCGAAGCGCGTGACGCTCTCGTCGATCTTCTTGGCGGCCCTCGCGGGACCATCTCGACAGGGCACGTCGTGGTTCGCGGACCGAGATTGACGTGCCGGTCGGAAGGATCGGCAGGCGGCAACCGGACGGCTGCCTGGTGCCGATTGCGGAACGGAGCCGATCTCTCCTGCTCGATGATCCAGACACGCACAGTGCTGCGTTGGGATCGCTACTGGAAAGGGCCTGCATGCCGCTAGGCCCGGAACTCTGTCTGACAGGCCGTCTTGCCGAAGGCCCCTTCGGACTTGAACTGCATTCGGGCGGCGGGGTGTGGGAGCTCGACACCGGGCGTGGAGCACGTCGGTTGCTCGGACGCGAAGTGGAAGTCTGCGGACGCCGCGCCGGGTTCAACGAGCTCATCTGCGATCAGATCTGGCCAGCAGGACAACCCCGCCCTCCCCGCTCCAAATTCAATATTGAACTTCTCCTGGCGTGCGGTGTCGTGGGCTACGGTTTGATAGCGTTCTTCCTCGGCCTTGTTGGACGTCTCGGCTGATGCTGAGCGATTGGGAACTCTGGGCCTGTGCCAACCAGGTCCTGAAGACCCATGGTGAGAATGCACCGCTTCATGTCGCCGAGCAGATCGGCGCGCTCGCGCTGGCAACGGACGAGGCGGGCATCGCCACTTGGAAAGCCATCGCCAAACGCGTTGCAGAGCTGATGGGGAAGGATCGCCCGACGCGCCTGCAATAAGCCAAAACGGCCTCAGCCAGGTCTCAATGCTGGTCAGCCCATCGGCGAGAGATCGCCCGGAAAGAGAGTGGGCTGAGAGCTCCTGCCTGCATTCGAGTCGCCTTCAATCTCCAAGCCCTGCATGCGCTCGACCAGATGGCGCGCGAGATCGACACGAGCATTACGCTGGGTTCGCGGGTCGTCAGCACCGAGCCCGACAAGCGTTGCTTCGGACGCAACCGCAAGCGCGACCTCGATGTGTGTGAACAGGATCTCATCGGCGATTCGGGACATAATCTGCATGAGAACAAAAACAGAACTCATAGTCAACCGGCGCCATATGGACCCATTCGGATCGCAGCTACGTCAGATCCCGATTTCGAAGGGCTTGGTGAGCGAGCGATCGAGTTCGGGCGGCTCGCGGGCCGGTTCTTGCGAACGATCAGGCGCCTTGCCCTTCGCCTGGCCCATTGCTGCCGCATCCCGCAGCTGATTGACCGTTTCGAGCGCCGAGCGTTTCATTCCCGGATTGCGCTCAACAGCTGCTTCGAGCTTGCCCGCATTGTCGACAAACAGGGTCAGACCATCGCGCAGACGGGTTATCGTCACGAGGAATGTCTGCTGGTTGGCAAGATTGCGTTCGCGGCTGTCCATGACGGCAATCCCGCGGTCGGAGGTCAGGCCCTGCGCCATGTGCGCGTTGAGCGCGTAGGCGAGGTCAAGACGCTCGAGCATGGGGTCGTCCAGCCCCAGCCGGTGTTCGGCGCCAAGGGAGGTTTTCACCATGACGCCCTTCGCATCAACCGCCACGATGCGCGCCTGATCGGCGTTGAGCAGTCCGCGCTTGTGATCCGTCGCCGTCCAGCGAATGCGGTCACCATCGTGGATTTCTAGTGGGCGAACCTCAAACAGACGCAGCGGATCCTGCTCACCTTGCGGTCGCATCTGGCTCGGCCGGAATTCAAAGCGCTTGCCCCGCTCGTTCTGCAGCATCACGCGTTCGCGGGTCGGATCGGTTTCGACCACGTCATAGCGGCCCTTCTGCAGCCCCTGCCCCCTTTGCCGGCGGTCGACTTCGAGCACCATGCCGGCCGCATAGCTGCGCGAATAGCGCATTTCCTCACGCGTCAGATTGACGCGCGACAGCACAGTGAGACCCAAGGAACCCGGTCCCAATTCGCCATTGGCCTTGAGCCCGATCTGGACGGCTTCATTCACCTGTCCGCGCAAGTTGCGACCCGAAGCATAGATAGCGGTCACCTCCCGCTCTGCAGGCGAAAGCGATAGCCAGGCCGCCGCGGCGTCGACGGCAGCTGTATTTCCCGACGCGACGACATGCGGGCCAAGATGGCGCAAGGCCTCGTCGATATGTCCACCTTGCGCTGCATATTGAGCTTCGCGCAGCGCCTTATCGCGGGCCCGGAGATTGGTGTTCATGATGGCGGTTTCGACGCCTGCCCGCTGCATGACGTCAAAGGGTTTGCCCGCATCGACAGCGCCCAATTGCTTCCTGTCCCCGATGCTGGCGAAGCGGTCTAGCTGGAGCAGGTTGGCGAGGCGCACGAGCTTTTCCTTGTCGGCATTGCCGACCATCGAGGCTTCGTCGAGTAGCACCACGGTGCCGCACAAAGACGCGCGTGCCTCGGCAAGCCTCGCCTGGTCTGCTCCTTCCAGAAGGCCCTGATGTTGGCGCAAGAAGCGCGCGACTGTCATCGAGGGAATGCCGGTGTCACGTTCAAGCATCTGCACGAGCGTGTTCTGGACCGCGAGCCCGAGTGCGGACTTGCCTTCCCCGCGCAAGATGTCAGCAACGGGCTTGAGAACGGTACTCTTGCCAGCGCCCGCCACACCCTGAATGGCGACAATTCGGTTGTGCGAGGCGAGAAGCAGGCGCCCTGCCCGCTCCTGCCCAGGGTTCAAGGTCAGGCCGTATTTGAGCTGGGAGAGAGCCTGCAGGCGCTCTCCGGCCACATCGGCTTCGACCACCGCAGTCCCATGTCCCCGCCCGCTTTCGATGGCCGCAATGATGCGCTGCTCGAGCCCAATCGCATCGCGAGTTGTGACAAGATTGCGATCTGCACCCTTGCCTTTTTGCAGGTGGCCTTGACGCAGCAATTGGTCGACGCGGTGTTCGATGTCGGTGAGCGTGGTGGGCAAGGCAAAGCCAAGCGCTGAGCGATAAATCTCGGTCCGCGAGAAGGCCGCCTCGCGCTCGCCCAAATGCCGGATTGCCGATGCGACAGCATGAACGGCCGCGATCTGTTCGGGCGTCCGGCGCCCCAAGTCGCGAGGCACAAGCGGGTCGCCCTGACGTAGCCCCAGACGCTCCGCAAAGGTCGCAGCCAGAAGGCGCGCGCGCTGGCCGATCGATCGGACCGAATTTCCAATTCCGGAGACGGAGCCAATGTCGGTGGCGGCCCGTGCATTGGCCTGTGAAATGACAAGCCTCGGATCAAAGCCCAACTTTGCTGCTGCCTCGCGCCATTGGTTCACGAGAGCCTGGCGGTCTGCCACCGGCCCTTTGTCCGCCCGGGTCATCAGATTGGCCGCGTTGCGCGCCGCGAGGCCCTTGCCTTCCATCGTCGAAAGCTTGTCGAGGATCTCGGCACGGCGCGAACTGAAGGCATCACGAACGGGTTTGGGAACGCCCACCGCTTCGAAATTGCCATGCTTGCCGTATTCGCCAACCTGGTATCCGAGCTTTTCTACCGCCAAGCGGAAGCGCGCCATGGTCATGGCGTTGAGCAGCGTGTTGTGCTCCCAGATCTTGTCATTTCTCAGCGCTCGCCATTTGCCATCGGGTCCCTGGGTGACATTGGCAATCACCGCGTGAAAGTGCGCGTTGGGCTCCTGATTGCGGTTCGTATCGTGCTGGAAAAGCCCGATCACGAGATTGCGCGTCGCGACCACCCGTTCCTTGCCTCGGACCTCCATGCGGGTTTCGGCGAGATTCTTCTCAGCCCAGGCCAGCGTCTCGCGAACGGCAGCGCCATAGGCATCGAGGATACGCCTGTCGCCGCCGACGAGGGCAAGGATGGACCAGCTCTTGGGCATCGAAAATGTGAGATCGGTGCCGGCGCGATGCGCCCGGTTATCGCTCCCGACACGGCTGCCATCGGGCAGCTTGCCCTTGAGTACGGCCTCAAATTGCGAGGCTTCGATTCCGCCTCGCAGTCCAAGATTCTCCGCACCCTTGCCAAGCCAATGACCAGATCTCTCGGCATCAGCGCGGGTATAGTAATTGTCGGCGGCAAAGTAGTTGGCAGCGCCGCCAGCGGTGCGGACATTGGCTACAGAGAGCATCAGGTCTCACTCCGCCAGACGGCGTCTGCCTCGTGCATCACAGTTCAAAATCGCCGAGATCGGGCCCTTCGTGCGATGGCTGATCCTGCTCGGGAACGCCGTCTTCGAGCATGAGCTTGCGGGCTTCTGTCTCTCGCTGGCGCTGGGCTATCCGATCGACGGCTTGCGGCTTGTCCGAGGGCGGATTGGACCGCGGTAAGTCGCTTCGGCGTCCCTCCTTCACGCTATTGGATGGATCCTTCTCATCGGGATGATCGCCTTTGCGGAGCGTCGCATTCGTCGGCAGCAGCGGACGGGAATTGCGCGGCGTTGCCGCGCGCCCTTCGGGCGACGATCGTCGCCGAAGACTGGACTTACCTGACACCTTCCTGGTGTCGTCGAGAACGTCCTTTTCGGCCTGTTTCGCCACCCGCTGGCGTGATTGCTTGGCATCAACATCCACTGCCGACTCTAGTGGAAGAGTACCTTGCTTTGGTACGACGGGCTTGCCCGCCCCGTCATCGTTCGACGAGGGATGTTCGCTCTGACTTGCGGGCGGATTGGCAGCCGTCTCGTCGCCTTCACTCTTGCCCTCGACCTGCCGGATTGGCTCTCGATCCTTGGCCCGACCGACGAAGACATGCGCGATTCTTTCCCGGTCTATCGGCTTCAGACGGACCGGCGCTGCTGGAAAGCCGTCGGGGAATTTGATGAAGCCTGACAGGCGCGGCAGGTTCATCAACTGGTCGGGCAGCAGCAAAGGCTCGATATGCTTGCGCGGCGTCAGGCTGACAGCGTCGCGAGCATTGTTGTAGCCATAGGTGTAGCCTTCTTCCATGTCGCGAACCTGGCGATGCCCGATGAAGTCGGAACACCAGGTGGCGGTCTCGCGGTCTGCCGTACCGAGGATCAATTTGGTCCGGGCAAGCGATGCAAGCGTCATCGCCATGTTCTCACCGTAGACCTCCTTGAGCTTGGCATAGGCATGGATGCCGGTGACGATCGCGCCGCCGAAATTGCGCGCTGTCTGCAGGCCTTTTTCGAGAGCGGGGAGCCGGTGAAGCGCGCCCAGCTCGTCGATGAAGAACCAGCATTTGAGGTCCTTGGTGCGCGGCATCGTCATCAGCGTATTCATTGCCGTATCGAGCCACAGCGTGAGCAGCTGCGCGCATACGCTCATGTCGACGTAGCGCGCGGAGATGAAGACCATCGAGCCACTTCTTTTGGCGTTAGTGCCTTCGTCGTCATGGGCGCCCTCCTCGATCCAGTCGCGGACCGAAAAGCGGTGCCCGGAAGTGGGCAGGAGCTTCAGCGCCTTGGCGTTCACGTTGAACACTGCCCGGATCGATTCCGCCATACGCGCGGCTTCAGGAGCAGTCAGGGGATCGGCGATCGTGCCTCGCATCATGGCGTGGACCCGCGAGAGATCAGCGGTCATCAGCTCGCGGGCAAGCGCAGCATTGGTGCCCCGCCCTTCGGCCACCAGTTTGAGGCAGAATTCGACGAACAGCGCACGCGCTGCGATAACCCAGAACTGCGCCTCCCCGCCCCCATCATGGGGCACGAGGGCTTCCGCTGCCGCCCAGAACTCACCTTCGGTGCGGCATTCGTCAAAGAGACTCCATTGCGGACAGCGCGCGTCGAGCGGGTTCAGAATGATGTCCCGGTCGGCCTGGTAGAAGTGTTCGACAAAAGCGCCGGTGAGGTCGAAGACGACGCAGCGCTGTCCCTTGGCGCGGGCTTCGGCAATCATGTCCGACATGGCGACAGTCTTGCCCATGCCGGTAGTTCCGATGAGCATGGCGTGGCTTTGTTCGAGCCGCCAGGGATAGACAACCGTCGCAAGATGCGAGGGCCGGTATGGAAATGCCGCAGACAATTCCTTGGGCGAACACAGATGCCACTTCCAACCCATGGCGCTCGAAAGCTCTCGGGCGCGCTCGCGCTGGTTGTGCCCGCGCAGCTCGTCGACCAGTTCCGGTAATGTCACGAGCATGGCACCGCGCTCATGCTTGCGCTCTTTCGAACGGCTGCCGAAGCGCGCTGCGAACCAGTAGAACAGCACGAAGGCCGGCACGAGAAGCAAGGCCGAACGCACCAGTGCATCGCCCAGCAAGTCCAGCAGATGATCCCACGCACGGATCACCGGCGGATAGGCATCGAGCATGATGATGGGGAGCTGGACGGTTCCTCCAAACCCTGTTTCGAGTGCAACCTGTTTGGCCGGATCGAACTCCATGAAGCCGTAGATGGCTGCATAAATTCGCATCCATACGAGGTAGGTTTCGTGATCGCTCAGCCCTGCCGAAATGGTCCACCAGCTAGTCCAGGAAATGCCGATGGCGGCGATGATCAGCGGCCCCTTGAGACCTGCTGCAAACATGAAGCTGAAGTGCCCGAGCAGCTGGCTTCCGCGCGTGAAGTTGACGAGGTTACGCTTCATCGGAACCTCCCTCGCCGGCGTTTACGGAGAGCCCCAGTTCCTTGCATTTGCGCGCGTAGGCTTGATGGGCTCGCTCACGCAGACCGTGATCGGCATGCCCTGCGAGAAGGGCATCGACGCCGACCATTGTGAACACTGATTGACGGCTGACGCGGTCCACCGATGTTTCGAGCTTGGATGCAAGATCATCATTTTCGCATGCCTGCGAAAGCAGCGACCGGATCCATTCGCTGACGCTGATATCGCGCCGCTTTGCTGCAGCACGAACCCGCTCAGCGAGCTCGACGGTGACATGTACCTGGAGAGATTTTGGCCGTGTCATGCACGGACTCCTTGTGGTCAGGAGCCCGGAACGCACTGCGAAAGGCGGTTATTGTCTAAATCAGAAACGAGAACATGTCAAGAACATGCGAGATGCGCAGGAATGCGCCATTTCTCACTGCATTCAATCGAATCCGATTGGCGAATTGGCGACCAATCATTTCTGATTGAGAAGCTGCCATTTTTGCAAAAATCCATCAACACGCTGTCTTTACAATCTTTTTTACCGCCTCCCGCTTGCGATTTGTCGCGTACGGTGTGCTCTTCCGTCCCCAGCTTAGAGGGTAGGTTCCAGTGTCATGACCAGCACGGGATCGGCGGTTTTAAAATCCCAAGACCAAGGGATGAATACCATGCCGCTCGATTGCCGATTGTGTTAAAGATTGATCGAGTCCGCCGGCAGGAAGAATGGTGTCGCGGGCATCCCACAGGGAGCATGGCTATGGCGGACGTAACACTGAGCGCGACACCCAAAGGCAATGGTTTCCAGGCAACCGTGACCTATTCCGACGGCGTGTCGATCAGTTCGGCAGAAGCCTTTCCGACGAAGGCCGAGGCCCTTTCAGCAGCGGCCATGAAGGTACTCGACATGCCCGATCGGCTCGAGAAATTCGATGCGTTGCACGCCGAGGGCTGATGCTGCCGGGAATGCTCGCGCGATACCTACGGGAGCGACAATACGGGACCCGAGCAAAAAGAAAGGAGGAAGCCCTGACGGACTTCCTCCTTGTGTGTAGCCTCAGAATTCATCGCTCAGCTTTCCGGGCACAGTGTCGATGACCCGGTCCAGCATGGCCTTGGGCAGTGCGCCGTAATCGCCCTCATCGACCGCGATGTAACCTGCCTCACCATCGGTCAGGACATATTGGGTGAAGTAGCTGTGAAGGGACCGGGCATGAGCCTTGTCGAGTGCGGCAAGAAAAGCTGCCTGATCTGCCTGGAATGAACCCTGCGCGATATTCAGTGAAGCGTACATGATCTTTCCTCCTGATGTTCGATGCGTCGCATCAGGAGCTGCGAGGATGTGGGTGACGGGCCGGGTCAGGGACCGCGCATAGCGCGGCCGCGAAGCGGCGATGGGGGAAACGATTTTTGCCGGGCTTGACCGGTAAAAATGGTGGGGCCCCGTCGTCCTTGACGCGGCCCCAAAGCCCGCATCACACTTGGACTTTCTGCGAGAGAGACCTCTCCAACGTCAGCGTAAAAAGCACTGGCATCGCGGCAAAAACCGTTTTCCTACATGGCTCCACGCTGGCACTGTCGCGCGTGGAGGGGACCAACGGCCAGCGAAAGGACAATCTGATGGCCAGGTCCAAACCGAGCGCGCGTAATGCGCTCAAGAAGCTGCGCGAGCAGCGCGAAGAACTCGACGCACAGGAGGCCAGGCTGCGCGAGGAAGCAGCCGGCGAACTGGGCAAGGTTCTTCTCGAATGCGGAGCCGAGACTATCGAACCTGCGCAACTGAAGCAGCTCATCCGCGCATCGCTCACCATCGGGATCGACGATGCTCTCAAAAGGCTCTCCCCCGCCTGACACTTCAACCGCGGCGGGGTGTGGGCTCGTTGCCCCGCCCCGCCGTTCACGCCTGCGAGCACAAAAAAAAGGCCCCGATGGCGCGAACCATCGGAGCCTTGTCGTTTGCGGGAGGCGCTCAGTCCTCATCGATGTCGGGCGCACCTTCATTGTTCGACGCTCGGCCTTTGGTGAGGAAGTCCACCTTGTCGGCGATGATCTCGCAGCCGTAGCGCTTGGTGCCGTCCTGGTCTTCCCACTGCGTATAGTGGATGCGCCCCTCGACCGTCACGAGCTGGCCCTTGGTGCAGTACTTGGCGACGTTCTGGCCGAGACCGTTGAAGCAGGTCACGCGGTGGAATTCGCTGTCCTTGGCGGTGTAGCCGTTTTCGTCCTTGTAGGTCTTGCCGTCCTTGCGGGCGGGACGGTCGGTGACGACCGAGATCGAGGTGATGTTGGTGCCGCCCTGGGTAGTGCGGGTTTCGGGGTCGCGAGCGATGCGGCCAACGAGGATAACGAGATTGGTCATGGTCTTTCTCCTGATCGAGCATTCCGGGTCCATCCCGGCTGCAAACCCGACTAGGAAGCGGCCACGGCGAAGCGCACCGAAGGGAAACCTCGATCTGGTTCGGGTGGTGCGGGCAGCCGGGCGCAGCCCGGCAACTCGGCCGTACCTGATCGGGGTTGCGCGTCTCGACGGGGATGCTTCAGGAAAGGTTTGCTTACAGGCCGGGTTGGTCCCGAGTGCATTGCACAGGCCAAGCCATGACTTTTCGCGTTAGCGGACTGCGACGTGCCCCCTGACATCGCCTTCCTCGAAGGCGACCTCATATCTCGACTACGAAAGCTCGTCCCGAAGACGACGAATGACCTCCTGAAAACGCACCGCCAGCACCAGTCTCGACAGCGCCAAGCGGCATAGGCTCGTCCAGACGTTGACCCCGCAACATCCAGTCTTGGGGTGTGATGAGGCGCCCCCAATCCGCAAAAGAAGGAATCGTACCCAAGTCCTCGCGGACGTGCTGCTCGCCTACAAGGCGAACGGGCACAACAGGGCTGTCGGCGTTGACGATAGTAGGCCCGAACAGCGTTTCGAGCATGAATATGCCTTCGGCATGGTGCCGAAGGGCCCGGTGCCGCGGATCAGCAAAGATCGCCTTCGACTGGTCAAACCATTGGTGGAGCGGCAGGTAATCTTCCACCACCCCTCCCCATTTCCGAACCGACGATAGGGCGTGATAATAGCAATGAGCCATCGCACTTCTCCTAGAGATCAGTCGAATGGTCGTCGGTCGCCGTGTAACGCAGCTGGCAGTCCAGAACGAAGCTCGGCGTAGCCACGTCGATGATCAGTTCGCCGCAAGCACCATCATTGATTTCCCATCCGGGATGATGGCGTTCGAGAGCAAGGGAGGTCAGTTGTTCGATGGCGGAATTGAGGCTCTGGTCGTCGCCTTCTCCAGCACAGTCGATCGTAACTTCGGGACACGGAACACTCGCCCCGACGGCGTCAGAGAAGACGCATTCTTCGACCGCACCGCTGTCGCCGCACCCATCGAAACGGATTTCTACGCGGGCAATTTCGGCATTCCGCAGCGGGGCAATGATAGCTGCCTTGAGCCGTTGGATTTCACTTTGTGCCTGCGCCGCGCGTTCGGCCTGGCGGACAGTAAAGTCCGCCATGATTGCCTGAAAATCAGTCATGAGATTTCTCCTGCAATGTGCGGGCAAGAACCGATCGTCTTGCCCACGATATCAGGCGATCTCTTTCCTCTGACGGGCTGCGCCAGCGCCGATGGCGCTGGCGCGATGCCGGACGCATCAGTCGGTAGCCTGAGCCGCGCGCTTGGGAGAAGTTCCAAGCGGACCGCGGCGATCGACGACGGTAATCCGACGGGATTTCGCTTCGATGACGAGGCGCTCCAGGACCCCGTTTCCGGGAAAGGCGACGACATAACGGGGGTCAAGCGAGAGCATACGCTCGTTGCGCTTGAAGCCTGCGCGTGCCCCCAGGCGCATGTCGAGAGAGAAGCTGATTTGCGGGATGTTGCGTCGTTCCGCCCATGAAGATGCCAAACGGTCAACGCCCTTGGTATCACCGCCGTGGACAAGAACCATGTCAGGAACCCGGTCGTGAACCTTGTCCAGAGTAGCCCAGACGTTGTTGGCAAAAGTGAGAGCGTCCTGCTCGTTTGGATGGCGTGTGCGGCCACCGGCAAATATCACCGGCGTACCTTCTGGCATGGCGGCGCGGCGCTTGGCTTCGGACCGGGCTCGGACGAACTCGCGCCCCTCGACAAGCGTGGAAGTCAGCATGGCGCTGTGATTGAAGCGCGAACTCGACACGGGCTTCCACGAGGAGCCGAATTCGTTGAGATAGAGGGCAGCGGCCACTTCGCGCATCTCTTCGAGAGCGATCATGGCCCCTTCGGCACACTGCGCACGCTCAACCTGGGTCTCGAGTTCATGGGTATGAATTTCGGATCCATCGGCAGTGGCCAGGAGCGCTCGGACTTCGTCGGTTGCGCGGTCAACTGCGGTCGATTTGCGGGTCGCGGAACGGTGGAAGATGTTGACGAACGCCCAGCCGAGGTCCTCGGCATCGGCCTCCAGCGCAGTCCCAGAGACCATCGCAAATAGATCGGACCAGACCGCTTCGAGCGTCTGGACGACCGCATCGTGGACTGGAAAATCATTGGTGGAAACTGGGGCAGGACCAATCGAAAAACCGGAAAGATCGAGGCCGGCAAGTTGGTCAGAAAATGATGAGTGCATGGGTATTGTCCTCCTGACTGGCGTGAGGCTGACGCACCCGCTCATGGCTGCGCCAGCGAGAGCCCGTCAGGGCCAGCTTGAGGCAGTCTCCGCACCCGACAGGGGAAACCCGCTTGGGCAGGCTGGCGCGGGCAGGCCAACGGCCCACAGGGCCGGGCCAACTCGGGCCTGCGCAAGCCGGGTTGCGGAAGACTGGCGGCTGGCCCAGGGCCTTTCTCGCATGGCTTCAGACCATGAGTGCAAAAGCAAGCTTCGTCAGGGAGGGCAGGCACCTCGCCACGGTCAAAGTGACTGGCGCATTCAGGCCACCCGTTTTGCGTAAACGCCTTCACCGTTCGACATGTGACCGAGGCAGACGTAGTCGCCGAACAACGCATCAAAACGCGGGGCGATCTGGGACAGCCAGCGTTGTGCTCTGGGCGATCTGGCCGTGCGCCAATCGGCATCCCAATAGGCGCCATCGTCACGCTCGACGATCCATACCGCAACCAGGCCGGCGTAAACCGACACGCCGAAATCTGCATAGGCATTGCGCATGAGGATGCGGTCTTCGCGGCCTCGCCAACCGTCGTGCGCGATCAGGGAAGGGAATGCCTGCCCTGCGCGCTCACGCAGATCCTCGCGGAGCCACTCATATTCGAAGTCCCAGTCGTCGTCGTTTTCGACTTCGAGCACAGTGAAGGCGACAATGGCCCCGTTGGGGTAACTGACCGATCGGCCCATGACACCCTCCTTCAGGCGGCCAACGCAGCGTCGGCAGACGCTTCGTCGGTATCATCGGCAGAGATCCGTCCTCCGAGTCTGAGCAAAAGCCTTGATGCTTCCTCAGCCTTCGCGGCAGCGGTGAGAATGGCACGGTCATCCTGCTTCAGGAGCTTGAGCCAGTGCTCGATATAGCTGGCATGGCTATCGAGGTGGGTGACTGGCAGACCGAGTTCAGCGCCAAGCATAGCGCTCGAAAGTTCGGCAATGAGTTCCTCGGCAGCGTAAGCTGCAGAACCAAATCGATTCTTGAGATTGCGGTCGAGGCGACTGGCATGGCCGGTCCAATGCGACAGCTCGTGCGCGAGCGTCGCGTAATAGTGGTCGAAGCCCGAGAAGAGATGCGCGGGCGGCATTGTCACCCGGTCAGCCACTGGCTCATAATAGGCTTCGTCGCCCTGATGCCGCAGCACGGCCGGAATACGGGCAAAGAATGAGTCGAGTTCAGCCTGACGGCCCTCGGGCTCTACCACCTCAAGCGTCGCGGCGGGATGGAAACGTTCCGGCAGACCTTCGACCTGATCAGCATTGAAAACCGGATAGGCCTTCAGCACACGACGATTTTCGTCGGTTTTTTCGCCGGTTTCGGGGGCTTCGACTTCCTTGGTGTAGCTCTTGTAGAAGATGGCGATGGTGGATTTTTCACCCTTGCGCACCTGTGCGCCCAGTTCTTTGGCCTGATTGTAGGTCATCCAGAACGGCGAGGCGTAACCGCACATGTCGGCAACCATCCAGAGCCAGAATACATTCATGCCGCGATAAGGGATGCCGCACGCCCGCAATGGGCGCGAGACTGGCACACCGCGCCATGGCTTGATCCACGGCTTCGTGCCTGACTCGAGGCGTGCGATGATTTCCTGGGTGATACGGGTAGCAGGCGACACTGCGCCGCTTTGTCCCTTGCGATAGGCCATGTTGGATCTCCTGAAATGGCCTGACGACAGTTCCGTCGGTCAGTGCCGGAGATCCCGGAGCCCCCTCCGCTCTCTTTCCATGAAGGAAGCGGCCCCCCGGCATGTGCCGGAGGACCGCTTCACGGTGGCGAGCAGCCGTTCCTGTCAGGAGGAGGTCAGGCGGCCAGCTCGCTCGGAGGCTGATTGTCGTCGTTGGCGACGAAATCCGCGTCGGGACTTTGCGCTTCGTTATCGGCAGGAATTTCCGGCTGGTCGGCAAAACGCATGACTTCAGGCACCCAGGCGAGGGCCCTTTCCCGAACTTCGACCTCGGTGATGTAGGTCCCCGCGAAGACGCGCTCGGCGCTCATCGCAAGATCGCCCTTTTTCACCGATGCGAAGCGTGAGGACAGTTCCAAACCGCCAACATCGGTGAGCGCATCAAGGATGACCTGCTTTGAGACGCGGTCGAAGTAGTTTGCCGCGGTCGGACGCCACCATTGCGCCATGTCAATGCCGATCGTGCTGCCCAGATGATCCTGAAACGTGATCTGACGTTCGCCTGCCATGTTGAGGCTCGCCTCGAGCGTGCGAGCGACGACGAAGCCGAGCCATGCTGCGCGGCTTTCATCGGCGAGTGCCCGAAACATCTTGAAGCGCGACGAAGCGTCTTCGCCAGATCGCCAACTCTCATCGAGACCCGAGCGCAGGTCCGCAAGGGATGCGCTTGCAGGCGCATCCTTCGCTTCGAACCCGACAATCGGACCCGCAGGGACGCCGCCACGCAGGGTCGTGGCCGCGCGTGACCGCCAGTCGTGGGTGTCGGCATCCGCGAGGGTGAAGACCATGATGTCGAGCGAAAGGCCGGGATCCGATGCCACGTGGAGCGCGAGCACGTCCCGACGTTGCATCGCAAGTTCGTCGACCAGACGCTTGGAAAGCGCTGCACGGCGTTTGCCATCACTGCCGACACTCGCCACGACTTCGACGACATCGTCGTCACCAACGACTTCGATATCGCGCTCGCCGTAGAACACCGGCTGGAGGACCGGTGTGCCGTCGCGCGAGAGAACGAGGATCATTCCGGCATCGGCCTTCAGTTCGGGCGCCAGCTCCGGGGGCTTTGCCCGAATGTCCTGGCATTCGCGTTCGATCGCTTCGATCGAAGCCTCGGCCGCGGCAACTGCTTCTTCGGCGCTGTCTTCGTCCTCAAGAATGGCCGCATGCTCGTCGTACGAGGCATCGAGCTCGTCAAGGCGGGCCAGTTCGGCGTCAGTCAACGGAGCCGACTCGGCCGGAAGGCGAATGAGGCCTTCGACGAGATCGTGACTGGCATAGGCGTCAAGCGTCGGCTTGACCCAGGCAAGGCCCTGCTCTGCTGCGAGCGACTTGGCGCGTTTCTCCATCTCCTCCGAGGCGAGGGTTTCCAGAAGCGCGACATCGACCCAGGACTCGCTGTCATCGTCGTCGAAGAGTTCGCGTTCGATCCGGCCACCTGCAGCGATATAGGCGTCGCGGCCAACAAGACGGGCTCGGGCGTCGCTGCCGCGAACCGTGCCAGAGAGCACCATGCGCCGGATGCTGTCGGCGCTGGGCGCATAATAACCCGAAGACGCCTGTTCATAGACGCGAGCCTGAATTTCCCGGTCGGAGGTCGCGCCGAAAGCTTTGGCGAGATCGAGAGTGATTTCACCGGATGCCAGAGCATCGAAGACGACAGGCGCGAGGGTCGCGAGACGCAGCCGGCCTTCGACGAAGCGGACCGTCAGTCCGAACCTGCGCGCGACATCTTCCGTCGAGGCACCAGCGTCAATAAGGGCAGCGAACGCCTGCGCTTCGTCGGCGGGGTTCATCGCGAGGCGATGGAAGTTCTCGGCCAGGCTCGTTTCGACTGCGATTTCCGCATCGTCATCAAGCACGAGGCAGATAACCTCGTAGCCCTTCGGAAGGACTTTCTCTTCGGCAAGCGCCAGCAAGGCGCACCGGCGGCGCTCTCCGGCTTCGACCTCGAATTTGCCACGAGCAGCAGGCCGAACGATGAGGTTCTGCAACAACCCATGGGCTGCGATGCTCGCTTTCAGTTCGGAATCTGCGGCTGGGTCACCGTGACGGCGCACATTGCGAGGGGACTGGACCAACTTGGCCAGCGGGATCGACTTGATCATGGAACATACTCCTGAATATGAGCACGGGCATCGACCTTCGACGCCCATTCGGCTCAAACAGAAGCAAGCCCCCTTCCCTCTCTATGACCGCGGGTGGGCCGATTGCGGTCGGCCCGTAATTGAGAGCGAAATGCCAGAAAGCTCACGTCGACGGGCGTGTGCGTTTCCTCCTTTCACCACGGGAGGTTCGAACTGAGGACGGCTCACAACGACGTGCCGCACGCGGCGACCAGGAAGAACGCGCTTATCCTGCCCACCCGGGCAGACCGGACACGCATGGAATTGCGGGCCGAACGCAGCCGTCTAGCGGATGACCTGCTCGCACTCCTCCGGCGAAAATACGTAAACTGAGACATGGCGAGGGAGAATGAAGGGTAGATGTCAGACAGCTAGTAACGAATTGGCCGCAGCCCCAACTCGTGCCAGCCTTCACATGTAATAGCGAAAGTCGGGCTGATCTCGCTCGGCATAGCTAACGTGCTTCAAAACCCGTCCGACTTCCCGCGCTGCTCGGATGGGGATGGGAAGTGCGTGATCGAATTGGGTCGAGTTCCAATTCATCTTGGTTAAGGCAAGGATTTCGGTAGCTATTTCGTCCAGCGAGGTTTCACATTCATAGGGCCGAAGCTGTAGTGCGTTGGGCATTCGTGCGCCCGGGTAGGTGCCGTAGTATGGGACGCTACCCCGCGTGTAGAGGATGCCGTCGTTTCCAATGCGGACGAAGCTCCCCCTGAGCGCGGGGTAATCACCTTCCCGGAAGAGGGCTACATGGCCACCTTCCGATACCCAAACCATATCAGTCATGGCGACGCGCATCTCTTCGATAGCTTCTGCGAAGCCACGAGATTCGCTATTCTCGAAGCGGGACGTCTTCAGAATGACGATCCGGGCCGGCATCGTGCGGTGATGCTCAAAATAAGTCTCAAGCGAGCGCTTGACGAGATCGCAAGCATCTGCGCGGGCCAGATAGGGGTGCTTTCCTGGCCGATCAGTACGAGCCCTCGCTCCGCGAAGGATCAGCCCTTTACCCCGCTCGTCAAACATCTGAGCGGTGCTTGTCCAAAGCCGATGGCCGTCCAGGTCCCGATAAAATCCGATACCAAGATAGCATGTTTCATATCCGTCGGATTTGGGTAGACGCCACGGCACGCGACCGGCCTTGTAGAAAATCGCGTTGAGCAGGTTCCAAGCCCGCGTAGCTGGGCCTTGCACCTTGCGCTCAGTGGTTTTCATCTTCCTGGAAAGCTTGAAGGCGTCATCCCAGACCGAAGGCCAAGCAATCTGCGTCGGCACGCTAAGGCTCAACGCCTTTGCCTTGAACAGATCACGGAAATTGAGCTCGGTAGGGCCGGCTTCCTCCTCATCATCGTCATCATCATCTTCGGACACGATGCTACGTGCGTTGACCACCTTTTCGATCAGAACTTTCGGTAGGGCGATGACGATCACCTCGGGACGCGAAGTGCCCTCAAGCAAAATGCGCGCCTGCGCGATCAGCAGATCGACAGCGGCGCGAACCGCTTCCTCGTGGTTCCTTATCGCAACAATCCTCTTTATCTCGGATTGAAGAACCGTCTGGCAGGCTTCCCGAGGCACTTCGAAGCGGCAGCGAAAGGGGTTCTGGTTTCCAAGCCCGGGGAAATCTGGATGCAAATTCCCCAGTTTTTCATTGTCGCTCGGGATACCTTGCATCGCGCGGTCGATGTATTTGGCAAACCCATCGACCGTATCAGATGTGCCTACCACTCCGATCCGAATCAGGTCGCCAGGCTTTGGCTGCAGAGGGCCGTGGCGCATCAATCCGACACGCGGGTCGAGGAACAGGCCGCCATCCCCAAATTCGAGATCTGGCTCGGGAATACAGCGAGTTTCGAATGTGAATGTCACACGCCTACTCCCAACTCGCCCTGTGTGGACTCATCGTCCTGAACCTTCATCCGTTTGGCGTTCGGATCTGTTTCGGACCAAGCGTTCTCAGGAACGGCCGCTTCCATGGCTACGGGTTCAACGACGTTGAATGTCAGAACCGGGCTGACTTCCTCGGCTTCTTGAAAAAGATCGAACTTCGCGTGCGGCTGAAGATCAATTCCTGAAAGCAGAAAACGGAACATCATCATCTGTCCGCGTATCGATCCGTTACGATCGAGCCTCTTCTTCCCAGCAAGGAGATCGGAGGCGAACCTATGAGGACGGAAACCGTCTTCGGTGAACACAAAGGTTGGGGAAATCGATAGAAACCAATTGCTTCCGATTTGCTGGAAGCGAGGTGAGAAAGCGTGGTGGCGAAGGTAGTTGACCTGTCCTTTGCGTTTTCCCTTCTTGTAGTCGTAAACTTGGACGACCGTCGCGGATGTCGTTTCGCGCAGGGATCGATAGAAATATCGCCTCTGCTGATACCTCTCTTCGGCCTTGAAATAGAAGAGCCGGGCTTTTCGGTCGAAAGCGAGGATATCCGAGAACTGTTCAGCCATTGTCCGGCGCAGCAGTTCGATCATCATCACCGCATCATCATGATCATCGCTAATCGACACGTCTTCCGTATCGACTTCCTCGACCGTGTCGATATCGACAATCGCTTCGAGCGGTGTACCTTCGGGATTGCGAAAGGACAGAAAACGGCGGCCGCGAATAACCCAATCGAAGTGATGGCCGTCAGCGCGCAATAACTCCGGAACCGCGTCACGGCCCGAGGCAAAAGGACTTTCGCCAACGAAGATCGATGAAGGCAGTCCGACGTGCATCAGATTTAGATGCGCTTGCTCGCCCACTCGAAGCGATGGGAGGAATGTGCCATCCTTACCGCGGCGGACTGCCATTGCAGCCAGGCGCTCGATCGAGCTGGAATCGAGGCGATCTCGATCCTTGCGAAATTTGAGGCGCCGTTCATCCCCTTCCTCTCCAGCCTCAACGTCGCGCCAATAGAGTGATCCGTCTTCCTGTCGGTAGAGGATCAGTGCGACAGGGAGACTGCAACGCTTCCAATAATCGATATCCTGCTGGCGAACGCTGTATTCAAACTCGTCGTCACTTTCGCCGACATATTTGGTGGACTTCGTCGTCTTCACTTGAACTGCGACGGTGAGACCGGTCATGGAGCGCGTAACGGGATCTCGAAATTCGATCGTCCCATCGATGCCCGTTTCCAGGCGCCCACGGCCTTCGAAAACGTGGCCGAGCTCAAGAATCTTGCTTTTGACTACGGTTTCACCCAACTCGCCAGTCAGCTGGTTGTCCGTGAGAGTCTTCATCGAAGGCGCCGCCATGAGAACATATCAAGAATATACGGTGCCGAGGCCTTCGTAGCAAGTTCTTGAAAACGCGTTTCCACCGCTAGGTAGGAGTGACGCCAAGGCCGCTTTCAATGCTGTGACGCGAAACAGAGATCTTAGGTAGGAAAAGGGAACGAGGGCAGAATCAAACAGTTCATTGACTGGTAACCTTCCGCAGAATATATCAACTGACGGAGAAAACCATGCAGCAGGCTTGCTACTACAGCCCGGCGGAACGCCAGCAGGAGAAGGAGCGTCAACGCGCTTCCGACGCCGACGACCTGCGTTCTGGCCGTATTTCGCGCGACGAGATGCGTGCCCGCAATGGTTTTTTCTCCTCGCTGGACATCGTCGAATCGTCGATCATCTGCGAAGAGGCTTTCGCCTGAATCAAGCAGTTCTACCTGCCAAGATCGTCTATGATCTAGCAAGCATCCTGAAATTGAGTGACGATGCCTTCATCGTCGGAGGCCAAGCGCTCAACCTGTGGGCAGAGCGCTACAGCCATGTAGCCGAGCTCGATGCCTACGGGCCCTACACATCCAAAGATATTGACTACTTTGGTCAGCGCGAAGCCGCAGAAAAGCTTGCAAACGCTCTTGGTGGTTCCGTTGCCATCCCCGACGCCGACAACCACACACCGCAGACGGCCATAGTGCATGCTGAGATCGATGGGCACCCGATTGAAATCGATTTTCTCTGGCATGTCATGGGCGTCGATGACGCCAAGCTAAAGAAGCAAGCCATCCAGATAAGAATGAATGTCAGGATGACTGAAGGGACGGCTGAGCTCCATGTCCCAATAATGCATCCCTTTCATTGCCTGCAAAGCCGCCTAGCCAACGTTGTCCAGCTCAAAAGGGAAACCGACCTGGCCCTTAATCAGCTCAACGCTTCACCAATTGTTCTGCGCGAATTTCTTCTCGAGCAATTAGATAATGGCCAAGGCAAGCACGTTACAGGCGTTCTTCAAGCCCTCTATGATTACCTTTCGAGCGACATCGTAGGCCGCAAGGCGCACAAGCACATGCGCAACGATCCTTCAGCGGTCCTCGATACATTCCAAAATGACGAGCGCCTTGACGAACGCTGGCGTGAAAAATCTCTGCATTCCATGCGAGCTTCGTTAGCCAGAAAGCGCACGGCATGGGGCATAATGACCGAGCGAATTAAAGAAGCATTCAACCGAAAGCGCGAGAACGCCCGATCTTGAGCCAATTTGATGTCAGCTTTCAAGGCCAAGTGCAGGTTATTTGATACACCTTTGAGGGGCGCAAAGTTGCCGGAGTCGCCGCAGCGCAAGCCGGATGTTGGATCTTCAGTCAGTGTCCACCACTCGAAACACGGCACCTGTTCCCGCGTCTCGAACCAGATCGACACCCGTTCCATCCCAGTGGTAGTCGAGGTGACGTCCCTGAGTGGGGTCGGATGCACAATCCGGGTAGAACAATCCGACACACTCACCACCCGAATGCCGGATGCTCGGATAGACAACACCTTCGGCCCCGTCCCCTTTGAGCGCAACAGCGAGAGCTTGCGATGCAGCATAGTTGTCGGGATCAAGCGCGGGATCGCCTGCGGCAAGGCTCCTGAGATCGTGAAAATCGGCGCTTACCGAAAGGATGATCTCACGGAACTGTGAGGTCCAGCCTGGCGCTTCTACAGTGCGAGCCATGAAGCGGGCATGGTGATGGATTGTCTCGAACAGCGCAGTTTCGAATGCATCCCCCGCGTATAGGACGCCGTAGGTCCCATCGGTGAAGCGACTAGGCCGGTCAATGCTGACATGCGTGAACGGGGCCATCAGATAGGATGCGCCGTTGCCCCCTACCCGGCGGTCAGCAGGTACTAGATCGAGATTGCCGATCGTCGCCATGATGCGGGGATTGGTTTTTTGCTCGGCAGAGATCAGCAGTGGCCAATCTGCGGGGTCTGCGATATCTTCGAACAGGTCGATCGGTGGAAAGGCACTGCGGATAATCCGTACAGCACCTTTCCACTCGACCTGGGCAACCGGAATCGCCTTGGGATCAATCACCAGGCACCACGTTCGGCATCAAGATAGCGACGCACCCGCATGATATCGGTCAGTTCGCCGCCAAGCATGACGTCGAGCGCACTCGCTCCGGCAAAGGCGGCGTTACCTGCCTTGATCCAGGCGTAGCCACGTTGGGCTTCGGAAAAGATGATCCTCAGCGCCTTGTGGATACCCATCAGGTTGGAGAGCCGCGCCGCTCCATCGCGCGAGACACGGCCCGCACCCTCAGCCTTCCATCGCCGGTAGGAGCGAACCGGCATGTCGAGCAGAGTCGCTGCCTGCTCGTCTGTGAGTTCCCATTTGCCGAACAAGTTCAGCACGGCGCGAAACATCGCCGATGCTTCCTCCTGAGTTATAGGATCGGGCCGGAAGGGGTGGGGGACGGTATCAACGGGTTGCAGTGCCAACATGAGCATTCTCCATATGGCATCATATATCACTTTAGATGCCAATTGGCAATATAGGTGTGCCTCATCCGACAAGTCCCGCCAAGACCGCCACCGCGCTCGTCGTCGGAACGAAAAGCCGCGTCTGATAGCGTATGATCTCGGTGAAGCACCCATGTGCCTTGTACCAGTCGAGGCGCGACGCCGACCAACCAGTCAGTTCGAGCCGCTGCGCGCCATTGACGAGGCTGCGCTTGAGCGTAAGCGCTTCGCGGCTTTTGATTTGCATCGGTCGCCCTGTTGCTAGCACAGCATCGACGATTTGCTCTGCCGAAAAGTCATGTTCGTCTTCGAGCCCAAGCGCCTGGCACAGTTCAGGCACGCAATGGAGCGGAACCTCCCGACCTAATAGCGAGCGTCCGTCTCGCGCCGAGATCCGGCTGACCCGAACATAGTCGGAAGGTAGTTTGTCCCACACCGGAAGCAGTAGGCCGGTTGCAAGATGCAGGCGCTCGCGCTTGTGATTTGATGCGGCGTCATCGACCTCCGCCTGCCACAGGCGCTGAAATTCGGTTGGATCCACCGTTTCCCAGTTGCTCTCCGCGAGTTGATCGGCGGTGATGTGCCCATGCTTCAAGGGACGGACAAGCTCGAAGCGGGCCACCCGCATACCTTCGTCTGTGAGCAGGCTGCGCGCTGGGACAAGCAGCCCGATCCGGCCTGAGCGCGTATTACGCAGAAGCTGCTGACGCGAACCTGAAAAGCCGTAGAGCTCCTCGAGGCGTTCGAGACGCAAAGGCTTGAGCGCGCGAGCGATCTCAAGTTCCAGGAGATGTGTAGTCGCACCCGACAGCGCATCGGTGCGCAGTAGCGTGTCGGTCAGCACCTCGTAATGCTCTACCGCAATGGTCTCGACCCCAATGTCGAGCGTGCCGGCCTGGCGTGCTGCATCTATCCGCGCTTCGACGAGGCCGAGAAACTCGTCAAATATGCCGTTTTGCAGAGCAATCGGCAACGCGAGGATGCGATTGAGCCAGCGCTGGATTGTTGGCAGATCATCTACCATCGCGCCGTCGGGCCCTTCGACCCTGAGCCCGCTCAATTCCTCAAACCGAGAAAGCGTAACGGCTTCCAGCTTGCCTTCGAACAACAGGCCGAACCAGCGGTGAAGCGCCTCCTTGGCGTATGTGCTCTCGAGATTGTCGGCAGGATCGAAGAGGTTCTGCCCACCCGTCTGGCGCTGCCCGCGGGTCAGTGCGCCGAGGCTGTCGAGCCGACGTGCAATGGTCGATATAAACCGACGTTCGCCACGCACATCGGTGGTCACCGGGCGGAACAGAGGGGCCGATGCCTGATTGGTGCGGTTGGTGCGACCAAGGCCCTGGATTGCGGCATCGGCCCGCCAGCCCGGCTCAAGCAGGAAGTGGACCCGGCGCATCTGGTTCTTTGCCGCAAGGTCGGCATGATAACTGCGGCCGGTGCCACCGGCATCGGAGAAAACCAGAATTCGTTTGGTCCCGTCCATAAAATCTCGCGTCTCGGCGACATTGGCGCGCGGAGAGCGCGACTGGAGCACCTGGCGTCCATCGCGTCCGACGATCAGGCGGCGGGTACGACCGGTGACTTCGGCCACCTGATCGACACCGAACCGTTCGATGATCGCATCGAGCGCCGTCGCGATCGGCGGCAAGGCACAGAGCTGTTCGATCATGCGATCGCGCGCGGCAAGCGCCGAACGGCAGAGAACAGGAGCACCGTTCTCATCACTCATCGGTTCGGACCGGGCATTGCCATTCTCGTCCGTGAACACCGCCATCAACCGAACCGGGAAGCTTTTGGTGAGGTAATCGACCACGTATTCTTTGCAGTCGCAGTTTATGTCGAGCGTCGCAGCCGGAGGCGCGGGATTGCGTCGGTTCGTCATGATTTTACTCCAGATAATTACCGGTCCTTCGACCTCAACATGTCGAAGGAACCACCATGCCAACAAGATCATTTGTGTCGTTTCAGCCTGCACCAAGCAGGGTTGGAGAGCCGCCCAGTACTAACGCCCTATTCAGTGCATTCCTCTCCTCTCTGTCGGTTGAAGAGGGAACAGCCTGTGCGGTCCTGTACAGCGCAGCGATCCGCCATTTTCTGTGTTGGCTGGGACTACGCGGGATTGCGCTCGGGACGGTTGATGATCGCATCGTGCGCCGTTTTGAGCAGCATCGATGCCGGTGCCCAAGGTATTCAGCGCAAGCGACAGCCTACAAGGCCGATCTTGCGGCGCGTGTCAGGCGCTTTGTCCGGTTTCTCGAAGACCAGGGTTACATCGACGTAGCCGATGGGATTTACGATCTCGGGCGTCATCTTGCTGACTATTCGCATATGATCGATGGCCTCCAACTCGCGAAGGGGGTGGCGCAAGCCTACCGTTCAGAGGCGGAGCACTTCGCGGCCTGGCTGCGGGTATCGCGATGTCCATGGACCGATGTCGATGACACGGTCACCAAACAGTATGCCGATCACGATTGTCGGTGCCCGGTTTTCCGCAAGCGCGGCAAGCTGACCACTTCCGGCAGGAAGCGACGGCGGCGTTGCACACGGCACTTCGTTGAGTTTCTTCGTGATCGGCGCGCCATCGCTCCGGTCGCGGTGAAGGTGGTCGAAGATCCGCAGGTCGCGGCATATGTCGGTTGGCTCAGGCAGGATCGAGGCGTGACCGACGAGACGATCCGGCGATACCGGGCAGAGATTGAGCGGCTGATGCCCATGCTCGGCGCGCCGGCACAATGGGATGCTGCCACTCTGCGAGATGCGTTCGAGCGTCGCAGCAAGGAGATCCCGGGATCGGCTTCGCTGCTCGCCACGATCATGAGGAGCTATCTTCGGTTTCTTATTGGCCGAGGCCAATGCCGCCCAGCGCTGCTGCACGCAATGCCTTCCGTACGGAGATACCGGCTTTCGGCATTGCCGCGCTACATCGACCCGGCAACGATCGAGAGGATCATTGCAGCCTGCCCGACAGGTCGGCCGGTGGAAGTTCGGGATAAGGCGATCATTCTCCTGCTTGCCAGACTTGGCCTGCGAGCAGGAGATATTCGGGATATGCGTCTCGACGATATCGATTGGCGATCCGGCCATCTGAAGGTCAAGGGCAAGACGCGTCGACCGGATCGTTTGCCATTGCCACAGGGTGTTGGCGACGCGATCTTGGCATATCTTGCTGCGGCCCGCCCGACGGCCATCGAAGCGCACCTGTTCTTGCGTTCGCAAGCCCCGTTCCGGCCATTCAGTTCGTCAGCCGAGATCGCCGGCATCGTTGCACGCACACTCGAGCGCGGCGGGATCGAAGGTCTGCCGACCGGATCGCACATATTCCGGCATTCGCTTGCAACCAACATGCTGCGCTCTGGTGCAGGCCTGGAGTCCATCGGGACCATCCTGCGCCACAGCTCGCCCGAGACCACCGCCATTTACGCCAAGACCGATCTGCCGATGCTCTTGAAGATCGCACAACCCTGGCCCGGAGACCTGTCATGATAAACGCACAGATTTCGCGGTACGTCGCTTTGCATCGCAGCCTCGGTCGCAAATTTTTCGAGCAGGAGCGCCTGCTTCGCAAGTTCGGCACCTACGCGACTGGCTTCGGAGACAGCCACACCCGTATCGACCGCATCTACGACTGGTGCCGAGCGACGACTTCGCAGAACACCGCGCGGACCGGCTTCACTTTCGTGCGCAACTTCTGCTTGTTTGCCCATGCCGAGGATCCAGCCAACCAGGTTCCGCCCGCCGGTGTGTTTGGCCGGGGGAAGCGTCCGCGACCAACGCCGCACATCATCCAACCGGAACAGGTCCGGGCGATCATGAAGGCGGCGCTCGATCTTCCGCCCAAGGGCATGATCAGTCCCTTCACCTATCATTACCTGTTCGGTCTGCTGGCGGCGACCGGTCTGAGGATTTCCGAAGCTCTAGCACTACAGTGCGACGATCTGGTCGAAGACGGTCTGATCGTCCGCGACGGCAAGTTCGGCAAGCAGCGCCTAATCGCCTTGCAGCCATCAATCCGTCAGGCTCTCGAGGCCTATCTCGCAACCCGGGCAAGGCTCGGTGCCACGGGCAACGATCTGTTCGTGACGATCCGGGGAAGAGCACCCCATAAGGTCCGCGCCCACGTCGTGTTCGTCAGGCTGGCGCGACAGCTCGGATATCGTGGACCAACCGGGACTGCAGGTATGCGGCTTCACGATTTGCGGCATACCTTCGCCGTACGCTCGCTCGAGTCCTGCTCGCCGGACCGGGACGCCGTGACGCATCACATGGCCGCGCTCAGTGTCTATCTCGGTCACACCTCGGTCGCCAACACCTACTGGTATCTCGAAGCCACGCCAGTGCTGCTGCGCGACATCGCTGCCGCGAGCGAGGATCTGTATCTGGGAGAAGCGGCATGACGGCGCTTGCTCCCCATCTCACAGCCTTCCTGCGCGAACATCTGCCGCGGGAACGCGCCGTAAGCCCGCATACGGTGAAGACCTATGCCAACTGCTTCGTCCTGCTGGTCCGGTTCGCATCCGATCGGCTGAAGCGTCGACCGACCGATCTCGAGATCGAGGATTTCGGCACCGACATGATCATGGCCTTTCTCGGCCATGTCGAGGTCGAGCGCGGCAGCTGTGTGCGGACCCGCAATGGCAGGCTCGCTGCGATCAGATCCTTCTTCCGGTACATCGAGTATCGGGTTCCGGCGTGTCTTGACCAGGCGCTTCGGGTTCGATCGATCCCCAGCAAGAAGGCAGACAAGACGCTGATCGATTATCTCGACCGGGCCGAGATCAAGGCATTACTCGACGCGCCCGATCCTCGGACACGGCTCGGTACGCGCGATCGCGCTATGCTGCACTTGACCTATGCAGCGGGGCTTCGGGTATCGGAACTCGTGTCGCTGCAACTGCGCGATTTCCCGGATCGATCGCTCTCGACGGTCCACATCATGGGTAAAGGCCGTCGCGAGCGGGTCTTGCCGCTATGGAAAGAGACCCAGTCCGCACTCCGCGCATGGCTTGTCATCCGTCCTGAGACTGAGGTCGCCGAGGTATTTCTCAACGCGAACGGGCAGCCCATCACCCGCGATGGCTTCGCATTCCGTCTCGCCAAACATGTCAACGCGGCAGCAAAGAAGCAGCCGTCGTTGCTGCGCAAACGAGTCACGCCGCATGTATTGCGTCATTCCTGCGCGATGCACACGCTCGCAGCGACAGGCGATATTCGCAAGGTCGCACTATGGCTTGGACATGCCAGCATCCAGAGCACCGAAACATATCTGCGCGCCGATTCAGAGGAGAAGCTGCGGATTTTGGCTGCGCATGGCGGGCCGGAAATCAGCCCTGGACGCTTCAAGCCGCCGTCAGACACTCTGATCGCCATGCTCAACGACGTCCGCAAGCGGGCATAGCCTTCGGCCACGCTGCCCCAACCGCACAATTATCTGGAGTAAAATCATGACGAACCGACGCAATCCCGCGCCTCCGGCTGCGACGCTCGACATAAACTGCGACTGCAAAGAATACGTGTAATGCTGAGCTCAACATTAGACGTATTCGCGAGGGGAGAGATCGATTTCGAGTGCTTCGCGTTCCGCATCGGAGAGATCAGCGAGGCGGCGGTTGAGCATGGCTTCGGCGGTCGAGACGAGTTGCACGACAACCGCGTTGCCGTCCGCAAGTGCCGCGTCGATTGCAGGCAGCAGGCTCGGCAGCTTCATGGATAGAAGGAGCTGCGCGAAGAAGCGCTGCTTGGTGCCTTCAAATACCGAAAGCGCAGCCGATTTGGCACCTGAATTCAGGGTATCGCCACTGTCAGTGTCGACGATCCGGGTTGCCTCGAGAGCCTCTCGCAGGTTGGCATGAATGATTGCTTATCGCGAGGAAGCGGTAATGCGGAGGAACGCGGCGTAGTCCTGCAAAGCTGCGGAACATTTCGCCACGTCCTTCACATTATTCTATAGGGTGTCGAGCCATCCCATCAGATTGGCATCTCGCTTCCACGAAGGTGGCACGTTGCTCGCCGCCGGGGCGCCAACCTGTTCCAGCGCCTTTCGTTTGGTCTCCAGATTGGCCTGAGCATAGTGATTGGTCGTATCGAGACTGACGTGCCCGAGCCAACTGCGGATGACGGTGATATCGACCCCGGCGGCAACGAGGTGGACGGCGGTCGCGTGCCGGAAGCTGTGAGGCGTAACGTGTTTTGACTGGAGGGTCAGCGTCGATTTCGCGGCTTGTTCCACGTAGGCGTTGAGCTTGAACCGCACCCCTGACGCCCCTAGCGGTTCACCGTATCGATTGACGAAGATCCGCTCATCGGGCGCACGCGGCTGTCGCTCCAGTAGCTTCCTGAGCAATGCCACGGTTTCTGGCCAGAGCGGGCAGATGCGTTCCTTGCGCCCCTTGCCGTAAAGACGCACGAAGTTCGGTGCATCGAACCGGATTGCTTCGGGACAGAGGTCAAGCGCCTCTTGGATTCGCGCGCCACTGTTATAGAGGAACGAGAGCAGTACATGGTCGCGCAGCCCTTCGAGTGTCGATCGGTTGGGCTGGGCGAGGATGGCCTCGACCTCCTCGGGCTCGAGGTAGCACGGCGCGGAGGTGGGCTCCCGCTTCAACGGAACAGCCAGGACCTCTGAGCACTGCGCGATGTATTCCGGATTCTTGTCCGCCACGAAGCTGAAGAAGCTGCGGATGGCGGCCAGTCGGCAGTTCCGCGTGCCGATCGTGGTCTTGCGGCCATGCTCGGTATGATGAAGGAACGCGCGCACCTCGCCGGCCGAGACGTCGGTGAGCGTCAGCCGCGCGACCCCGCAGCCTTTTCGCTCCGCGACGAACCGAAGCAGCAGCCGCCAGGTGTCGCGATAAGAGCGGATCGTGTGGATTGACGCGCTGCGCTGCTCGGCCAGCCACTCCTGGAAGAACGCCCGCAACAACGCGGGCAATGGATTGCCTTTCCTCATGGCCGCGCCTCCGTGACAAGGCACGGGGCGCCGAGCGCGCGGAACCGTTCACTGGCTTCCTGCAACAGATCCTGCGTGACGGTGATGTAGACCAGCGTGGAGTGGAGATCCCGGTGCCCCATGTAGGTCGAGAGGAAGTGCAGTTTTTCCTGAGGGTTAATGCCGGACCGGTACCACTGGAGGATGCGGTTCACCACCATCGAGTGACGAAGGTCATGGACCCGCGGCCCGGTCCGGCCCGAAGCGGGCTTGAGCCCAGCACGGCGCATGACGTTGGTAATCATTGTCGTAACCGCCTCGGGCCTGTAGCGGTCATTTAAGTGGGCATGCCAGAACAGCCCTGATTTCGGGTTCTGTGGGCCGCCAGCGCGCCGCCTCGCATCGATGTACGCGCGCAGTTCGACCGCGACACTGTCGGATAGAGGCAAGATCCTGGTCTTGTAGAACTTCGTTTCCCGGATCGTGATCGTGCTTGATTGCAGGTCCACGTCACCAAGATCGAGCCATGCCAGCTCGCTTCGCCGTAGCCCGGCACAATAGGCCAGCATGATCATGGTGTAGAGGGTCAACGGCCGCAGCGGAGCGTCCGGCGACGGATAAGTCCGTGCGGTATCGAGCATACGCCGAACGTCAGCCGGGCTGAAGATATGCGGTTGCCGATGCTCCCGCGCTACTTCCCGCTCTGGCCGGGGATTGAAGCGCTTTGGCGGGATAGTCGGATCGAGGCGGAACCGCGCCTTGGTCAGGATGCGCGCCAGCTTCTGGCATTCAGCCGCGTGGTTGCGGGTCGGCTTGGCAGCCGCCCAGCTCGCAATCATTGCCTCAAGTGGTTGCTCCGCGAGGTCGGGACGGGCCTGAAGGAACCGATCGAACCGCAGCAGCCAGTGAGCCTGCGCTTCATATTGATATCCCCGGCTGCGCATCAGCATGACATGGTCTTGCATGAAGTCACCCAGCACGCTGCCGAAGGGCGCAGGCCGTCGTAACGCGGCCAAGGATTCGTCGGGATTCGGGGAAGCCAAGGCCCGCCAGATCGGCTTGCTTTGCTTGACGTTGTACCGACGGCGAAGTGCAGCAACAGGGTTGTCGGCGATCAGCCCGATTTCGACGAGGTGGTCGAGGAAGCGGTCGACAATGCAGACCTGATTGAGCAGCGTCGACAATCGCCAACGTTTTTGCATCTCCTTCAGCCAGGCGTCGAGCATCTGCCGGTCCACCGCCGGATGCCGGCGGGCAACATCTTCGAAGGTGCAAAGGAACCAGCGATATGTCGGTACGCTTCCCGGCCGGAACTGCGATTTTACCAGGAAGGCGTCGACGACGGTGCGATCGGGATCGTGCCAGGCGCTCATGACAGCACCTCCATTCCAGGCACCTCGAGTGCCACGGCTCGGAGATCATCTGTTGCCAGTTTGAGATAAGTATTGGTGGATTCGGTGGATCGATGCCCGAGCACGTCGCCGATGATCTTTTGCGGGACCGATGCCCGCAGCATTTCGACCGCACGTGCGTGGCGAAAGACATGCGGCCCCCGCTTTCCTGCTGGCACTACGCCTGCGGCGGCCAACCGACCGCGGATCATGCCGTACAGGTTCGTCATTGCGATATAGGGTGCGCAGGATCGGACGAAGATTTCCCGCACTTCAACCTGGGGCCGCCCAAGGCGCAGATAATCCAGCAGCGCTTCACCAACAGTCACCATTAGCGGCATGTACGAGTACGCGTTGGTCTTGGTGTGGCAGATCCGGAGGGATTCTGCGCGCCAGTCCACGTCATCGAGCCGAAGGCGGCATATCTCACCTTCGCGCAGCCCATACGTGGCAAGCAGCTGAAGTATCGCATAATCGCGTAGTCCGCGTGGCGATCTGTCCTCCTGCGTTGTCGCCAGAACCGCGGCGATTTGGCTCCTTTCCAGCGTCGACGGCACATCTTCGTAGGCATAGAGCATGGGGCCGATGATGTGTGGCGTCAGATCGGTCGGGATGCGACCCGTCCGATGCAGATGGCGAACCACCGAACGGAGACGCTCAGCGACATCGGCCAATGATTTGCGCCGTAAACCAGGCGCGCGCATGTCCATGTAGAGATCGATGTCCACGATGCTCAACGTTTCGAGGCTGGCGGCACCGGCCCGGTCGAACTGCCATCGCAGGAAGTTTCGCGCCTCCCACATCAGCGCCGCAATGGACGCGCTTGCCAAACCGCGCTCCTCGCGCAGCCATGCCTCGTATTCGCGGCAAATTTCATGTCGATGCTCGTCATCGGGACCGATCATTTCTGCGTCCGGGGGCCAATTGCCTTGAGCAAGCCGGAGGAGCTTGGCGATCGCGGTGCGGGGCAACATGTGCCAACGCGCACTGGGAGGCCGACCGTACTGGATCTCAAAATCCTGAACGCATAGCCAAAATACTGATCGACCTGCTGCGGCGTCACAGTCTCGACCTGTATATCGCACTCGGCCAGATAATCGAGAAACGCGCGGGCGTAGAGACGGTGGTTCGCCACGACCACGGGATTGTAATTCTGTGTGGTGAGCGAATTCGAGAGTTCGGTGATCAACTCGTCATGCAACTTCAACATGATTGCCTCCTCAGCTGGTCCAGGGACCGCCGAGGTTCGCAACCAATATAATGCGCAGCAACTGCGCACACTATCATGGGAATTCGCCGGTTACGCCGCGCTCCTCCGCATTACCGCTTCCTCGCGATAAGCAATCTTATGCGCAGCTCGCCATAATACCGCCCAGGCGTCTGCATAGGCGTCATAAACCGCTACCTGGTCGGAGGTCAGGCAATGCTCGAGAATCTCGTACTCAACTCCGGCGAATGAAAGTGCCCTCGCCGCGTACAGTCCGAGTGCCTTCAGATCACGGGCGACCAGTTCCATTGCAGCGATACCGCCATCGCGGATATCTGCGACGAAGGCTTCGCGATTGGCAAAAGCCGTCTCGGGACCCCACAGGCCAAGACGGGTGGCATAGGCGAGATTATTGACGTCGGATGCCCCGGTCGCCGATGCGTAGAGCACGCGGGCGCGCGGCAACAGATTCTGGATGCGAACACCGGCAATGCCCTGTTCCGACCCTTTGACCTTACCACGTGAGCCTTCCCCGCCAGCGGCGTTGGCCATCGCATGGGCTTCGTCAAAGACGATGAGCCCGTCGAAGTCCTCCCCTGCCCATTCGAGAATCTGCTCGAGCCGGGTCGCATCGCTGCGGCCCGAGCGTAGTGTCGGATAAGTCACGAAGAGTATGCCCTCGCGCATCCCGATCGGGACACCGAGCTTCCATTGACCAAGGGGCTGAACGTCGATGGGAAGGCCGCCGAGGGCGCTCCAATCGCGGCGGGCATCTTCGAGCAAAGCTTCGTTCTTGGAAATCCAGATGTGGCGCCGTTCACCCCTCACCCACCGGTCGAGGATGACGGAAGCGACTTGCCGGCCTTTGCCTGCACCAGTTCCGTCACCAAGAAAGTAGCCCATGCGGTAGGCGTGCCCCTCGGCGCTCGCCTTCAAGGCGCAGCCCTTGTCGTCGGGCTCAAACCGGCCCGGCAGATCGCGGGCATGAGCGCTTGCGGCATAGATCAGGGTCTCGGCCTGCGCAGCGGATAAGGCGCCTCCAGCAATGATGCTCGAAGGAAGCTGAGGCACCACTTCGGGCACGGGTGCGGTTATCGAACCCATCGCGACAGATTCGACCAGCTGCGTCGGATGCGGGACAGCATCTGCAATCGAGATCCGGCTCGGTCGGTAAGGCAAATAATGCCCAACCTGGCTTTCGATCGGCGCAGGTGCTTCGAGCGGAGTAAATTCAAGCGGCAGGATCGACGCCGCTGCCGCGGCTGGATGGATCTTAAGTGGAACCGGTTTCGTCCTGTTCGCCACCAATCGAAGCGGCAAGGCTGGCTTGGTGCCGATGCTGGGTTCGGCGGGCAGGCTTACCCGGTCAGGCAGCATATCGATCAGCAAATGAAGCTCGACAAAGTTTGCCGGCTGGGCGATGATCGGGCTGTTATCATCCTCAGCCTTGTCGAGAACCACGAGCCGGGTTGAGATAGAGGTGCCCTGCTTGACGAAACCGCGCTCGATCGTCGCGTTGAGACGCAACGAGACGGGACCGGCGATCCCGACAAGAAACTTCGGAAGCTCGAACCATTCGGGCATCACTGCGACCAGGCGGCCACCGGGCAGAAGGCGCTTCCAGGCAGAACGCAAGTGCCGATCGCCAGTGCGACTATCGTGGCCCCTCTCGATACCGTGTGAATAGGGCGGGTTCATCAGCACCACGCTCGGACCCACGTCGGGCGTGAGAAGTTCGTCGATCAGTTCCCCGTCAAATCCCGTGACTGTCGCCTCCGGAAACACGGTGCCCAGGCATTCGCGGCGCAGCGGCGAAATCTCGTTGAGAGCTAGACGCGAAGTTGTCTTTGCTGCCCATACGCCCAGCATCCCGGTCCCGGCCGACGGCTCGAGAACCAGTTCATTGGCAGAAATCGCGCATGCCTTTGCAGCCATCCAGGCCAGACGGGGCGGCGTCGCGAATTGTTGCCACTCGATCTGCTCATCGCTCCGGTTGGACTGGGTCGGGACCAGACCTTCAAGGCGCGTGAAAGCCTCATCGGCAAAGCTGGATGACATTGCAGGTGAGAATTCGGTTGCCTGCGTCAGGAACAGCACCTGCGCCAATTCAAGTGCGGCATGGGCATCACGTACGGACCAGCGTCCTTCGGCGTCGCTACCGCCGAAGTGATCGGCCATTGTTGCATTCACAGTGAGCCGTGAAATTGCTTGATCTGCAGCGAGCCGCGCGGCCAGCGCCCTCGCCGCTGCCAACACTTGCGGCTCGGCGGGATCGGAGAATGCGAAAGCGGTATTTGCGTGTAACATGAGAGACCTCCTGAAGAGGCCCTGGGTTTGTCCGGGTGTCCGTTCGGATGGATCCGCCCGGGGGCCTCACAAGGCCCCAAGCCCGCTTTCCTCTCACCGACATTCAGACCGCAGCTCGGACTGAGCGCTTGAGCACATCATTCCAGTCGTCGCCGGTTAGCTCCGGACGCCTGGTGACAATCAGCCGCCCTTCGCAAGCGTAGGCCTCTCGCGCACGCTCTTCAGCAAGGTGCCCGCCCGCATCATTGTCGACAAAGAGATACAGCTGGCGCACCGATTCCGGGATTGTGGCCAGGCCGAAGCGTTCGTTTCCTAGCGTCGCCCAGCAGGGAACATTGAACATTTGCATCGCTGAGAGGGCCGTTTCGTTTCCTTCTGCGAGGCCAAGGCGTCCCCCATTCGGGTACGCGAAACGCACCGCGCCAGAACCGGGGCTGCCTAACGCACGCCTGGGCTGATCGAAAGAAGCCAAGCTGGTTTTGTCGAGGTCAAGGAAGGAGCGGTGCAGCGCCAGAATTCCGGCATCATTGCGCACGGCCGCCACCATCGCGGGTAGAAACCGGACAGCACCCTTTGGCCCCAGCGGCATATGCGGGTGGAAACGCAGCTCCGGCGAAGAAATCGTGATGCCTCTGGACACGAGGTACTTTTCGGCGGGGCTGCCAGCGATGGTCGACGCCTCACGCCAGAGCCTCAGCGCATTGCGATTGGCGACTTCCTCGCGCGGTTCGGCCACGATCGGACCACTCGTGCCATCGAACAGATCCGCAATTCGTATTCCGAGCCCGGCCATGGCTTCTATCACCGCCTCGTTCGTGCAGCCGGCAAAGCAATGAACAAGAATTGCGCGCTTTCCGAGTGTGATGCTTAGCGAAGGAGTGCGGTCGTTGTGGGCCGGGCAGCAGCACATTCCGCGCGAACGCGACCAGGCACCGCCCAGCTGCTCGACTATCTTGCGGGCGCGGGTTTCCAGTTGCAGACCTTGGAACTGGGATGATCGGTGTTGGTGCATTGGGGCATCTCCATCGTAACGTGCCTCCAACCGCGCAGCCTCCGCTCTGCGTCGCTGACGTTTCATTTTCCTACATCAGCTGTTCTCTATATGTTCTTTCACGATTCGACCACCAAAGGATTCGGGAATGAGACTGAAATGGGCAGTAGTTGCAGGGGCAACGACAGGATTTGGGTCCGTCCTCCCCGCTCACGCGCAGGAGATGGAGCCCCCTCTGATGACCGTTGCCTCGGAGTTGACGACCGACGGCTTCCGCGTTGCAGAAGGGACTGATGGCTTCCTTCTCGTCGAACATGGCATTTGGAGAAAGCCTCCAACGGCCTCGCCCGAGCCGCCGGCTACCGATGCGGGTCGAACCTATCTGCCCTATCGATATCCAAAGCCCCAAGGCAGCGCGCCATCGGGATTCCGTCGGGCAAGCTACCTTCCTCATGTTTACGCTGCTGAGGCTCAATACTCGCTACCAAGCGGCCTTCTCGACGCTCTTGTATGGACGGAATCACGATATAACCCGATGGCCATCAGCAAGGCCGGGGCCGCAGGTTTGGGGCAATTGATGCCAGGGACAGCGCGGGACCTTGGCGTTTCAAATCGCTTCGATCCCAAGGCGAACATCTTGGGTGCGGCCCGATACCTACGCCAGATGCTTGACAAGTTCGGGGTAGTTCATCTGGCCCTCGCTGCCTACAACGCAGGTCCAGGTGCCGTCGAGCGCGCAGGCGGTATTCCTCGCAATGGCGAGACGCCGGCCTATGTGCGCGAAGTGCTGCGCCATTGGCGTTTTTGAACGGGGGGTGTTGTGAGCGCGGGTCGAATACGCGTCTCGGGAATTTTAAGCCGCGGTAGACGCGGGATGTTCCTGACCACGACAGACGAAGTCGTCTGGATCATCGAGAGCGAAGAACCCGAATGCGAATTCGTCGGATCAGCGGTGATTGTCGAGGGGGTTGTTGCAGGTCGAGATCGTTTGCGCGCAGACTGGATTGGACCGGTCTGATCGAAGCCATAGTTATCAGGCTGCGCGCTTCCCTGCCTTCTTGATGTCGATCACCTTCCCGCCGCTCAGATAGTCAGCCCAGTCCTGCATCATCCGGCGCCGAGGAGCCAGGTATTCAGCGGCATTGTAAGCTCCACGCACGTCGTTTTTCTCCGAATGCGCGAGCTGTAGTTCGACCCAATCCTCATGGTATTTCCTGATCCACATGGGCGGCTTACCGAACTCGACCAACTGCTCATTGGCCCAAGTGCTCGCCAAGCCCCGGAAGCCGTGTACGGTTTGGCGGCTGTGGTATCCGAGGCGATAGAGCGCGTAGATCATTGTGTTCTCTGAAAGCGGCTTGTTCGGGCCGTTGCCCGGGAAGAGAAACTCGCCAGGCGCTGCTGCTATCATGGATTTCGCGATGTGCGTTGCCTGCTGCGAGAGGGGTACCAAATGCTCTCGTCCCATCTTCATTCGCTCGGCTGGTATCCTCCAGACAGGTGATTTTCCGCACAGGTCTTCAAACTCGGATTTGGCGGCGAAACGCAGTTCCTTGGTTCGAACCCAAGTCAGGAGCGCAAAGAGAACTGCGTCACGGGTGATCGCGGACCGTCGTTCGCCCTCTTCCTGGTAGGCATGCAGCTTCTCGATGAATCCGGGCAACTCGCTGAGCGGCAGCCGGCTCATATGCTTCACTCTTGGTCGCGGCTTTAGAGCCCCGCGCAAATGCGTCGTCGGATCGTTCGAGGCCAGACCACACGCGATTGCGAACTGGAAGACTTGCCCCACCCCTTGTTTCGCACGCCGGCTGATATCGAGCGCGCCTCTTGCTTCGATCTTGCGGATCATTGCCAGGACGTCGGGTGCCGTGATTTCATTCACGAGTTTCTCGCCGATGACTGGAAAGACGTCCCTTTCCATGCGCGACCAGACGCGTTCGGCGTGCGCGGCATTCAACGCGCTTTTTCGATTTTCATGCCAGCGCTTTGCGACCTCGAAGAAGGTGGCTCCTTCCTGCGAGATCACTTCTCCCTTGGATTTCATTGGATCCTTGCCCTCGGCTAGCAACGCCTTTGCGGCTGTGCGCTTGTCGCGCGCGGCAGCTATCCCGAGATCTGGGTAAGCGCCGAACGAGAGCAACTTCTCCTTGCCCGCGAAGCGGTACTTCATCCGCCATAACTTTGACCCGTTCGGCTGTACGAACAGGAATAAGCCCTCCCCGTCGGCCATCTTGTAGGCGCGCTCGCGTGGCTTGGAATTTCGGGCCTGAATCTCCGTGAGAGGCATTGGGGGTATCGCTCCTTTCCGATACTCCGCGAAAATACCCCCAAAATACCCCCACACCAAATCTGGCTGCATGTGGAAGACCATGGGCGCATGCGGACGCGAATCACCCGCAACCCTCTGCTTTTCTTTCGATTTTTGGAAAAATGCGGAAGCTAGTGGAAGCTTCCGGATCAAGGAATGGTAGCGGAGGAGGGACTCGAACCCCCGACACGCGGATTATGATTCCGCTGCTCTAACCGGCTGAGCTACTCCGCCATACCATATGGCCTGTTCCGGCCGCCCCGGTTTGCCCGGTGCAGGCCGCGTCCTTTAGGGGGGAGGTCGGGATCGGTCAACACCTGAAATGACGAATTATCCGCGAAAAGGAATCGTCCTGATTTCGCGCCACAAGCCGTCTTCCCAGGCATAGAGTCCAAAGCCGCGGAAACGGAAAGCGAAGGGCTGCAATTGGGGGGCCAGTTCGGCTTGCAGGGCCCTCGCCGCTTCGCCCGTAACCTTGTTCTGGATCGTGATGTGAAGACGCAGCGGGCGAGCGTCCTGATGCGTCAGCAGGCCATGCATGCGTTCAGCGATCACGCCGTGCAATTCGACCACCTCGGGAGACTCGAGCGCAAGCGCCGTGCCATGTCCCAGCTTCATCAGGCCGGTCATGCGAGCGCTCGGCGGCGGGCTTGCGGAGAGGTCCTTGAGGACCTGCACAAGTTCCTCCTCCACAGTGGCCGGCAGAGCGTGGAATAGCGTGACATGAGCCCGCAGGCGATTGCGTTCGGGCGGGTAGTGGGCGCGGCGCAGGCCATCGGCCCACGAGAGGACGTCGCCCGGGAGTTCGGCCGTGACCAGCAGGGGCGCGCCGGGCTTGCGCTCGGGACTAAGGGCTTGTCCGGGCAGGTTCGCGCCGATGGTGGCCTCCTTGGGGTGCGCGCCGTCAGCGGCGCGGCCGGCAACCTAGCGCATCAGGCGTCAGAGTTCACCGCGCTGGCGACGGATCGCGAACCACTTCTTCACGTTGTCGTTATGCTCGGCCAAAGTCGCGGCGAAAGCATGGCCCCCGGTACCGTCCGCAACCATGTAGAGCGCATCGGTCCTGGCCGGATGCAACACAGCCTCGATCGAAGCGCGGCCGGGATTGGTGATCGGATGCCTGGGCAGGCCGACCATCGTGTAGGTATTGTAGTCGTTGACCGCCTGGATTTCCGACTGGAGGATGCGGCGGCCCAGCGGCTTGCCCCTGGTGATCGGGTAGATGATCGTCGGGTCCGCCTGCAAGAGCATGCCTTCGCGCAGCCGATTGGAATAGAGGCCGGCCACCATGCGCCGCTCGGAAGCCTTGCCGGTCTCCTTCTCGACGATCGAGGCGAGGATCAGAGCTTCCTCGGGCGTCTTCACCACAAGGTCCTTGCCGCGCTTGCCCCACTCCTCCTTGAGCGTGCGGGTCATCGCGGCCTGCATGCGGCGCAGAACGTCCTCCCGGCTGTCGCCCGACTGGTAGGCATAGCTGTCGGGCAGCACCGAGCCCTCTTCGGGCACCGGCACTTCGCCGGTCAGTTCCGGCGTCGCCATCAGCCGCTCCTGCACCATGATCGAGGGCATGCCCTCGGGGATGGTGACATAGCGGCGGATCACGTCATCGCTGGTGATGATGCCGAGCACCCGCGAGGGGCTGGCATGGGCGGGGATGGCGAACTCGCCGGCCTTGATGGCGCCGCCGCCGCCGAAGATCCGCGCACGCAGCGCGAAGCCGGAAGCGGAGCGGATCACGCCCTGCTCTTCCAGCCTTTCCGCAACTGCCGTCAGGCTGGCGCCCGCAGGCACGATGAAGTTGCGGTCCTTCTCCAGAGGGCCGGAACCGAACCAGCCGCCCAGGAAGCTCCAGAGAGCCAGGAGGACGGCCGCGGCAAGCACCGCGGCCAGAACCCATCCGCGCCGGGACATCATCGGCCCGTCCGCTCCATCGGCTATCGCCTCAGTCGATCTTGCGCATCACCAGGCTGGCGTTGGTACCGCCGAACCCGAAGCTGTTGTTGAGCACGGCGCGCACTTCGCGCTTCTTCGCGGTGTGCGGCACAAGGTCGACGCCCTGGCAGCTCTCGCTCGGGTTATCGAGGTTGAGGGTCGGCGGCACGATCTGGTCGCGCAGTGCGAGGATGCAGAAGATCGATTCCACCGCACCAGCACCGCCAAGCAGGTGCCCGATCGCCGACTTGGTCGAGCTCATCGAGACATCGTTGATGGCATCGCCGAAGAGGCGGCGCACCGCGCCAAGTTCGAGCTCGTCGCCAAGCGGGGTCGAGGTGCCGTGGGCATTGATGTAGTCGATGTCCTTGGGCTCGACGCCTGCCTTGCGCAGCGCCATCGCCATCGAGCGGTATGCGCCCGAGCCTTCGGGATGCGGCGCGGTGACGTGGTAGGCGTCGCCCGAAAGGCCGTAGCCGATCACTTCTGCATAGATCTTGGCACCGCGGGCCTTGGCGTGCTCGTACTCCTCGAGCACGACGACGCCAGCGCCCTCACCCATGACGAAGCCGTCGCGGGCCTGATCGTAAGGGCGGCTGGCCTTGCTCGGATCGTCGTTGAAATTGGTCGAGAGCGCGCGGGCCTGCGCAAAGCCGGCAATGCCGATCGGACAGATGGTGCTTTCCGCGCCGCCCGCCAGCATGATGTTGGCATCGCCGTCCTTGATCATGCGCGCCGCGTCGCCGATCGAATGGGCACCGGTCGAGCAGGCAGTGACGACCGCGTGGTTCGGGCCCATCAGGCCGTACTTGATCGAGACCTGACCCGAGATCAGGTTGATCAGGCGGCCGTGGACGAAGTGCGGCGAGACGCGGCTCGGGCCCTTCTCGGCCAACACGAGCGATTCGCTTTCGATGCCCGGCAGGCCGCCGATGCCCGAACCGATCGAGCAGCCGGCCATGAGGCGGGTTTCCTCATCCATGTCGGCAAGACCGGCGTCTTCGATCGCCTGGCCCGCGGCATCGATGCCGAAGACAATGAAGGGATCGACCTGACGCTGGACCTTGTGGTCGACGCGCTTGCTGGCGTCGAAGCCATATTCATGATCGGCCGGCTTCACTTCGCAGGCGATACGGCATTTCTGGTCCGAGGCATCGAACTTGGTGATCGGCCCAGCGCCGCTCTTGCCGGCGAGGATATTGGCCCAGGTGGTCTCAACATCGGCACCCAGCGGGGTGACAAGACCAAGTCCGGTAACGACGACGCGACGCATTCATGCTCTCCAAAAATGCAGTTGGCCGGTAATGCATCTGGCCAGGGAAATTCAGTTGGCCGAAACGGCAACAGGCCCGCCCCTTAGAGGTCGAGCCTGTCGATATCAATCCGGGTTCCGGTATCCCGCCCCCTGACATCAGTCAGGGAAGCGGCGAAACCGAAGGACTGGCTCAGCCCTTGTTTTCTTCGATGTACTTGATCGCATCGGAAACGGTGCTGATCTTTTCAGCAGCATCGTCCGGGATCTCAACGCCGAACTCTTCTTCGAAGGCCATGACCAGCTCGACGATGTCGAGGCTGTCTGCGCCCAGATCGTCGATGAAGCTTGCTTCTTCGGTCACCTTGTCGGCTTCGACGCCGAGGTGCTCAACGACGATCTTCTTAACCCGATCGGCGGTATCGCTCATTTGAATAGACCCCTTCTCAATCCGGAGGATAAAATCTCGAAAGTCGCCCTAATGACAACGAGTCGAGCTGGCAAGCCTCCCGCTGAACTTAGGAGGATGTCGGCAAGGTGACATACCCCCTGTTATCCACTGTCCAGGCGGGATTCCAGGCAATTTCCCAGGCATGGCCGTCCGGGGTCGGCCTATCCATCTCAGGCGGACGTCAGCCTATCAGCCTGCGTCGGGGGCGACAACGTGGCCCGGCGTGGCAGCGGCGGGCTTCACCGCATCGACGACGCGCAGGTGCAGTTCGCGAAGCTGCTTCAGCTCGGCCGGGGACGGCGCGCCCATCAGCAGGTCTTCGGCGCGCTGGTTCATCGGGAACAGCGTGACTTCGCGCAGGTTCTGCGCGCCACACAGGAGCATGACGATGCGGTCGACACCGGCCGCCATGCCGCCATGCGGCGGCGCGCCATACTGGAATGCACGGTAGAGGCCGCCGAAACGATCCTCGACGTCCTGCTTCGACAGGCCGACCTTCTCGAAAGCCGCAACCATCAGCTCAGGGCTCTGGTTACGGATCGAGCCGGAAGCGATCTCGTAGCCGTTGCACACGAGATCGTACTGGAACGCCTTGATCGTGAGCGGGTCCTGCGAGGTCAGCGCTTCCATGCCGCCCTGCGGCATCGAGAACGGGTTGTGCGCGAAGTCGACCTTCTTGTTGTCCTCGTCCCATTCGAAGAACGGAAAGTCGACGATCCAGCACAGCTCGAAGCGGTCCTTGTCGATCAGGTCAAGCTGCTCGGCGACGCGGGTGCGGGCGAGACCGGCGAGCTTGGCCGCCTGCTCTTCCTTGCCGGCAGCGAAGAACACGCCGTCGTTGGGACCAAGGCCCAGTGCCTCGATCAGCGCCGCGGTCTTGTCCTCGCCATGGTTCTTGGCAATCGGGCCGCCGGGGACGCCGTCCTTGATGTTGATGTAGCCCAGGCCCGAGAAGCCCTCGCCGCGGGCCCAGTTGTTCATCTCGTCGAAGAACTTGCGGCTGCCAGCGCCCGCGCCCGGCGCCGGGACCGCGCGGATCGTACCGCCGTTCTCGACGATGCCCGCGAAGATGCCGAAGCCCGAGCCCTTGAAGTGCTCGGTCACGTCCTTGATGACGATCGGATTGCGCAGGTCCGGTTTGTCCGAACCGTAGTCCAGCATCGCCTGGGCATAGGGAATGCGGCGGAATTCACCCGAGGGGGTGACCGGCTTGCCCTTGGCGAACTCGGCAAAGACGCCCTGGATCACCGGCTCCATCGTTTCCCAGATTTCCTCCTGGGTAACGAAGCTCATCTCGAGGTCGAGCTGATAGAACTCGCCCGGCAGGCGGTCGGCGCGCGGGTCCTCGTCGCGGAAGCACGGCGCGATCTGGAAGTAGCGGTCGAATCCGGCAACCATCAGCAGCTGCTTGTACTGCTGCGGCGCCTGCGGAAGCGCGTAGAACTTGCCGGCGTGAATGCGGCTGGGCACGAGGAAGTCGCGCGCGCCTTCGGGCGAGGACGCAGTGAGGATCGGCGTCGAGTACTCGGTGAAGCCGATGCCTTCCATGCGGCGACGCATGTCCGAGATGATCCTGGTGCGCGTCACGATGTTGGCGTGCAGCGTCTCGCGGCGCAAGTCGAGGAAGCGATACTTGAGGCGGATGTCCTCCGGATACTCCTGCTCACCGGCGACCGGCATCGGCAGTTCCTCGGCCTTCGACAGCACCGTGGCGCTGCGCGCATAGACCTCGATCTCGCCGGTCGGCAGGTTCGGGTTCACCGTTGCCTCGGTGCGCGCCTTCACGTTGCCCTCGATGGTCACGACGCTTTCGAGACGCAGCGAATCGAGAATTTCGAGCGCGGGGCTATCCGCATCGGTCACCACCTGGGTGATGCCGTAGTGGTCGCGCAGGTCCACGAAGAGAACGCCGCCGTGGTCACGCTTGCGATGTACCCAGCCGGACAGGCGGACGGTCTGGCCGACATCGGCCGCAGTCAGGGCGCCGCAAGTGTGGGAGCGATAGGGATGGGTCATGGCGTGGTCGCGCTTCTTCTCAAGAAAACTGGTTGCAAGCGCAGCCCCCTAGAGGACTGCCGCCACGATTTCCAGATGGCGTTTGCCCTGAGCCGATTTCCGCCCTCGCCCGCAGGCCCGCAAGATGCCGGGGCGTTACCCGAAATTAATCTCGTAACCCGAAATAAACGATTGCACTTCTATCTGCGATCCTACGGGTCATCAGGAGAGAATAACATGCTGGCCGAAATCACGATCGACGGAATGGTCGATGAGGAATTCCGCCATGCCATCGAGGTCCTGTTGCGCGAAGGCCAGGCCGAACAGGCGGAAACCTGGCTGCGAAGCCGAATCGCCCTGGTCAGCGGCCCGGGACTTCCTCTGCCCGAACGTTTCCCGCAGATCACCTCCGCAGACCTCCTGATCACGGGATGGGAAGACATCGCCGGACGACTGGCGCACCTGGACGCGCTGGGCGCGCCGATCACCGCCATCGGCATCGACCTCAGCGACCCGGGCCACATCGGCCTCTCGCCCGACCCTTCCGGCCTGATGCCGCCGCACGTCGAGACGCATTACTACAGCGATGACGCCTGGCCTTTCTCGCGCAGCGACCGCGCTTCGCTTCTGGGCGGCTACGTCGGCGCCGCAAGCCGCTGGACGGATCGATTTGTCGAAGTGGACGACACGATCGGCATTGCCGGCATCGACGATCTCTACGGCGCAGTTTTCGCGCTCGAGCAGCGCTGCCGTCCCGGCGGCGACGCCAGCGAAGAGGAACGCCGCGCCTATATGCTGGGCGCCAGCTTCATCGCCGTCCTTGCCCATATCGCCGTCCGCGACACGGCCATGCGCGATGGCCTGCCGCGCCCCATGGCGGTGCTGGTCGGCAGCAACGAATCCTATCCTTTCGTCGCGGCTCCCGCCGTGGCCGCGCCCGATGCCTTCGTCTGCGAGCCGGCACTGCAGCCTGCGCCGATTGCCGGCCCCGCCGCCGATGCGGCTGGTCTCGGCTACGGCAGCTTCGCGCCCGCGACTGGCCAGCCTGCGACCGGCCCTGCGGAACTTTTCGAGGACCACCGCCCGCTCGAGGAAACCGCTGCTCTTCTGGAGCTTCGCGAACTGGCCGATCCCGGCGTCGATCCGGGCCTCGAACCCGAAGGATGGGAACCCCCGGAAGTCCCGGCGCACACCACCGGAACGCAGTTGCGCAGGCGAATCGTCACTCCCGAAAGTATCGCCGAACTCGAAGCCTTGGAAAAACCGAGCCTCTTTCAGAGACTATTTCGTCGCAAATAGTGGGGGAGCCTTCCCCTAAACCTTATCCGAGAGCGTTGATCCTGCGTCCTGTTAGGCGTAACGCCGCTGTTCAATGATCATTCATCCGCTCATAACCCAGACCGAAGATCTCGCTGCCCTGTGTGAACGACTGGCAAAATCCGATTTCGTCAGCGTCGACACCGAATTCATGCGCGAGAACACCTATTGGCCCGAACTCTGCCTCGTGCAGATCGCCAATACGGAGGAAGCTGCCGCGATAGATCCGATGGCCGAAGGCCTCGACCTGTCGCCGCTGCTCGACCTGCTGACCGACAACGAGGAAGTCCTGAAGGTCTTCCACGCCGGCGGCCAGGACGTCGAGATCATCTTCAACGCCACCGGTCGCACCCCGCACCCGATCTTCGACACCCAGATCGCAATGATGGCGATCAGCCAGTCGGAGCAGATCGGCTATTCCAACCTCGTCGAATCCTGGCTCGGCCTGACGATCGACAAGGGCGCGCGCTTCACCGACTGGTCGCGCCGCCCGCTCACCGAGCGGCAGATCGAATATGCCATCGGCGACGTCACCCACCTTTCCAAGATCTTCCCGAAGATCCTCAAGCGCCTGATCAAGACCGGGCGCGGGGCCTGGCTCAATCAGGAAATGGAAAAGCTCGCCGATCCGGACAATTACCGCAACGATCCCACCCAGGCCTGGAAGCGGATCAAGGCGGCAGGGCGCAACCCGACCATGCTCGGCCGCCTCAAGGCGATCGCCGAATGGCGCGAGCATGAAGCGCAGGGCAAGAACATCCCGCGCGGCCGCATCGCCCGCGACGAAACCCTCGCCGACCTGGCCAACCACCCGCCCAAGCAGCAGTCGGACCTCGCCAAGGTGCGCGGTCTGTCGCAAGGCTGGAAGGACAACGAAATCGGCAAGCGCCTGATGGCAACGATCGCCAAGGCCCAGCCGCTTCCCGACGACGAGATGCCGCCGCGCGCACCCCGCGGTGCTCCTCTCGGAAAGGAAGGCGCCCTGGTGGCAGACCTGCTCAAGCTGCTGGTCAAGATCCGCGCGCGCGAGATCGACGTGGCCGCCCGCCTGCTTACGCGCAGCGATGAACTCGAACTGCTCGCAGCCGGCGTGCGCAAGAACCTGCCGATCCTGCAGGGCTGGCGCTACGAGGTCTTCGGCAAGGATGCACTGGACCTGGTAGAGGGCAAGCTGGCCTTCGCGGTCGAGAACGGCAGGCTCAAGATGACCCACGTCGATGACGAGGTGCCGCAGGAAGCGGCCACGGAAACCGGCGAGATGGCGACGGCGGAGGACGAAGGCGGCCAGGCCACCGGATGACCGTTTACCAGCCCACGCTCAAGCAGCTGCAGTATCTCGTGGCCCTGCATGAGCATGGGCACTTCGGACGCGCAGCCGAGGCCTGCTTCGTGTCGCAATCGACGCTTTCGGCAGGCCTGCGCGATCTTGAGACGCTGCTGGACGTGACGCTGGTCGAGCGCACCAAGCGCGCGGTGCGCTTCACTCCGCTGGGCAATGCCGTCGTCGCCAAGGCCCACCGCATCCTGCGAGAGACCGAGGAGCTTTCCGAACTCGTCCAGTCGAGCGGAAAGCCGCTCTCGGGCGAAGTGCGCATGAGCGTGATCCCGACGATAGCGCCCTTTCTCCTGCCCCGGATGCTGCCCCGCCTGCGCCGCGAAAGGCCCAACCTCAAGCTGTTCCTGCGCGAGGAGCCTAGCGCAGCCGCCATCGAATCGCTTCACCACGGCCGGGCCGACTGCGTGCTGCTGGCCCTGCCCTACGCAACCGGCGAAGTGGAGAAGGAGACGATCGAACTCGACGCCTTCTACGTCGCCTTTCCGCACGACGATCCGCGCAATCCGCCAGAAGAAGTCGCTCCCGACGTCATCGACGAGAACCGGCTATTGCTGCTCGAGGACGGGCATTGCCTCAAGGACCATGCGCTGGCTGCCTGCAACCGTCCGGAGCTGCGCGCCAGCGCAACGATGATCGGTACCAGCCTGCACACGCTCGTGCAGATGGTCGATAACGGCCTCGGGCTGACGATGCTGCCGGAGATGGCGCTCGACGCAGGCATCCTCAACGGCACCAACGTCGTGGCCCGCCCTCTCGTCTCGCCCAATGCCAACCGCGAGATCGCGCTAGTCTGGCGCAAGAATTCCCCGCGTTCGGACGAATTCCGGATGCTGGCGGACGAATTGCGGGCGGGATAGTCCTCCCGGACTGCACTTTGCGATAACGCGTATGGCGACGACGGCCTGATCGGCCCGCCGCATCAGTCCATGTGCTTGAGGCCGACGCGCATGTAGTCCCAGCCGGTGATGATCGTCAGCGCCGCAGCCGCCCAGAGCGTCGTCAGGCCCACGGTATGCGGCAGGTTGATCTCGATTCCGGCGAAGGGCACGTTCCACCAGGGCATCGCTCCGCCGAGAATCAGCGCACCGAGCGAAACCATCTGGAAAGTCGTCTTCCACTTGGCGAGCTTGCTGACCGGAACCGAAACCTGAAGCGGCCCGAGGAATTCGCGCAGGCCCGACACCGCGATTTCGCGCACGAGAATGATCAGCCCGGCGATGACGTGCATGTCGCCCACATAGGGTCCGCGCAAGATGCCCTGCGCCGTCAGCACGAGGATGACTGCAGCCACCATGATCTTGTCAGCGATCGGGTCGAGGAAGATCCCCAGCTTCGATACCGTCCCGCTCGAGCGGGCGAGATACCCATCGAAATAATCGGTAATGCCCATGAGGCAGTAGAGCCCGAAGGCAAGGCCATATCCGAACTCCCACTTCGGCCACCACAAGAGAAATGCCAGAAGCGGCACGGCCAGGATGCGGGACAGCGTGAGGAGATTCGGCAATGTGAGCATTCAGGCAATCCCCATAGCCGGGAACGCAGGAAGGAATAAAGTGCCGATCAGGGGTTGTGCCCCTCGCCCACCGCTTTAAGTGTCCGCGCACCAGAATTTGAGGCCGGTTGCAGATCAACAGATGACAACTACGTCAAAACTCATTCGGGCCCGACGTTTCCTTCCGCTGTTCGTCACCCAGCTTCTCGGCGCGTTCAATGACAACCTGTTCAAGAACGCGATGGTCCTCTACGTGGTCTACAGCGTCTACAACTCCGAGGCCGACGAGGCCCGGTTCAGCGCGCTGGCCTCTGCGATCTTCATCATTCCCTTCTTCGCGCTTTCCGCCCTGTCCGGCCAGCTTGCCGACATGCGCGACAAGGCGAAGATCATCCGCATCATCAAGTTCTGCGAAATCCTGATCATGCTGGTGGGCGGCGCCGGACTGGCGCTCGCCTGGCAGGGCATCGGCCTGCACACCATCGCGATTCCGCTGATGCTTCTCGCGCTTTTCGCGATGGGCATACATTCGACGTTCTTCGGCCCGATCAAGTACGCCATCCTGCCGCAGCACCTGCGCGATGGCGAAGTACTCGCCGGCACCGGCCTCGTCGAGGCGGGGACCTACATCGCAGTCCTGGCCGGAACCATCGTCGCCGGCTGGATCAGCGTCGATGCCGCGGCGATCAGCGTCTTCGTGGTCGCCTGCATCGGCTATATCGCCGGGCGGCAGGTCCCGCCCGCACCGCCGATGTGCAAGCCCGAACCGCTCGACTTCCATATCTGGCGCTCCTCTATCCAGCTCGTGCGCACGACGATGCAGGACAAGCGGGTGTTCCTGGCAATCTGCGCGATCAGCTTCTTCTGGGCGATCGGCACTGTCCTGTTCATCCAGTTCCCGCCGCTTGCCAAGAATATCCTGGCTGCCAGCAAGGAAGTCGCCAGCCTGTTCCTCGTGATGTTCTCGGTCGGCGTCGCCATCGGCTCGATTGCGATCAACGCCCTGCTCAAGGGCACGGTCTCGGCCCGTTTCTCACCGCTCTCCGTGATCGGCATGGGCCTGTTCCTCTTCGCATTCGAAACCGTCTGCAGCGTCTGGACGCCCGGCGGCGCACCGGGCGAACTGATGGACGTGGCGACCTTCGTCTCGCAGCCGCTGGCAGTGCCGCTGTTGCTGACGCTGCTCGGCATCGCCGTGTGCGGCGGCATGTTCGTCGTGCCGCTCTATGCCTTCCTGACCACTTTCGTGGACAAGTCGCAGACCGCGCGCACGGTGGCCGCCAACAATATCGTCAATTCCGGCGCAATGGTGATGGGCTCGCTGCTCACCGGCCTGCTGACCCTGCTCGGGCTCGCGATCGTACAGCAATTGCTGGTCGTGGCGCTGTGCTGCGTCGCTTCAGCCTGGCTCGGCTACCTGCTGTTTCGCGCAGAAAAGGCCGCAGAAGCGGCCTGACATCAATCCCTTTCCCGGGAAGATCTGCCCTCAGGCGATAAAGACAAGCATCGCGACGAGCGATGCGCAGTAGGCCTGCAGGAAGCTCTGCCAGTCCCCGCCCGTCATCTTCCAGCGCAACCTGGCAAGGGCATTGTCCTGTTGCACCTCCTGATCCAGCGGCGCCAGGCGCACATGGGCAGGAAGCGAGCGCCGGAACGGATGCCGGGCGGCTTCATCGGTCAGGACAAGGGCGCGTCGCTTCATGGCTTTCATGAAGCGGAAATTAAGACTTTGTATACTTTTGCCGCAAGCAGCTTGTCGCGCCCCTCCCAAAACGGGACGGCTCACGCGAGCGTGTGCAAGCCCGGCACAGCGCATTGGCGTACAACGCAAAAGGGCCGCCTTGCGGCAGCCCTTCAACCGGTTTCCTTGCGGAACCTGCATGCGACCTAGACCTTGTCGCCCAAAGCGCCCTTCACCTTGCCCTTCAGGTTCTGCATCTCGCCCTTCTTTTCTTGGGCCTTGCCTTCGGCTTCGAGTGAAGGATCGTTGCGGGATTGGCCTGCAGCCTGCTTGATGTTGCCGGCTATTTCGTTCGCGAGGCCCTTGGCCTTGTCCTTGAGTTCACCCATCAAATTATCTCCTTGTTTCAGCGGAATAAATTTCCCGCCGTCACAAGGGTAGAACGGGCAGACAGGCCATCCGGTTGCCATCGGCGCGCCCGGCCGTGGCTGAGACGCGACCAATCAACCGGATGCCCGGTCAGCCTCCCGACTTGGCGATGAGGTAGTCCCATTCCTCTGGCGTGATCACCGCAACCGAAAGCCGCGAGAGCTTGACCAGCTCGATCTCCGCCAGTTCGGGATCGGCCTTGATCTCCTTGAGCGTAACCGGGTTCTTCAGCTTGCGAACCGGCTTGACCTTCACGGCCGCCCACTTGCCTTCCGGATCGGTGGGATCGGCAATCCCCGATTTGCTGATCGTGACGATGCCGACAATCTCCTTGCCGATGTTCGAATGGTAGAAGAATGCCTCGTCACCCACTTCCATCGTACGCAGGTTATTCGCCGCACGGTGGTTGCGCACGCCGTCCCAGGTACCTTCGCCCTCTGCGACGAGGTCATCCCAGCTGTATGCGTCGGGTTCTGACTTCATCAGCCAGTAGCGCTTCGCCATCTTTCGCCTTTCCGTTTCGACTAAATCCCAGAAACAAATTAGGTAGGCCGCATAACGATTCACTACGGAATGCACCACCATGGACCTTGCCGAAATCCCCGTCCTCAGTCTCGACACCGACCGCGAAGCCCTGCCCGCGCTCATCGGCGAGAGCTTTCGGACTTTCGGTTTCGCCATGGTGCGCGATCACGGTATCGCCCCGGATCTGATCGAGCGGGCCTGGGACCTGACCCGAGAGTTCTTCGCGCTGCCGGTCGAGACGAAGATGCGCTACTTCAAGGCGGGCCAGGGCGGGGCGCGCGGCTACACGCCGTTTCGCACCGAAGTCGCCAAGGGCGCGACGGAGAAGGACCTTAAAGAGTTCTGGCACATCGGGCGCGACCTGCCGGAAGGCTCCCCGCTCGGGGCAACCATGCCTCCCAACGTCTGGCCCGCTGAAATCGAAGGCTTCCAGGAAACCTTTACCCGCCTTTACGCCGCCTTCGACATTGTCGGCGCCGAACTGCTCTCGGCCATCGCCATCGATCTTGGCCTCGATGCGCGCTGGTTCGACCCGGCCATCAAGGATGGAAACTCGGTCCTGCGCCTGCTGCATTACCCCCCGGTCAGCCATGACGCGGGCGGCGCGATCCGGGCCGGTGCGCATGAGGACATCAACCTCATCACGCTTTTGCTTGGCGCAGAGGAGGCCGGCCTCGAGCTGCTTGGCAAGAATGGCCAGTGGCTCTCGGTGGCGCCGCCCGAAGGGGCGATGGTGGTCAATATCGGCGACATGCTGCAGCGCCTGACCAACCATGTCCTGCCCTCCACCACGCACCGCGTGCGCAATCCCGATGGAGACCGCAGCGCGCACAGCCGCTTCTCGATGCCGTTCTTCCTGCACCTGCGCAGCGATTTTCCCTTCGTCACCCTGCCCCAGTGCATCACTGCGGAAAACCCGGATCGCTATCCGCAAGCGATCACTGCCGACGAGTATCTGCAGGAGCGGCTGCGGGAAATCGGACTTATCGCATGATAACAGGAAGTTGAGAGGCCTTGATCGGGTACGGTGACAAGGCCCCTCCACGACAATAACGGCAGGCTTTACGGAAATTTCAGCTTAATCCCGTAAAAACCCGAGAACATTCCAGTTCAGGGGGATTCTTTCGGTGGTAGCAACCAAGGTGGCAGACATTCAGGACGTCTGCGCCGATCACGCAGAGGACCGTCAGATCGACGTCGTTGCGCTCGGCATTGTCACCGCCGCGATCCTCCTGTTCGTCGCGACCGGGAGCGAAGTCGGCCCTGCCGTCGTGCGCTCGATCCTCGAGCGCGGACCCGGCCCCGACAACTTCATCCTCAATGCCTTCCTGCTCAACATCGCGATCATCATCTTCGGCTGGAGCCGCTATCGCCAGCTGTGCGACGAGATCAAGCTGCGCAAGCGCGCCGAGCGGCAGGCCCGCCTCCTGGCCGAGACCGATCCGCTGACCGGCTATCTCAACCGCCGCAGCTTCAACACCGGCGTCGCCAAGCTCCTGGCCGACAACCAGGCCGAGGATCGCGCGGTCGTGCTGATGATGATCGACCTCGACAACTTCAAGCAGATCAACGACTACAACGGCCACAAGACCGGTGACCTGCTGCTGCAGGAATGCGCACGCCGCATTTCGGCCAGCCTGCCTCAGCAGGCGATCGTCGGAAGGATCGGCGGTGACGAATTCGCCGTCGCCCTCGCCTTCGACAAGGGTCGTGACGAGATCCTCGACCGGGTCGCCGAATCCCTCGTCGACCGGATGAGCCGCCCGATCGCCATCGAGGCGCTGCGGCTCGAAGTGACCGCCTCGGTCGGACTCGCCCGATCCGACCTGCTGGGCATCGACGAGGAATTGCCCGATGCGCGCACGCTGCTCGAGCGCGCCGACATCGCGATGTACCATGCCAAGCGCCGCGGCCGGAACAGCTACTACTGGTTCGAAGCGCAGATGGCCGACGAAATGCGCTTTCGCAGCGAGATCGAACACGGCATCCGCCAGGGCATCCCGCGCCAGGAATTCGTGCCCTTCTACGAACAGCAGATCGACCTGCAGACCGGCAAGCTGATCGGCTTCGAAATGCTCGCACGCTGGGATTCGCCCAAGTTCGGCATCGTCGCACCGGACCTGTTCATTCCCATCGCCGAAGAGATCGGCGCGATTGCCGACCTGTCGGAAAGCGTGATCTCGCAGGCGCTCGAAGATGCCAAGACCTGGGACGACCATCTCACCCTCTCGGTCAACATCTCGCCCCTGCAGCTGCGCGACCCCTGGTTCGCCCAGAAGTTGATCAAGCTGCTGATCGAGGCGAAATTCCCGCCGCACCGGCTGGAGATCGAAATCACCGAATCGTGCCTGCACCAGAACATCGGCCTGGTCCGCTCACTGATCACCAGCCTCAAGAACCAGGGCATCAAGGTCAGCCTCGACGATTTCGGCACCGGCTACAGCTCGCTTGCACAGCTGCGCAGCCTGCCCTTCGACCGCATCAAGATCGACCGCAGTTTCGTCTCCAGCCTTGTCGACAACAAGGACAGCGCCGCCATCGTCAATGCCATCGCCCAGCTCGGCAAAGGGCTGGACATGCCGATTACGGCCGAGGGTATCGAGAACGGAGCGGTCCTCGAGCGGCTGATGGAATTCGGCAGCATCACCGGACAGGGCTATTACTATGGCAGGCCCCAGCCGGCCCGCGAAGTCAGCGAATGGCTGGGCGGCATCGAACTGATCGCCAACCGCCAGTTCCTCGAGAGCGAACTGCCGCAGTTGCGCTGCGCCGCCTCGCAGGAAGTGCCGGCCCCACAGCCGGAAGCGCCGGACGCCCCTTCCGACCCTGCGATCAAGCCCGCAAAGCGCGCCTGAGCAGCGCCTTTTCGAAGCATCACCACTGGACCTGAGGCCCGCCAGCGCATAGATCGCGCGCCATGCGGATCGAATTCACCAAGATGCATGGGCTGGGCAACGACTTCATCGTGCTGGACGCGCGCGAACGCGCCCTGCCGCCGATCGACTCCGCCGCCGCATCTGCCCTTGCCGACCGCCACACCGGCATCGGCTGCGACCAGCTGATCCTGCTCGAGCCCTCCTCCGAGGGGGATTTCCGCATGCGCATCTTCAATGCCGACGGCAGCGAAGTGGAGGCTTGCGGCAATGCTACCCGCGCAGTCGGCCTGCTGCACGGCCAGCCGGCCCGGATCGAGACGCTGGGCGGCCTACTCCACGCCTCCCCAAGCGACAGCGGCATTTCCGTCGAAATGGGCAAGCCCCGCTTCGACTGGGACCGCATTCCGCTTGCCTATGCGATGGACACCCATTCCATGCCGGTCGGCTGGGATGAGCTGACCGATCCCATCGCCGTCAACGTCGGCAATCCGCACGTGATCTTCTTCGTCGCCGATCCCTATGCGGTCGAAATGGACCGGCTCGGCCCGCTGATCGAGACCGACCCGCTGTTCCCCGAGAGGATCAACGTCAATGTCGCTGCAGTGACCGCACGCGACGCGATGACCCTGCGCGTGTGGGAACGCGGCGCCGGCCTTACCCGCGCCTGCGGCACCGGCGCCTGCGCGACGGCCATCGGAGCGATGAAGCGCGGCCTGGTCGATCGCCGCGTCACCGTGACCCTTCCCGGCGGGCCGCTCGTCATCGAATGGCGCGAGGACGGCGAGATCGTCATGACCGGTCCGGCGACCGAGAGTTTCCGCGGCTCGTTCGATCCGGCCGATTACGGGATGCCTGCGGGCGGGACCAAGGTTTGACGGTCGAAGTCCATTCCCTCGGCTGCCGCCTCAACATCGCGGAAAGCGAATCCCTGCGCGGCCTGCTCGGCGAGGCGCGGGATCTTGTCGTGATCAATTCCTGCGCCGTGACGGCCGAAGCGGTGCGCCAGACCCGGCAAGCGATCCGCCGCGCCCGCCGCGCGCGGCCCGACGCGCGCCTTATCGTCACCGGCTGCGCCGCCGAAGTGGAGCGCGAGATGCTGGGGCAGATGCCCGAGGTGGACGGCCTCGTTGCCAACACCGCCAAGCTCGATCCACGCGCCTGGAACGTGCCTGCTGCCCCGCCCCTTCGCGCAAAGGGTGGCTACACGCGCGGCTTCGTGCAGGTGCAGAACGGCTGCGACCATGCCTGCACCTTCTGCGTGATCCCGCAAGGCCGTGGTCCGAGCCGTTCGCGCAGCGTGGCCGAAGTGATCGAAGACATCGCCGTGCATGTCGATGCGGGAGTGGGCGAGATCGTCCTTACCGGCGTCGACCTTACCTCCTGGGGCAGCGACCTGCCCGGCGCTACGCGACTGGGTGCACTGTGCGAAGCGATCCTGGCCCGCTTCGCCGCCCTGCCCCGCCTGCGCCTGTCCTCGATCGACGGCGCGGAAGTGGACCCCGGCCTGTTCGAGCTGCTTGCGCATGAACCGCGCATGATGCCGCATGTGCATCTTTCGCTGCAGCATGGCGACGACCTCATCCTCAAGCGGATGAAGCGGCGCCACAGCCGCGCCGATGCCATCGCGCTTGTCGAAGGGCTGCGGGCCCACCGCGGCGATCTTGCCGTGGGCGCGGACATCATCGCCGGATTCCCTACCGAAGACGAAGCGGCGCACGCCAACAGTCTCTCGATCGTCGAAAGCCTGCAGATCGTGCACGGGCACGTCTTCCCCTACTCGCAGCGACCGGGTACCCCGGCCGCTCGCATGCCGCAGGTCAGCGCGCCGCTGATCAAGGCCCGTGCCGCCGAACTGCGTGCGGCCATCACCCGCCAGCGCGACACTTGGCTGGAAGGCCTTGTCGGCAAGGCGCTGACGGTGCTTGCCGAGAAAGGCGGGACCGGCCATGCCGAGAACTTCGCGACCGTGCGCCTTCCCGAGGGCACGCAGCCCGGCGCACTGCTACGCATCACGCCTGGAAAGGCAGTCGAAGGAATACTGGAAGTATGAGTGACGAAGGCGCCCCCAACGACGCCTGGTCCGAACGCCTCTTCGGAGGCTTTCGCAAGACCTCCGAACGGCTGACCGGCAACCTCGCCGGTATCGTCGGCAAGACCCGCCTGGACGATGGCCAGCTCGACGACATCGAGGACGCCCTGATCATGTCGGACCTCGGCCCGCGCGCCGCGGCCCGCATCCGCGAGCGGCTCGCCGAAGAACGCTTCGAGCGCGACGCCGATGAGCGCGCGATCATGGAAGTCGTCGCGCGCGAGATCGCCGACATCCTGCGCCCTGTCGCAAGGCCGCTCGACGTGGTGGCTTTCCCGCGTCCGCAAGTGATCCTCGTGATCGGCGTCAACGGATCGGGCAAGACCACGACGATCGCCAAGCTGGCGCACCTGTTCCAGGAACAGGACTATTCGGTCATGCTGGCAGCGGGCGATACCTTCCGTGCCGCGGCCATCGGCCAGCTTGGCGTCTGGGCCGAACGGCTGGGCGTTCCCATCGTCAAGGGGCCCGAAGGCGGCGATCCGGCTTCCGTCGTGTTCGATGCGGTCAAGGCTGCGACCGACCAGGGCATCGACGCGCTGATTGTCGACACCGCAGGACGCCTGCAGAACAAGCGCGAGCTGATGGACGAGCTGGCCAAGATCCGCCGCGTCCTGGGCCGCCTCAACCCCGAGGCCCCGCACGACGTGGTCCTGGTGCTCGATGCCACCAACGGTCAGAACGCGCTGTCGCAGATCGAGATCTTCAAGGAAGTCGCGGGCGTCTCCGGCCTGATCATGACCAAGCTGGACGGCACCGCACGCGGCGGCGTCCTCGTCGCAGCGGCCGAGCAGTACGGGCTTCCCATCCATGCCATCGGTGTCGGTGAAAAGATCGACGACCTGCGCCCCTTCAACCCGGACCTCGTGGCCCGGGTTATCGCCGGAATCGCCTGATGACCCAAGCATCCCCCGCCAAGGCCGAGGAAAAGCCGCGCAGCTCGTGGCTCAACCTCGTGGTCGACTACGGACCGCTGCTGATCTTCTTCCTTGCCTACCGGCACTATTCGCCGGCTGACAGCGAGGACAGCATCGCCACTGTAGCCGCCGTCATCAAGGGCACGCTGGCCTTCATGGCTGCCACCGTGATCGCCCTCGTCGTCTCCAAGTGGCGGCTGGGCCATATCTCGCCGATGCTCTGGCTGACGACGGTGCTGATCGTAGGCTTCGGCGCGCTGACCGTGATCTTCCACGATCCGCTGTGGATCATGATCAAGCCGACTGCGGTTTACCTGATGTTCTCCGGGGTACTCTTCATCGGGCTTTGGCGCGGCAAGCCGATGCTCAAGTATCTTCTGCAGTCAGCCTTCGAGGGTCTGGACGAGACCGGCTGGATGAAACTCTCGCGCAATTGGGCGTGGTTCTTCCTGTTCCTGGCCGTCCTCAACACCGCGCTCGTCTATGCCAAGCACATCGGGGTCATTACTTTCGATACGTGGCTGCAGGCCAAGCTCTGGGGTTTCACGGTGATTTCCTTCCTCTTTACCTTCTCGCAGCTGCCCATGGTGCTCAGGCACGGCATGGGCGAAACTGCGAAGGAAGAGCTGATCGAGAATCCCCCGCACGACTGAGCCTGCGGGAAGGTCCTCCTCCCCATCCCATGATTTCATGTGACAAGTCGTGCCGGAATCGCGATAGTGCGTTGCCGGTCGCTGACTAACGCCAACAGCAGGGGGGCCGGCGCAAGAACATAAAGGGGGATGCAATGGCGAAACTGTTCGGAAACCTGAATCTCGTCCTGGGTGTAGGTATCGCGCTCGCGATCCTGATCATGCTGGCCTTCGCGCCATACTCACCGGTCAATCTCAATTCGGTCTTCCGCTGGCTCCACGTCTTTTTCGGGATCCTGTGGATCGGCCTGCTCTACTATCTCAACTTCGTGCAAGTGCCGCTGATGCCGTCGATCCCGGCGGAGCAGAAAGGCGCGGTCACCGGGCACATCGCGCCCAAGGTGCTATTCTACTTCCGCTATGCGGCGCTGTTCACGGTCATCACCGGGCTCGTCGTCGCGTGGGCCAGCGGCTACCTCGTCCAGGCGCTCAGCTTCGCGGGCGTTGGAGCCGTCGCGCTGATCGGCGTGGGCATGTGGATGGCCCTCGTCATGGCCTTCAACGTCTGGTTCATCATCTGGCCCGCCCAGAAGAAGATCCTGGGCATCGTCGAAGCCAGCGCCGAGGAGAAAGCCGCCGCCGCGCCGCGCGCGCTGATTGCCAGCCGTCTCAACACGCTGCTGTCGATTCCGATGATCTACTGCATGGTCAGCGCCAACCTCGGCTGATCGGTCACCGGAAACGCAAAGGGCGGGCCTGCCTTCGCAGCAGGTCCGCCCTTTTTGCTGTCCTCTCAAGAGGGAAGACGGACTGCGCGATCAGATCTCGAGCTGGCTGCCCAGTTCGACGACGCGGTTGGTCGGCAGGCGGAAGAACTCCATCGCACTGGCCGCATTGCGCATCATCCAGGCAAAGAGCTTTTCGCGCCAGATTGCCATGCCCGGCTTGGCCGCCGGAAGCAGCGTCTGACGGGAGAGGAAGAAGCTGGTCTTCATCATCTCGAACGGAGCGCCGCAGATCTGGGTATTGGCCAGCGCTACGGGGATATCGGTCTCTTCCATGAAGCCATAGCGCAGCGTCAGGCGATAGAAGCCCTGCCCGAGGTCCGAAACCTCGTAGCGCTCGCTTGCCTCGACATAGGGGACATCGGCCACTTCGACGGTCAGCACGACAACGCGCTCATGCAGCACCTTGTTGTGCTTGATGTTGTGCAGCAGCGCCGAAGGCACGCCGACATTGCTCGATGCCATGAAGATCGCCGTACCCGGTACGCGCGCGGCGCTGCCGTGCGCGCTCTTGGCGAAGACGTTGAGCGGCAAGGCGGCCTCGGTCATGCGCAGGCGCATGAGGCGGCGGCCCTTGTTCCAGGTCGTCAGCAGCGTGAAGGCAATACCGCCGATCAGCAGCGGGAACCAGCCACCGTCCGCGATCTTGGTCGCGTTCGCAGCGAAGTAGGCACCGTCCACGATAAAGAACGTCACGATGACCGGGATCGCCAGCCACAGCTTCCAGCGCCACAGCACGATCAGCAGAACGGTCATCAGGCAGGTGTCGATGAGCATCGCACCGGTAACCGCGATACCGTAGGCCGAAGCGAGGTTCGACGAGTTCTGGAAGACGAGGACCAGCACGATCACGCCGGTCATCAGCGCCCAGTTCACGAAGGGAATGTAGATCTGGCCGACTTCGTGCTCGCTGGTGTGACGGGTCGAGAGGCGCGGGATGAAGCCAAGCTGCATCGCCTGGTGGGTGATCGAGAACGCACCCGAGATCACCGCCTGGCTGGCGATGAACGTCGCGCAGGTGGCCAGGATGACGAGCGGCAGGCGCAGGTATTCCGGCGCGAGGTTGAAGAACGGGTTCTCCATCGCCTCTGCCGCCGAAGCATCGTCCAGGCCGAGAATCATCGCCGCCTGGCCGAAGTAGTTGATCAGCAGGCAGGGCATGACGAAGCCGAACCACGACATGCGCATCGGGCCGCGCCCGAAGTGGCCCATGTCCGAATAGAGCGCTTCCGCGCCGGTCACGGCCAGCACGACCGAGCCGAGAGCCAGGAAGCCGAGCATCTTGTCGGTCAGGAAGAACTGGATCGCGTACCACGGGTTCAGCGCGACGAGCACGCCGGGCATCTGCACGAGGTGATAGATGCCCAGGATCGCCAGGACCGAGAAATAGATCACCATGACGGGCGCGAAGAGCGCTCCCACCTTGGCCGTCCCGCTTTTCTGCAAAACGAACAGGCCAATCAGCAGGACCAGCGCAATCGGCAGGACGAGCGGCGCCAGGCGCGATTCGACGACTGTCAGGCCTTCGACCGCCGAGAGCACCGAAACCGCCGGGGTAATCATCGAGTCGCCATAGAACAGCGAGGTCGCAAAGACGCCCAGCAGCACGACTAACCCGCCGTAGCGAGATTTCTTGATGTGGCCGGAGATCAAAGCAACAAGGGCAAGGCTGCCGCCCTGCCCCTTGTTGTCCGCGCGCATCAGGATACCCACGTACTGGATCGAGACGACCAGCGTCATCGACCAGAAGATCAGGCTGACGACGCCCAGAATGTGCAATTCGTCGATGGCCAGCGGGTGCGGGCCGACGAACGTTTCACGAAAGGCGTAGATCGGGCTGGTACCGATGTCTCCAAAAACGACGCCGATCGCCCCGAAGGCGAGCTTGGCGACGTTGTTGGAACCATGACCATGGCCCCCGGGGACTGGATGCGCGGAAGATATCGCCGGATTGATTACCGACGGGGTTTCAGCACCACGACCCGATTGTTCATCACTCATTCCTGCGCCCCGTCATGGACTGGATAAGCCATCTCGCAGCTGCGGCAAGGGGTGGCCGTTAGCAGCATGCAGAGACCCAAGCAACGATAGTTAAATCAGGCTCAGGGGGTTGACTGACCCGAAGAGGGACCTTGCCCACCCGATTGTCCGGCAAGGAACGCCTCCAGCTTGGACAGCTGATCCGCCAGAGGCGCGCGCCAGGGAGCATCCTCGGGCGCGCGTTCGAGCAGGTCGGACCACAGCTGGCGAGCCTCGGCGTAGCGACCCGACTGGGCAAAAGCGAGGCCCAGGAAGAACGGCGGGCCCGGCGCATCCGGGTCCGACAGGGCCGCCTTGCGGAAGGCATAGAGCGCCGCGGGCGTCAGCAGCCCATCGGCATGGGAGACCAGCGCGTTGCCCATCGCCAGCCATGCCTCGGTGTTCTTGGGATCGGCGTTAACCGCACCGCGCAGAACCTCGGCAGCATCGCCGTAACGGCCGTTTCGCGCCAGTCCGTCGGCAATCACGACCCAGCGATCGCTCGGCGGCAGGCTGCTGTCGCTGACCTTTCCGCGCGCATCGACCATCGCCGCTGCGTCCTTGGAGACCTGCTCAGACGCCGCCTTGGGCGCAGCGGGCAGCCCCGGGCTTGCCTGCGAAGCGTAACCGGCAATGCCCAGGACGAGCGCGGCGGCGATCGCTTCCCAGCCGCTGCGCGGCGCCTTGAGGACAAAGGCAATGCCTATGAAGGCGACCACCGCCAGAACGACGACGAGGACCCAGGTCATTGTTCCCCTCCCCTGCGAAAGCGCCGGCGCAGCAACAGCACGGCCAGCAGGATGAGAAAGGCAGGCACAGCAAAAAGCGGCCAGGTGAGGCTGGTCAATTGCGGGGCGTAGCTGACGTAATCGCCGTAACGTTCGATCAGCCAGCCGCGAATCGCCTCGGGATCTTCGCCTGCAGCGATCCGTTCCCGCACGAGCGAGCGCATCGAACCGGCAATCGGCGCATCCGAATCGGCAATGGACTGTCCCTGGCACTGCAGGCAGCGCAGCGTCTCCATCAGCGCCTGCGCCTTCTCCTCCTTCGCCGGGTCTTCCAGCTGGCGATAGGCATAAGGCGCGGTGGACTGCTCTTCCTGCGCCACGGCCGGCCCAGCGCACAGCAGGCCCAGAGCGGCCACGATCAGCGCGAACAGGCGGTGGGGCAGGCGAAGACAGACTGGCAGGCGGCTCACTGCGCGGCCTCCTTCAGCTTGTCGAGAATCATCGGGACATGTTCGGGACGGATTTCGCCGATGTGCTGGTAGCGAATCACGCCCTTGCCATCGATCACGTAAGTCTCCGGCACGCCAGAGGAGCCGAGCGCGAGCTGGACCTTGCCGTCATCATCGGCACCGATTCGCTGGAACGGATCGCCATGTTCGGCAAGGAAGCCCTGCAGCGCCTCGGTCGTGTCACGCACGGAGATGCCTTCGATCGGGACCCCGGCCCTGGCCAGTGCCGCCAGTTGCGGTGCCTCGACGCGGCAAGGCAGGCACCAGCTGGCAAAGATGTTCAGGAGGTGCGGCGAACCATTGGCGAATTGCCGGCTGTTGAGCCCGGGACGACCGGGCAATGCCGGCGGAAGCTGGAACTCGGGCATGGGCTTGCCAACCAGTGTGCTGGCCACGTTGCGGTCCGCCGGACGATAGAGCCCGATCATGACGAGCGCGACGAAGGCCACGAACAGCACCAGGGGCAGCCAGATCGCCCACTTGGGGGCCTTGGGAGGCGTTGGCTCGCTCATCGGCACTGACTCTCGCGCCTGTCGGCAATCTTGTCACGCGCGATGAGGCGGCGCAGGTCGCTCTTCACGCGGCCGATCAGGGCCAGCACACCGCCCAGGGCAATCAGCAGACCCCCCAGCCAGATCAGCGTGACAAAGGGTTTCCACCACAGGCGAAGCTGCCAGCGACCGTCTTCCGCTTCCCCGCCCAGAACCGAGTAAAGCTGCCCGTTCCAGCGCGTCAGCAGCGAAGATTCGCTGGTCTGCTGCGGGGGCGCCCAAAAGCTGCGCGACTGCGGCCGGGCGATGACCGGGGCCGAATCCTTGTACCGCACCTTCAGTTCCGCCTCGAGCGCGGTCCAGTTGGGGCCGGCCACCGGTTCGACCCGTTCGAGGCGGACAAGCCACGGACCGACCTGCGTCGTCTCGCCGGGCCTCACCGCAACCAGCTTCTCGACCGAGAAGGCGCTCTCGCTGCTCATGCCGAACAGCGCCACGGCAATACCGAAGTGTGCGATCACCATACCCCACACAGGCAGCGGCGTGCGGCGCAGGTTGCGTTCGCGCAGCGGCATCAGGCTTGCCCAGGCAAGCCCTGCGGCCAGCGCCAGGCCGATGAACGGCAGGAATGCGACGCCGCCGATGACCAGCAGCGCAATCACGCCTGCCGCAACCAGCATGGCGGGGATCACCAACCGCTTGCCGACCCGGGAGAAGGCATCGCGCCGCCAGCGCAGCAGCGGACCGACCGCCAGGACCATCAGCATCGGCACGGCGAACAGGGCGCTCATCGGGTTGAAGTACGGCGGCCCCACCGAGACCTTTGCGCCCATGGCCTCGGCCACCAGCGGATAGAGTGTCCCGAACAGGACGATGCCGAGAATCGCCGAAAGCATCACGTTATTGAACACCAGCGCGCCCTCGCGGCTGACGACGGCGAAGCGTTCGCCCTCGGTCACGGTTGCTGCGCGCAAGGCGAAAAGCGTGAGCGCCCCGCCAATGTTGATCGCCAGAAGCGCGAGGATGAATGTCCCGCGCTCGGGGTCGACGGCAAAGGCATGGACGCTGGTGAGAATGCCCGAGCGCACCAGGAAGGTGCCGATCATCGACATCGAGAAAGCCACGACGCCCAGCATGATCGTCCAGGCGCGCAAGGCATTGCGCGCGGCGAGAACGCTGGCCGAATGCAGCAGCGCGGTCGCCGCCAGCCAGGGCATGAGCGAGGCGTTCTCGACCGGATCCCAGAACCACCAGCCGCCCCAGCCCAGTTCGTAATAGGCCCAGTAGGAACCGGCGGTGATACCCACCGTCAGGAAAATCCAGGCACCCATCACCCATGGGCGCATGGCGCGGGCGAAGGCCGGCCCGACCTCACGCGTGACCAACGCGCCGATTGCGAAGCTGAAGGCCACCGAAAGGCCGACATAGCCGAGGTAGAGCGTGGGCGGGTGGAACGCGAGGCCAAGGTCCTGCAGCAGCGGATTGAGGCCGTTGCCCTCCGCCGGAACCGGCGAGAGGCGTTCGAACGGGTTCGAGGCGATCAGCAGGAAGGCATAGAAGCCGAGGCTGACGAAGGCCTGTCCGGCCAGCGTTGCCAGCATCGTCGGCTCGGGCAGGCGCCTCTCGATCAACGCAACGAAACCGCCCGCCATGCCCATGACGGTGACCCACAGGAGCATCGAACCCTCGTGGTTGCCCCAGGCACCGGCGATCTTGAAGACCAGCGGCTTCATCGAATGCGAGTTCATCGCCACCAGCTTCACCGACAGGTCGGTGACGGCAAAGACGTAGATCAGGCACAGGAACGAGACGAGCGCGAGCAGCCCCTGCACGACCGCGACCGGGCGCACGACGCCGCCCAGCGCTTCGCCGCGCCGGGTCAGGCCAAGCGCACCGGCAACGAGCTGCAGCGCGGCGAGCGCGGCGGCAAGCCAGAGCGCTGCGAGTCCGAATTCCGCGATCACTGCGTTTCCGCCACGATCTTGTCGGCCTGCGCTGCAGTCATCTCCTGCATCTCGCGCGGGACGTAGTTCTCGTCATGCTTGGCCAGCAGGTTGTCGGCAATGAAAGTCCCGTCCTTGCCCATCCGGCCTTCGGCGACGACACCCGACCCTTCGACGAAGAGCGAGGGGACGATGCCCTTGAAAGTCACCGGCACGCGCGCCTTCCCATCCTCGACGACAAAGGCGATGGTCACACCGTCGCCCTCGGTCTTGAGCGAGCCCTTCTCGACCATGCCGCCAAGGCGCACGGCGCGGTCGGGCGCTGGCGGACTGGCGACAATCTCGTTCGGGACATAGAAATAGCTCGCCTGATTGCGCAGCGCCCAGGCCGCGAGCAGGCCAGCGCCAATCAGCACGACCAGCGCGAGGACGAGGAGGACCAGCCTCTGGTGTTTCGCTTTCACGGCCATCAGCGCTGCCCCCGCGCCTTGTCGCGGCGGGCCTCGGCCCGCTTCATCGAGATCAGCGACCAGGCAATCATCGCAAGCGTCGCCCCGACGCCCACGGCGTAGGACGCGATCACGAAAGTCCAGGCATCCATTGCCTCGCGCATCAGATAATTGCCTCGCTCATCCCGTAAATGCCGTTTGTCTTTATCAGAATGCCGCTTCGCTCATCGCCTTGCGGCGCAAGCGGGCCTCTGCCTGCTGGTCGGCGAGAATGGCCCGCATCCGGGCCAGCACGACGCCGGCAAATATCAATGTGAAACCCAGGGTAGCGGCCAGCAACGGCCACAGGAAGGCCCCGTCCATCGCCGACTTGCCCATGGTGATGCTCGGCGGTTGGTGCTGGCTGTTCCACCAGATCACCGAATAATGGATGATCGGAATGTTCACCGCCCCGACCAGCCCGAAGATCGCCGGTGCCCGGGTATGCCCGCCGGCGCTGGCCTCGCTTGCCTGCGACAGCGCCATCCAGCCGAAATAAAGAAACAGCAGCACCAGCATGCTGGTCAACCGACCGTCCCAAACCCACCATGTCCCCCAGGCCGGACGCCCCCACAGAGAACCGGTTATCAGGCAAACCGCGGTAAAGACCGCACCTGGCACCGCGCAGCCGCGCGCGGCGATCCCGGCGAGCGGATGACGCCAGACCAGTTCGCTAAAGCTGGCCGCGGCAATGCCCATCCAGCCTGCCATGCCCAGCCAGGCAGCGGGAACGTGAAGGAAGACGATGCGCACGGTCTCGCCCTGCAGGCGCTCCGGCGGGGCGCGGAACAGCCCCCAGTAAAGCGCGACCGTCGCGATGACGACTCCGACGCCCATGCAGAGCGGCATCAGCCAGCGGGCGATGCGCAGAAAACGGGCAGGATTGGCAAAGCCGTGCATGACAGGCGCGTTCTATCGACAGACGCGCGCGGGGCAAGTGGACTTAGGGTCCACGCTGCAGATTTTCACCCGCATAGTGCCAAACCGCTCAGGCAAAGGAAGAAAATGGGGCGATCGATGGGGTTCGAACCCACGACCTCCGGTACCACAAACCGGCGCTCTAACCAACTGAGCTACGATCGCCACACCGGGACAGGGGCAATGACGCCTGTCTCCGGAAAGCCGCCCGGAACGCTGCAAGCAGCGATCAGTGCGGGAGCGCGCCTTTGCACAAGGGAGGCGATCTTGCAAAGCAAAAATTCGGATCGATGCAAGACTCCTGCAATTTTCCCGCGACAAACGTGCCGCTAGTGTCCGCCCCATGACGGCTCCAGGCGAATCATCCGGCGCTGCCCTCTTACGTACGGGCATGCAACGCTTCCCTTCCTCGCGGCTCGAACTCTTCGTGAAGCGCGATTTCCTCGACACTGCGCAGTGCGATGCCCTGATCGCGCTGATCGAGGCGGAACACCGGCCCTCGACTGTCGCCAACTACAACGGCGACGACGTTTTTCGCACCAGCTCCACCTGCGACCTGTCCCCCGACGTTGGCGCCGTGGCCGCCCTTGCCCGAAAGCTCTGCGATATTTCCGGCATCGACCCTGCCCATGCCGAACCCTTGCAGGGCCAACGCTACGAGGTCGGCCAGGAATTCAAGGCCCACACGGACTATTTCGAGCCCAACAACAGCGATTTCGAAAAGTACTGCAGCGTTTCCGGCCAGCGCACCTGGACCTTCATGATCTACCTGAACGACGTGGATGCCGGCGGCGCCACGCGCTTCAAGGTGATCAACAAGCTGATCCAGCCCGAACGCGGCAAGCTCGTCGCCTGGAACAACCGCCGCCCGGACGGCAGCCTCAATCCCGCCACCCTGCACCACGCAATGAAGGTGCGTCAGGGCCGCAAGTACGTCGTCACACAGTGGTTTCGGGAACGGCCGTGGAGTTGAGCCGAGGGGGAGCTAGTGCCCTCCCCCGGCCGAACATCGCTTATTTCGGCGCGCTGATCACCGCGCAGGCGATGCGTCCGCCCGCAGCGCCCGAGGGCTGGCTCTTGTAGTCGTCCGCACCGGCGTGAATCACCAGGGCCGAACCATCGGCATCCTCCAGAGACTTCGGTCCCGGCGCGAGCGTGACTCCGGTATTGAGGATCTGCGTTTCGAGCACGCCATCGGCGCCCACGTGCTGGTTGGGCATATCGCCGCCGTGCGGACCGCCCTCGACCATCAGGCCATGCATGGCACCCCCTGCGGCAAAGTGCCCGCCCGCAGTCGCGAACTTTTCCGCAGGCTGGCACACGCCCTTCTCATGGAAGTGGAAGCCATGCTCACCTTCGGGCAGCCCCTTGATGTCGGTCGAGACGAGAACGCCGGTCGGGGTGTCCTGCAGGGTCACCATCCCGAGCGCTTCGCCGTCGAGCCCGATCACGGTCGCATGGACCGCGGGCGCAGCCGCTTCGCCGTGATTGTCGGCCAGGGCGGCATGCGCACTGAGAGCCGCTGCGCACACGGTTAGGGTTCGGACGGTACGGATCATCGGTATTCTCCCTTTGGGGCCGGTAAGTCTTGTCCTGACAGGACGCCGCGGACGAGGCACTTCCTCAAGTCGCAAGCGACCCGTCCGGTTCCTGTTAAAGGCGCGCGCCGTCGGGCTGCGCGACGTTCCCCAAGCTAGGCCGATCAGCCTGAAAGGCAATTACCGACAACAGCTTGGCATTCCCGAACATGGCCGCCGGACCTGCTTGGCACCCCCGGCGCCAAGCGAATGCGCCTCAAGTGGGAACTGAAACAAAAAAGGCGGCCCTTGCGGACCGCCCTTCCGTGTGTTCGCGATGGAACCTTCGCTCACTTCTTCTTGAGCGAGAGTCCGCCGAAACGCTTGTTGAACTGCGCGACGCGGCCGCCTTCGTTGACGCGCTGCGTGCCACCGGTCCAGGCCGGGTGCGAAGTCGGGTCAACTTCCAGGACCAGCGTGTCACCTTCCGAACCCCAGGTCGAGCGGGTCTGGAACTTGGTGCCGTCGGTCATCTGGACGGTGATCATGTGGTAGTCGGGGTGCGTATCGGCCTTCATTTCGAATCTCTTTCGCATATGGCCGGTTCCGACCGGCCTGCCTTGGAAAGCGGCGCGCTTACAGCGAAGCGGGCCGAAATGCAAGTGGGAGTGGGGCTTCCCGTCCGTGTGCCCATCCCGCTGGCGGGAGAGCCGACCGGAAGGCCCCATCCCGAAAAATCAGCTGTCGGCGATCATTGCCGTGAAGTTCACTTCACAGGTGACCTTGTCGCCGATCGACGCCTTGCCCCAGAACTTGCACACGCGCGAACGCTTCTGGACGAAGCCGGCGCGCAGGTCGAGCAGGTTGCCGGGGGTTACGGGATTGCGGAACTTCGCGTCCTCGATCGCCATGAAGTAGACCAGCTTGCCGGTCCCGGCGAGGCCGAGGGACTCGATGGCAAGGATACCTGCCGCCTGCGCCAGCGCCTCTATCTGGAGAACGCCGGGCATGATCGGACGGCCCGGGAAATGTCCCTGGAAGAAATCCTCGTTGAAGCTGACGGCCTTGACCGCATGGATCTCCTCCTCGGTGAAGGAGACCACGCGGTCGACCAGCAGCATCGGGTAGCGGTGCGGAAGCGCCGCCAGGATCTTCGCGGTATCGTAGACCTGTTCGGTCGTCTCGCTCATGTCCTGCCCCCGATCAGCTCTTAGCGTCCGGTCGGCTGGGCAGCCGTGCTCGGCGCAGCCTGGCCCTGGGCGGCGGCCTGCTGGGCACGCGCTTCACGGATCTGGCGCGGTTCCCAGCCCGAGGGCGGGACAAGCTGTGCAGACGGAATCGAGGCGTTCAGCTCGTTCAGGATGTCCTGGTTGAGGTTGTAGGCGCTGCCGTTGACGGCAAGGATCGCGTCCGGCGAAAGCAGGATCGAGATCTTCTTCTTGGCCATCGCGGACTTCACCGCTGCGTCGAGCTTGTCCTCGATCTGCTCGTTCACATAGGCCTGCGAAAGACCCACCGGCGCGAGGATGCGCTGGATTTCCTGCTTGCCGCTTTCCTGCAGCTGCTGGATCTGGGCGGCCTGCTGCTGCAGCGCGGCCTGGTTCGGCTTGGCGACCTGACGGTCGGCGTTGAACTTGTCGATCAGCGGCTTGAGCTGCGCATTGAGCGCTTCGCTGCGCTGCTTGGCCTGGTCGTACTGCGCCTTGTAAGTCGTCTCGCGCTGCTGCTCGGCGGTCTTGAAGGCGTTCGAATTGGCGATCACGGCATCGAAGCTGGCAATGGCGAGGCCCTGAACGATGGTGCCGCCGTTCTTGTCCTGCGCAAGAGCGGGCTGAGCAGCGACGGTAACCAGCGCCAGGCTCGAGGCCAGCGCGGCGGACTTGAGAAGAGTCTTCATCAGAATTGTGTTCCCACGTTGAAGGTGAATGCCTTGGTGTCGTCGCCCTTCTCCTTGAGAAGGACCTTCGAGAAATCGATCCGGAACGGACCGAAGGGCGAATTCCAGTTCACGCCGATACCCACGGCAACACGCGGCTTCCAGGTGTTGCCCAGGTACTGTTCGGTGAAGTAGCTGGTGCTGCCGGCAGGGTCGCCATTCGGCGTGGTCGTTGTGCCGGTGATGTTGTTGTCGGCGTCGCGCGTATAATAAAGCTGGTTGCCATCGGAATCGCGCTGCTCGATGAAACAGCCATCGCTACAGTTGAGCGTGTCCGGCGTCTTGGTACCCCAAACTGCGCCTGCATCGACGAAGATGGATGGGCGCAGGCCCATTTCGCGGGCCCCGGAACCGAGCGGAATCTCCATCTCACCGCGGGCCTTGTAATAGTACTTGCCGCCGAGTGCGTCGTCGGAATCGTTGGACGCGGTCGTGTTCTCGTCGTCAACGGCGCCGCTGTAGTACTGACGGATAACGCGCGGACCGACACCGCGGATACCGAAGCCGCGCATCTGCGGCTCACCCAGGTAGAAGCGATCGGTCAGACGCACGCTGTCGCCGCCGTAACCCTTGATCACGCCGCCTTCGCCCTGAACCGAGAAGACGAAACCACCGCCGAGCGGCCAGTACTTGGCCGCGTTGGCACGCAGGCGAGCGTACTTCACGTCACCGCCCAGCCCGGCGATATCGAGGTTGATCGATGCGGTTTCGCCCTTGGTGGGACGCACGCGGTTGTCGAGCGTGTCGTAGATCAGCGACATGCCGACGATCGAACTCAGGCGCTTGCCGATGGCTTCGCACAAGTAGCGGCCGGCACGCAGCGGATCGCACGCGAAGTCGCCATTCTGGTTGACCGAGTAGAACTGGCTCTTGCTGACCGAGATGTCGTCATAGTTGAGCGTATAGCGCCCGACTGCCGTCAGGTACTCGGTCAGCGGCACGCCGGCGCGGACCTGGAAACCGGTGGTCGACTGCTGGTAGTTGGTCTTGCGGCTGGAATTGTAGTAGTTGAAGCTGTTGTAGTCGCGGCGATAGATGTCGACGCCCAGCGACACGTTCTTGTCGAACAGGTACGGCTCGACGAAGCTGGCCTCGACGCTCTTCGAGTAGCGCGAATAGCTGCCCGATAGGCCGACCGTCTGGCCGCGGCCGCGGAAGTTGCGCTGGCGGATCGAGGCCTGGAAGATGAAGCTCTCAAGGCTCGAGAAACCGGCCGAGAGCTGCAGCTCGCCGGTCGGCTTTTCCTCGACGTTCGCTTCCAGGATGATGCGGTCGTCGGCGCTACCGGGTTTCTGCTCGACCTCGAACTTCTCCTGGAAGTAGCCGAGCGACTTGATGCGGTTGGTCGAACGCTTGACCTGCAGCGAGTTGAACGCGTCGCCTTCGGCCAGACGGAACTCGCGGCGCACGACCTTGTCCTGGGTCAGCGTGTTGCCGTTGATGTCGATACGCTCGACATAGACGCGCGGCGCTTCCTGGATGACGAAGGTCAGACCCATGGTGAGGTCGTCCTTGTTGCGGTCGTACTGCGGCCGCACGTCGGCGAAGGCGTAGCCATAGGCACCGGCGGTGTCGTTCAGGCTCTCGATCGTGTCTTCGACGAGCTTGGCGTTGTACCAGTCGCCCTGCTTCATCGGCAGGTTCTTGGTCAGGCGCTCGCCGTCGAAGTCGCGCAGCTGGCTTTCGACCTTCACATCGCCGAACTTGTAGCGCTGACCTTCCTCCACCACGTAAGTGATGATGAAGTCCTTCTTGTCCGGCGTCAGCTCGGCGACCGCGGAGACGACGCGGAAATCCGCGTAGCCCTCGGTCAGATAGAACTGGCGCAGCTTCTGCTGGTCGAACGCCATGCGATCGGGATCGTAGCTGGTGCTCGAGCTGAAGATGCGGGTGAAGCGCGCCTGCTTGGTCACCATCTCGCCGCGCAGCTTGCCGTCGGAGAAGTGCTCGTTGCCGATGATGTTGATCTGGCGGACCTTGGACTTGTCGCCCTCGGTGATCTCGAAGACGATGTCGACGCGGTTCTGGTCGAGCATGACCATCTTCGGTTCGACCGTCGCTGCGTAGCGGCCCTGGCGTTTGTAGAGTTCGATGATACGGGCGACGTCGGCACGGATCTTGGAACGGGTAAAGATCTGGCGCGGCGCGACCTTGATCTCGGGAAGGATCTTGTCGTCCTTGATGCGCTTGTTGCCCTCAAGGATGATGCGGTTGACGACCGGGTTTTCCTTCACCTGGATGGTGACATTGCCGTTATCGTTGGAAATCTGGACGTCGGCGAAAAGCTCGGTCTCGTAGAGGTCCTTGAGCGCAGCGTCGGCCGATGCCTTCGAGTAAGGCTGGCCGATACGCAGCTTGATATAGGAGAGGACCGTCTGTGGCTCGAGACGCTCGGCACCGGTCACCTGGATCGACTGGATCGTCTGGACAGGCGCAGTCTGGCTCGAGGCCGCATCGCCGCCCGCATCCTGAGCGAAGGCAGGCGCAGGCAATCCGGCAAGGATCGTGGTGCCGAGAAGCACGACTGCGATCTGCGAAGCACGGTGGGCGTCAGTGCCTCGAACCATTTCCAATCCCATCATTCTACGCAAAATCCTGTAATCGATATCGCGAGACTATCTGCCGTCGGCGACAAGACATGAACCCGACCGCTAACCTGTATGGCAGGCAGTCGCAGCCATCTGCCCGATGGATGGCTTGCGATCAAGCAGCCAAACCCGGCAAGATTGTGATCGCGAGTGAATTCCTCCTGGCTATCCCCCGAAAATCGGGAGAGACGCCACATCATTGACCGTTACGAAGACCATCAGGGCCAGCACCAGTGCCACGCCCGTCCGGATCGCCCACTCCTGACTGCGCACACTGAGCGGCTTACGACGGACCGTTTCGGCCGCGTAGAAAGCCAGGTGCCCGCCGTCGAGGCCAGGGATTGGCAGGAGGTTGATGAATGCCAAGTTAATCGAAATCAGCGCCGCGAAACTGATGAAATCCTCCCAGCCGAGGGAGAACTGCTCACCCGAATATTTGGCGATCTTGATCGGTCCGCCAAGCTCCTTCACCGAGCGTTCGCCGGTGAAGATCTGGCCGATGCCGGTTACCATCATCTTCATGATGCCGAAGGAATTCTCGAAGCCGAGCTGCACCGCCTCAGCCGCGCCGACCGGCTCGATCTCGCCGAACCCGGCCTTGATCCCGAGCTGACCGACAGTGACCTTGTTACCCTTCTCGTCGACCGCCTCACCCCTGCCCAACGTGACCGGGAAGACACGGGTCTGTCCGTCGCGATTGACCACGACCGAGATCGTATCACCAGCGCGCGGCTGCACGAGTTCGGGAATCTGGGTGAAGCTGCGGATCTCGTGATCGTCGATGGCGGTAATGCGGTCGCCTACCTTCAGGCCGCCCGCCTCCGCGGCAGAATCGCCGAAGAAGCCCCCAACCGTGGGCACCGCGAAATCGATGCCCAGATCGCCGATGCGCGACTGGTTCCCGAAGCTATCGCTGACGGTCCGGTCGGCCAGCTTGACCGGTAGCGAGATATCGCGCCCGTCACGCCGGATGCCAAGCGTGACAGTCCGCCCCGGAAACGGGACGATATGCTCGGGCAGGTCGGAAATCGTGGCGACCTTGTCGCCATCGACGGCGACGATCTTGTCGCCGATTTCCACGCCGGCCGCCTGTGCCTGCGAATCCTGGGTGAACATTGCCACTTCCGCCGGCGATACGATCTTGCCGTGGGCGAAGTTGAACGCAGCGATGATGGCGACGGCGAACAGCAGGTTCGTCAGTGGCCCGGCCAGCACGATCAGCGCGCGCTGCCACAGGGGCTTCACATGAAATGTCTGGGCTCGCTCCTGCGGGGTCAGCCCATCCTCGGCGGCCGTTGGGGCGCTGGCGGCATTCATGTCGCCGGCGAACTGAACGTAACCGCCCAGCGGCAGCGCCGAGAGCTTCCAGCGGGTTCCACGCCTGTCGGTCCAGCCGGCGATCTCCTTGCCGAAGCCGATGGAGAACGCGTCGGCCTTCACACCGAACAGCCGTCCGACGAGGTAGTGTCCCAGCTCATGGATCAGCACAAGCGGGCCAAGCACGAGCAGAAACGCGAAGATCGTCGTCAGCAGGTTGGGTGAACCGGTCAAGTCAGGCAGCCTCCATCAATATCCGCGCCCTTGCCCGCGCTTCCCCGTCGACAGCCAGCACTTCGGCAAGGCCGGTCGGCGCGGGCGGCGCGAAGGACCCGAGTACGTCTTCCACATGTGCCGCAATGCGGGTGAACCCAATCTGACCGTTCAGGAACGCGGCAACGGCGACTTCGTTCGCGGCGTTGAGAACGGCGGGAATGCCGCCCCCTGCCTGCGCCGCCTCACGCGCAAGGCGCGTGGCCGGGAAGCGCTCTTCGTCCGGCTTGCGGAAGGTCAGTTCGCCGATCTCGGCAAGATCGAGCGGCGCACAAGGCGTGTCCATACGCTCCGGCCAGGCCAGGGCCGATGCGATCGGCACCCGCATGTCCGACGGGCCAAGCTGGGCCAGCGTCGAGCCGTCGCGATACTCGACCATGGAATGCACGATCGATTGCGGGTGAACGATGATGCGCAACCGGTCGAGCCCGACCGGAAAGAGGTAGTGCGCCTCGATCAGTTCGAGGCCCTTGTTGAACATCGTGGCGGAATCGACGCTGATCTTGGCGCCCATGTCCCAGTTGGGATGCTTGATCGCCTCGGCCGGAGTGGCGCGAGACAGACGCTCCCACGACCAGTCGCGGAACGGGCCGCCACTGGCAGTCAGGGTGATCCAGCGCACATGCTCGGCCGCATTGCCCTGCAGGCACTGGAAGATGGCGTTGTGTTCGGAATCGATCGGCAGGAGCGTCGCGCCATGCCGGGCCACCGCCGCGGTCATGATTTCGCCCGCCGAAACGAGCGCCTCCTTGTTGGCAAGCGCGATGACACCGCCCCGCTCGATCGCGGCCATGGTCGGGGCCAGGCCCGCACAGCCGACGATGGCAGCCACGGTAAAGTCCGCGCCGCGCCCCGCCGCTTCTGCCAGCGCAGACGCGCCGCCAGCCGCCTCGATCCCGCTGCCGGACAGCGCATCGCGAAGTTCAGGCAATTTCTCTTCGTCCGCGACGACCGCGATGCTGGCGGAAAACTCCCGCGCGAGCCTCGCCAGTTCGGCGACATTGCCGTTGGCGGTCAGGGCCTCGATGCGCCAGGCATCCCGATTGCGCCGGAGCAGGTCCAGCGTCGAGGCGCCAATCGAACCGGTGGCGCCGAGAACGGAAATGCTGCGCATCATCACGAGCCCGGTTGAAACAGGATCATCAGGCCTAGCACGAAAAGCACTGCCAGCAAGCCATCAACGCGATCGAAGAATCCACCATGTCCGGGAATGAGACTGCCCGAATCCTTCACCCCGGCGCGCCGCTTCAGCCAGCTTTCGAAGAAATCCCCACCCTGCGCGCAGATCGCGAAGAGAATCCCGGTCATCAGGCAGGTGGCGAAAAGCGGGACCACGCGGGCTCCGAGATACCAGCACGGCTGCATGCCGAAGCAGGACACTTCCTCGACCGCCCGGCCCGCCTGGGTCAGGGAAATCGCGCCGGAGCGCCAGAGCATCGCTGCGCCGAACAGGACCAGAGTCGCAGCCGCTATCGCACCGAACAGTCCGGCCCATGTCTTCGAGGGGCTGATGGCCGGAGCGACCTTCGGCCCTCCGAAAGTCCGTCCGGCAAAATAGGCGCCGACATCGACCGCAATGACACCGCAGACGACCGTCAGCAGGGGCGCAAGGGTAAAGGCCGGATTGCGCAGGAACAGCAGCATGGCCGCGCAGGTGCCCACATAGAACATGCCGGCAAAGTTCCAGAAGCCGCGCTCCGCGGGGTTCTGTGTGCCTGCGCGGGTCAGCCTGACCCACTCCCACAGCACGCCCACAGCGATCGCGCAGACGAAAGCGGTCCATATCGGGCCGCCCAGCCAGATCGCGAGACCCGCGACAGCGACCATCACGACGGCGGAAATTGTCCGCACCCGCAGATCGGATTTCTTTGGAGCATCGCTCACGTCAGCATCCCCTGCCCCGCATCGTCACGCAGGGTCCCTTTTCGTGTCTCGTTCCGAGCCGCGCAGACCGATCCGTTCAGCGCCCGCCATAGCGACGCTCACGGGTGGTGAAAGCCTCGAGGGCGTCGCGCAAGTGCTCGGCCGTGAAGTCCGGCCACAGCACGTCGGTGAACATCATTTCGGCGTAGGCCGCCTGCCAGAGCAGGAAGTTCGACAGCCTCACTTCGCCGGAAGTCCGGATCAGCAGGTCGAGCGGCGGCAGGTCCGCCGTATCCAGTTCGGCGGCGATGGTCTCGGGCGTGATCGGTCCCTTGGCCGCAGCCCTGGTTGCCGCGCGGGCGATCTCGTCCTGCGAACCGTAGTTGAGAGCAACGGCCAGCGTCGTGCCGGAATTGCCGGCAGTACGAGCGATCGCCTTCTCCACCAGTTCGACAACATCGGGCTTGAAGGCCTTGTAATCGCCGATGATCTTGAGGCGCACCCCGGCCTCGGCGAATTCGTCGAGATCGGAAAGGATGAACCGTTTCATCAGGCTCATCAGGTCCGAGACTTCTTCCTCGGGGCGGCGCCAGTTCTCGGTCGAGAAGGCATAGAGGGTGAGCGCTTCGAGACCCATCTCACGGGCGCCGCGCACGACCTTGCGCACGGCCTCGACACCGCGCTGGTGCCCCAGCGCGCGCGGCATCAGGCGCTTCTTCGCCCAGCGCCCGTTGCCATCCATGATGATGGCAACATGGCGCGCCCTTACGGGTTCGGCCTTGCTCATCCCATACGCCTCGATCCGGACCGAACGCGTATCCTCACTTGTTGAGGATTTCCTTTTCCTTGTGCGCCAGCGCGTCGTCGACGGCCTTGATCTGCTCGTCGGTCAGCTTCTGGACTTCGGCCTCGGAGCGCTTGCGCTCGTCTTCCGAAATTTCCTTCTTGTTCTCGTCGGCCTTGAGGGTTTCCATGCCATCTCGGCGCACGTTGCGGATCGCCACGCGGGCCTTTTCGGCATACTGTCCGGCCAGCTTGGCGAGTTCCTTGCGGCGCTCCTCGGTCAAATCGGGGATTGGCAGACGCAGCGTATTGCCGTCGTTGATCGGGTTGAGGCCGAGGCCCGCCGAACGGATCGCCTTTTCTACCGGGCCGATATTCGACTTGTCCCAGACCTGCACCGAAAGCAGGCGCGGTTCGGGCGCCGAGATCGTCGCGACCTGGACGATCGGCATCATCGCTCCATAGACCTCGACATTGATCGGCTCCAGCAGCGCGGTGTTGGCGCGGCCGGTGCGCAGACCGGAGAGGTCGTGCTTGAACGATTCCACAGCGCCGTGCATGCGGCGTTCGAGGTCGGCCTTGTCGTACTTGGCCATGGCTATCAGGCTCCTTTCTGGACGATCGTCTGCGTGCCCTCACCCGCGAGGACCTGGGCAAGGTTGCCCTTCTCGCGGATCGAGAACACGACGATCGGAATCGAATTGTCGCGGCACAGGGCAACGGCGCTGGCGTCCATCACCTTGAGATTGTCGGCGAGGACAGTGTCGTAATCCACTGTCTGGTAACGCTTTGCTTCGGGATTGGTCTTGGGGTCGCTGTCATAGACCCCATCGACGCTGGTTCCCTTGAGCAGCGCATCGCAGCCCATTTCGGCGGCTCGCAGGGCGGCGCCTGAATCGGTGGTGAAGTAAGGTGCGCCAACCCCGGCGGCGAAGATCACCACGCGTCCCTTTTCGAGGTGGCGTTCGGCCCGGCGGCGGATCACCGGCTCGCAGACCTGGTCCATCTGCACTGCCGACTGCACCCGCGTCTCGACGCCGAGCTGCTCGAGCGCGTTCTGCATCGCCAGCGCGTTCATGACGGTCGCCAGCATGCCCATATAGTCGGCCTGGGCGCGGTCCATGCCCTTGGCCGCACCGGCCATGCCGCGGAAAATATTGCCCCCGCCGATCACCAGGCAGATCTCCAGCCCGGTCTCCTTGGCCGCCTTCACTTCCTTGGCCAGTTCGGCCACGAATTCCGAGTCGATGCCGAACTGCTGCTCCCCCATAAGAACCTCGCCCGACAGCTTCAGCAGGACGCGTTTATAGGAGGGATTGCTCATTGGCCGATTTTCTCACGCAGGGGGATGAACGGCCATCGCATTAGGGGGCGGCGCGCGGATTGCCAAGGGGCGAGCTTGCGCAAATGCGCCTCGCCGCGACCCGCACCTCGATCGTTTCGACTGATCGCCGCGATCTCGATGCAAGATCGGGCGCAGCGCCTACCCGACCTGCCCCTGCAGGATCAGGCCGCCGCGCTGCGAGGATTGCACGGCAAGCCGCTCGCGCTCGCTCAGAGAGGAAAGATCAATGTTAACCACCCCCGGCACATCGCCTCGTCGGGCGCATCGTCCTGGTCGATCACGCCATGTTCGCTGACAAGCAGGCGCGAGACACGCTGCGAACACGAGTTTCATGGACAAGAAGTCGAACATGCCCGTGTTACAATGCAGCAGGTGGAGCCTCAACGAGAATGGGCCGGGAAGCGATCACTTCCCGGCCCATTCTGCTAATTCCCGAAGGAAGCTGGCTGAAATCAGCCCGCAACCGCCGCGGCGACTTCGGCTGCGAAGTCCGACTCTTCCTTCTCGATGCCTTCGCCGAGCTGGAAGCGCACGAAGTCCTTGAGGACGATCTTCGTGCCGGCTTCCTTGCCGGCCTGGTCGACGACCTGCTGAACCGGGGTCTTGTTGTCCATGACGAAGACCTGGCTGAGCAGCGCGTTTTCCTTGGCGTACTTGGCGATCGCGCCTTCGACCATCTTTTCCTGCACGTTCTCGGGCTTGCCCGATTCGGCGGCCTTTTCCTTGGCGATCTTGCGCTCACGCTCGATCAGCTCGGCATCGAGATCGTCGGCGTTGAGGGCCAGCGGGAAGGCAGCGGCGATGTGCATCGCAATCTGCTTGCCCAGGCCTTCGAGGACCTCAGCCGAAGCGTCCGACTCGAGAGCAACGAGGACGCCGATCTTGCCGAGGTTCGGAGCGGCCGCGTTGTGCATGTAGGGAACGATGAGGCCCTGCGAGACTTCAACGGTCTTCATGCGGCGAACCTGCTGGTTCTCACCGATGGTGGCGACGTTGTTGGTCAGCGCGTCGGCGACAGTGCCGCCGTTCGGGTAGCCAGCAGCCTTGAGCGCTTCGACGTCGTCACCGGCAACGCCCAGGGCGACTTCGGTGGTCTTGCGCACGAAGTCCTGGAACTGCTCGTTCTTGGCGACGAAGTCGGTTTCCGAGTTGACCTCGACGGCGACGCCCTTGGTGCCGGTCACGGCAACGCCGACCAGACCTTCGGCAGCGGTGCGGCTCGACTTCTTGGCAGCGGCGGCAAGACCCTTGGCGCGCAGCGCGTCGACGGCGGCTTCGATGTCGCCGTTCGATTCGTCGAGAGCCTTCTTGCAGTCCATCATGCCGGCGCCGGTGCGCTCGCGCAGATTCTTCACGTCAGCGGCGGTGTAGGCCATCGCTTTTATCCTTCTTCAGTAATTGACAGGCGCGCCGGGCCCGATGGACCCGGCGCGCGACATTTCAATGACGAAAATGCCGATTGCGTCGGGCCGATCAGGCCCCTGCGGTTTCCGCAGCGGCTTCGGCGACCGGCTCTTCCATGGCGCCGATGTCGGCACCCGAGTCGACAACCGCGTTCTGGCCACCCTTGGTCGCAGCCTGGGCGATCGCTTCGCAGTAGAGGCGAACAGCGCGGCTGGCGTCGTCGTTGCCCGGGATCGGGAACGCAATGCCTTCGGGGCTGACGTTGGTGTCGAGCACGGCGACGACCGGAATGCCGAGGGTGTTGGCTTCCTTGATCGCCAGGTCTTCCTTGTTGGCGTCGATCACGAACATGACGTCCGGAATGCCGCCCATGTCGCGGATACCGCCGAGCGAAAGCTCAAGCTTGTCACGCTCACGGGTCAGCTGAAGGACTTCCTTCTTGGTCAGACCGGCCGTGTCGCCGGCAAGCTGCTCTTCAAGAGCCTTGAAGCGCTTGATCGACTGCGAAATGGTCTTCCAGTTGGTGAGCATGCCGCCCAGCCAGCGATGGTTGACGAAGTGCTGACCGCAGGCGCGGGCGGCCTGGGCGATCGGCTCCTGGGCCTGGCGCTTGGTGCCGACGAAGAGCACCTTGCCGCCGGCCTGCACGGTGGCCGAGACGAAGTCGAGCGCGCGGGCCATGAGCGGCACGGTCTGCGACAGGTCGATGATGTGGATGCCGTTGCGGGCGCCGAAGATGTACGGCTTCATCCGCGGATTCCAGCGGTGGGTCTGGTGGCCGAAGTGAGCGCCGGCCTCGATGAGCTGCTGCATGGTGACGACAGGAGCCGCCATAAGTAAATTCCTTTCCGGTTGCACCTCTGGAAGGCTGGAACCGTGCGGCCGGGCAAGAAGCCCCTCGATCCGCTGCGGCACCGGTATGTGCGCCTTCCATGTGGATTTGCCCTCCGCGATCTGCCGGGAATCGACAGGCACCGCTCAGGCGGGGCCGCCCATAGCCCTCTCCACTCGAGAAATCCAGCGCGAAATTGCGCCGGAACCGCTGTGCCTCGGCCAACTCGCCTCGGGAACGGAGCCAGGTCTCGGGGACAATCCCATGTCCGCTGTCCTAGTTCACGCTCCCAAGGGCAACCCGAAATGCTCCATGCTCAAGCCGCCCGATCGCGCTGCATGCAGAAACAGGCTTGACTTGGATGGAACAAAATAAGAACAAGGGCTGCAAGGAACATTGGTAGAACAGATTCGTTATTTCCACAAGCTGTCCACAGCCCTGTCCCCTCACGGGATCGGGCGCTGGCCCTGAAAGGAAGATGGTCATGACTGCATTTGCCGCTTCGCTCTTCACCCTTGGCGCAATCGTGTCGCTCTGGGTCATCGCCGCAAGCTGGATGCGCCACGGCCGCAAGGCATTCGCGCTCCGGGCGCAGCTTCATGCTTGCCCCGGTACGCTGACTGTCTCGTGGAAGATGATCGAGCGGGTGCCGGTTCCGGCCCTTGCCGCGCTCAGGACGGATCGGAAGGTGCGTCCGGCTCGTCGCCAGGCCCAGCGGCCGGCACTGGTTTGGCCTGGCCTTGAGCACGCCGCCTGACCTTGGCGTAGGACGCGATTCCCAACGGGATCAGGGCAAGATAGCCCAGCGTGATCACCGCCAGAGTGTACCAGGGCTCGGTCAACAGCGCCGCCACGGTCAGGCCGACCACCGCGATGAGGCCAATGCGCAAGTCGCGCGGGGGCTGCATCTTCGACCAACTCAGGGTGGGCACGCTCGAAATCATCAGGAAGGCGATGAGGACCATCCAGATGCTGACGGCAACGTCATTGGCGAATTCGGGAATGCCGGTCGCGATCCACAGGTAAATCGGCAGGAAGGCAAGGCCCGCACCCAGCGGTGCGGGAACGCCGGTCAGGAAGCCCGCCTGCTTGTGCGGCTGATCGAGCATGTCGAGGCGCGCATTGAAGCGCGCGAGGCGCAGCACGCAGCAGATTGCAAAGGCAAGCGATGCGATCCAGCCCAGGCTGGGCAGCTGGTGGAGCGTCCACAGATAAACGATCAACGCCGGGGCGACCCCGAACGAAATCGAATCTGCCAGGCTGTCGAGCTCGGCCCCGAAGCGGGTCTGGGCGCGCAGCAGCCGGGCTGCACGGCCATCGATGCCGTCGAGCAGGCCGGCTAGAATCACGGCCTGCACCGATTTCTCGAAATCCCCGGCAATCGCAAAGCGAATCCCCGTCAGGCCGGAACACAGTGCTGCCGCAGTGATGGCATTGGGCACGATCGCCCGCATCGAGAGCCCGCGCGCAAGCCGGCGGCGCGGCGAAAGCCGATCCTCGGCAAGCGGATCGGGCTCATCGATCACTGCGCAACGCCCTCGATCACGCGGGCTTCGGACACTTCGGCAAGGACGGTTTCACCGGCAACGATGCGCTGCCCCATGAGAACCTTCGGCTCGGTGCCGGCGGGAAGATAAACGTCGACGCGGCTGCCGAAGCGAATCAGTCCGACGCGCTGGCCTGCGGCGAGAATGTCGCCCGGCTTGACGAAAGGAACGATCCGGCGCGCGACCAGACCGGCAATCTGCGTGAAGCAGATGCGCAGGCCATCGCCGCGTTCGATGAGGATGTGCTGGCGCTCGTTCTCTTCGCTCGCCTTGTCGAGATCCGCATTCATGAACTTGCCGGGGATATAGATCACCCGCCGAACGGTGCCGCCGATCGGCGCGCGATTGATGTGGACGTCGAACACGCTCATGAAAATGGAAACGCGCGTAACCGGCTGCGTATCCATTGGCTTCGCGCCGCTACCGTCTTCCATGGTTAGCTCACGCGGCGGCGCAACCTTCTGGATCAGCGTCACGAGGCCATCGGCCGGCGCAACGATCGCACGCTCGTCCTGCGGCGTCACACGCACCGGATCGCGGAAGAAGGCCAGTACGCACAAGGTGAGCACGGCAAGCGGCCAACCGACCAACGGACCCAGCAGCAACCAGCCTGCCACCGCGATCACCCCGGCGATGCCGCCGAACTTGCGACCTTCGGGATGGATGGAGGGCCAGCGCCACGAAGCTTCGCCGCGACCTTGGTTATCGAGAATATCTCCGGGCATGGCTCTCTTCTAGAAGTGCTCGTCGGATACCGCAATGCCAAGGAATACCGTAGCTTCCCTGGAGGGGTATCGCCGATGTCGGTGATGGGGAAGCTGGTGGTGGACAGGGCTGGATTCGAACCAACGTACGCTTGCGCGGGCAGATTTACAGTCTGCTGCCTTTAACCACTCGGCCACCTGTCCACACCAGTTCTGGCTTGCGGGAAAACCCGCTTTGGTGAGGCTCCCGGAAGGAGCCCGTTGCCGAGGAGCCGCGCCTTTGCCGAAGCGAGCCTTGCCTGTCAATGGGGTGACTGGCAGGAGCGAAAATAGTTTTTTGTTGAAAGGACATTTCATGAGTAAGCGCGGCGATCATCAGGGCGGTGGAAAACCAGCCCGGGCCCTACGTGGAAGGGCCGGCCGCATGAAAAACGGGCGCGGTAGCGGACGTGCTTCCTCGGGCATGGTTCGCCTGTGGGGAAGACATGCCGTTGAAGCCGCTCTCAAGAATCCCGACCGCCATCACCGCAAATTGTGGGCCACTCGAGAGGGCGTTGATTCGCTCGACGGCGAATTACCCACCGATTTCACGGTCGAATGGGCACAGCCCGCCGACCTTGCCCGGCTCGTCGCCCGCGACGCGCCACACCAGGGCCTCGTTCTCGAATGCGAACCACTGGATGATGTCTTTCTCGCCGATGTGCTCGACGGCGACCCGGCACGGCCCGTTCTCGTGCTGGACCAGGTCACCGATCCTCATAACGTCGGCGCGATCATGCGCTCGGCCCTCGCCTTCAATGCCTGCGCCATCGTCACGCAGGACCGTCACGCTCCGCCCGAATCGGGCACTCTGGCCAAATCGGCCTCCGGCGCGCTCGAAACGCTGCCCTGGGTACGCGTGGTGAACCTGGCCCGCGCGCTCGAGGAGATCGCCGAAGCCGGATACTGGCGACTCGGCCTGGATGGTGAAGCGGAGGCCACGCTGGCCGAAGCCCTCCCCGCCGGTCCTGTCGCGCTCGTGCTCGGCGCTGAAGGCGACGGAATGCGCCACAACATCGTCCAGCACTGCGACGCCGTCGCCAAGCTGCCGATCAGCAGCGAGATGGAAAGCCTTAACGTCAGCAATGCCGCTGCCATCGCGCTTTACGCGGTGGCGACGCGCTGACTTGAGAAAATCAGCCACAGCTCTGAAACCAGGGGGAACAGAGATGCGACACTTTGCAATGTCCAAAATACACGGCCGCAGAGCGCTAACCGCGCTGGCGGCCGGGGCCCTCACCCTGCTGCTGGCCGCGTGCATCTTCGCGCCCGGCAAGTTCACCTCGCAGCTCGACGTGCGCAAGGATCGCAGCTTTGCGTTTCGCTACACCGGCGAGATCCTGATGATGCCGCTGATGGAGGCGTCGAAGAAGCAGAACTTCGAGCCGGAGACCTGCTACGAAGAAGACAGCTTCGACGAGCGCAAGTGCACCGACGACGAGATCGCGCAGCAGAAGCAGGAATGGGAAAAATCGCGCGAGGAAAGCAAGCAGAAGGACGCGCAGGCCGCGCAGATGCTGCTGGGCGGCATCGACCCGAGTAACCCGGAATCCGGCAAGGCGATTGCCGAGAAACTGCGCCGGCAGGCCGGCTGGAACAAGGTCGAGTATATCGGCAAGGGCAAATTCGATGTCGACTTCGCCATCGAGGCCCGTCTCGACCATGACTTCACCTTCCCGACCTTCGAAGGCATGCCGATGACCAATGCCTTCGTGCAACTCTCGCTGCGCCAGGACGGCACAGTGCGGGTCGACGCCCCCGGGTTCGGTCCGGCCAACAGCCCGGGCGCGATGGCGGGCATGATGTCGGGCATGGCCAAGGGTGCAGCGGGCGGGGATGACGGACCGGCCACGCTGGCGGATGGTACCTTCACTATCCGTACCGATGCGCAGATCCTTGCCAACAACACCGATGAAGGCCCCAAGGCCGCTGCAGGAAGCACACAGTCGCTGACCTGGCAGGTCAACCCGCGAACGCCTGCAGCCCCGACAGCCCTGCTCAAGCTGGCGCCCTGAAGGCGAAAGGGTCCGGTGACGCCGTGCGCTACCGGACCCTGTCTGAACCTGGCTTTGGACACTGCGCTATCGCGGCGTCGAAGAACCAATAAGAAACGCCGCGCTGACCCTGGGGTCGGCGCGGCGCAATCTTTTCAACCTGTGAGGCGAACAGGCTGGCCGTCTGGATTAGTTGACGGCGTCCTTGAGGCCCTTGCCAGCCTTGAACTTCGGCTGAGCCGAAGCCTTGATTTCCATGGGCTCGCCGGTGCGCGGGTTGCGGCCGGTCGAGGCCTTGCGCTTGGCAACCGAGAAGGTGCCGAAACCAACCAGGCGGACCTCGTCACCCTTCTTCAGCGCGCCGGTGATGGCGTCGAAGACGCCTTCAACGGCCTTGGTCGCATCGCTGCGGGTCAGACCGCTGGTGTCGGCAACTGCGCTGATGAGATCGTTCTTGTTCATTATGGGTACCCCCTAACCTTTCAGTGGAACCGGATGTGATGGGATAGTTGAATCGCCTCTTGAATGGCCCGGGAATTGAGCGGGTTTTCTCTGCCGTGTCAAAGGCAAAACAGGCGAAAAACCCGCACTTAATCGCGTTTTTCCGCCATTCTTGTGACGAATTGCGATTGTGCAGCGCAACATCGAAGGTGTGGCGACATTCCGACTCGCTGCGCCAGTGCAAACCTTGCGGGGTCAAAACCGAAAGATCGCAACCGCGGCATTCGGCGTAACCCCGATTCGGGTGTTAACATCCTGTAATCTGGAGCCCTTGCCACGGACCCGCAGGATTGCAGGAGCGCGCAAAAAAGGCGGTCCGAACCGAACCGCCTCTCAAGCTGCCTGCCGCAAGACAGGCAATGTGCCGATGCTTACGCGTCGGCGCGAACGTCGCGGCGCTCGGCGATGCGGGCGCGCTTACCGGTACGACCACGCAGGTAGTACAGCTTGGCACGACGCACGACGCCGCGGCGAACCACGGTGATCGAATCGATGTTCGGCGAGTACAGCGGGAAAACGCGTTCCACGCCTTCACCGAAGCTGATCTTGCGGACGGTGAAGTTCGAACCCATGCCACGGTTCGAACGCGCGATGCACACGCCTTCGAAGTTCTGGACGCGAGTACGGGTACCTTCGACGACCTTCACACCGACGCGGACGGTATCGCCCGGACGGAACTCAGGGATATCCTTGCCGGCCTTGGCAATTTCCTCGGCCTCGATCTGCTGAATCAGGTTCATGAACCCAAATCCTCATCTTTGTGCCGCGCGCCAGAGGCAGACTGGTCCCGAGCGCCCCTATGACGCTCCCAAAGGTCCGGTCTGCGTAACCGTGTGTCTTCCTCCGCCTTTTGTTTCCGCCAGGCGGCGATCTTCGCATGATCCCCCGATCGCAGCACTTCAGGGATCGTGCGCCCTTCCCACTCGGTGGGTCGGGTATAGTGCGGATACTCGAGAAGACCGTCCTCGAACGATTCCTCGGCCCCGCTGGAAGCCGCGCCCATTACGCCGGGAAGCAGGCGAATGCAAGCGTCCAGCAGCATCAGGGCCGCAGGTTCTCCGCCAGACAGGACGATATCGCCGACCGACACCTGCTCCACGTTGCGTCCCTCGAAGATCCGCTCGTCAAAGCCCTCGAACCGGCCGCACAGGATGGTCACGCCCGGCCCGGCCGCAAGCTCGCGCACCCGGGCCTGCGAAATCGGGCGGCCGCGCGGCGTCATAGCGATCACCGGGGCCTCGGGGCTGAGGCTGCGCGCATGGTCGATGGCGGCGGCCAGAACGTCGGCCTTGAGAACCATGCCCGCGCCACCGCCGGCAGGCGTATCGTCGACCGTGCGGTGCTTGTCCCTGGCGAAGTCGCGGATCTGCACCGTCTCGATCGACCACTTGCCTTCGGCCAGTCCGCGCCCGGCAAGCGAAATGCCGAGGGGGCCCGGAAACATGTCAGGATAAAGTGTGAGGACGGTGGCCGCGAATGTCATGGCCGCGGCAAAGCCCAAATCGGCAGCGCGGGCAAGAGGCGCGGACGCGAAAATGTCACAAGGGCTTGAAGATCCGGTCAGGCAAGAGACCGCGACAGGCTTCGAGTTCCTCCAGCAGCCATTCGCGCAGGCGCTCGATCTTGCGTACCCCGACGCGGTTGACCGGATGGACCAGCCAGTGTGCGCTTCCCGGCATATAGAGTGTATCGAAGGGCTGGATCAGCCGCCCGCTCTCCAACTCTGCCTGCCAGAACAGCGGGGACATCAGAGCCACGCCGTAACTTTCCCGGACGATGCTCGCTTCCTGGGACTGGTTGTCCATGACGATGCCGCGGCGCGGCGCGAGCTTCGCTTCCACCCCGGCAGCAGCGAACCACCCGGCCCACCCGGCATCGTTCGGCGCGAGCCGCTCGGCGCGCAGGAGATCCTCAGGCCTGCCGATCGCATTCGCCTCAAGGAATTCGCGCGTGCAGATCGGCGTGAAGTGCTGCCGGAACAGGAACGTGCTGCGCAGCCCCTCCCAGACGCCGGAACCCGCGCGGATCGCCACGTCGAAAGACGAATTGCCCAGATCGATCGTCTCGTTCGCCAGCGACAGGCGCACCGCCAGGTCCGGAAAACGCATCTGGAAGCGGCCGATGCGCCCGCTCAACCAGACGCTGCCGAGCGAGATCGCGGCATTGATCGCAAGGACCTCGTGATCCTCCTCCCTCAGCGCCGCGAAGGCGTCCGCCATGCCGGCAAAGGCTGCCGTGACGGCCGGGAGCAAACGGTGCCCCGCCTCGGACAGGCGCACCCTGCCCTTCTCGCGCACGAAAAGAGAGCGGCCAAGACGATCCTCCAACTGGCGCACCTGATAGCTGACCGCAGCCTGCGTCATCCCGAGTTCCTCTGCCGCGCGCGAGAAATTCTCGAGGCGACCTGCGGCTTCGAAGGCGCGCACGGCACTGAGCGGAGGAAGCGGTTCCATGCTGCAATCATAAGCCAGCCTTATACCCTTCGCCAGTCCTTTTGTTGGCTTCGCAGCGCTCCGGGGAGCATCACGATCGGGTCAGAACAACCCTCCAGGCAAGGAGCAGAACCATGCAGGACGATCACTTCATCAGGAATTGGAACGCCAGCCGCATCAGCTTCACCGGCGAGCGCACGCCGGCACTGTCGCGGCTGGTACGCCGCTTTCATCGCCGCCCTCAAGCCAAGGATGCAATAGGCAAGGCTTATGGAGCCTGCAAGGAAACGGCACTTGCCCGCAAGGCCCGCCTGACCGGCATCGCCCTAATCGGGGGCATGTCGGCCGGAACCAGCCTCGCCGTGCTTCTGCTTGGGCTTGCCGCGATGACTTACCCGCTGGCCGGTCATGCCGTCAGCGCTGCGCAGGCTGGTTGCGCAGGCACCCTGGCCTGAAACGGCGCACTGGTGCGCGCCAGGGCGTTGGTCAGTTCGGGGAAAACGAAGAAGGCCGCGCACGGTGCGCGGCCTTCCCCTGTTCATTCTTCCGCAAAAGCGGCGGCGATCACCAGCTTCTCGTGATCCCATTCGGGCACGGCTGCCTCGATCATCGGCACCATGAAGCGGCGGCGCTTGCCATCTTCGCCAGGAGGTCGCTCGATCTCGACGACGTCGCCGGCTCCGAAGTTCTCCACCGCGACACAGGTACCCAGCGCTTCACCCGTATCGGAAACCGCAGCCAGACCGATGAGATCCGCGAAGTAGTACTCGCCATCCTCCAGCTCGGGCATCGCCGAGCGAGGCACGGTGAGCGCGGTACCGCGCAACTTTTCGGCGGCATTGCGGTCGGCGACTTCCTCGAAGCGGGCGATAGCACCGCCCTTTCCGTCATCGCGCAGCTTCTTGAGCGTAAGGGTCGAATCGTTGAAGGCGCGGTAGCGCTTGAGCGCCGCCACGCCTTCACCGAACAGCTTGAGGCGGACTTCGCCCGTCACGCCGTGGGCGCCGGAAACGGCAGCCAGCGTGACGGTGCGGTCGTTATCAGCCACAGGTCGGTCCTATGCGGACTCAGCCCTCGGTCTGTTCCTCGGTCGCTTCGGCAGCGGGAGCTTCTTCGGCAGCCGGTGCTTCCTCGGCGGGTGCTTCTGCAGCAGCCTTGGCAGCCTCTTCGGCCTCACGCAGCTTCTCGGCCTTTTCTTCGGCGCGATCCTTGGCCTTCTGGCCCGGCTCACCCTTCTGCGGGTTGCTGGTCGCGGCGCGTTCCTTGATGCCGGCCTTGTCGAGCATACGGGCAACGCGGTCGGTCGGCTGGGCGCCAACGCCGAGCCAGTAGCGCACGCGGTCTTCGTTCAGGCGAACGCGGTTCTCGTCGTCCTTGGCGAGCAGCGGGTTGTAGGTGCCAACCTGCTCGAGATACTTGCCGTCGCGCGGAGCGCGCGAGTTGGACACGACGACCTTGTAGTACGGGCGCTTCTTGGCACCACCGCGCGAAAGACGGATAGCTACGGACATTCTTCTACCTTTCTGTCAAATTCTGTAAAAATTACTTCTTCAAAAACTTGCTGAGATCGGGCTGACCGGCTCCGCCGAGCCCTGGCAACCCGCCCGCGCCGGGACCGAGGCCCTTACCGCCGAGACCCGGCATGGCGCCGTCGAGGCCGCCCTTGCCGAACATCGCGGCAAGCCCCTTGAGGCCGCCCATCTTCTTGATCTGCTTCATGGCCTTGGACATCTCCATGTGCATTTTCAGCAGCTTGTTGACGTCCTGGACCTGGGTACCCGAACCATTGGCGACGCGGATCTTGCGCTTGGCGTTGAGCAGCGCGGGATTCGCCCGCTCCTTGGGCGTCATCGAACCGATGATCGCGTCCATGCGCAGCAGGACCTTGTCGTCCATGCCCGACTGCTGCATCGCCGCCTTGGCCTTCTTCATGCCCGGCATCATCCCGGCCAGCATGCCAAGACCGCCCATGTTCTGCATCTGGCGCAGCTGGGTGCGCAGGTCGTTCATGTCGAACTTGCCCTGCTCCATGCGCTTGGCCAGCGCTTCGGCTTCCTCGACCTTGACCGATTCGGCGGCCTTCTCGACGAGGCTGACGACATCGCCCATGCCAAGGATGCGGTTGGCAACGCGGCTCGGGTGGAACACCTCGATCGCATCGGCCTTTTCACCGGTACCGGCGAACTTGATCGGCTTGCCGGTAACCGCGCGCATCGAGAGCGCGGCACCGCCGCGGGCATCGCCGTCCATGCGGGTCAGCACGACGCCGGTCAGATCCACTTCGCCCGCGAAGCTCTGCGCGACGTTGACAGCGTCCTGGCCGGTCAGCGAGTCGACGACGAGCAAGGTCTCACGCGGGTTCGAGATGGCGGCAACCGCCTTCATCTCGTCCATGAGCTGCTGGTCGACGTGGAGACGGCCGGCGGTGTCGAGCAGGAGGACGTCGATCGCCTGCAGCTTCGCCGACTGCATCGCGCGGGTGGCGATCTCGGTGGGCTGCTGTCCGGCGATGATCGGCAGGGTGGCAACGCCGACCTGCTCGCCCAGAACCTTGAGCTGTTCCTGGGCAGCCGGACGGTTGACGTCGAGCGAGGCCATCATCGCCTTCTTGCCGTGCTTCTCCTTGAGCAGCTTGGCGATCTTGGCAGTGCTGGTGGTCTTGCCCGAGCCCTGGAGGCCGACCATCATAATGACGACCGGCGGAGAAGCGTTGAGGTCGAGCTCCGGCGTCGTATCGCCGCCGAGCATTTCCACCAGGGCGTCGTTGACGATCTTGACGACCTGCTGGCCCGGCGTGACCGAGCGCAGGACCGACTGGCCTACCGCCTTTTCAGTGACCTGATCGACGAAACGGCGAACGACCGGGAGGGCGACGTCGGCCTCGAGCAGCGCGATGCGCACTTCGCGCATGGCATCGCGAACGTCCTGCTCCTTGAGCGCGCCGCGACCACGCAGCTTGTCGAACACGCCGCCGAGACGATCGGAAAGGCTGTCGAACATGGCCAAACTCCACTTTTGGCAAGCCATCGGCCTGCCAGAACGCCGAAAACGCCGGTAGGCGAAACCTCGCTGACCGGCGTGTCGTGACAATTACGCGAAAAACGCCGGCGGACGAAACCTCGTCGGCCAGCGTATCGCTATCACGCGAAACTCATATGTCGAAATGGTGGAGCCGAGGGGGATCGAACCCCTGACCTCTACAATGCCATTGTAGCGCTCTCCCAGCTGAGCTACGGCCCCGTCCATTTCAGCAGATCGAGCCTGGGAGGTTCGATCCGTTTCCCTTGCGTCAACCTTCGCTTCCGCTTGGGAGGCCGCCCTCTAGTGGGGGCATTCCCGGTTGGCAAGAGAGAAATTTGCGAGCGCGGAATTTTTTTGTCCGCGCTCGCCAATTCCTTCACGCAGCGCGCTTACTCGTCGCGATCGTCGTCGTCGCCACCGCCGCCGATGCCGAGATCGTCGTCGCCGCCGAGGTCGACGTCGTTGTCGGGCGAATCGCCGTCGTCATCGATGTCGAGATCGTCATCGGCCAGATCGGAATCCTCCTGCTCGGGGGCTTCCTTCTTCTGGACTTCCTCATAGGGAATCGGCTGCTTCGACTTCAGCACCGGTTCCGGATGCCACTCGTTGCCGCACTCAATGCAGGTAACCGGGTCGTCCTTGCCCAGGTCATAAAAGCGCGTGCCGCATTTCGGGCAGCCGTGCTTGGCGCCCCACTCAGGCTTTGCCATGAAACGTCCTCATCTTTCCGGCCCGAAGGAGCCGGGCGTAAATTCCGTGTCTTGATGGTGGGACAGGCGCGCAAAATCAAGCATGCCGGCCGCATCAGGGCGCGCGCCTTGCCATAGGCGGCCCGCGCTGTCAAAAGCCGCGCGATTTTGCAGCCCCTGATAGTCCGAAAGAAGTTCCATCGTGAGCCACGCCGACGCCGCCGCCATGCGCCCCCGCCGCTTCCTGCCAACCGGCCCGCTCAAGGGCAGGATTCGCGTCCCCGGAGACAAGTCGATCAGCCACCGCTCCATCATGCTGGGTGCGCTGGCCGTGGGTGAAACCCGCGTGACCGGCCTGCTGGAGGGCGAGGACGTGCTGGCAACGGCTGCAGCGATGCGGGCGATGGGCGCCTCGGTCGAACGCGTCGGCAACAGCGAATCTGGCGGCGAATGGGTAGTCAACGGCGTAGGCGTGGGCGCCCTGCTCCAGCCCGAGGCCCCGCTGGACATGGGCAATTCGGGCACTTCGACCCGCCTGCTGATGGGCCTGATCGCCAGCCACCCGATCACCGCCACCTTCATCGGCGATGCCAGCCTGTCGAAGCGCCCGATGGGCCGCGTCATCACGCCGCTCTCGCAGATGGGCGCCAGCTTCGAAGCGAGCGAGGGCGGGCGCCTGCCGCTGATCCTCAAGGGGACGTCGCCCGCGGTGCCGATCACGTATCGCCTGCCGGTCGCCTCTGCGCAGGTAAAGAGCGCGGTCCTGCTCGCGGGCCTGAACACGCCGGGCAGGACGACGGTCATCGAACCCGTACCCACGCGCGACCATTCCGAACGCATGCTCAAGGGATTTGGCGCGCAGCTCGAGGTCGAAGTCGAACCGGACGGCACGCGCATCATCACCGTGACCGGCGAAGCGGAACTTCGGCCGCAAGTCATCGACGTGCCGGGAGACCCCTCCTCTGCCGCGTTCTTCATCGTGGCCGCCCTCCTCGTTCCCGGCAGCGAAGTGCTGATCGAGAATGTCGGCCTCAATCCCACGCGCGCAGGCCTCGTTTCGGTCCTGCGCCAGATGGGCGGCGACATCACCGAGGTTAACCCGCGCGAAGTGGGCGGCGAGCCGGTCGCCGACCTGCTCGTCAAGCACTCGGTCCTCAAGGGCATCGACGTCGATCCGGAGATCGCGCCCGCCATGATCGACGAGTTCCCCGTCCTTTTCGTTGCTGCCTCGCTGGCCGAGGGCAAGACGACCACGAGCGGTCTCGACGAATTGCGTGTCAAGGAATCGGACCGCCTCGCCGTCATGGCCGCCGCGCTCACGGCAGCGGGTGCGCGCATCGAGGAGCGCGAGGACGGCCTCGTGATCGAAGGCACCGGCGGCGAAGCGCTCCCCGGCACGGAGGCGGCGATCGCCACGCACCTCGACCACCGAATTGCCATGTCGATGGCCGTGGCTGGCCTTGTCAGCCGTGGCGGCGTCGAAGTCGACGATACCCGTCCGATCGCCACCAGCTTCCCGGTTTTCGAATCGATGCTGGCCGGGCTGGTCGCATGATCCTGCCCATTTCCTCGCAACTGGCGAACGTCATCGGCTTCGCGGGGACGGCCTGCATCGTCTTCGCCTATGCCTACATCACCGGCCGCGAGAGGCCGAACCCGTTCGTGCAGCACGGCGTGAACCTGCTGGGGGCCTGCCTGCTGACGATTTCGCTGCTGGTAAACCTGAACCCTGCCTCGCTCGTGCTCGAGGGTTTCTGGGCCGCCATCGCAATCTGGGGCCTCGTCAAGGCCGTGCGCGATCGCTCGTCCGGCACCCGGGCAAGGCAGAACTAAGCAATTCGGTAACCAGCCTCGCGTAGGGTCCCTTCAGAAGCAGGGGACTTTCGATGCGACTGGCGCGACCCGGCGACGGGGACATTGTCAAGATGGCCGCTCACGCGGTCTGGCGCATGCGGCGTGCGATCGCCCAGGCCCCGCTACTTCTGCTTGTCCCCGCAACGCTGCTGATCGCTGCGCTCACCGCCCCGCTCGGCGTGCTTGTGCCGCTGCTCGCCTGGCTTGTCCGACACTCCTGGAACTACGAAGCCGAACTGACCGAGCTTTATGGACGCGACAGCCCGGAACTGGACGATATCGCGCGCTGACCTTGCCTAGCCTCGCGTGAAAGGCCAAAGGCAGCGCCATGATTATTGCCGTCGACGGACCAACCGCCTCGGGCAAGGGCACCATTGCCAGGGCCCTCGCCGCTCACTTCGGACTGCCGCATCTCGATACCGGCCTGCTCTACCGTGCCGTGGGCCGCCAGGTCATGCTGAACGGCGGCGACCCCGACGATGCCGAAGCCGCCCTTGCCGCCTGCGCCTTCCCCGACAGCCTGCTCGACGATCCCGAACTGCGCTCCGAAGCGACCGGGGGCCTTGCAAGCCGCGTTTCGATCCACCCACCGGTGCGCAGCGCGCTCTACGAACGCCAGCGCGCCTTCGCCCTGCAGCAGGGCGGCGCGGTGCTCGACGGCCGCGACATCGGCACCGTCATCGCCCCCGAGGCGGACGCCAAGCTGTTCATCGACGCCTCGGTCGAAGCCCGCGCCCAGCGCCGCTTCCTCGAAATGCAGGACCAGGGACGCGAGGTCTCGCTGGAGGCCATTGCCACCGACCTTGCCGCGCGCGACGAGCGTGACCGCAATCGCGCGGATTCGCCGCTCGTGGCGGCGAATGACGCAGTGCTGATCGACACATCCAGCCTGCGCCGCGAAGAGGCCATCGCCGCTGCCATCGCCGCCGTCGATGCGGCCATGGATCGCGCCCACGCCTGAAGGCCGCGCAAGGCCCCATTTCCCTTGCATTTTGCTCCCCCGGGGCGTAGTGGCCGCCGGTCCGATGGGTCCCTGCGACCTTGAGGACGCCGTGACCGGCATTCGGCCGCCGCGGCAGTTCGGCCCTTTGGCCCGGTCATCGCATGGGGCGATGAGCGGAGAAAAGACCGGCGGATTCAACCGCCTGGCCGGAAAAATCGTTGAACAGGAAAGACCTGATAATGGCTACTTCTGCCAATCCGACTCGCGACGATTTCGCGAAAATGCTTGACGATCAGCTCGGCGGCGTCGCCGATGACGGCTTCGAAGGCCGCGTCGTCAAGGGTACCATCACCGCCATCGAAAACGACAAGGCCGTCATCGACGTCGGTCTCAAGAGCGAAGGCCGCGTGCCGCTGCGCGAATTCGCGCGCGGTGAAGCCGAGCACGGCCTGAAGGTCGGCGACGAAGTCGAAGTCTATGTCGACCGCGTCGAGAACGCCGAAGGCGAAGCGATGCTGTCGCGCGACCGCGCCCGCCGCGAAGCCGCATGGGACAAGCTCGAGAACGAATTCGGCGAAGGCAAGCGCGTCGAAGGCGTGATCTTCGGCCGCGTCAAGGGCGGCTTCACCGTCGACCTCGACGGCGCCGTGGCGTTCCTCCCCGGCTCGCAGGTCGACATCCGCCCCGTGCGCGACGTCACCCCGCTGATGGACGTGCCCCAGCCCTTCCAGATCCTCAAGATGGACCGTCGCCGTGGCAACATCGTCGTGTCGCGCCGCGCCGTCCTCGAAGAAACCCGCGCCGAACAGCGCAGCGAGCTGATCGACAAGCTGAGCGAAGGCCAGGTCATCGACGGCGTCGTCAAGAACATCACCGACTACGGTGCGTTCGTTGACCTGGGCGGCATCGACGGCCTGCTCCATGTCACCGACATGAGCTACAAGCGCGTCAACCACCCGAGCGAAGTGATCAACATCGGCGACACCGTCACCGTCCAGATCATCCGCATCAACAGCGAAACGCAGCGCATCTCGCTGGGCATGAAGCAGCTCGAGAGCGATCCGTGGGAAGGCGCGGCCGCCAAGTACCCGGTCGGCGTGAAGTTGAGCGGCACCGTCACCAACATCACCGAATACGGCGCCTTCGTGGAACTGGAGCCGGGCATCGAGGGCCTCGTCCACGTGTCCGAAATGTCCTGGACCAAGAAGAACGTCCACCCGGGCAAGATCGTTTCGACCTCGCAGGAAGTCGAAGTCATGGTGCTCGAGGTCGACTCCGACAAGCGCCGCATCTCGCTCGGCCTCAAGCAGGCTCAGCAGAACCCCTGGGAAGCCTTCGCCGAGAAGCACCCGGTCGGCTCGCAGGTCGAGGGCGAAGTCAAGAACGCCACCGAATTCGGCCTGTTCATCGGCCTGGACGGCGACGTCGACGGCATGGTCCACATGTCGGACATCGCATGGGGCATCTCGGGCGAGGACGCCCTGGCCCTGCACCGCAAGGGCGAGCAGGTCTCGGCCGTGGTTCTCGACGTCGACGTCGAGAAGGAACGCATCAGCCTCGGCATGAAGCAGCTTGAGCGCGGTGCTCCGGCCGCCGGCATCGCCGCTGCTGGCAGCACCCTGCGCCGCGGTGAAACCTGCACCGTCACCGTTCTCGAAGTCCGCGACGGCGGCCTGGAAGTCCAGGCTGGCGAAGATGGCGCCACCGGCTTCATCAAGCGTTCGGACCTCGGCCGCGACCGCGACGAACAGCGTCCGGACCGTTTCCAGGTCGGCCAGAAGGTCGATGCCATGGTCACCGGTTTCGACCGCTCGAAGAAGCCGAACTTCTCGATCAAGGCCCGTCAGCTGGCCGAAGAGAAGGAAGCGGTCGAGCAGTACGGTTCGTCGGACTCGGGTGCGTCGCTCGGCGACATCCTTGGCGAAGCGCTCAAGAATCGTTGATTCTCGGGCGTCCCGTCCGGGACACCGTAACCACATCACCAAGGGCCCGTCCGGAGCGATCCGGGCGGGCCTTTGCTTTGTGCAGGGCTTCAGATTACGGACATCGTCGCTACATTGATCCGCAGGAGAGATCCCGATGCTCGAAGTCCACCAGTTTCCCTGCCTGTCCGACAACTACGGCTTCCTGCTGCACGATCACGATAGTGAGGAAACCGTCTGCATCGACACGCCCGATGCCGACGAGTACCTGCGCCAGGCCGGCAAGAAGGGCTGGCAGATCACGCAGATCTGGAACACCCACTGGCACCCCGACCACGCCGGCGGCAACGAGACGATCAAGCGCGTCACCAATTGCTCGGTCACTGGCCCCAAGGCGGAAGCCGACAAGATCGCGGGGATCGACCGCATGGTCGGCCAAGGCGATGTCATCAGGATCGGGGACCGCAAGGCCTGCGTCATCGACGTCGGAGGCCACACGCTTGGCCACGTCGCATATCATCTGCCCGGTGCCCGGATGGCCTTCGTCGGCGATTCGGTGTTCGCCCTGGGATGCGGCCGCATGTTCGAAGGGACCCCGGAGCAGTTCTGGACCAGCCTCAAGCGGGTAAAGGCCCTGCCGGCTGAAACCATGCTCTACTGCGCACATGAGTACACTGCCGCCAACGCAAAGTTCGCGGTCCATGCCGATCCCGACAACGCCGAGCTTGCCGGCTATGTCGAAGAGATCCTGAAACACCGCGCCAACGATCAGCCCACTGTGCCGATGAAGCTGGAACGCGAGCTGGCGACCAATCCCTTCCTGCGCGCCGACAATCCCCGGGTGCAGGCCCGTTGGGGCGGCGGCGATGCCGTGGCCACCTTTGCGGCCCTCAGGCGCGCCAAGGACGATTTCAGGGGGTGATGCCGCCCCTTCGGGTTCGGCGCGCCTCCGGCAAGGCCAGGGGCATGTCAGCGCGCCGGGCCGCTTGCGGCAGCGATTAACGCTTCGCGCGGCCTGAATACCAATTTGAGACTACGCCATCTTGTCGCTTTCCTTGCTTTCGCTTGTTTGATCCAATCGGGAAACAAGAAACAGGGAGGCGTAAATGGCACGATCTTTACGCGTGTTGACCGATGAAGGAGAGCGGCTCCCCGAGCCCGCTACGTCGTTCGACGTGACCGCCGAGCTTGGCAAGCTGCTGGTAATGCTTCGCGAAGTCTGTCCACCCAATGCCGATGTCAGCTTCGACTTCGACGGGCAGCTCCACGTTCGAATCGATGTGCGGCAGGTCGAGGAAGTCCGCCTGATCCAGTCGCTCCTGCCCAGCGTCGGCGTGGGCCTGTTCGACAACATCAGCCATGGCCGTACACCGCACAGGCCATTCTACCACCGCATCAGCGCCGTGGTGATCCACTAGGCTGGTGCGCGTATCCCGTTGGCTGTCCTCACCCCGATCTTGATCCGGAAGCCTGCCCGTTCGGGAAGAAGCAGCGGAAAAACAGAAGCCCCAACCAGTTCGGGGATAACGTGAGTGCCCAGCCGATAACGCGGCGAAACGGCCCGGGCACGGACAACAAAAAAGCCCCCGCGAAGGCAGGGGCTTTCTTGTTTTTAGATCGTGGAGCCGCGCTCAGATAGAGCCGATGGCCTGATCCACGAATGCCTTGTCGGCAGTGGCCGAATGGTTCGCCTTGATCAGTACCCGGGCCGAAGCGGCAGCAGCGGCAGCGGCCCGGTTCTGCAGATCGGTCACGGCAGCACGCTCGGCGGCACCGATCTTGTCCTGCGCCATCTTCTCGCGGCGCACGATCACATCGGCGGAGTCCTTCTCGGCCTTGGCGACGATCGCCTCGGCTTCGTGACGGGCGTGATCGATCATCGCCGCCGCGTCCTTTTCGGCGTTGGCGATCTTGTCGGCATACTCCTTGCGCAGGGCTTCCGCCTCTGCGCGAAGGACCTTGGCCTCTTCGAGCTGCGCCTTGATGTCGGCGATCCTGGAATCGAGGCCGCCGGCGATCATCCTGGGCAGTCCCTTCCACAGGGCGATCAGGATCAGCACGATCATTGCCGAGCTGACGACCGCAACCGGCGGTGCAACGCCCAGCAGCAGAGGTTCGGCGTGGTGCTCCACGGCGGCGTGGGTGTCCTGGGCTCCGGTGACTTCAGCGGCCTCGTGGGCAAGGCCCTGCTCGACCGAGGGGGAGACGTTCTCAGCCATGGACCAGGTTCTCCTTCACGGTCGCACGAACCGCGGCATCGTCGAGAGACAGGCCGGCGATGCGGCTGACGATATCGCGGGTGGCGTCGGCGGCGACGTCCTCGATCTCGGCGGCAGCCGACTTGCGGGCCTCCGCGATACGGGCTTCGGCTTCGGCCAGCTTCGTGTCGATCACGGACTGGGCGGCGGCAAGACGCTGCTCGGTAGCGGCAGCGGCCTTGGTGCGGGCCTCGGCGATCAGGGCCTGAGCCTCGGCGCGATTGGTGTTCTCACGCACGCGCCATGCTTCCTCTTCCTCATTGGCCTGCTTGCGCGCGCGCTCTGCAGCGATGAGGTCGTCGGAAATCTGTTTGTCGCGCTGCGCAACCGTATCCATCACCTTCGGCACCATGCCCCGTCCGACGACGAAGAAGGTGAAACCGAAGAAGACCAGCAGCCAGAAGATCTGGCTGGAATAGGTCGCGGCTAGCTGTTCGATCTGAGGCATTGGTCAGCCCTGTCTCGAGGTGGCCGGTAAAAAACTTGCCCCCGCGAGCCGGCCGCTTCACCAAAGGGCGTTGGCGGCCGGTGCGGGGTTTGCGCGCGATCAGGCGAAGATCAGCAGCGCGGCAACAACGAACGAAAGCAGACCGAGAAGCTCGGCACCGGCGAAGCCGATGAAGAGACGGCCCTGCTGCGCGTCGGCAGCACCCGGGTTGCGCAGCGCGCCTTCGAGGAACTTGGCGAAAACGCTACCCACGCCGATCGAAGCGAGACCGCAACCGATAGCGGCGAGACCAGCACCAAGCAGCTTTGCAGCTTCTGCGTCCATTTCAAAAACTCCCTTTGGTAAACTTGAAGGATAAAATCAGTGAAGGTTCTCTGCGTCGTTCAGATAGACGCAGGTGAGAAGAGCGAACACGTAGGCCTGGATGCCGGCCACGAGCAGTTCCAGCGCGCAGATGCCGACCATCAGCACGAAGCTGGGCAGACCGGCAATGGCGAACAGGCCGATGTTGGCGTTGCCCGAGCTGATCACGAAGCTCGAAAGCACTTCGAGCAGGACGTGGCCGGCCATCATGGCGACGAAAAGTCGCAGGCCAAGGCTGAACGGACGCACCAGGAACGAGATGAGTTCGACGAAGAAGATCGGAACAACCATCACCACGGGCGTGCCGTGCGGCACGAAGAGCGAGAAGAAGTGCAGCTTATGCTTCACGAAGCCGACGATGAGCACGATCGAGAACGACAGGATCGAGAGCACGCCGGTGGCCGAGAAGTGGCTGGTGAACGTGAAGGGATGCAGGCCGATCACACCGAGCGGCAGCAGGCCAAGGAAGTTGGCGAAGAGAATGAACATGAACAGCGAGAAGATGTACGGAACGTACTTCTTGCCGTTCGGGCCGACGTTGGCGGCCAGCATTCCATCGACGAAACCGGTGAAGGTCTCGACCGCCATCTGCCAGCGACCCGGCACGAGCTGGCGCTTGGCGCCGCCCGCAACGAAGATCAGCAGGGCGACGGTGGCGATAGCCATCCACAACGCACTGTTGGTAAAGGCGATGTTGTAACCCGCGATATTCCAGCCATCCGAGCCGAACAACGGCTGGATGCTGAACTGATGCATCGGATCGACCTTCGCTTCGGCTGCCACGCGAATTTCCCTGTCGCCAATGAACGACAGCGCCCTGTTCACCCCCCGTTGGGTCAATTCGGGCGCTGGTTCGAATTCCTTATAATATTTCTGAAGGCAACGAAGATTCCGAAGAACAACATCACCAACAGTCCCCAGGGCGAGGTCCCGGCAAAGTGATCAATCACCCAGCCAAGGAACAAGCCACCGGCAACACCTCCCAGCAAGTCGGCCAGGACGCGGTTTCCGGCGCGATAGCTCGCATCCGATTCCGCGCCTCCAACCGGCTTGTGACGCTGCTCTTCCCGCTCACGAAGGGCCTTGAGCCTTTCGTCCAGCGAATCGATGCGGGCGTCCTCACCGACAGGGTCCCGTGCGTTTGGCTCGTCGCTCATGCCTTCCCCCTTCGTGTTTGCACTCTATCGTGCACTCAACCCGGTTCGATCGACACAATCAACGGCTGCCCGCCGAGGGCGCCGCCCCCTTAGGGTGGGGGATTTGCCGAGTCAACCGTACCGCGCGTGGCACTCTTCAGTTGCAGACACAGTATCCACGCCCATCCGTGGGATGCGCGCAAGAAGCCTAGTACCAATTGCCGGTGCCGGAGCAATAGCGCATCGGCGATACACAGGGCATCGTTCAAGTGAAAAGGGGCCGCAAGGCGCGTTTGCCTTGCAGCCCCTTCACCAATTCGAATCACGAATTCCCGACCGGCCAGGCCGCCCGGAAAAGAATTACGGACAGCGCGGATCGCGAACCGGTGCCCCGCCGTCGCGGGTCTTCCACGAGCCATCGGGCGCCTGATACTTTTCACCGGGCCTGGTTTCGAGAATCAGGCGGCACGCGGTCGCGAAGGCATATTCCTCGATCGTGCTCTTGCCTGCGGCCTTCTCGGTGTAGACGGCGCGGCGCTTGTTGTTGAGATCCTTGACCATGGCGCGAACGTCCGGCGAAGCATTGCCGACCACGCCGAGGTAACCATCGGTCTGCTCACCCACCTGCCCCGCAGCGCGCGCGGCGGCGTAGGCCGGGTCGCGATTCTGGGCGAAAGCCGCGCTACCGGCGCCCAGCGCCAGCATGGCACCGGCGATGCCGAATGCGGCGACAGACTTGCGGAACAGACTTGCCATCAGAAAATCTCCGGGTTTTCGTCGATCGTATTGGCTGCATCCGCCGCCAACTTGTAGATCACTTCCTGCCTGATGTTGATGTTCAGCTCGATCACGATCGGCTTGTCGGGCGCGGAAACATTGATGCGCCCCCCAAGCGCCGGGACCGTGCCCAACACCACCATCGCGGCGCATGCGGCGCGCCAGCCGGACCGGGGCCTACCCTGCTGCATCGTCAACTCCCCTCGGCCGAACATGGCGGGGTATGTTGCAGCCGGAACGCTTCCGGTCAATTCGCAGGATTTCATGGATTATTCTCGCTGACTGGAGGCTGAATGGCGATGGATGGAGGCCGCGGCCTCACTTTCCCGTCCCGGTCGATCAGACCGAGCGTTCGCGGATCGGTGAGATAAGTCGGATCGTAAAGCGAGCGCATCGAGCCGAACAGGCTGAAGAACGGCGCCTTGATGTTGAGAATGAAGCGAATCGGCAGCTTGGCAACCTGCCTGGTCAGGAAGTTGCTCTTGGCCCCTGCCCCCTGGCTCAATCCGTCGAAGCTGATACGGGTCACGATCTCGCCGGACAGGGAACCGCCGAGGCCGATCTCCATGCTCTTGTAGTCGACCGACCTGAGGGCATTGAAGGCGAAGTTGCCCATCGCCGAGAGGTCCTTGTAAGTCAGCGCGCCGATGTAGGAGACATTGCCGCCCGGCTCGCGCGACTTGAGGTAGCCGTTCTCGATCCGTCCGCCGTCCTCGTCGAAGACCAGCGGCAGTTCGCCGTCGAACACGCCGGATGCATTGATGTTCGAAAGATCCAGGTGCTGGACGAAAGTCGCCGCGTCGAGCCCGGTCACCTTGAGTGTGTAGTTGCGCGTCTCGGCAACGCCGATGCGCATGCGCGCAGGTTCCAGCGTAAGCGTGCCGTCCATGAACGGCCAGTGCGCACCGTTCACCACCAGCAGATAGTCGGGCTTCATCTCGAAGGAGAGGACGCCGTCGTTCACCTCTATGCCCGGGTTGATCGAGGCGATCCTGAGCTTCTGGTCAGGTGCCGTAACAAGGCCGAGCAGGTCGGTGAAGCGCACTTCGCCGGAAAGCCCCTTCACCGGGCCGAAGGCGGCGGCGAAGTCCACGCCATCGGTTGCAAAGCGGCCGCGGCTGCTCACGCCCGCCTCGTTCCAGTCGATGCGACCGGTGCCATGCACGGATCCTTCGAGATTAGAGACCACGCCCAGCGCGAGATGGGACAGTGTGTCCGCCTGCAGCGATTTGTCGAAAGTGATCCCCCTGACCGTCAGGTCCGCGTGACCGCTGGCATCCATGAGATTGTGAACAATGTCGGCTCGCACGACCTCGCGATCCGAGCGCGGCTCGCGCATCACCGCTTGGCCAGTGATCACATTGTCGGCAAGACGCAAGGTGGCATCGCGGGCGACAACCGGCTCGAAACGCGCCACCTTCTCGCGGTCGACCAGCGTGAAGCTCGCCTTGTCGATGGTCAGGACACCATCGGCGTAGCGCCAGTCCCCGGCCGTCCGATGGAGGTCGAGCGGCACCGCATAGAGCGCGACGTCCGCCTCATCGAATGTCCCGCCGATATCCTTGCCCACGAGCGCATCGAGGTGGGTCACCCTGAACCGGGAAGCGCTGTCGGCAGCCCCCAGTTCGACATCGAGTGCTTCGGCCGAGACGGCGCCGGGATTCGATCCCTTCTGGGCGTAGCCGATGGCTCCGCTGGAGAGGCGGATCGGGGTTTCGCCGAGGTGTCCGGCGAGATCGAGTGAAGGAACGCCGGCAGCCACCTCGAATCGGCCGGACCGGCTACGCAAGATCGGGCCTCCCGCGGCAGGGCAGACTTGCAGGCTCCGCTTGTCGATCGTCAGGTTGGCAAAGGCGAGATGGTCGAAACCGATCGTCGTGCACCGCGGCCAGACGCTCAGATCCCCGTTCGCCGCCCAGTCGCCATGGACCGGCAGGATCAGGTTTTCGGCGCTCCCGCCCGGCAAGGCGCCGGTCAATCGGGCGCTGCCGGTAAAGCCGAAACTGCCGCCCGGCGCCTGCACCAGATCGAGCGCGGGAACAGCAAGGCGCGTGTCGCCCGCGCGGTATTCGGGCATCTCGACATGCATCGAAAGCCCGCCATTGTCGCTGGATTCCATGCGCCCGGCGATCCTCGGCAGGCCCTGCCCGCCAGTCGCGAAATTGCCGGTCAGGCGCGGCGCACTTCCGGAGAACATGGCCTGCACGCGCGAAAACGTCAGCAAGGCCTTGCCGCTGCCGCCCCGCACGGAGCCGCGCGGGACGACGAGGCTGATACCCTCACGCGAGTGCCGCAGGATCAGGCTCGCTTCGAGAGTGCTCCCCCGCGTCTCGCGCTGGAGCGCCTCGCGGACCTGGCTTGCCACCGGCCCCAGAAAAGTGCCTTCGCCCGAGTGCGCGGCATCGGCAAGGGACCGGTCAAGCTGTGCGCCCAGCGCCAGCCCCTTGCCCGAAAGTTCGCTTTCGACGTCGATCCGCTCAAGGCCGGCATTCGAACGCACCCGGCCGTCTATTCCCAGGCTGGCCATCCGCGCCTGCGGCGTCGCCAGACCGCGCGCGGTAAGATCGTAGCGGGCGTTGAGCGTCTGCTTGCGATAGCTGACCTGCGCCTTGCCCGAAGCCCCGTCGAAGCGGTTGCTGGCGTAGTGGCCTTTCCCGGCCGTCAGGCCGATGCTGCCTTCACCGCCGTCGAGCGCCTTGTCGAAAGTGAAGTCGATCTTCGCTGCGGAGTTGGCGAGCGCCAGATCCTGATCCGCGCAATCGAGGCTCGCGAGCCGCAAGGGCCCGGCGAAGCGCGGCCTTTGCGAGGCTATCGAAATCTTGCCGTAAAGACTGGCCTTGCTGGTTTCGCAGCCAGCCATGGTCAGGCCGGGCGCCACTGCCGCCAGTTCGCCTGCGAACCCACCGCGCAAAGGCCCCTGCCCTGCGATCCGCACCCCGATCCGGCCATGCTCGCTCTCGACCAGGCCGCGTCCGTCGACGATCTTCAGATCGTAGTCCGGCATCGCGAAAGGCTCCTTGCCTCCCGTGAACAGCACCTTGTCGAGCGCGCCGAAGCTGGGACGATTGCCATGCATCGTCCCGTAAAGGCGCGGCTTGACGATTGTGATCCGGCCGATCCCGGGAATGCCCCAGTTCAGGCGCGTCCGGACGCGAATTTCCTCGATGGTCAGATCCGGCCTGTCCGGATCGCCGATCGACAGGTTGCGGATCACCTGTTCCGAGGGACCGATGCTGACGACCTCGTAGCGTGCGGGCAGGCCCAGCGAATCGAGTTGGCTCGCAATGAAGTTGTCGGCAATGTCCTCACGCAGGAACCAGACGGTCCCGCCGGCCACCGTGGCAAGCGCCAGAACGCCTGCCAGCGGCGCGCGCCAGCGACGTCGCCGCCGGGCTTCGCCCGGTAGCGGTTCAGGTGTTTCGATTCCTTCGACAGGCTGGTCTTCGTCTTGCGCCATCCGCTCCATCACTTGCGCTGGCCGTGCCGGAAAGGCAATTGTTTGTGCAGGATATGCCAGACCAAGCCCCACTCTTCGATGAACGCGGCACCGATTCCGGCGACGGAATGGCGCATCGCGAGGCCCCGCGAGAAAGCACCAAGGCGAGCGGCAACGATCCGGCCGGGCATCGCGCGCGCCTTCGAAGGCGGCTGATCGAGGGCGGGGACGAGGCTCTGGCGGATCATGAGGTCATTGAACTCCTCCTGATGCAGGCCGTTCCCCGCCGTGACATGAAACCGCTGGCGCGCAGCCTGCTCCAGCGCTTCGGCTCTCTGGCGGGGGTTCTGCAGGCTGCGCCGCGCACGCTCGCCGCTCATCCGGGCATGGGCGAAGCGAGTGCCGTCGCCCTGCGTATCGCCACAGTCGCCGCCACGCGCCTGGCGCGGCAGAAAGTGCGCGAGGCGCCGGTCATAGGATCGTGGCAGGCCCTGATCGACTACCTGACCATCGACATGGCCCATCTCACCCTCGAACGCGTACGGGTGCTCTACCTCAATGCGAAGAACATGCTGATCCTCGACGATCTCGTCGGCGAAGGCTCGATCGACGAGGCCGCGATCCACCCGCGCGAAGTGATCCGGCGAGCGCTGGACCTGGGCGCGACGGCCTTGATCATCGTCCACAACCACCCGTCCGGCTCACCCGAGCCCAGCCGCGCCGACATCGATGTGACCAACCGCATCGCCGAGGCCGGCAGGCTGCTCGGCGTCACGGTCCACGATCATGTCGTCATCGGCCGCGAGGGCCACGTCAGCCTGCGCGCCAAAGGCCTGATCTGAGATGTGCGTCGCCGCCATCGCCTGGGACGCGCACCCAGACTGGCTCCTTGTCGCCATTGGCAACCGGGACGAATTTCACGCCCGTCCGGCCGCTCCGCTCGCCCCCTGGAACGATGGCAGCGGGATCATTGCCGGCAAGGACCTGCTGGGGGGCGGGACCTGGCTCGGCCTCAGCGAGGCGGGCCGCTTTGCGCTGCTCACCAACCACCGCGTGCCGGAAGGTTCCCGTCCCGGCAGGCCAAGCCGGGGAAAACTCGTCACCGACCTGCTAGAAGGCCGGGAGCCGGAGGGCCTGGGGCAGATGAATGCCTTCAATCTGGTCGAGGCCGACCACGGCGAAGCTCGGTTCCACACCAATTACCCACGTCTGGAAAGCCGCCGCCTGACGCGCGGGATTCACGGCCTGTCGAACGGCGGCTTCGACGTTCCATGGCCCAAGACAGTCCAGTTGCAACAGGCCCTCGCGGCGTGGCTGAAGCAATCCGCTGCGGAGATCGCACCGCTGCTCGCCAGCCTGCGGTCGGATACGCCGCCCGCCGAAACGGCACCGATCGAGAACGGGCCCGAGCCGCAATCTGCACCGGTTTTCATCCGAAACGAAACTTATGGCACCCGCTGCAGCACCGTGGTGACTATTGCGCGAAGCGGGCATGGCCTGATCCACGAACGCAGCTTTTCCGCCACTGGCGAGGTTACCGGGGACAGATCCGTCACCTTCCGCTGGCCCCTCGATTGACCCCGCGCTGCGCATGGACCAGCAATTGCGCATCACCTGTGAAAACTTTTCTTTTCTTGCGCATCGGCGGTTTGCCGGTAACTCCTCGCCCCAGGGAATGCATTCCCGGGTGCGGCGTGTAGAACAGGGATAACGATGATCTTCGGAATCGATGCGGGTTCGCCGGCCGTGATGGCCGTGCTCCTGCTGCTGCTGTTCCTGGCCTTCGCATTCGAGGTGGCTGCGCCCGAAGTCGTCGCTCTCGTGCTGGTCTCCGTCCTGCTCCTGCTGGGCGTTCTCTCGACCGACGACCTGCTCGATTCGATGGGCAATCCCGCGCCGCTGACCATCGCCTGCATGTTCATCGTCTCGTCCGCCATGGTGCGCACCGGCGCGCTGGACCTGATGGCCAGCAAGATCACCGGGCTGGGCAAGCGACGGCCGACACTGGCCATCGCGGTTTTCCTCGCGACGATCGCGACGCTTTCGGCGTTCACCAACAATACCCCGCTGGTGATGATGATGATCCCGGTCGGCATGGCGCTGGCCAAGGAACTGCGGATCACACCGTCGAAGATCCTGATGCCGATTTCCTTTGCGGCGGTCCTTGGCGGCACCGTAACGCTGCTGGGCACCTCGACCAACATTCTGGTGGACGGCGTCGCCCGCAAGGCCGGCCTTGCGCCCTTCTCGATCTTCGAGATCGCTCCGGTCGGCGCGGTCGTGGCGATTGCCGGCGTCATCTGGCTGGCAATCAGCCACCGCCTCCTGCCCGACCGCCAGACCGTTGCCGGGCTCACCACCCAAGGGGAAAACAAGCGCTTCATCGTCTCGATCTTCGTCGAGGCGGGATCCCCCTACATCGGACAGAACCCGCGCGAGATCGATCTTCTTTCGCGTTCCGAGCGCCGGCTGGTCGACGTCCTGCGCGACGACCAGTCGCTGCGGCGCGATTTCGATCACTGCCAGCTGGAAGAAGGCGACATCCTTGTCGTGCGCACCTCGGCGGCAGACCTGATGACCATCAAGGAGCGCGGCGACCACGCTCTGACCGATTCATCGGCCGATCCGCATGTCGTGCAATTGTCCTCGCGCAACTCGGTCATGGTCGAGACGTTGCTTGCCCCGGGCGCGGGCATCATCGGCCATACCTTGGCCGACTTGCGACTGCGACGCCGCTACGGCGTCTATCCCATCGCGCTGCACCGCAAGGGCACCAATCTGCAGAAGCGCTACGAGGACGTGCCGCTGCAGGTGGGCGACACCCTGCTACTCGAAGGCGCACAGGAGGACCTGCGCAGGCTCGTCGAGGACCAGCAGCTTGTCAACATCGCCGAGCCGACGATCCGCGGTTTCCGGCGCAACAAGGCCTGGATCGCGGTCGCCACGATGCTCGGCATCGTCGTGGCCGCCTCGTTCAATCTCATGCCCCTGGCAGGTCTTGCGGTGCTGGGCGTCGCAGTCGTGCTGGGCTGTCAGTGCGTCGAACCCGATGAGGCGTTCAAGTCCGTCGACTGGCGCATCATTGCCCTGATCATCGCCATGCTTTCGATCGGCACTGCGCTGGAAAAGACCGGACTGGTCGAATTGGTCGTGCATCTGGCCACCCCCTGGCTCGGAACGATGGGCCCGATGGTGGCGCTCGCGGCGATCTACCTGCTCAGCCTGGTCCTGACCGAACTGGTCACCAACAACGCGGTGGCCGTGGTGGTCACGCCTATCGGGATCCATCTTGCCCAGGCGCTGGGCGTCGATCCACGCCCCTTCGCGGTCGCGGTGATGTTCGCCGCGTCGGCCAGCTTCCTCACCCCTATCGGCTACCAGACCAACACCCTTGTCTATGGCGCCGGCGGCTATCGCTTCTCCGACTTCTACAAATACGGCTTCCCGCTGACGGCGCTGGTCACGGTCACCACGCTGATCATGATTCCGCTGATCTGGCCGCTCTGACGCGACAGTCCGTCAGGTCAGGTTGAGCCGGAACGCCGCCAGCCGCGCTACGGCCTCGTCGAGAATCGCGTCAGGCTTGGTAAAGCAGAAGCGCACGATGTGCTCGGGCCTGCCCTCGCCTTCGTAGAGCGCGGAAACCGGGATCGTGGCGACGCCGGCCTCGCGGATCGCGCGCTCTGAGAAATCGCGGTCGCGAATGGGCAGGCCGGAAGCAGCCAGATCGACGCAAAGGAACCAGGTCGCCTGGTTGGGCAGAACGGCGAATCCCGCCCGGTCCAGTCCTGCCATGAGCCTTGCGCGCGAAGCGGCCCATGCAGCGCGCTGATCGTCCAGCATCGCGTCGGGCAGGGTAAGACCTTCGGCCACGGCCCATTGCAGCGGCGGTGCGCTGGCATAAGTCAGGAACTGGTGGGCCCTGGCCAGCCCAAGGCCGACATCGCCCCTGCCGATCATCCAGCCGATCTTCCATCCCGTCACGCCGAAGATCTTGCCTGCCGAGCCGATCTTCACGCAGCGCTCGGCCATGCCGTCGAACTGCATCAGGGAACGATGGCGCTTCGCGTCGAAGCGCACCTCCTCCCAGACTTCGTCGCAGATCGCGATGAGATCGCGTTCGACGCAAAGGCGCGCAATCGCCCCCAGTGCCTCCTCGCTCGCCACGGTCCCTGCCGGATTGAGCGGATCGTTGAGTATCAGCAGCCGGGTCCGCTCGGTCAGCACCGCCTCTATTGCCGAAATCTCGTAACGGAAATGAGGCGGCACCAGAGGCACCGAAACGGGCACGCCCCCGGCTCTGAGGACCATCGGCGCATAGGCATCGTAGGCCGGCTGGAACAGCACGACCTCGTCTCCGGGCCGGACGAGCGCCAGCAGCGATGCGGCAATTGCCTCTGTAGCTCCGGAAGTTACGGTCACATCCTGAGGATCGACCTCAAGCCCCTGACGCCGCGCGTAATAGCCGCAAACCGCCTCGCGCAGTTCAGGCAAGCCCGCGCCGGGAGGATACTGGTTCGACTTCTCGCGCAAGGCGCGCACCGCCGCCTCGATCACCGGTGCGGGACCGGGACCATCGGGAAAGCCCTGCCCCAGGTTGATCGCCCCGGTTTCGCGCGCGAGCACCGACATCCGGTCGAACACGGTCCTTTCCATCTGCGCATAGACGGGATGGACCCGGCTGGACGACATCATGACTCAACTGCTCCTTTACCGGGGGCGGGACGAATTGAAGACCGGAGCGATAGCTTTCAAGCTGCCCAAAAGCACCTGTCCCTGTCGCCCCCGGGCGCCTTACCTTCAAACCTTTCGCGCTGCGAGCCCGTCTCAGCCTCCTCATTTAATTCCATGAAATCGAACAGGAAGCGCCGGTTCACCCTCCTGCCAGCGCCGGGCTATGAACATGCCTTTCTGGAACTTGATCTGCGTTCAAGCGTCTATCGCCTTGAAGCTGGACGATTCGATGCAAGGGACCTCAATGCGAATCGCCCTGGCAATGACCGCAAGAAAGATAAGCAGCCCGGATCGGCAGGACCGTTCCCTGCCAACCCCATGGGGACTGACTTGAGCAAGATCAGCCGATTCACCGAACGCCTGCCGCTGCTGAGCGGCATGCCGCCGGTGCAATATGGCGTGACGCTTGCGCTGTGCCTGCTGGCCCTGCTGCTGCGCTGGGAACTCGATGGCGCTTTCCCTCCGGGCTACCCTTATCTGACGTTCTTCCCGGCTGTCATCATCACCTCGTTCCTGTTCGGCCCGCGCCCGGGCATCGTCGCGGCCGTGCTCTGCGGCCTGTTCGCGTGGTATTTCTTCATCCCTCCGCGTCTCTCCTTCCACGGCGACAGCGGAACTGTGACCGCGCTGCTGTTCTATGGCGGTGTGGTCGCAGTCGACATCGGCCTCGTCCACCTCATGCAGGCCGCGAACCGCAGGCTGCTCGATGCACGGGAGAACGTGCGTGAGCTGGCAGAAGAGCGTGGGCGGCTTGCCGATCGCAGCGAACTGCTGTTTCAGGAAATGCAGCACCGGGTCGGTAACAACCTGCAGATGATCGCGGCGGTCCTGTCCCTCCAGCTGCGCGGACTTAACGAACCGAGCGCACGCAACGCCCTGTCCGACGCCGTCTCGCGCCTTCAGGTGATCGGGCGAATCCAGCGCCAGCTCTACCGCCCCGATGGCGATCTCATGCCGCTCGACAGCTTCATCCGCGAAGTCGTGGGCCAGTTAATGGTCTCGAACGGCAGGCCCGGGATCGCGTGCAACATCGAAGCGGACTCCGGCATCGTCCTCAGGCCCGGGACTGCCGTTCCGCTTGCCCTGATTCTTTCGGAAGCGGTGGCCAATGCGCTGGAGCATGGGCTTTGCGAGCGCGAGAGTGGAACGATTCTCGTGAAGGTCCTCCAGCGGGACGACGACATCCTCCTCTCTGTCGAGGACAATGGCGCCGGTCTGCCCGACGGGTTCGACCTCGAAAAGGCGGACAGCGTGGGCCTGCGCATCTCGCGGCTGCTCAGCCAGCAACTGGAGGGCCGGATGATCCTGGAAAACCGCGGTTCTGCGCCCCATTCGAGCGGCGCGCGGATGACGATGGTCCTGCCTGCCTCGCAAATGCGGGCGCCGGAGAAGGCCCTCCCGTAACATATGGCAGGGCAACCGCCTGCAACGACCTGTCGATTCGATCAGTCTATACGGCTTCGCTAACTTGCGATTCAGCCATCCGCGCTTACATTGGCGGACGAAAGGACGGTTTATCCGACAATGAACGACGACCAGCCCAACGGCAATCCCTGGGTCAAGAGCCTCCTCGTCTGGGGTGGCATCTTCCTTGCACTGCTCATGGTGGTTTCCATGTTCAGTTCGCGCAGCGACGCTGGCCCGATGATTCCCTATTCCGATTTCCGCGCCAAGGTTGCCGAAGGCAGCGTGATGGCGGTCGAGATCGGCGAGGAACGCATCGATGGCCAGATGAAGAACGGCGACACATTCTCCACCGTGCCAGTTCCGGGCGACACCACCCTGACGCAGCTGCTCCAGGCCAATGACGTCAAGTATGCCGGCAAGGCGCCCGAGGAAGGCAACCTGCTGGTTTACATCCTGGCCCAGACCCTGCCCTTCCTGTTGATCGTCGGCATTGCATTCTTCGCGCTGCGCCAGGTTCAGAAAGGTGGCGGCTCGGGCGCGATGGGCTTCGGCAAGTCGAAGGCGAAGCTGCTCACCGAACGGTCGGGCCGCGTTACCTTTGCAGACGTCGCGGGCATCGACGAAGCGCGCGAGGAACTGGAGGAAATCGTCGAGTTCCTGCGCGATCCCTCGCGCTTCTCCAAGCTCGGCGGCCAGATCCCCAAGGGCGCGCTGCTGGTCGGCTCGCCCGGTACCGGCAAGACGCTGCTCGCCCGCGCCATCGCGGGTGAAGCGGGCGTTCCCTTCTTCACCATCTCCGGTTCGGATTTCGTCGAGATGTTCGTGGGCGTGGGCGCCAGCCGTGTGCGCGACATGTTCGAGCAGGCGAAGAAGAATGCACCTTGCATCGTCTTCATCGACGAAATCGACGCCGTGGGCCGTCACCGCGGCCATGGCCTCGGCAATTCGAACGACGAGCGCGAGCAGACGCTGAACCAGCTGCTGGTCGAGATGGACGGCTTCGAGGCCAACGAAGGCATTATCATCATCGCCGCCACCAACCGTCCGGACGTGCTCGACCCCGCGCTGCTGCGCCCGGGCCGCTTCGACCGCCAGGTCGTCGTGCCGGTTCCAGACATCGAGGGCCGCGAGAAGATTCTCGAAGTGCACATGAAGAAGGTGCCGCTTGCCCCCGACGTCAATCCGCGCGTCATCGCCCGCGGTACGCCGGGCTTCTCGGGCGCGGACCTCGCCAACCTCGTCAACGAGGCCGCCCTGCTTGCCGCGCGTCGCAACAAGCGTCTCGTGGCCATGCAGGAATTCGAGGACGCCAAGGACAAGGTCATGATGGGCGCGGAACGCCGCTCGATGGTCATGACCGACGACGAGAAAAAGATGACCGCCTATCACGAGGCCGGCCACGCGATCGTCTCGCTCAACGAAGAAGCCTCGGACCCGATCCACAAGGCAACGATCATCCCGCGCGGCCGCGCGCTGGGCATGGTCATGCGCCTGCCGGAACGCGATTCCTACTCGTATCACCGTGACAAGATGCTCGCGAACCTCTCGGTCGCGATGGGCGGCCGCGTCGCCGAGGAAATCATCTTCGGACACGACAAGGTCTCCAGCGGCGCCTCGTCGGACATCCAGTATGCCACCAGCCTGGCCCGCAACATGGTCACCAAGTGGGGCATGTCCGACAAGCTCGGCCCGCTGCAGTACGAAGAGCAGCAGGAAGGCTACCTCGGCATGGGCGGCTCGCATCGACTGATGGCCTCGGACGAGACCAACAAGCTGATCGACAGCGAGATCCGCCTGCTGGTCGACACGGCCCATGCGCGCGCCACGCAGATCCTCAACGAGAAGAACGAGCAACTGCATCTGCTCGCCAACGCCATGCTCGAGTACGAGACGCTCTCTGGCGACGAGATCAAGCAGCTCATGGATACCGGCGAGATCGACCGGCCCAGCGAGCCGAGCGGCAAGGGCAAGCCCGCGCGCGTGGCTGGGTCCTCGATTCCCAAGGCCGGCAAGCGCTTCTCCGGAGGCACAGCGCCGCAAGGGGCCTGATCCAGCGGATAGCGTACCGCGGTTTTCCCTCGGGAAAATGCAGGAGGGGGCGGCGAGCAGAGATGCTCACCGCCCCTTTTGCTTGCCTGCACGCTTCGGGCCGACCGCCTATTTGCGGCGTTCAGCCAGCTTGCGCTCGATCGCATTCCACAAGAGCGCGAACTGCTTCGCAGCCGGACTCTGGGGCGCGAAAGCCCCGACGGGCTGCTGGCGAACCGCGCTTTGCTCCACTACGCTGGCATAGGGGATGGCAGGCCAGTTCGGATGCTCCTTGAGCACTTCACGGTGTAGCCCGCGCCGCAGGTCGAGCATCGAGAGTACCGGCAGGATCGGCGGATGCTTGCGGGTATTGCCCGCGATCTCCCGAACCACGAGATCGAAGGCCCGCGACGAAAGCGGCGATGGCGGCAACGGCACGATGACGAGATCCGCTGCGCGCACGACCTGCGCGCTCACCTCGTTCATCACCGGCGGGCAATCCAGGATGATACGATCGTAGTCGGTCGCCAACTGCGCGGTAAGCTTGGCGAGACGCTTGCGCTTGCCGATCTGGATGAGCTTGGTGTCGAGCGCGCGCAGACTCTCGTCGGCCGGCAGGACATCGATACCATCGATGGTGGTATGCTGGATCAGCCGCTCGGGCGATTCTTCTTTCGAGAAGACATCTTCGGCAAGGCGCGATCCCGTGGGCTCGAGGTCGAACAGGAAGGCCGAGCCCCCTGCTGCATCAAGATCCCACAGCAGGGTGCGATTCCCGGACAAGTTGGCCGCGCACCACGCAAGATTGGCGGCGAAGGTGGTCTTACCTACGCCGCCCTTGACACTGTAGATGGCGATTGTCGCACCGGAGGGCTTCGCCCTCCCGGATGATCTGGCACTGGTGCTGCCGGCTATGCGGGGCAGTGTACGTTTCTTTCCACTCACCCCGCAGAGACTTGCCGGTCAACCAGTTCCAGTCAACCTTTGACTATCAACCGTCGTAATCGCCGCCGATCGAGGTGTTGCGGGTCGGCGCCGATGCCGTGATCCGCAGGGCCTCGGCCGACTGGCTGAGCGAGCCGACATCGTCCATCTCGTCATCGTCGTCAGGCAGGACGCGCTGCATCGAGGTGATGAGCGTTTCCTTGAGCTCGGCGGGACGAACCGTCTGCTCGGCGATTTCGCGCAGGGCAACAACCGGATTCTTGTCACGGTCGCGGTCGACGGTCAGCTCCGCACCACCTGAGATCTCACGCGCACGCTGTGCGGCAAGCAGGACGAGATCGAAGCGGTTGGGAATCTTGTCGACGCAATCTTCGACAGTAACGCGCGCCATGGGCACTCCGTAAGAATCTGCTGGTTCGGAAAGGCCGTCCAATAGGCAGATGGGCCGGGAAAGTCAAGAAAACGCGGGGGAGGCGCATTTAGGCCCCTTCCCTGTCAGCCCAGTTCCCCGCGCGAAGCCTGCAGCGCCAGTCGGGCCAGCTCTGGAAAGGCCTCGGCGCATTCCTTCGCCTGTGCATTGGCTGCGGTGCTGCGGATCCCGCGGCCCTTGATGCCGCGGAAGATCGCGGCGAGGCGGAAGAAGTTGAAGGCCATGCAATAGCGAGCCCGGCATGTCCTTGCGCCCGGCGCGCCGGCAATAGGCCGCGACGTAGTCCTTCTCGCTGGGCATGGCCCCGCGCGGGACCGGCTCGCTGGGCATCAACTACGACGCGCCGGTGGGCGACTACTTGCACGCGGGGCACGAAGAATTGTCCGCAATGCACGAAACCCTGCCGGGGTCTGGCTGGTTGTCCAAGGGAAACACGGAGATTTCCCTCATGCCCAGCATCAAGTCCGCCAAGGTTGCCGACGTCATCGTCGAAACGCTCGAGCAGGCTGGCGTGCGGCGATGCTACGGCGTCCCGGGCGACACACTGAACCACGTCACCGACGCAATCCGGCGCAGCGATATGCGCTGGATTCACGTCCGCCACGAGGAGGCCGGCGGCTTCGCAGCCGGCGCCGACGCGATGCTGACCGGCGAACTGGCCGCCTGCGCGGGATCGTGCGGGCCAGGCAGCCTGCATTTCATCAACGGTCTGTTCGAAAGCCACCGCAACCGCGCACCCGTGGTGCTGATCGCCAGCCAGATCGTGCGCGACGAACTGGGGTTCGACTTCCCGCAGGAAGTGGACTTCCGCCAGGTCTATGCCGCGTGCAGCGTCTTCTGCGAGGAGATCCGCACACCCGCGCAGGCCCGCCGCAAGACGGCCATGGCAGCTCAGGCCGCTCTGGCCAGGAAAGGTGTCGCCGTCCTGATCGTGCCTGCCGACGTATCGCAGGCCGATGCTCCCGAGGAGCCGCCTTTCCTCGTCCACAGGTCGCAGCCGCGAACCCTGCCTTCGCAAGCCGAACTGCAGACCTTCGCCGATGCTCTCAACGACGGTGGACGTATCGCCATCTACGGTGGGTCGGGCTGCGAGGCAGCCCACGCGCAAGTCCTCGCCCTTGCCGCAAAGCTCAAGGCTCCGGTCGCCCACACCTCGCGCGCCAAGGACTTCCTCGAGCACGATAATCCCAACCTCGTCGGCATGACCGGCATATTCGGATCCGAAGCCGGCTATCACGCGCTGATGGACTGCGACACGCTGCTGCTGCTCGGCTGCGACTTCGCCTGGCGCCAGTACTATCCCGACAAGGCTACGATCCTGCAGATCGACATCGACGGCACCCATCTGGGCAGGCGTCACCCCGTCGACCATGCCGCGGTGGGCAATGTGCGCGATACGCTGGATGCACTGCTCCCGCTGGTCGACGAATGCGCGGATCGCGACTTCCTCGATGAATGCCTCAAGCATCGCGAGCGCGCAGTGAGCGAGCAGGAGCGGCACGCCAAGGCCGATGACGATCACGCCATTCATCCCCAGTACCTGACCGAGACGATTGCCCGCCACGCCGATGTCGATGCGATCTGGACCGCCGACGGCGGCTCACCGATGGTCTGGTGCCTGCGTCACGTCCCCTCGACGGGGCGCAACCGTACCATGGTCTCGCTGACGCACGGGACGATGGCCAATGCCATGCCGCAGGCGCTGGGCGCAAAGGCCGCATTCCCGGATCGGCAGGTCATCTCGCTATCGGGTGACGGCGGGCTCACCATGCTCCTGGGAGACCTGCTCACCGCCGTGCAGGAGGACCTGCCTATCAAGGTCTGCGTCTTCGACAATTCCTCGCTGGGATTCGTGGAACTGGAGCAGAAGGTCGAAGGGCTGCTCGATGCCTATACCGACCTCAAGAATCCGGACTTCGCCCGCATGGCCGAAGTCATCGGCTTCTGGGGACGCCGCGTCGAGAAGGCGAGCGACCTAGACGCGGCAGTCGCGCAATGGCTGGCCCATCCGGGCCCGGCCCTGCTCGATGTCGTCACCGACCGCTACGAACTGGTCATGCCGCCCAAGGTCGAGGCAAAGCAGGTCTTTGGCACTGCGCTCTATTCAGCCAAGGCGGTCCTGTCCGGCCGCACCGGCGATGTCGTCGATCTGGTCAAGGGCGCACTGTCCTGACTTTCGCAAAGCGCACTGGAAATGCGCGCCGAAACGAAGAGGGACCCGGGTTCCCGCCGGGCCCTTTCCTTCATGCGGCAGGTCGACTGCTTCGAGAGCCCCTGGGTGGGCGCCGGCTTTGGAGAAGACTGCGGAACGAACGGCTCTTGAACAGCCACCTGCCGTCGATCTTGATGCACGTGTCCTCATAGAGGCCGCGATGCAGACGGTCTGCCCATGGCCGGGACATAGCGCGGCAAGACCGCACTCAAGGAACTTTGCACCAAGGTCATGGCGATGTGCAATGTCGCCAGCATCGACCGGGTCGAGACGACCGCAGGCAAGAACCACGCCGTGACACTTCTTTCGTTTCGCTTTGCCGACCCGAACCTTGCGCCGGCGGAGCCAGGCGGGGTATTCAAGTTGCGCAATGGCAAGTGCTGCGAGATCAAAACCTGCGACTACGATCCTTCGGTCTTCCATGCCGCATCCAGGGCCAAGGCAGCCGCAAGCGCGGCCTGACCTGCTCGGCCCCTCAGTCAATCGGCGAGCGAGATCATGAAGGCAGTCTATTACTTCGAGAACGGCGGGCCGCAGGTCATGCAATATGGCGACCTGCCCGACCCCGAGGTCGGCCCCGGGACCGTGCTCATCGCCGTCGAATGGGTCTCCATCGAAGGTGGCGACCTGCTCAACCGGCTGGTCGCGCCGCCGCCCTCGACGCCGTTCGTTCCCGGCTACCAGGCTGCAGGAACCGTTATTGCCGCGGGGTCCGATGTCACCCGCTTCAAGGAAGGCGACAAAGTCGTGGGCTTCAACTGGCACGGCAGCCATGCCGAGCTTTTCGCAGTGCCCGAGCATTACGCCTATCCCGTGCCCGAAGGCATGGACTTGCGGCAGGCGGCAACCATCCCGGTTCCCTTCGGCACCGCGCATGACTCGCTGTTCCAGTTCGGGCAGATGCAGCCGGGCGAATTCGTCCTTGTCCAGGGCGCGGCAGGCGGCGTCGGCCTTGCTGCCGTACAACTTGCCAGTCAGGCAGGCGCGGTCGTGATCGGCACGGCATCCAGCCACGAACGACTGGAACGGATCGTGCCTTTCGGCCTTCACCACGGCATCGACTACCGCACGGAGGACATCGCTGCGCGGTGCAAGGAGATCACCGGGGGCAAGGGCATCGACCTCATTCTCGACCTTGCCGGTGGACAGGGCAAGGATGCCCTCGTCAACGCGATCCGCCCGCATGGCCGCTACGCCGTCATCGGCGCCGCCACGGGCAACCTGCCCAGCTTCGGGTTCTTCGAACTGATCCGAAAGGCGATGCACGTCTACGGCATTTCCTTCGGCCGCGAGATGCATACCGAACGCGCCCACGCCCTGCTAGCCGACATCGCCCGGCGCATGGCCGAAGGCAATCTGCAGATGCCGATCGACGCGGTGTTCGATCTCGCCGACGCGGTCGCCGCGCATCGGCATGTCGCCGAGGGCCATCCCTTCGGCCGCGTGCTCATGAAAGTCAGCCGTTAAATCGTGAAGCCACAGCCGGAGGTGCGCTTGCCCTGCGGCTTCGCCAGACACCGCCTTCGATAATCGTGCGCGCTAGGCGCCGACCTTGCCCGCGTAACGATCGGTCGCGCGAATGAGGCGGTCGAGGATGCCCGGTTCGGAATAGGCGTGGCCTGCCCCTTCGATGAGGTGGAAATCGGCCTCCGGCCAGGCGTTGTGCAGCGCCCAGGCGTAATGCGCCGGACACGGCATGTCGTAGCGGCCATGAACGATAGTGCCCGCAATAGGCTTGAGCTTGCGCGCATCGCGCAGCAGTTGACCCGGTTCCAGCCAGCAGTCGTTGACGAAATAGTGCGTCTCCAACCGGGCGAAGGCCAGTGCGAAATGGCCGTCGTCGTGCTGCGCCGACATCGCGGGGTCGGGCAGCAGCGTAATCGTTTCCCCCTCGAACATGCTCCAGGTCCGGGCGGCGGAGATCCGGTCTTCCACCGGCCCGGTAGTCAACCGGCGATGATAGGCCCGCAGGATGTCGCCCCGCTCGGCTTCGGGAACAGGCGCGATAAGGCGCTCGTACTTGTCCGGGAACATCTGCGAGACGCCGAACTGGTAGAACCAGTCGAGTTCGTCCTTGGAACACATGTAGATGCCGCGCAGGACCAGTTCGCTCACCCGTTCGGGATAGGTCTGCGCATAAGCGAGGCCGAGCGTCGAGCCCCAGGATCCGCCCAAGACGAGCCACCGTTCGGCGCCGACCAACTCGCGCAGCCTTTCGATGTCGGCCACCAGGTGCCAGGTCGTGTTGTCGTCGAGGCCGGCATGCGGGGTAGAGCGGCCACAGCCGCGCTGGTCGAACAGCAGCACATCGTAGAGATCGGGATCGAAGAGGCAGCGGTGCGCCGGCGCGATCCCGCCACCGGGACCTCCGTGCAGGAACACGGCGGGCTTGGCGCCTGGCGTACCGCAGCGCTCATAATAGATCGAATGGCCCTCGCCCGTGTCGAGCATGCCGGTGTCATAAGGTTCGATGGGGGGATACAAAGTGCGTAGCATGGCGCCATCCTGCGCCATCGCCGTGCAAATCGCCAGATCGAAACCCACGACCCGGCGAGCGCCGGGCGACCGGTAATCCTAGCCGGCCCGGCGCGCTTCATCGCCTGCAGACGCGCGGTCGACGGGCCGCTCCAGCGGCAGTCCCAGGATTGCGAAGGCCGCGACGATCGAACCGAGCCCGATGGCAGCTGCGACCAGCGGAAGACTGAAACCGCTCGCGAAAAGGAACCCGGCCACGACCGGTCCCAGCGCTGCACCGCCGCGTCCCAGGCCGATGACGATGCCGGTGCCCCCGGCCCGCAGCCGCGCCGGATAGGCCGCCGCGATCAGGGCATAAAGACCGACTACGGCGGCATTGGAGAAGAACCCGGCAATAGCCGCAGCCCGCTTGAGCGGATCGAGGCCGCCCGTCGTCAGGCCGAAAGCCGCGATCATCAGGAAACTGAGCACGAGTATCGCTACCATCAGCTTGCGCAGCGGCATGCGCGTGGCCAGCAAGCTGAACAGCAGCGAACCGGTCATCCCGCCCACATTGGCCCAGACGAGCACGCCGCCGGCCGCAGAAGGCTCGAAGCCCATGTCGACCACGATCTTGGGGATCCACTTGAGGATGAAATAGAACGCGGTCATGTGGAAGAAGTAGGCAACGGTCAGCAGGATGGTGACCCGGCGCATGTCGCCCTTGAACAGTCCCTCTCGGTCCGCCCTGCCGACGGCTTCGACCGGCGGCACCATCTCGACGACCCGGTGGCCCAGCCGACGCAGCGACTTGTTCACCCTGCCCAGCGCTCCCCCGGGACCGAACCGGCGCATCGAAAGGTCGATCGATTCCGGCAGGACCAGCAGGACGACCGGCAGGAAGGCAATGGTCATGCCCGCACCCAGCCAGAAGATGTCGCGCCAGGTTCCCTCGACAAGCAGGCTCGAGGCGATGCCGCCGCCGACGATCGCGCCCAGCGGATAACCCGCTGCCATGATCGCCACGGCAGCAGAGCGATAGCGTGCGTTCGACGCTTCTGCGACGATGGCGTTGCAGCAGGCCAGCATGCCGCCGATCCCCAGTCCGGTGATCAGGCGGATCACTGCAAGCTGGACGATGCCGCCGGACAGTGCCGCCGCCGTCATGCCTGCGGCCATCACCAGCAGGCTGGCTATCACCACGGGAATGCGGCCCAGCCGGTCCGCCGCCATGCCCAGCAGGATGGAGCCGACCGACATGCCGATCAGCTCCATCGAGAGGATGAGACCAAGGGCAGCGCGGTCTACACCCCAGTCGGCCGCGATACCCGGAGCGGCAAAGCTGATCGAAAGGACGTCGAAGCCATCCAGTCCGTTGAGCAGCACGCACAAGGCCACGACGACGATCTGCCGCCAGGTCATGCGCCCCGAATCGACGATCTCACGCGGATCGGTTACGCTTGATGCCATCTGCTTTTCTCTCCCGCCCGCGGGCTGGTCCTGGTGTCTGTCCGGATCGGTGGCGCTCTTAGCGCCTGCCCTCAGATCGGGTAGTGGCCACCCTCGGTCTCCACTGTGATCCAGCGGGTCTCGGTGAAGCTGTCGATGCCCTGACGCCCGCCGAAGCGGCCGTAGCCCGACGCGCCGACCCCGCCGAACGGCATTTGGGGTTCGTCATGCACGGTCGGTCCATTGACGTGACAGATGCCCGCACGGACCTGCCGCGCCAGCTTCATGCCGCGCGGGATGTCGCGCGTGAAGATGGCGGAAGACAGGCCGTATTCGCTGTCATTGGCAAGCGCCACGGCATGGTCGGCGTCCCTGGCCCGCACTATCCCGACAACCGGCCCGAAGCTCTCGTCGCGAAACAGCTTCATGTCCGTGGTCACGCCGTCGATGACATGAGCCGGCATCAGCACACCTTGCGCCTCGCCACCGGCCAGCTGCCGGGCACCCTTGGCGAGCGCATCCTCGATCAGCGCGAGGCAATGGTCCACCGTCTTGCGATCGACCACGGCGCCGAGCGGTGTCTTGCCCTCGCGCGGATCGCCCACGGCCATCGAGGCGGCCTTCGCGGCGAAGCGCTGCGCGAACTCATCGGCCACCGCTTCGACCACGATGATGCGCTCGGTCGACATGCAGATCTGGCCCTGGTTCATGAAGGCACCGAAAGCGGCAGCCTTCACCGCCTCGTCGAGATCGGCATCTTCCAGCACGATAAACGGCGCCTTGCCGCCCAGTTCGAGCAGGCAGGGCTTGAGATGTTCAGCCGCCCGCCTGGCGATGATCCGGCCCACCGCCGTAGAACCGGTGAAGTTGATGCGGCGGACCTCCGGAGCGTCGATGAGCGCGCCGACGACTTCGCCGGCATCGGCAGGAGCGTTGGTGACGCACTGTACGAGACCTTCGGGGAATCCCGCCTCGGCAAAGGCCTCGACAATCAGCCGGTGCGTTTCCGGGCAACTCTCGCTCGCCTTGAGAATGACAGCATTTCCGCAGGCCAGCGGAACCGCAATGGCGCGCACGCCCAGAATGACCGGCGCATTCCATGGGGCGATGCCCAGGATCACCCCGACCGGTTCCTTCACGGCCATGGCAATGCAGCCCGGCTTGTCCGAAGGAATGACCTCGCCGGCGATCTGGGTCGTCAGTGCAGCAGCTTCGCGGACCGTTCCTGCAGCCAGCATGACATTGAAACGCGCCCAGCCCTCGGTCGCGCCGATTTCTCCCATCATGGCATTGACGAAACTGTCAGCCCGCGCCTCCAGCGCGTCCGCAGCGCGGTTCAGTACGGCACGCCGCGCGTTGGGCCCCATCGCCGCCCATTCGGGTTGCACGGCGGCCGCGGAAGCTGCGATCGCCGCCATATCCCCGGCCTGCATGGCTGTCGCAGCCGAAGCGATTTCGCCGGTTATGGGATTGATGCGCTGAAAGTCCATTTGTCGTGTCCTTGATGTGGAAAAAGGAAGGCCCGGCCCTGCCTTACCGGCAGGGCCGGGCCATGACGCTCAGGGAAGAGCGCCGGGGGGTAAAACGTCAGAACGCATAGCCAACCTGCATGTACCACGCGCGCGGGCGGGCGTAGATCACCTCGGCGTAGCCCAGGGTCGCGAGCGAGGCGTTGCCCTGAACCTTGTAATGCTCGTTGAAGAGGTTCTGGACACCGGCCTGCACGGTCAGCCCCTTGCCGTCCTGCGCCAGGGTCAGCGAGGCGTTGGTCACGGCATAGTCGCCCTGCTCGATCTCGGGAACGCTGCCGGTGATGAAGGTGGTCTTGGTCTGGTAGCTGACGTCCACGCGCGGAGTCAGCGTCCAGCTTCCCAGCAGGACCTCGTAGCCGATGCCCAGATTGCCCTGGAAGGAAGGCGTGAGCGGCAGTTCGTCACCCGGAGCGATCGTCGCGGTCGCGCCCGGAATGTCGGTGACCGAGCGGATCTGGTCGTCGAGATGGCTGAGTCCGGCATCGATCTGCAGGCCCCAGGCCGTATGGTAGCTGAACTCCGCCTCGAAGCCCTGCATACGTGCCTTGCCGGCATTGAACAGCAGCGGCACGACGCCCTGGCGGAAGATGAGCTGGATATCCTTGTAGTCGGCGCGGAAGGCCGCAAGGTTCAACCGGACGTCGCCAAGGTCGAACTTCGCACCCACTTCATAGCTGGTAACCTTCTCCTCGTCGAAGGGCACCGGCACGAAACCCGGCGGCGGCGCGTTGTAACGGGTATTGAAACCGCCCGACTTGAAGCTGTTGGCATAGGAAAGATAAGTGCTCAGCCAAGGCGTTACATTGTAACGGATGCTCGCCGAACCGGTCAGCGCCGAGAAGCTCTTCCGATAGGGCCGGTAATAGATATAAAGCGGCCCACCGTCTGGAATCGCCTCGGTCGGCAGTGGATCGGGGTCAGGCAACGTGGAGGGGAAAAGGCTGCTGACATTGCCGATGTAGGACTTCTTGTCCTTCGTATAGCGCGCGCCGACAGACAGTTCGAGATCGTCGGTGAGTTCGTAGGACACCTCGCCGAAGGCTGCGACGGAATCGGTCTTGAGGTCGGAAAGCTGGAGATCGCGGCTGCCCGGCCCACCGGCAAGGACAGAGGATATGACCGGCGGCGACGGCGGGAAAGCAAGAAGAACCGTGGCCCGTTCGAAGCTCTTCTCGTTGTAGTAGAATCCGCCCAGGATCATGTTCAGCCGGTTGAAATCGAACTGGAACTGGAACTCCTGGCTGAATTGTTCCGAATTGGTGGTCAGGTCGGTAGTCAGGATCTCGAACGGGGTGTTGTCCGCATCGCGAACGCCGCGTGATTTCGTCTTGCGATAGGACGTGATCGACTTGAAGCTCAGCCAGTCCGACAAGGTCGCCCGCGCCGTCGCGGCGAGGCCCCAGGTTTCCGACGTGCTGGTGACGGGCGCCGTGCCGCCATTCGTGAACTTGCCCAGGGCCTGCGCGTCGTTGGCGCAGCGCGCGTCAGCCGTAGCAGGCACGAAAGGCGCCCCGAAACGCGGATCGCCGGGGGTCAACGGCGCGAACGGGATGGTCGCGCCGGGACAACCCGCACCGACGCTGACGATGGCCGGCACCGGCGCGGTCTCATTGATACCTGCGAATACGAAGGGCGCGCCGTTTTCGTCGCGCTTGTTGTAATCGCCCCGAATAAACAGGTCGAAATCGCTCGACGGCTCCCACTTGATCGAACCGCCAAGGCTCCAGGAATTGTCGTTACCCAGATCGCGGCCATCGAAGATACGGGTGACATAGCCATCGCGCTTGCGGAAGCCGCCCGAGACGCGCGCCGCGACCGTCTCGCCGAGCGGCAGATTGAGCGCCGCAAAACCTTCGCGCAGGTTGTCGTCACCGATGCGCACGCGGCCTTTTCCGCTGAATTCGCCAAGCACCGGCTGCTTGGTACGCACGAGGATTGCGCCGCCGATAGTATTGCGGCCGAAGAGCGTGCCCTGCGGGCCGCGAAGCACTTCGACCCCGGCAATGTCGCCGAAGTCGATGGCACCGCCAACGGCCCTGCCGACATAGACTTCATCGATGTAGATGCCGACGCCCGGATCGACTGCGGCAGTCGGGTCCAGCTGGCCAATACCGCGAATGAACACGACGGTCGCGGCGCTGGTGCCCGACAACTGGCCGGCCGACTTGAACTGAAGGCTGGGAGTGACCCGCTCGAGGTCTTGAGTTTGCTGGATCTGCCGGGTTTCCAGCATTTCGGCAGATAGCGCAGTAATCGCGACCGGAGTTTCCTGAAGGCTTTCCTCACGCCGCCTTGCCGTTACCACGATGATATTTGCTTCACTCTGGCCGCGCCTGGCCTGCGTTTCGCCCTCGCCTTCCTGTGCCAGCGCGGTGGAGGACAGTCCCGCTGCCGCGACCAGCGACAGGCAGGTCGACGCCGCATAGATTCCACGCATGATTTTCAAATGCCTAGCCATGCCCAACTCCCTTAAATGACGGGCTTTTGCCCGAGGATGCGCTTGGATTGCGCAGCATTCTGTTATAATTTATAGCTATATATTATAGTGATAATCTTCGCAGTGCAAGACCAAAACCCGTCGATTGGCTTGACAGTGATCGCTTCGTTGTGAACGAGCATTAACATGGCCGCCCTCGACAAGGCGCAAGGAGACTCCGATACCGTGGCAGACGATTTCACCGACCCGCTCGAAATGCGGCCGGGTTACCAGCTGAAGCGCGCCGCAGCTGCTGCCATGAGCGATCTGAACGAGCGCCTTGCGGTGCTCGACCTGCGCCAGGTGGACGCATCGGTCATGCTCATGATCGATGCGATACCCAATGTCATCGCCAGCCACATTGGCCGCGTCCTCGATATCAAGAGCGCCAACATGGTGCCCCTGCTGCGCCGCCTCGAGGAGCGCAGACTGATCGAGAAAGTCCCGCTGGACGGCAAGTCGCACGGACTGCACCTCACCGCCGAAGGCGACGTCCTCCTGGTCGAGGCCCGCGCGATCCTCGATCAGTTCGAGATCGACCTGATGGAACGCATCCCTTTCCAACATCGCGAGCATCTCGCTCCGGCCTTGCGGGCAATCTGGCATAGCGTGGACTGACCGCCGGCCGCCTTCTCAGGCGACCAGCATCAGCGCATCTAGAACCGAGAGGCCCTTCCCTTCCTCATAAAGCATGACCGGATTGAGATCGATCTCGAGAATCCGGTCATTGCCCTGCATGACCTTGCCGACCGTCTCGACCAGCCGCGCCAAGGCTGCAACATCGCGCGGCGCACTGCCACGAAATCCGCGGAGCAAGGGCGCCTGTGCAAGCCCGTGGATCGCCTCGGCAATGGCCTCTGCGCCCTGCCCGGGGGTAATCAGCGTAACGTCGCCCAGGACTTCGGCGGTAACACCGCCGAACCCCACGAGCACGACAGGCCCCCATTCGGCATCGCGCTTGGCACCGACGATCATCTCCGTGCCAGGCCGCCCCATCGCTTCGATCAGCACGCCGTCCAGCACGATCGAGGCATCGTAGCCAGCCACCGCTTCGTGCATGGTCGCCCAAGCCTCGCGAACCGCAGCTTCGCCTTCGAGTGCCAGCCTGACGCCGCCTGCATCGCTCTTGTGCCCCAGCGCAGCCGCTTGCGCCTTCATCGCGACGCGGCCACCAAGTGCCGCCGCGGCAGCGACCGCCTCATCCGCACTTGCCGCGAACCGACCTTCGGGAAAGGCGATCCCGGCAGACGCCAGCACCTGCTTGGCGCGATATTCGGGGATCGTGCCGGACTCCAGTTGCGCCAGCGGCATGGGATCGATGGCAGTGTCACCGCCCGGCCGCCTGCGATGGGTCAGCCGCGCTATCGCCCTCAGGGCGCGCTCGGTGCTGGGGAAGCAGGCAATGCCCGCTGCGCGCAGGCGCGCAAGCCATTCGCGCGGCACCTCGGCGCCCTCGTCCAGCCCTGCGAACACGACCGTCTTGCCGCCTTCACCCCCTTCCAAGGCCTCAAGCACGGCGGGGAACTTCAGCGCACAGGTGGTCGGATCGGTCTGGATCAGACCGACGAGGATCGCGCCGACCCGTTTATCGGCGAGCAGAGCCGCGATCGTCTCGGTATAGATCCGAGGCTGCGAGAGGCCCATGGCCGTGATGTCGAGCGGATTGGAGACCGGAACGAATTCGGGCAAGGCAGCCCGAAGCGCCGGACTGTCGGCATCGGCAAGCCCGGCCAAGGCCAGGTTCAGCTCCTCGGAGAGATCGAGCGTAAGGGCCTTGAATGCTCCGCTCTCGCCCAGAACCGCGGCTCCCGCTTCCGGCAAGGCCGACGAACGCACGGCGATCTCGGAAACGTCGGCCAGTTCCTCCAGCGTTTCGGCCATGATGACCCCGGCCTGCTCGACCTTGGCACGCATAACCTTGTAATCGCCGGCCATGGCGCCGGTGTGGGTCGCGGCGCTTTCCCGCGCGGCACTCGAGCGCCCCGGATGCAGCAGGACCACTTCCTTGCCCGCGGCACGCAGGCGCTCCACCACCTGCAGGAAGGCCTGCGGTTTACGGAAATGCTCGACGATCATGGCGACGATCTTCGTGTGCGCATCGTCGATCAGCCATTCGAGATAGTCCTCGACCCCGCTCGCCGCCTCGTTGCCGGTCGAGACGGTATAGCTGATACCCAGTTCGCGCGACTGCAGCATCGTGGCCAGCACGGCCGCCATCGCTCCACTTTGCGAGACTACCGCGATGCCGCGCCCCTCCGGCGGGCGGCACTCCGTCTCCACGAATGTCAGCGGCACCTTGTCGACGTGATTGACGCAGCCAAGGCAATTGGGGCCTTCGACGACGATGCCGTGCCGGGCGGCGATCTCGGCAATCTCTCGTTGCTCGGCAAGGCCTTCCTCGCCGTCTTCGGCAAAGCCGGCCGAGAAGATCACAGCCGCGCCGACGCCGCGCTCGGCCAGCCCCTTCAGCGCCGGGAGAATGCCTGCACGTGGAATCGCAAGCACCGCGCAATCGACGCCTTCAGGCAAATCCTCGATTCCGGCGAAGCACTTGCGCCCGCCGATTTCGCTGCGCTTCGGGTTGACGGGGTAAATCGCCCCGTCGAACCCGTTGCGCTCGAGATTGGCCAGCATCGAGGAGCCCAGTGCGCCGGGCTTGTCGGATGCGCCGACAACCGCGACGGATCGCGGCTTGAGCAGCCTGTCGATATTCTTGGAGCGATCCATGTCTCGCACCTCTCTCACGTATCGCTGTTCAGTCGAGCTTGCTCTTGTCGAAGGCGCCAAGTCCCGGCTTGTAGGATTTTTCGTCGAGGAACTGGCGGGTCGCTTCCTTGCGGCTCTGCTTGCCGCCGAAGTCGTTCAGCGCTTCCTGCGCCCGCACGAGATAGTCCTCGGCGTTGTCGTAAGTCATTTCGCGGACCCGGCGGATCGCCCACTTGGTGGCGCGAAGGGCATTGGTGTCCTTCTTCTTCAGACTGTCGCAGACTTCCTGCACGCGGGCCCTGAGCTTGTCGTCCGGCAGACACTCGTTGACGAGACCCCATTCCGCGGCCTGTTCGCCAGTCAGGTTCTCACCCATCATCGCGTGGTACATGGCCTTGCGGAAGCTGAGCAGTTCCGCCGCAACCTTGCTCGCCCCGCCACCGGGCAAGATCGCCCAGTTGATCTCGGAAAGACCGAACTGCGCGCTCTGCGCACAAAACGCGAGGTCGCAGGCGAAGAGCGGACCGTAGCCGCCGCCGAAGCACCAGCCGTTGACCATCGCGACCGTCGGCTTCTCGTACCAGCGCAGGCGCTCCCACCAGCCATAGGCTTCGCGCTGGGACTGCCGGATGGCGCCGATACCCTTTTCCTCGTTCATGCGGAAATATTCGAGCAGGTCCATGCCTGCAGACCAGGCTACACCTTCGCCGGTAAGGACGAGCACCTGCACGTCTTCGCGAAATTCGAGGTCCTCGATGACCCGCAGCATCTGGCGATTGAGCTTGGGGCTCATGCAATTGCGCTTGTCGGGGCGGTTGAAATAGACCCATGCGACGCCGTCCTCGATTTCGTAGCGGACGGTTTCCTCTTCAGGACGCGGATCTGGTTGTGATGGCGTAGCCATGGATCATCTCCCTATGTTGCCGATTAAACCGGCCGGAACGACTGATCGATTAACTCTCAATTTTGCTATATGCAATAGCTATCTTCCATATCAATCTGTCCGGACAACAGCATACATGTTGCCGGACGCAATTGCATCGGCCCGAGATTCCTCAAGGAACCTGGCACATCAGGCAGTAAAAACGACGAGCCGCTTCCGGCCTGGAGGCGATGCATGCCTGCAGGCGTACAAACGCAAGCGGCGCCCGGGATTGCCCAGGCGCCGCGTTTTCTTGCCATTCATGTCAACAAGAGCTTCAGATCGCTTCAGGCGGGTGCGGCGCAGCCATCTGCACGCGGATCGGACGCTCCCTCGAACCGCCCGTCGCCATGGGCGACGACCGCCCCTGCATGCCCCATTGTGTCCGAATAGTCCGGCAAGCGCTCAACACGGTGCCCTGCCCCGGCAAGGCTGTCGAACAGGGCCGCTGGAAAACGGCTTTCCAGCTTGAGCGTCGCCGACTCCTCGCCCCAGGTCTTGCCGAGAAGCCAGCGCGGCGCCGATATGGCCTCCTGAAGCCCCTGGCCGAAAAAGGCATAGCGGGAAAAGATGGCAGCCTGCGTCTGGGGCTGTCCGTCCCCGCCCATCGTTCCGTACGACATCACCCGGCCATCATCGAACAGAGCGAGGGCGGGATTGAGCGTGTGAAATGGCAAGCGTCCCGGAGACAGGCGGTTCGGCCCATCGGTCAGGGTGAAGCTGCTGCCCCGGTTCTGCCAGAGCACGCCGGTGCCATCCACGACCACCCCCGATCCGAATTCCCAGAATATGCTCTGAATAAAGCTGACGACCGTTCCATCGCGGTCCGCAGCCCCCATCCAGATGGTATCGCCTGTCGATGCCTCCACCGGCCAAGGCAGGGCGCGCGCCGGGTCGATCCGGCCCGCCTCCTGGGCGAGAAAGGCAGGCTCGAGCCACTGGCGCGGATCGATCGCCATGAAGGCAGGATCGCCGACGTGGGCGTCACGCAACAGAAACGCACGCTTGGTCGCCTCGACTGCGGCATGGACATGGGCGAAGCTATCCCGCTCACCCAGGGCAAGCCGGTCCATCAGGGCGAGGATCATGAGCGAGGCAACGCCTTGCGTCGGCGGCGGATGATTAAACAGGGTCGCCTTGCCGCAGCGGACCGACAGGGGCGCGACCCGCTGCGCTCGCTGGCTTTCCAGGTCGGCAAGGCGCAAGGGTGACCCGGCGCCCTCGAGGCCCTTGGCCAGACTGCGCGCGATGTCCCCGCGGTAGAAGTCATCGAGTCCCGCTTGCGCGAGCCGTTCCAGCGTTGCCGCCAGTTCGGGTTGCCTGAGCACCTCACCATGGCCCGGAGCCTTTCCGCCGGGCATGAATGTCCTGGCAAAGCCGGGCTGGGGTTGCAGTTCAGCGACCTTCGCCGTGGTCAGTTCATGTTGGCTGCGCGTTACGATGATCCCCTCGCGCGCATGGGCTATGGCCGCGGCGAGAAGGTCGCGGAGCGGCAGGCCCGGCTTGGGCATGAGGGAAAGAGCTTCGGCCCAACCGGAAATCGTGCCTGCCACTGTCAGTGCAGCCGGTCCGCCGCGCGCGGGAATGGAGGTGCCTTCGTAGAATGAATCGGTGGCGAGCATCGCCGAGCGGCCGCACCCGCTGATGGCGACGGGGGCTTCTCCGGGGCGATGAATGAGCCAGAAGCCATCCCCGCCAAGGGCATTCATGTGGGGATAGACAACCGCGATCGTCGCTGCAGCCGCCACCATTGCCTCGATGGCACTGCCCCCTGCACGCAGGATATCGCGCCCGGCCTGCGCCGCCGCACCATGCGGTGCGCTCATCATGCCATGCCGGCTCCAGGCGCTATTCTGCATCGATCTTCCTTTCTTCGCTGGCGATGCGGCAACCGCCTCGCCAGATTTCTCTTTGCCTGGGGCGAGCGACCACCGCTTCCGCAACGCTCTGCGCATTCAGGACGACGAAATCGGCTGGCATTCCTTCGGCCAATCCATAGTCGCGCAGGCCAAGCGCGCGGGCGGCATTGCCCGTCACCATGGCAAAGGCGAGCTCGAGCTCCTTGTCGGTGTAGAGCCCGGCGCGATAGCCGACCATCATCGCCCTCTCCAGCATGTCGGCGTCACCGTAAGGCCACCAGGCGTCGCGCACGTTATCGCTTCCCGAAAACAGCAGGACGCCTTCCTGCGCCAGCGCCGCAACCGGCGGGCATGGCTGCGGGCCCGGTCCGTTCGTCATTATCGCAACCCCGGCGCGCGCCAGCAGCGCTCCGGTCCGGCGGGCCACATCGAGCGGCACGTCGCCCAGTGCATATGCGTGGCTGACCGTCACGCGGCCGCCCATACCCAGCGCCTGGGTACGCTGCGCAATATCTTCAATCTGCGCTATGCCGACCATGCCGAAATCGTGCAGGTGGATGTCGATCGGCACGCCCTTGCGGTCAGCAATCCCGAAGACGATATCCAGATGATCGTCCTGCGCACCGTCGAAGCCGACCGGATCGATACCGCCGACGAGGTCCGCACCAGCATCGACCGCGGCCGACAGCAGATCCGCCGTTCCGGGATCGGACAGGATGCCGCTCTGCGGGAATGCCACGATCTGGACCGTCATCGCATCGGCCATGGCCTCGCGCAGGTCCAGCAAGGCCTCCACATTGGAAAGCCCCGCCTTCATGTCGACGTCGGCATGGGTCCGCAGGTGAAGCGTGCCATTGCCCAGAGCCAGTTCGGCCAGCGCCATGGCGCGTTCCCGCACCGGACGGGCATTGGCAAGCGCCGCTTTCTCGAAGGCAACCCGCTCACGAACGTCGAACGCGCCGGTGCAGGCTCGATGCGGCTGCCAGTCGCCGGGCAGGAAACTCTTGTCGAGGTGAATGTGCCCGTCGATGAAAGGCGGCACGACCAGCCGCCCTGCCAGATCGTGCACCGCCCCTGCCACGAAGTTGGGTGCAGCTGCGCACAAACGCTTTATGCGGCCATCGGCGATGCCGATCGCCAGGGGTGAGCCGTCCGCTAAGCGGCCGTTGATTAACCAGTTGTCCATGATCCGATCCCGTGGCGGAGCTGCGATTTCTTCGCGAAGTGCCTACCCCAAACGTCACGGTCAAGACAATTGCGTGCAATCTCAAATTTAATTGCATGCAATCTTGCGGACATTTTGAATGCGCCATAGAAGCCGCGCCATGACGCATCCTTCTTCCGGTCCATTCGATCTTGTCGTTCACGGTGCCATCCTTGCCGACGGAAGCCGCATGGCACTCGGCATCAAGGATGGGCGCTTTGCAGCTATCGCACCTTCGCTGCCCCCCGCTCCACGCGAGATCGACCTGGGCGGGCGCCTCGTATGCGGTGGCCTTGTCGAAACACACCTCCATCTCGACAAGTCCCGCCTGATCGACCGCTGCGGCTGCGGCCATCCCAGCCTGGCCCATGCAGTGAAAGCCGTGGCCGAAGCCAAGCGGAACTTCACGGTGGAAGACATCTATCGCCGTGCCGCGGCAACGCTCGAAGCGTGCATCGGCCATGGCACCACGCATATTCGAACCCACGTCGAAGTCGATCCGCGGGTGGGCCTGCGAGGGCTTGAAGCGATGATCGCCCTGCGCCGCGACTATGCCTGGGCTATCGAACTCCAGATCTGCGCCTTCCCGCAAGAAGGGCTGACCAACGATCCCGGCTGCGAAGCACTCCTTTTGGAGGCGCTCGAAAACGGCGCGGATCTGCTGGGCGGCGCCCCATACATGGACGCGGCCCCTCGCGAACAGCTGCAACGCCTTTTCACTTTGGCCAGTGCATACGATGTCGATCTCGACCTGCATCTCGATTTCGACCTCGATCCAGAAGGATCCCAGATCGGCGACCTGTGTCGCCTGACCGCCCAGCACAAGCGCGGCGGCCGGGTGGCGATAGGCCATCTCACGAAGCTGGCAATGGTCTCGCCACTCAATCGCATCCCGTACCTGCAACGCCTGGCGGACGCCGGAATCGCGGTCAGCACTTTGCCGGCGACCGACATCTACCTGCTCGGCAAGGAGCTGGGCGTGCATGCTCCCCGCGCTCTTGCACCGGTACATGCAATGGTCGATGCCGGCATCTCATGCGCGATCTCGACCAACAATGTCCTCAACCCCTTCACACCCTTCGGCGATTCCTCGCTGCTGCGGCTTGCAAATTTTCACGCCAACGTGGCCCAGCTCGACAGCAAGGCGGCCATGGACAGGAGCTTTGACATGATCTCCACCATGGCCGCACGGTGCATCAATGCCGACTACGGCATCGGCGTGGGCCGGGCTGCGACTTTCGTGGCACTGGATGCGGCTTCGCCCGAACAGGCCATACGGGAAATCGCGCCTGCGCTGCTCGGCTATCGCAACGGCCGTCGCAGCTTCACCCGAGCGCAAGTGGAGCTTCATCATCCCGAACATCGCCGGCATCGCGAACACCGGGAACACCGGGAACACCGGGAACATGGGCATGATCGCGAACTGTGTTTGTCTGAAGCCGAGTACTGCTGATGGAAAAGGACCAACCGAACAAGACCGATCGATCGGAAGCCATTTATCGCGCCCTGCGCGAGGCGATCATCGAACAGGCGCTGGAACCCAGGACCAAGTTGTCCGAAGATCGCATCGGCCAGCAATTCGGCGCCAGCCGAACGCTTGTACGTCTCGCCCTAGGCCGGCTCGCCAATGAAGGCCTCGTCACTCTCGAGCCCAATCGCGGCGCTTACGTGGCGCTGCCCGAATGGGACGAAGCGGCAGAGCTGTTCGAAGTACGCACGGCCCTTGAGCGCATCGCAATCGAACGAATTGCCCGCAGCGCCGACATGGATGCGATCAGGCAACTGCGCTGTCACATCGAGGAAGAAGCAGCGGCAGCGGCGCTCGACGACCGCAGGAAGTCCATCCGTCTCGCAACGGAGTTTCACATTCTTCTGGCCGATCTGGCGCGAAGTCCCCTGCTGTCCGGCTATATCGCGCAACTCGCGTGCCGCTGCGGGCTACTCCTCGCCCATCATGACCCGACCCATTCGGCAGACTGCGCGGTCAGTGAACACGGCGCCATCATCGACGCACTGGAACAGGGCGATGCCGAGCGCGCGATCCACCTGTCGGACGCGCATCTTGGCGGGGTCCTGAACCGGGCCCTGGAAGGACGACCGCCTTTGGAGGGGCAGGATCTCGACCAGATCCTTGGCCCCTACGCCGAGCGGGTTCTGGCACAAGGATCGAAGAAATGAATATCGATGAACCCGAAGCACTCGCATCCCTGACCGAGGCGAGCGATGCCTATGAGGCCGCCCTGCAGGACAACGACCTCGATAAGATGGACCAGCTGTTCTGGGACGATTTTCGCACGACCCGCTTCGGCGTGCGCGAAAACCTGCATGGCATCGCGGAAATCCGCGAGTTTCGCATTCAGCGTCCGGGTGGAGCGCCCGCCCGCGACAATCTTCGCCGCACCATTACCGTGTTCGGCCCCGATCATGGCCATTGCGCCATCGAATTCCGCTATCGGGGCAACGGTGCACTTGGGCGTCAGACCCAGATGTGGGTCCGCCTCGACGGCGCCTGGCGCGTGATCGGCGCGCACATCTCGCTGCTGCCCGCCTGAGTGAAGGGGCCGCAGCGGCCCCGCCCACTTTCCGACCAGTCCTCCCGACGACAGGCAGGCCCCGCCCCGGGATCGCGAGGAGCAGCTTGCCCGCGCGCCAAAGGATAAGACATGACCCTGTTCGGCATCACCTTCGACCGTTTCCTCGGCGCGCTGCTCGTAGCGATCATCGCCGCCATAGCCCTGCCCTCGCTGGGCATGTCAGGCGGGCCGCTGCATGTCGATCTCATCTCGAAGTACGGCGTGGGACTTGTCTTCTTCCTCTACGGCCTCACGCTCGACCCAGCGCGAATGCGGGCGGGACTGGGCCACTATCGCCTGCACCTCATCGTCCAGACGACGACCTTCATCCTCTTTCCGCTGATCGTCCTGGCCTTGCATGCTCTGGCCGGGCCAGCGTTGACGCAAGAGGCGTGGACCGGATTCTTCTTCGTGGCAGCCCTGCCCAGCACGGTATCGTCCTCGGTCGCGATGGTTTCGCTGGCCCGGGGCAATGTCCCTGCCGCGATCTTCAACGCCACCCTGTCCAGCCTGATCGGCGTGTTGGTCACGCCCGCCCTGATGGCCTGGTACCTGTCCCAGTCGAGCATGCCGCTGAACCTTGGGAATGTTCTGATCAAGGTCGTGGGGCTTGTCGTAATGCCCATTCTTTTCGGCTCCATCGCCCAGCGCTGGCTGGCGGGATGGGCCATGCGCAACCGGAAGGTCATCCAGCTTGCCGATCGCGGCGTGATAACCGCCATCGTCTACAACAGCTTCTGCGATTCCATCGCGAAGGGCGTGTGGAGCGCCCACAATGCCGACCTGGTGGTGAAGATCGTCATCGGTGTCATCATTCTCTTCGCGATCGTCTATGCGCTCACGAACGCGATCTGCAACGCCCTGGGCTTTTCCCTGGAAGACAGGATCGCCTGTACTTTCTGCGCGTCGAAGAAGTCGCTCGCCACCGGCGCGCCCATGGGTGCGATCATGTTTGCAGGCCAATCGGCCTTCGGCATCCTCATCGCCCCCATCATCCTCTACCATTTCTGCCAGTTGGTCATCACCAGCATCATCGCCTCACGCTTCGCTTCCCGGGCGGCGGATCAGTAACAGGCAAGCGGACCGAGCGCCGCCGCAGGCGCCGCGAGCCTGCCCTCCTCCCCTGAAGGGCAGGCCGCGAACGAGGCAATCAACCGAGCAGGCCTTCCAACGCGGCTGCAGTGGCCAGAAGCGTCTCGTCTTCGCCCCGACGAGCGAGCAGGCATAGCCCCAGCGGCAAGCCCTCGACACTTGCCACGGGCAAGGACACGGCGGGCAACCCGGCCAGTCCGGCGATGCACGTCATCGCGATCGTCCTGTCTCGCAGGCTCTGCTTTTCCGGCGCCGGCAATTCGAGCTGCGGCGCAGCCCCCGATGCCGTCGCGAAAGCGAGAACGCCGCCGGGGGGGACATGCTTCTCGAAGGCAGCGAGAATCTGTTCGGCCGCCATGTCCGCCAGATTTGCACGAGCGGGATCGGCCTTCGATGCCATCTCGAAGCGCAGGCCAATGCCCGGGCCGAACTTCGGCTTGTTACCCTCGATCCACTCACCGTGGGTTTTCCAGACCTCGACCGGCTGGCGGGCCAGGAACGCGTCTTTCCATTCCTGGAGACGCCCGTCCGCAAAGGAAGTGCGAACGGTCTCGATGTCGAGATGCTTCGCGACTGCCTTGACCGCATCGTCAACGGCATCGGCCGCGTTGCGATCGGCAAGCGCGAGTACGTCCGTGGCAACCACCAGACAGCGCGCGGCCGGCTTTTCGGCAAAGTCCGGCAGGAGCGGGCCGGTCGCCCTGGCAAGCCATGCTCCGCTCGATGCCAGCACGCCTACCGCGTCGAAGCGCGGTGCCAGCGGCACGAGACCGTCGACCGGAACCCGGCCATGCGTCGTCCTGATGCCGAATATACCGCAATAGGAGGCCGGCACGCGGGTCGATCCACCGGTATCGGTTGCCATGGCATAAGGAACCAGCCCTGCGGCGACCGCCGCGGCAGATCCGCTGGATGACCCACCGGGAATACGGCCGGGCGCCCTTGTATTGAGCGGGGTGCCGTAATGGACATTCGTACCCGACAGGCTCAAGGCGAGTTCGTCGGTATGGGCGATACCGATGACATCGGCGCCCGCGTCCAGCCACTGCTGAACGGCCCAGGCGTTGGCGGTTTCTACCGGCGCCTGTTCCAGCCAAGTCGGATTGCCGGCGCCGATGCCGTATCCCGCCACCGCGAACAGATCCTTGATTACCGTTTGGGAACCGGCCAGCGCCCCTGAACCGCTGCCACGCGCCAGGTGCGCCGGGCCCATCCGCAAGGCGCGGCAATGGTCCTGCGCCAGTTCCAGTTCGTTGATCATGTTATTCCCCGATATTGAGCGAAGGCCGACCGGGCGAAGAATCGACACCGACGATCTACAAGATCATTTTATGACGTATTTTTATGCGGTTGCACAAGTTGAAGGCAATGACGTGTATCGTCAGAAAGAGTCCTTGGATTCAGCATTCCACAGGACCTTGCCGTTCGCGAGCTTGATGGAGATCACGCTGCCCATCGACGAACCGTTGCGCATTGGGTGCATCGTCACGCTGATGCGATCTCCGGCCTTCAGTGTCTCGCGGTTCCAGCCCTTGCGCGCGATGATGTTGGGGGCATGGCATTCGCCCGCCCACTTGACGACTTCGCCGTCCGGCTGGCGCAGTTCCATGTGGATCCACACATGCGGCATCTGCCAGCGGAACTGCTCGACCGTGCCGACGACGGTTATCGTCTTTGCGTTGTCGAACATGGCGAAGCTGTGATGGGCGCCAGCCGTCGTCGGGGCAAGGCTGAGGCCGAGCGCGGCCAGGGCGGTTAGAACCGAAGTCGGGCCCACGCGCTTCATTGCGCGCCGTACCACGGGGTGCGGGACAGATTCAGACATGTTTTTTTGCTCCACGAATTGCTGCCGCGCGGTCCGCAGGCGACGGGCAAGATACGGCCCGCGCCCCGAAAGCGCGAAGAGGGACGCCGTCAGAGAAAGCCGATCCAGCGGCCGGCAAGGATCGCACTGATCCAGAACACGATCGACGCACCACCCGAAATCTTCATTGCCGGGCTGGCCAGGGCATCTCCGCCCGCCAACTGCCACCGCTTCATGGCGTGGCTGTGGAAGAACAGGACATTGAGCGCAGCACAAACCAATACGACCAACTTGATGCGAAAGGCGGGGTTCTCCGCGAACATCATCGCGGACGAGATGAACATGAGTACCCCGGTAATCAAAGCGAGTGCAAATACACACCAGGTGAGCGGCAGAACTTCATCCATGACCGACTGCACGGCGCGGCGCTGGAACACGAGCCCGAGGATCCGCAGGTCGACGATCCAGATACTGCCGACAACCAGCGCGATGGCTATGACGTGCAGCGTTTCAAGGGTGGGATAGGCCCAGCTCGATTCACGGACGAATTGCGCCACGCCAAGCGACTCCAGGTCGGAAAGGAAAGACAAATCAACGCTTCCCATAAGGCAACTCCTGCATTTGGCCGCCAGAAGGCACCGGTTCAGACATAAGCGATCCAGCGCCCGGCAAAGATGATGGAAGCCCAAAGAACGATGGTCACCGCAGCCAGCGCCTTGCCGCCGGCTTCGCGCCGAAGATCATCGCCCCGGCGCACGACCAGGACGACTGCGGCCATGATCGCTGCGACCAGAACCATCTTCACCTGGAACAGCGCATTGGTCAGCTCGCGAGCGGGCTCTCCGATGACGAGAACGATGCCGGTGAGAAGCAGCACCAACCCTGCATAAAGGCCGACGAGGCCGGATCGGCGCATGACCGACGGCGACCGGTCGTCTGCCGGGGCCAGGCCGAGCAGGCGCAGGTTGATCATCAGCAAGGCGCCCGAGAGCGCCGCGATGGCGAGAATATGGACGCTCTGGACAAGTGGCGTGACCCATAGATGATTGGCAATGAATGCGCTCGCCGAAGTCTGCGCTATTTGCTGGCTGGCTTGCTCGAACATCCGGGAAACCTCGTCCTAAACTGTGCAACACACCCTAGTCGAGGAGAGCGCGATCCGCTTTCAGATAGGGTTTGAAGGTCTTCACGAATCGTTCGCGATGCAGATCGCCTGCGCTTGTGCAAAAGATGGAGCAGCAGCAGGAGGCCCCGACCTTCCCGCTAGCACCCGCAAGTCAACGCAAGTCACGCATCGGAGCACAATCCATGCCTTCCGTCATTTCAAAGGCGCCCCCCCTTGCCGTGGGGCTGGCGCTCGTCCTCGCGCCGTCGGCGCAGGCCCAGGACCTTCCCATCGAAGGCATGTGGAACTACCGTGTATCGGAATGGACAGACGGCGCTTCGGTGCCCCAGCCCGAATTGACTCAGGAAGCCAAGGATCTCCTCGCAAGGAAGAAGGCTGCGGAGCGCTCCGGGTACACGCGAAGTGTTGCGAGCATGATCTGCCTTCCTATCGGTTTTCCCGGCGTCATGTTCTTTCGCACGCCGATACAGATTCTCGCAGGAGCCGGGCGGGTTGCGATCACTGCCGAATCCGCCATCGAGCCGCGAACGGTGTACTTGGACATCCCGCACCCGGATGTGTTGGATCCGTCATGGTACGGCAATTCCGTCGGCCACTGGGAGAGCGGCGACCTGATCGTCGACACGGTCGGTCTCAACGGCCGCGGCAAGCATCACGGGATCTGGCAGGTGGGGCGCGACCTGCCCGGCACCAGTGACCAGGCGCATATTGTCGAGCGCTTCCACGTCGAACCCGATGGCCAGGTCCTGACCATGACAATGACGGTCGAGGATCCGGTCTACTATGCAAAGCCGTATTCGGTGACCGTGCATTACGACCGCATGCCCAATGACAGCCCGCGCTACGAGGCTGTATGCGAAGTCGATTTCGACGCCCTTGCGAAAGTGGACCTCGAGGCGATCAAGGACATCGATGTCGAGGCCGAGCGGATGCTCGATCCGAACATCCAGTACAACCCTATCGACAGCTCCAAGTAGACACCTGCGTGCGCCTCCATCCGGCCTTTCCCCGCAGTAAAAGTCCTGTCGGGAAAACGGCTGTCGAACCGCAACTCACTGGGCTGCAGCCCCTATCGTTGATGAGGAAATCCATGAAGAAGATCAGCAGCCTGGTTGCCATCGGCCTGGCCCTTTCGTCGCCGGCCGCATATGCGCACCATTCCTTCAACATGTTCGATTCGAGCAAGTACGTCGAATTTGACGGCGTGGTCAAAACCTTCACCTGGCGCAATCCGCACGTGATGATCACGGTTCAGGCAGGTAACAAGGTCTGGACGGTCGAATGCTCCACGCCGAACATCATCGGCCGCAAGGGCTGGAGCCCGACAGTGATGAAGGCGGGTGACAAGATCCGTTTCCGAATCCATCCGCGCAAGGACGGATCCGACTACGGCCTCGCCGTCTCGGCAAGGCTGCCGAACGGCACGATCATTACCGACAAGCCCTGATCACGGCTGCCACACTAGCGGAACTCCCATGCCGACCCCCAATTCAGGCCAAGGCTCGACTGCAATCGAAGCGACGGACCTATCTACCGCCTCTGGATCTGCGGCAAGCGGCCCGGCGGGCGCCGCCCGCGTTGTCGCTCGCTGCGACATGCTCAAGCACGCACCCTTCAGCGATTCCAGCGATCAACTGTTCAGACCCTTCCTTGGCGAGGCGCATCACGCGACCATCCTGCAGGTAATGAATTGGGCGGTCCAGGCCGGGATGACAACACGTCTCGACGGTATCGGCAATGTCGTTGCCCGCTACGAAGCAACCGCGCCCGGCGCCCCCGCAATCCTCATAGGATCGCATATCGACAGCGTGAGGAACGCCGGCGCGTACGACGGGCCGCTGGGCGTCCTTCTCGGGATAGATCTGGTTGCGCGGTTCCACAGCAAAGGCGAACGCTTTCCCTTTGCGCTGGAAGTCATTGCATTCGGCGACGAGGAAGGATCCCGCTTTCCTTCCTCGATGATGTGTTCCCGGGCCGTGACGGGCGCGCTTGACGCGGAAGCGCTCGATATTCTCGACTCTGAGGGGATCAGCGTCGGCCAGGCGCTCGAGACGTTTCCCCGGATCGCCGGTCAGGAGCTGACGGACCACAGGCTCGACCAGTCCCGTCGCAGCATCGACGAACTTGTCTGCTTCGTCGAAGCTCATATCGAACAGGGCCCCCTGCTCGAGGCGATCGACGAAGCCATCGGCGTCGCCACCAGCATAGCCGGCCAGCAGCGTTACCAGGTGACCTTTTGCGGGCAGGCCGGCCATGCCGGTACGACTTCGATGCTCCTGCGCAAGGACGCGCTTGCCGCTTCGGCCGAAGCCATACAGCTGATCGAGAATGTCGCAACCAGCTTCGGTGAAGACTTGGTGGCCACGGTGGGTCAAGTCGATGCGCGGCCGGGTGCCGTCAACGTGATCCCGGGCCAGGTCGCCTTCACCTTGGATATTCGCTCCGGCGACGACGGGCTGCGCAAGATCGCGGCCGCCCGGATCCTCGAAGGCCTCGGTGCCATTGCAGAGCGCCGTGGCATTGCCGTCGACCACGATCTGGTCCAGGACCTGCCCCCCTCCCCCTGCGATCCCGAACTTATCGAGTTGATGGTCGAAGCGGTGCGCAAGACCGGAAGTTCCGGTCGAAAGATGGTTTCCGGGGCAGGACATGACACGATGGTGATGAGCAAGTTCATACCTTCGATCCTGCTTTTCATCCGGTGTCTCAATGGCATCAGCCACAATCCAGCGGAAAGCGTCACAGTCGAAGACGTCGACCAGGCGCTCGATGCCCTGGAGCACTTCATCCGTTACTTCCCTTACGATCCGGAGCAGGCGCCGGGCTGAATACACTGTCTCAGGATTTCCAAGCATCATCCTGAGTGGAACGGCGTCCCGAAAGGGGCGCCGTTCTTTTTTTGAGGCAACTGGTCCATGTGCGCAAGCCCGGCCCGGTCGGCACCCGAAGTTCTCCGCCGCCATTGCTCCGCGGCAAGGCGTCCATTTCATTCCCGGTCCGCGCTGGATCGGCTTCGTCCCGGGGCCGCTCGCTGAGAGCAAGAGAGCATTCGCCACGGCATGACCTCTGGCCGTCTTACTCCCCCATCCCTCACGGCCACGATGTGCTCCAGGCACCAGAGCCCCACTCGAATTCGACGCAAGGCGAGGCAAGCTGACTGCGCCCGTGCAAAGCCCGAGAGGTACCGTTCCCGCCATGCCGGGCGGACTTGCGCCAAACCACCGCTACCGCCGCGGCAACCGCCAACGCCACCGTCTCCGTCTCCGTCTCCGTCAAAAACAGCCCATGGGTTCGAGGGAACCGGGCAGGCACAAAAAACCACGCCACCGGGTGAACCCGATGGCGTGGAAGAGGGAATATTTCGCATGTCTCGCTCCGGCGAACCGGAAGCGATTGTGCCTAGATCATCAGAACCGCGCGTCCAGGACGACGCCCAGGGTGCGCTGCGCCTCCGGATTGAGCACGTTCACGAGACTTCCAACATCGAAACCACCCAGTTCGATTGCCGAAATGTAGTACTTGTCGAAGAGGTTTCTGGCGAAGAGGCCGACGCGCCAGCTGCTGTCCTCGGCACCGATCCCCAGATTGACGTTGACGATACCGTAGCCGTCCACGCGGGTGTTGGGATCGACACCATTGGTGTAGAAGTCGCTGCGATAGAGGTAGTTCGCCGCGGCATCGACAGCCAGGCCCGCGCCTATCGGCTTCTCGATGCTGGCGGCAAGCGTGAAGTTCCACTTGCTGGCATTAGGTGCTGGCGAACCCTTGGCCTGAATATAACTCAGGTCGGTTCCGGGAACGGTATAGCAGGCCCCGGCTACGTTCGGATCGTCTGTAGTCGGAAGCGGAATGGCTTCATATTCGGAGTAGCAGGCCGAAAGGAAGTCAGTGTACTTGGCATCCTGATAGGTACCGTTGGCCGTAAGCGTCAGGCCCTGCAGCGGCATGACCGAGAATTCCGCCTCGATACCCTGGGTCTTCATCCCGCCCGCATTGCCGGTAACGAAACCCGGCGGAAGAAGCGTAAGATCGGGCACGTTCGTCTGGAAGTTGCGGAACTTCTCATGGAATGCCGTCAGGTTGAACAGCAGGTTGCCGTTCAGCCAGGTCGTCTTGATGCCGGCCTCGTACGACCGGACGGTCTCCGGATCAACGATCCGCGCCGATGAGCCGGCAACCGCAATCGCCAACGGCCCCTTGTAACCGCGCGCAGCCGTGAAATAGGCCATCACATCAGGGGTAAAGTTGTATTGCAGGCCAGCCCGCCACGAGAAGTCGGTATTCGAAGTCTTGGCGCTACCGGGCGCGGACATGGTGCCGGTAAGCGGATAAATGTTTTCAACTTCTTCCGTGTAGAGGCTGGACGATGCCTTGTCACGCGTGAGGCGTGCACCCAGGATCGCCTTGAAGTCGTCCGTCAGATTGACAGTACCGTCCAGGAAGCCGGCAATGCTGTCGACCGAATATCTGAGATGATCGCGCCCGCCGCTAAAGGAAAGCTTCGCATCCGGGCCGTAAAGCATCTCGGCCAGACCGCCGAAGCTGCCGCCGAACATGGTGACTTCCTTCGTACTGCGGTGATAATAGTAAAGGCCGGACACGAAGTCGATGAACTGTCCCCCAGCCGAACTGAGACGCAATTCCTGAGAGAACTGGTCGCTGCGCACACGCACGGGACCCTCTGCGGCGGAGATCGGCGTATTCGCGAAAGTCGCGAAGGCATTGCGGGCCAGCATGCGATAGCCGGTCAGCGATGTCAGCGTGTAATCACCGAAGTGATAGTTCAGCTCGACCGAACCGCCACCGACGCGATTCTCGTGGAAGCTTTCGCTTGCAAGGCCGGTTTGCGTGTTGTTGGGTCCGGGTTCGATACCGTAATCGAGAATGCCGAAGCCGGGCGGAATGGCTCCGCTGCCCACGCCCAATGCGCGGTAGCTGGTAAGAAACGACGGCGTCCTGTAGAACCGGCGGTAATCGACGCTGGCGAACAGGTCGAAGTCCGCGCTCGGGGCCCACATGAGCTTGCCCTTGACGCCCACCTGATCGGAGCTGCCCGCCTTTTCCTGGCGCACCGGGTTCCATGCCCAGCCATCGCGGTTCTGATAGGAAGCGACGCCCATGACCGCCAGGGTGTCGGTCACCGGCACATTGACGCGATAGCTTGCGTTGGTGTCGTCGTAGGAACCGTAGGCTGCGTGAACCACGCTGTAGGTCCGGTCCGTCGAAGGGCGTTCGGTAGTAATGTTGATGACGCCCGCAGAAGCATTCTTGCCAAATTGCGTGCCCTGGGGCCCACGCAGGACTTCAACGCGCGATACGTCGCTCAGGTCACCGCCAAGATCGTTTACGAAGCCATAGACAATGCCGTCCACGACAAGCCCGACCGTCTGCTCGGTGGCTGCGTCGAAGCTGGCAGTCCCGACGCCGCGCACATTGAAACCCGAACCGCCGCTGGCGCTCACCTGAACGCTGGGCGAAAGGTATTGAAGGTCGGACGGATCCCGGTAGCTCGATTTGACGAATTGTTCAGCGCTGATTGCCGTCACCGCGATCGGCACATCCTGAAGCTTCTGTTCACGGCGCGTTGCCGTAACAACGATGTCGAGCGATTGGGCCGTGTCTGCCTTCGGCGCTTCCTCTGCGGCGAATACCGGCTGCGCCAATCCAGCCAGGCTCGTCGAGAGAGCCAAAGCAACTGCTTTTCTTCCTGTCATGATTCAAATTTCCCCGCTGCTTGCCTACCACGCCATACGGCTTGACGTGGGATGCGAGCGAATGCCCGCTGCGCCGCAGCATCTTCCAACTGACGTCAAACTTCTCGCTCATTTGCTTTGAAAGTATTTCGGCTCAAAGCGGCAGAAACGGCGGTTTTCCAGATACTTCAAAGCACAAGTGCACCCACTGGCGGGAGACGGGATCCTGCCAGTGGGCGCTTGGGGTCAATCGATCGGGTAGCCGGGCCACCCGGCTTTTACTTGGCTGTAGGATCGTCTTTCCAACCGACCATGCACGGACTTTCCCAAAGTTCGGAATCTTCCGGCAGGCGATTGTAATGGCGCACGATCTTGTAGGAGTCTGTCAGGTACCGCGGATCATGCAGCGTCATTTCATCGACAAGGACCTTGCCGTCTTCGCTCAGGCTGATGCGCTCGGTCAGCCGGGTCGTGGCCGAATGCACAGCGTTGCCGAAACGGAACGGAAAGCCGGTGTCGTTGAAGTTTTCCGTTTCAACCACCAGCGTCTCACCTTCCCAATGACCTATCGAGTAGCCGTTGTACATCGGAGGCAGGCCTTCCGTTGCCTTCGTACGGTTGAGGTAGATGGTGCGGGCCAGCGGACTCATTTCGGAAATGATCGTTATGCGGCCCGGAGTCTCGAGAATTTCGAGCGGAAATTCGGAAAGCATCATCCCGGGCACACCCACAGGCTCGCATACTTGCGTTTCATCGTCGATGACCTTGCCGGCATTCTCTTCGGCCTCGCGCTTCTCGACCATCGCCCTGGTCTCGGGCTTGTAAGGCGGCTCCACCTGGCCCTCGAAATCGTTCTGCTCCATGAACCACATGCCCGTGAGGCCGGTGATGGTAGTGGGCTTGCCCGCAGGCTGGGCCTGCGCAGTCGCGATCGACATGCCTGTCAAACCTAGGGCGAGGATTCCCTGCAGCGCCAGACTACCCCGCTTGTTGCAATGTAACTTCATCGTAGTTCCTTTTGTGGTCGACCGGCGATCGGGCGCCGCACTGCCTATGCCATGACGGAAAGCACCGGGATGTTCGCCCTTCCCGGCCTTCGGTGGACATACGCCCCGCTTGCGGAAACGTAGCATCGCTGATCCCGTGCGTTTTTCAGATAGCTTTTGAAGGTATTTCGGCGGGACGGGAGCGATACCCGGCCTTCAGTTGCGATCCTTGTTGAGCAGCCAGTTGAGCGCCACCGCCGAAATCGTGGCAAGCACAATGCCCGAATGGACGAAAGGCTGCAGCGGCTGCGGGAGAGAGGCGAAGATGCCTTCCGAGACGAGCGGCACCATGCCCATGCTCAGCGAGACGGCAAGGATCGTCTGGTTGTGCGGATTTCCCGAAAGATCGACCTTGCCGAGAATACGCACCCCGGTTGCGGCGATCATGCCGAACATGACCAGCCCCGCCCCGCCCAGCACGAACGAGGGGATCGATGCGATGGCAACGGCAAGTTTGGGACTGAGAGCAAGGCCGAGCATGATCACGGCCCCCGTGGCGCACACGAAACGCGAGCGCACGCCGGTGATCGCTATCAGTCCGATGTTCTGCGAGAACGAAGTATAGGGAAAGGCATTGAACAGACCGCCGATGATCGTGCCCAGACCATCCGCGCGCAGGCCTCGCGTCATCAGCGCACTGTCCATCGGCTTTCCGACGATCTCCGAAACGGCGAAGAACATGCCCACGGATTCGACCATGACGATGATCATCACGAACATCATGCTGACTGCCGCCCCCAGTTCGAAGCGAGGCATGCCGAAAACAAGCGGCGGCGTGAAACCCACTATCGCCGATTCACCGACCGCCGAGAAGTCCGTCATCCCCATAGCGGAGGCAACTCCGGTCCCCACGGCGACGCCGATCAGGATCGCGGCATTGCGCACCATTCCCCTTCCGAAGCGCAATACCGCGAGGATGAGGGCCAGGACGAAGAACGACATCGCGGCGTGAGAGGCATCGACTTCACCGCTTCTCCCCTGACCGACGATCCAACCCACGCCGATGCCGATTAGGGATACGCCGATCACAAGTATGACGGTACCGGTCACCACGGGTGGGAAGAATCTTGCAATCTTGCCGAGCACAGGTGCGATCAACAGTCCGAAGACGCCTGCGACGAGAACCGCGCCGCAGATGACCTGAAGGCTGTGTTCCGGCCCATGGCCTGCGGCGATATTGCTGTTGGCGATCGCCAGCATCGGACCGATCGAGGCGAAGGTAACGCCCATCATGATCGGCATGCGCAGACCAACGCCCTTGATTCCAATGGTCTGGAGCAGTGTGACGAGGCCGCACCCGAACAGGTCGGCACTAACCAGAAGCCCGATCTGCGACGCCGTGAGGCCCAGCGCATGACCGAGCACGAGGGGTACCGCAACGGCGCCTGCGTACATCACCATGACGTGCTGCAGCCCCAGAACGGCCAACTTCGAAAATGCGGGAACTTCGTCCACCGCGCCCGGATCGGGCTCAACCGCGTCAGCTAGCGGCTGTACGGGCATATCGGATTCCATGAGCATCAGACCTGGGCCTCCTTTGCGCCAAGCCTAGCCGTTGTTATTCACCGGAGCGCGATATGAGGTTGGCGGAAGTGGCGTAAAGCACTGTTCTGAAGTAGGAAATTGGTTGTCGACACCATTCCTAATCAGGACAGAAAATGCCACAAGCCACACCCGCCAGCAGCGAGGTTAGCGCGCGCCGATTTTCGTTTCCAGCCATCGGGCGCAAGAAAGTGAGCGCGGCGTTCGACGGAGGCCGATTGACCTCGGACGGCGGAGTTCTGCTACTGGCGCAGGCGGAGCGCGAGATGCGGATTTGCGCACAGCTCGCCGGCTGCATTGCCGATCCGCGCGCCCCCTCTCGGGTGATCCATGCACTGGACGACATCCTGCGGGCACGGGTCCTGGCGATCTGCTGCGGCTACGAAGATGCCGACGACCTTGATGCTCTGCGCGATGATCCCGGCTTCCGCCTGGCGCTGGGCAAGCTGCCGGGGGCGGGCGCGGGCCTTGCCAGCCAACCGACCATGAGCCGCTGGGAAAACGCGCCGTCCACGCGCGAACTGGCGCACATGATGCAGGTCATGATTGGCATCTACTGCGCCAGCTATCCCAAGCCGCCCAAGGCGGTGACGTTGGATGTTGATGACACCTGCGATGTCGTTCATGGCTACCAGCAGCTGTCGTTCTGGAATGGTCATCACGGCGAGCGCTGCTTCCTGCCGATCCATGTCTACGACACTGCGACCGGCCGGCCGGTCGCGATGCTGCTGCGCACCGGCAAGACACCTTCGGGCGCGGAGGCCGCAGGGCATATTCGCCGCCTCGTCCGGCATATCCGTCGACACTGGCCGGAAACGCACATCACCATCCGCGGCGATGGGCACTATGGCCGCCCCGAGGTCATGGCCTTCTGCGAGGCGGCCGGCGTCGACTATGTGTTTGGTCTGCCGACCAACGCTGCGTTGCGCGCCGATCCGGTAATCGTCGCGGCCGCCGATGCCTGTGCGGTCAAGCGCGCCGAAGAAGGCCGGGTAATCCTGCGCCACTATGCAGAGACCCACTATGGCGCGAAAAGCTGGAAGTGCCAGCGCCGCGTCGCCGCCCGGATCGAGGCGAGCATGCTCGGCATGGACATCCGGTATGTCGTCACCTCCCTGGCAGGCGGCTCCGCCGAGCACATCTACGACACGCTCTACTGTGCTCGCGGCCAGGCCGAGAACCTCATCAAGATGCACAAGACCCAGCTTGCCAGCGACCGCACCTCGTGCCGCTCGGCCAATGCCAACCAGATGCGCCTCATCCTCCACACCGCCGCCTACTGGCTGATGTGGCGCATCCGACAAACCATCCCGAAAGCCGCGTCGCTGGCCACTGCAGAGTTCGCGACCTTGCGCCTGCGGCTCATAAAGGTCGCCGCCCGCGTCATCGAAACCGCCACGCGCATACGCGTCGCCTTCGCCTCAGCATGCCCTGACGCCAGCACGTTCCGCGCCGTCGCCGCCGGGGTCAGGCTCGCACCGACATAGCCAACGCGGCCGCGCCGCCGAGATGCCGATCCTGCCCTTCAACCCCGCAAACCTATCGAACACCCGCGGTGAAAAAGACGCAGCGAACCGGCTCGCCCCCTTCACTCTGCAAGCCCAAACTCAGCACCAGCGCTCACGGAAATAGAGATCCGGTGAATAGGACGGGCTAGAGCGCTCGTCCGGATTTGGCCTGCTATTCGGACATGGATCAATTTCAACGAAATTTTCACGATGCGCGGTCAATCGCGCGCCTAACGGCCACTTCGGGGCAAGCACTGCGATCAGAATGTGAATTTTGCCCCGACCTTGACCGTGCGCGGTTCGACTACCCGGCTGAGGACACCTTCGATGGGCCCGCCTGCATCGTAGGCGGGGATGTAGGACTCGTAGAAGTAGGCAATGTCCTTGTCCCGGCTATCGAGGATATTGAGCACTTCTCCGTAGATCTCCCAATGCTTGCCCTTCCAGGCCGCGCGCCCGTTGACGACCGTGCTTCCCTGGTTGCGCACGCTGTTGTCCTCGATCAACGGATAGGGGCCAAGATGGCGCAAGCGCAGACTCGCCTCCCAGGGATCGAGAACAAGCGCCACACCGCCGGACGCCGCATTCTCGAAGGCATTGGGAATACGCTCTCCATTGTCGAAACGCGAATGGCTGGCAGTGTAGTTACCGTCGAGCGCGAGCCAGGACAGCGGCCGCCAGAACGCGACGATCTCATAGCCATGCCGGTTGCTCGCCCCGCTGGGTTCAACGGCATTTGAATCGCCAACGAAGCGCAATTCGCTGCCGACATCGAGCCACCAGTACGTGGCGGTCAGCGAGAAACCGGAAAGCTGCAGACGGCCTCCCAATTCCTTGCCGGTGCCCCGCACGAGAACCGGGACAGGCAGCTCCAGGTTCACCGCGCCGCGAACGTCATTCGAATGAAAACCCTGCCCCCAGTTCGCATAGACTTCGAACTGCGGCATGACTCGATACGCGGCAGAGAACTTGGGCGAAACTATCGAATCGTGGCCTTGCCCCGTGCCCAGCGCTTCGGCTTGCGGATCGTGGGCGCGCACGTCGTAGCGATAATAGTCGCCGCGCAGACCCGCCGTAAGACGCAAGCCATCAAGAGGTCGCCACGTGGCCTCAGCGTAAAGCGCGCCGGAGAGTTCCTCGACATGATATCGCCCGAGCGATTGCAACAACACGCGCTCCTCAGTGCGATCGACACCGACCTTGCCCATGTTGTCATAACGGTTCTCGGTACCCGCCGTGAGGCTCAGGGCCGTGCCGAGGTCCCATTGCCTGCGCGCCGACAGGCCGACGATCCAGCGCCGGTCGAACTGCCGGATCTGGGCGCTGGTCCCGTCAGGTTCTGCATAAGTCGGGTTGGAGAACATCGACCAGTCGTAATACTGCGCGTGAAGGTTCGCGCTCCAGTCCGGCTGCGTCACCGCGATGTTGCCGACGACGCGCAGCGTGCGCCCGCGAGCACTGGGATCAGGCGAGCAGAAGACGTCGGGACAGACTGCCGATCCGACGATCCGCTCGGGGATCTGCTCGGTAGGACGCCATGTCCCGCTATAGCCATGGAGCGAAGCCGCCACGTCGCCTTCGCCTGCAGGCATGAGGTATTTCGCAAAGCCCGAATAATGCCGCAGGCGTTCGGGTACCTGCCAGGGTCCGTCATAGCGCTTGGCCTGCGCGACCAGCGTGAGATCGCCCGGCCCCAGGTCCCGGAGCGTTCCGCCCGCGGCCAACCGCCGGGAACCGAACGAACCTCCCTCGAGCGCAATCCATGGCCGATCATACCCATCGATCGTGGTCATGTAGGCCGCGCCCGCCAACGCGAAATCGCCTCCATCCGCGCGATAGGGCCCCTTACGGAAATCCTCGCGCGCGACAATCTCGGGTATCAGCCCATTGAGATCCAGGTAGCCCTGCCCGTGACCGTGTGTCCGCAGGTTCATCTGCACGCCATCGACGTATGTGGTGAAGTCCGACCCGTGATCGAGGTTGAAACCACGCAGGAAATACTGGTTGGCCTTGCCGCTGCCCGAATGCTGCGCAGCGACCATTCCGGGTACGGCCTCGAGCAGCTCGGCAACGCGCAGCAACGGGCGCACCAGCAGGTCGGAACCGGCGACACTGCCTTCGCTCGCCGCATGCGCAACACCGATCTTGGCTTCACCACGACCGAACACGACGATTTCATTGCCCTTGCCGGGAACCGCTACAGCCCCTGCCGACTGCATCACCGGGGCTGCATCAGCACCGCCTGCCTCTGCGGCAAAGGCCGAGGAGGTGACAAGCGCTGCTCCTCCTAAAGCGACACAGGATGAGATGGCCTTCGAATACAAGGCACGGCGAGAGGTCATGGAGCATCCTTCCGGATTGTATCGACAGGGCGAAGGCGAAATGCCGCGCGGTGGCGTCGGCCGCATCTTGTGCAAGCTCTGAAATGACAGGTCTGACTTCGGGTTGACGGTCTAGCTGCCCCGATAAGTCGAATATCCATAAGGAGAGACAAGCAGCGGAACGTGATAATGTCCCGACGCCTCGGCTATGCCGAAATCTATGGATACAACGTCCAGAAACGGTGGATCGGGAAGGATGATGCCAAGACCGCGAAAGTAGTCTGCCACCGCGAATGTCAGCCGGAAGCGTCCGGTGCCGACAGCGGGTAGCTTCCCGCAGCGGCCGTCTGCATCGGTGGAACCGGAGAAGAGGATCTCTCCTTCCACGTTGGAAAGCGCGATGGAGACGCCGGCCGCCGGGCGTCCGTTCACAGTGTCGAGAACATGGGTCGATAAACTGTTCACGCCGCATCCTCCCGCTGCTCAGGGCATTCGCCCATGAATTCGGGTTCATCATAGGCGAGAAAGTCGGCGATCAGGGATTCACGGTCGTCGAGGAAGAGTTGATCGGCCACGCCGCGAACCAGTCGCGGCAGTGCCGTCTGCAGTCCCGAAAGCGCGGACGCCGAAAGCCCCAAGCTGGCCAGCGCCGAATAGTTGAAGGCGAACAGTCCGTGCAAAACTTCGGGATTGCTCCCTTTTCGCGGCAGGAATTCGAACGCCGGCCCGAGGTAGGGATGGGCATCGACAAGCGGATTTGCCTTGCCCTCCGGCGCGCGATGGACGTCCGACCAGCGGGCAATGGCATCGCTCACCCGGGCAAGTTCCGGACGTAAAGCGGGATCGCTGAGCAGACCGGTCGACAACACGAGGAAATCGAATGCGAATGTACCGCGCGGCGTGGTGACCAGCGCCTGGGCTCCCTGCGCTTTCACCGAGAGCCACGGCGAACCGAGATGCAGGCTGAAACCGGGCCTTGCCGCAGCGCGGCTGAAGGTATCGTTCGTGGGTGGCTGGTTATGCCCGAGGAAGGCCGAAATGACGGCGTATTTCTCGGAATCGCTCAAAGAGGGATAACGCGCGGTAAAACCTACCCGCTCCATGAACCGGATCGGGTTGATCCGCGGCAGTTGCTTTCGCCGCATGTGCACCTCGACCGAACCGACGCCTTGCGAAAGCGCGGCATTGGCATTGTCGAAAGCCGAAGCGCCGCCACCGAGGATGGCGATGCGTTTACCCGTAAGCGCAGCGTAATCGATGGCTTCGCTGGTATGAGCGTAAAGGTGGCGCGGCAGAGCCTGCGAAACCATCGGAGGCGTATGCCATTCGCCGCCGCCCTGGATGCCTGTGGCAAGGATCACCTTGCGGGACAGCAGAAATGAGCCGTCGGCGAGCCTGAGGCGATGGAGCCCCTTCCCGATCGGCTCGATCAATTCCAGCCTGGTGTCGTTGCGCACAGGCAGGTTGAGAACGCGGCGATACCAGCGCAAGTAGGCCATCCAGTCCTCTCGCGCGATTTTGTCGACCTGCGCCCAGCCTTCGGCACCGTGCTGGGCCTCCCACCAGGCACGGTAAGTCAGCGCCGGAATTCCGAAATCGATCGGCGTGAGATCCTTGGGCGTGCGCAGGGTAATCATGCGCGCATAGGTTTCCCAAGGCCCCTCGAAACCGGCCGGATTCTCATCGAGCACAAGGATATTGCCGATCCGCTCGCGCATGAGGCCAAAGGCTGCGGCAAGGCCGCTCTGCCCGCCGCCGACGATGACGACATCATGCACGTGCCCTTCCGGATGCGAGCGCGGCCGGGTCCAGTCGTGTCCGCCATAACCGGTCAGAAGCAACTGGCGCGCCAGATCCGCCTCGAGGGCTTCGAGACCGGCGGGGCCGGTGGACAGGCGTATTTCACTCATTGCCCGTCTTCCAGCCTGAGGCGCACAATCTCCCCGATCTGGGCAATTGCAATGGCGATCTCCTGCTCGCGGCCGTTCCCCAGCCTCTCCCTCATGCTCGACAGGATCCCGGCCTTGTTGTTCAGCCTTGCACAGATGACGAAAGGGAAGCCGAAACGCGCACGATAACTCGCGTTGAGGGTCTGGAATTCCTCGAATTCTGCAGGAGTCAGTCGGTCCAGCCCGGCTGAGGCCTGCTCAGCTGCCGATGCCGCGGTCAGGGTGCCATCGATCGCAGCCTTGCCCGCAAGTTCAGGGTGCGCGCGGATCAAAGCCAGCTTCTCGTCGATGTCCGCCTCGTGGACAACTGCCATGAGATCTGCGTGACGGTCTCCCGAAGAGGGGCGGCCATCGGCGCGCTCTTCGATCCAGGGACTGTGTTCGAAAACTGCGGTCATAACATTGTCCATTTGAAGGTATCGTTGATGGGGACGATTTCCCGCTCGACGCGGCCGGGTTCCGCACTGCCTTCCGCAAGCCCGTCGATCGCCAGGGGCCCTTCCTCACCCTCGAAAGCCATCGGGGCTCTCCTGATCGTCAGATCGTCGCTGCTCATGCGGGGTGCTCCGCAATCCAGTGACGCGCGATATCGATACGCCTAGCGACCCAGGCATCGCCGCTCGCCACGACATGATCGATGAACCGCGCGACCGCGCGGGCGCGCGCCGGATGGCCGGCGATGCGCGCATGCAGGCCGATGGACATCATCCTGCCGCCCTCATCGCGCAATTGATCGAAGGTGTCCCGCAGGTAGCGGAAGAATTGCTCGCCCTCGGTAAATCCGTTGAGCGCGACCATCTTCATGTCGTTCGCATCGAGCGAATAGGGCACGATGAGCTGCGGCTTGCCGTGATGCCGGCTCCAGTAGGGAACATCGTCGGCGTAGCTGTCCGCATCGTAGAGGAATCCTCCTTCCTCCGCGATCAGGCGCGCCGTATTGGGTGAAGTACGCCCCTGATACCAGCCAAGCGGACGTTGCCCCGTGACCTGCGCGTGCAGCGCGATAGCCTGTGAGATGTGCGCACGTTCGACGTCCTCAGGCACGTTCTGGTAGTCGATCCAGCGCAGGCCGTGGCTGGCGATTTCCCAGTCGGCCGCCAGCATTGCCTCTACCGCATCCGGGTTCATCTCCAGCGCCCGTGCAACACCGAATACGGTTACCGGCAAACCACGCTGCACAAACAGGCGGTGCAGTCGCCAGAACCCGGCGCGGCTGCCATATTCGTAGAGGCTTTCCATCGCCATCGCGCGGTCGGGATGGCTGACGGCACCGACCATGTCGGAGAGAAAACATTCCGAACCGGCATCGCCGTTGAGCACGCAGTTCTCCGCGCCCTCCTCGTAATTGATCACGAACTGCACGGCGATCCGGGCCCCGCCGGGCCACTTCGCCTCTGGGGGAGTACAGCCGTAGCCGACGAGATCGCGAGGCTGGCTCATGCGTCCCATGCTTCCAAAGCTGCAGGAACCGCCTCGCCCATTGCAACCGGATGTCCCTGTGCGCGCAGGCACGCCTCAAGCGCTCCAAGCGTGAGCAGGACCTTGTGCTTCATCGCGTTGTAACCCATCGCTCCAAGACGCCAGATCCGCCCTTCCAGTGGCCCGAAGGCCGTGCCGATCTCGATCTCGAAGTTCGTGCGCATGGCGTGGCGGATAGCCTCGCCGTCCACGGTCTCGGGAATATAGACGCCGGTGACGTTGCTCATGCGGTAGCTGTCGTTGCCGAACAGGGTCAGACCCATGGCACGCAGGCCGGCAGCCATCGCCCGGCCGGCCGCGCGATGCCGCGCATAGCGCTTTTCCAGGCCTTCGCCCAAGGCGATGCGGGCGCATTCTCGTGCAGCATAAAGCATCGAAGTCGCCTCGGTATGATGATTGAGGCGCTTTTCGGACCAGTAGTCCATGATCATCGCGAGATCGAAATAGTTGGAAGGGATCCGCGGCCCGTGACCATCCACGATGTCCTCGCGCCGGATGCCTTTCTCGATGTGCCTGCGCCGAAAGATATGCTCCGCCGCCCGGTCCGAGATGGTAATCGGAGCGGAACCCGAAGGACCGCCCAGGCACTTCTGCAGCCCCCCGCTCACGACATCGACGCCCCACCGGTCTGCGGCGATCTGCATTCCGCCAATGGTTGCCGTGACGTCGACATAGCTGAAAGCGCCTGCGGCCCTGCAAAGCGCGCCAAAGCCGTCGAGCGGCTGGGCCATCGTCGTCGAGGTATCGCCGTGAACGGCAGCGACAAGGCGCGGCGATGTCCGCTCGATCGCAGCAGCCAGAGTTTCCATCGGCACGATCTCGCCCCAGGGCACATCGATGGTCTCGATGCTGGCGCCGATGCGCGAGAGGATCTCGGTCAGCAACAAACCGAAGCGCCCCGAATTGAGCACCAGAACCTTGTCGCCCGCTGCCACCAGACTGACCAGCGCCGCTTCGATGCCGGCCCGCGCTGTTCCGTCGATCAGCATCGTCCAGCGATTGTCGGTTCCGAAGATCGGTCGATAGAGCGCCATGACCTGATTCATGAAATCGGTCATCTCGGGATCGAACTGTCCAAGCAGATCCGCAGACATGGCTCGCAAGACGCGGGGATGCGCATTGATCGGGCCAGGCCCCATCAAGAGCCGTTGGGGCGGATCGATTTCGCCAAACAACAGGGGATCGAGTTCAGGCAACCTGTTCAACTCCGATTCTCAATTGAATTTGCGGTCAGACGGCATCGCAGGCGCGCCGCCAGTCGATGCATATGAATGATAATGGCAAGCGCAGCAGGTCCGATCGCGGCCGGTCATCCTTGACCCGCCTCGGAAGGAGATGCGGTCGGCTCCGGACCTTCGAGTTGCGGCGCAAAGCGATAGTGGCACGACACGCAAGCGTCGTTAACACTCGCTCCGGCGGCGAGGAAGGCATCCTCATCGCGTACTTCCGCCGCCTTGGCGACCTTGGCAGCCGCAGCCTGCAGTGCTTGCGCCTTCTTCGACCACATCGGATCATCGACGCGGTAGGGTGCCTGCTGAATAGTACGGGCCAGTTCGCCGACCGTTAGAGCGTCGCTCTCGGCATCCTCCCACTCCTCGTCAGTGCGCGGGACCGTTGAATGCGCACCCGTGCCATCGGAGACGAAAGCCTGCCAGTTCCACATCTGGATGGCATTGCGCTGCATGACATGGGCCATCAGCTCCTGCAAAGACAGGTCGCTGCCCATGACCGCCGCGTCCTCTGCAGCCCCCCGTTCCGCAACAGCCCCGCCATTCGATACACTGCAACCACAGACGGCGAGCGATGCGGCAAGGAACAAGCACGTCGGACGAGGCCGCGGCAAAACAATGCGTTCAAGCAAGGCAATCATCGATGAGGCTCCCTCAATGCAACGCCAAGCAGCTGACCCCCGCGGCTTCGGGAACCGGCATCTTCGGGGATCGCGAAGTATCCGCGCTGCGTGCTGGCTTCCGATCCACCGGAACCACCGCTCCAGATGCGGCCTTGTCCCGATCGACCTTGCGACCTCACCGTCATACGCGCTGGACGTGACATCAGCATCGCCGTAATTCAGGAAGGACTTTCCGACATTATCGAAGAATGGCGAAGCCGCGTCCGTGGACTTGCGCCCGGCTCGTCAAGTTCCGAACCTGACGACCTTTCCGCTCCCTCCGAAATGGGAGACGTCCGGAAGCAGAGACTTCTGCTCAGCCATGAAATCGATGAAGACCCGCAGTTTTGCCGGCACCAGGTTGCGGTGCGGATACATCAGCATCAACTTCACCGGTTCCGGCGGATAATCGGCCAGCACCACTTCGAGATTCCCGCTGCGGATATGCTCCGCCACTTCCCAGTAGGGCTTCATGACGATCCCGCCGCCATGCAGTGCCCACTCGGTCAGGACGTCGCCTTCATCAGCGTCGAAGTCACCGGTGGCCGGGACCGCGACGACACCATCGGGCGCCTGCAGGCGCCAGCGCACCTGGGGGCTTCCCGGAAACCGCAACACGAGGCAATTGTGGTCGATAAGCTCACCCGGCTCGCGCGGCCTGCCCTTGCGGTCTAGATAATCGGGAGAGGCACACAGGACCCGCTCGCAATCCTCGAGGTTGCGCGCAATGAAACTGCTGTCGACGGGATTGGCCATGCGAATTGCTATGTCCACTGCTTCATCCAGCAAGTCGATGAGCCGGTCAGACAGACGCAGGTTGACGCGAACCTTGGGATAGCGTTCGTGGAACTGGACAATCAAGGGGCCCAGAATGCGGCGCCCGAAACCGATGGGGGCGGTGACGCGCAGCGCACCAATCGGTTCTCCGCCCGCCGTGGCGATACTGCTCTCGGCGCGTTCTATCGCCTCCAGCACTTCCAGTGCATGTTCGTAGAAGACGAGCCCTTCCTCGGTGGGATGCAAAGCCCGCGTTGTCCGATTAAGCAACCGGGCCCCAATCCGGTTCTCGAGCTGCATGATCCGGTGACTGGCAGCCGCCGGCGTCAAGTGCAGGCTTCTTGCCGCAGCGGAGATGTTCTTCATCTGCACTGCGCGCACGAATATCCGTAGTTCACTACTCATTTGAAGCGCCCCCGAAGTTCTGACTGTCGTCGAACGCCCCCTGCGATCATTAAATTTTTCTTGGTTATGCCATTGTCATTGTGCACTTGCAACATAACGCAACAAGCTTATGCGCCCCACCTCCAAGACAAAGTCATAGCATTGTAATTTATGGATTTTAATCGAAAACAAGGCTCATGATGACGCCCGTTGGCAGTTGCGCGGCGCCAGAAGTTCCTATGAAAGATCTTCAACGCAATTTTGAAATTGCGCCGATTGCCCCGCGCTCTTGATCGTTGCGAGGTGCCCCCCAACCGTAGGCATTTTCCAGGACAGGGTCGCTCCGGAACGCTTCGATGACGGCCGAGATCAGGCGCTTGTCGGCACCCGATCCGATCTTCACCGAGACGCCCTCGATCTCCTGTTCGACGACACTTGCCTAGGAGCGCCGGGGCTGGCGCGTTCGTATGGACTGGCGAACCGGTTGGCTCTCCGGCTCTGGATTGATTGCAGCGGGGACAAATGCCACAGATGCTGACGAGACTACGGGCAAGGCCAGACCCCGCTCATCCAACCGCTTGCGAAACTCGCGCCGTCACATGAGCAGTTGCGACGGGCTCGTTCCGTGCCTGCGAGCCAATGCACTGACCGTCTCTTCTCCGCAATAGCTCTCTGACGTGGTGCTGGAAATCTGGACAGGGTGTTAAGCTCATCCCGACCTAAGGAATGGACGGGAATGAAGAAGACGAGAAAGCGCTACAGCGCGGAATTCAAGGCGAAAGTTGCGATGGAGGCGATCCGTGGTGAACTGACGCTGGCGGAACTGGCTGCGAAGCACGGCGTCCACCATACGATGATCGGGGGATGGAAGCGTCAGGCGGTGGACGGGATGGCCAGCCTGTTCGACGGCGGTGAGCAGGCGTCGAAGACGGAGACCGAAGCGGAAATCGAGAAGCTGCATGCCAAGATCGGGCAATTGCTGGTGGAGCGGGATTTTTTGGCGAAAGCCTCCGGTCGATGAGCGCGGGCCAGAGGCGATTGCTGATCGAGCCTGCTCACCAGCGCCTGTCGATCGCGGCGCAGTGCCGCCTGCTGTCGATCAGCCGGTCTTCCTATTATTATACGCCTGCGCCTCAGAGCGAGGAGACGCTGGCGCTGATGCGGGTAATCGACGAGACGTTCATGGACTGTCCGTGGTACGGCAGCCGGCAGATGGTGCGGCACCTGCAGCGGCTTGGTCATGCGGTGGGCCGCCGCCGGGTACGACGGCTGATGGCGCAGATGGGGCTGGCGGCGATCTACCAGCGCCCGCGCACGAGCGATCCGCACCCGGAGCATCGGATTTATCCCTATCTGCTGCGGGACATGAAGATCGAGCGGCCCAATCAGGTGTGGTGTGCGGACGTGACATATCTACCGATGCGCCGAGGCTTCCTCTATCTCGTTGCGATCATGGATTGGGCCACCCGCAAGGTGCTGGCCTGGCGATTGTCCAATACCATGGACGCGGCTTTTTGCGTCGAGGCTCTGGAGGATGCCATGGCCCGCTTTGGCAAGCCGGACATCTTCAACACCGATCAGGGCAGCCAGTTCACTTCGCAGGCCTTCACCGGCGTGCTGCGGGCG